>JAWOHH010000049.1:0-85797 GCA_046496215.1 Desulfobacterales bacterium
CTCCAGAGTCGATTTTGGCAGAGACAGTCTCATCGCCGCTTCACCTGCTGATAGGCCGCCCTCGGTAATAAGCCGTACCGCTTCTAAACGAAACTCCTTTGTGTACCTGCTGTATGGAACCTTTTCCATCCTGACACCTCCGCTTATGGGTTATCATAAACTTTGGTGTCCATTTTTTCCAACTTACCCCAACCATCAGGGTTTGATAAATCCTCGGGGATTGGTTTATCCCCGAGGCCGAATCTTTCGGTCTTTGATGGTTTGGCTCCGCAAATCTAAAATTTCCTTCGCATCAAATAACCGAAAATCACTTTCCGAATGTTCACCTGCCACATGTCCTTGCAGCCTTTATACTCATCCGAATCGAAGGGATAGTGAACTCAGCTTAGGGAGTTCTGAAGGCTGGGCGGACACAGTGAATAGATGCGAAGGCAGCCAGGGATTCGAAAATTTGGTTATCGAGACTCGAAGAAGCTGATCGCTTGCTTCAGCTCGATGAATCGATAAATTATGTAGTCGGGGCTAACTCCATCCATTTGCTGCCTGCCTTGGTTGGACGTAAAAAAAACAGTTTTAATACCGAGTTGCCTGGCCCCGAAAATGTCCCGATACATATCGTTGCCGACGAAAAGCGCGTTCTCGGGCTCAATCTCCAGTTTATCTAAGACAGCCTCGAAGAGCCTCCTGTCCGGCTTCCTGAAACCGTAATCGCCGGAAATAATGATAGGGTCAAAAAAAGACTCAATCCCCACGGCTTGCATTTCTGGCAGAGCCCAAGCACTTTGGGCGTCGGAAAGAGCGGCCAGCCTGAACCGGCCATGTAGTTCCTCCAGCACAGCCTTCACGTCTGGGTATAACTGTAGGCGATCTCGGGATATACCCCGGTAGGTCTCGGCAAGAAAAAGAGGAATTTGTTTTAGTTTTTCCGGTGTCAGGAGGGTGGAGTCGGTTGCATGTAGCTTCATAAACTCCCGCCAGGCTTCAACCGCGTCAAATTCAAAATGCTCTTCCACGCTAGCCCGGCGCTGGTTGTCAATAATCTCGTAGTAATTGTCTCTTACCTCCCAACGGTGAAGGTAAATACCCTGATAGGAAAGAAAATGGCTGATGGCTCGGTAGATGTCCTCAGAGCCTTCATCCGTGTGTATATCGATGAGAGTGCCGTTGATGTCGAAAATAATTCCTCGGATGATCATGGAGTTGCCCTCAGTACCTGCCGAGCCTCCTCAACTAAACGCCGCCGGTAGCCCGGGTCAATCCAAGAGTTTCGAGCTATGCGCAGAAGAGTTATACCCATGTAAAACGGCAGTCGTCTGGTGATGGCACGAAAGGCGTCTACTCGGTCTGGAAAGTGGCCACAGTATTCCCACAAGAAATGCCCTATGAAGGGCTCGGCTGCAAAGCGGTTGCCAGTGCCCTGGAAGAAGAAATGTTTCAGTTCCCCGCAGAGCCGTCCCAAATCAAAAACCCGGTCGGCCCATTTCATCCGTTCCAAATCAATAGCGACCACTTCCTGTCCTTTACCGAAGAGGAGATTGGACGGAGTTGCATCTCCGTGAACGAGTACCGAACGGTCCTCCCACATACAACCCCGGCTGCGCCATGCTTCGCGCAGGAATAAAAACTCGTCGCAGTCTTCCCGTTGGACCCCCCACTTTTCAATCAGAGATTTTAACAGCCGCCCCATGTATTCGATGCTCTCGTCGAAATTCACCGTCCCGTCACCAGCCATTCGATTGTGCAAATGAGCCAAGAATTGGCCCAGAGCGGAAAGTTTTCTGAAAAGTCGATGGTGGTTGCCCTGGTGTATGGCGCTGCCAATTATTCCACTGAGTGACTCTGCCGTAACATATTCGGTCAGCAACAGGTTGTCGATTGCCGGATTGAAACCATATGGCTTGACGACATAGTGCGGGGGTTTTGAGAAGCCCAGGCTACGAAGGTAGATAAGATTATTAAATTCGCTCTCTCCCAATTTCCGCGCATGGTCTGGGTTGGATGATTTGAAGAACTTGCCAACCAACTTGGGGCCCCCGTTATGTCCTATGTATAAATAGACGTTGCGGGAGTAAGCGAATTGGAAGACGCGGTAATCAGTATTGGGCGAAGAAATGCCAATCTGGGGGCCTACTTGATGCCTAAGATACCCATGCAAAGGGTCGTCGCGAGAAAGATCCCCCAGATAATTGCCAATCATCAGCGTAGCCTGCAGTCCGGTAAATAACGTTCCATGCCGTCACCTCCTTGTGTAGAAGGTTTGGCAACTAGATGAGAGAGACGCTCAGGAAAGGAAATGACGCTGGAGAGGAAGAATCCGGACCGCGCAACGGAACCAGCGCCCAAATCAGGTTTTCCGGAGCGCGAAAGATGCTGTGACCTGCCTGAATAATACCCCTGTCCAGCTCTAAAAATCAAATGAAATCGTTCAGGGAAAGGAGCCTATATCACAAAGAGCCCCCTAAGTTGTGATTTCGTCGGGAAAGCCAAATTATCCAACAATTTAATATTATGAGAGATCTATTCCGTATACCCTATTATTGAGTCTACCGATCAAATCGTGTCAAACTCAAACCAGAATATGCTATCCCTTGGGCGCTGTCTCGGGCAATCCCGCTTTGCGTAATGCCTCGCAAAATTTTTCCACGGCAGCTTGATCTCTTGCTCCCGCCCTGGCCGTAATCCCTCTGTACTGCTCAATTGAAAATTGAGGGTTTAAGCAAGCAATTCTCTGACGGAACCTCGGGCCTCCTCTTCTCGCCCAAGCAGGTTATTGGATATTGCAAAAAACACATACGCAATATAGCTCTGGGGTATTCCGGACATAGGGCGATGACTTCTTCAGATAGGGCGTAGGCCATCTTCTGGGGGTCGGCCTTCTCGGATAGCTTGGAGGCTACAGGAGGCGGGGGGGCGGGTTGCAAGAAAAACTGCCATATCAACGCCCCAGCGACGACGACCAGCATGGCGGCCAGGCCAACGGCCCAAAGATTACGCCGAGAGTCCTGAGTCGCGGGCAGTGTATCCTTCTTCTTCACCAGCCCGTTTTCCTCCCCGGAAAACTCAACTGTCTGCGGCTTCCAGATAATTCCTTTAGAATCGAAAGGCAAATAGACCAGACTGACCCGAGGATTTCCGGATTCGGAAACTTTGGCGTCGTGAACTGCCAGAAAGCAACCACCCTCTAACATAACATAACTGCGCAGGCGATCACCGTTGTCCAAAGACCATCTTTGTGGCCACGAGCGGTTTGGGCGGTACTCCGACTTACGAACTGGCGCTCGCCCACTTGATAGACCATTTTACGCTCGTTCCAATCTTTGTCCGGGTCCAGCTCGATCCCCAGTGTCGAGGCCAGCATGGTTGCTGCAAGATCCTCAGCAAAATCTGAAGCCTTCTTGTGTGTCTGGCCGAAACCGTGGTGTTCGCTGATGTAACCGTATTGCTTCCTGTTTTTCGGTCGCGCAAGGCCTACTGACGCAAAAAGCAGGCGGTTCGGCTCCTGCGTCGCTTCGCGGGCAAGAATAACGAAAGTAATTTGTCCGGGTTCAAGTTTTTTGACCCCTTTGGCCCGAGGGATAATCTGGCATTCCGGCGAAAAGATGCTTGATACCGTAACAAGGTTGCACTTTTCGATGCCAGCATCACGAAGCCCTGATTCAAAGCTTTGCAGCTTATTCTTATGGAAACCAATTCCTTTCGTGAAAAATATCTGCTTGGGGACAATCGGAATCATTTTCTAAGTCTCCTTTACCCATGCAAAGGGTCGTCGCGAGAAAGATCCCCCAGATAATTGCCAATCATCAGCGTAGCCTGCAGTCCGGTAAATAACGTTGCCGGGGATGCTGCCTCTCAACCTCACGGTTTCAGAAAGCTGATATGATTCCCTTTGCTGTCAGTATCATCAATTTTTGGTTGATTGGGTTTAATGCGATATCGGCGAAAACAAAAGGCAGAGCCAATCGCGGCCCTGCCTTTTGCGCTAGATCAATAAACGGATTAATTTCATTTAGGTAAACCCCCGGCTCTGCCGGGGGACTCCCAAAGTTTGACAGTTCCGGAAAATCAATGAAGCCTCCTCGGCCGTGAACCGCTCAAATTCACGAACCAGAGGAGGCTCCATGGGGACAGCGGAGAGATTAAGCCACATAAGACTAAATTACAACCTGAATTGATGCGCACGGGATAGTTTGCCGCCACGGGTCTGCCAGATCCTGTGAGAGCCAAAAGTCGAAGTATCGAATTTGAGAGGATGTTCAAGGAATATCCCGTACAAGTTTTAGCCCGAAGGGCCATGCGGCTTTGAGCCGCTCATAAATTCAAGCCACCGGCTTTGCCGGTGGTAGGCTGACTGGTCTTAAACTTACCCCTGGCGTAACCAGCCAGCCCAACCAGGCCTAAACCCAGAAGCAGCATGGTTGCTGGTTCGGGGACTGGAGCTGCACCAGGTACACCTCCGTTAGGGGTCTCCCCACCAACTGAGGTCATGGATGCATACATAGAAAATTGCTCGGCTGTGCTGTAAACAAAAGGGAAGACCCCGTTCCATTCCTTCTTGCCTACCCCTTTTATTTTCCAGGTGCCATTAGCGGAGTCAAAAATGATCTTTCCGCGTTTTTTGATCTTCTCATTTTTGTTGATCATCCCAAAGTAAACAACGCCATTGATGGCCTCAGGGTCAATATCAAAATAAAGAAATTGGCCCTTCTTTGCTTTCGCAGATCCGCTGACAGCAAAGCCTTCCAAATATTCCGCTTCAAAACTCCAAGGAGACGGATCAGCTATGCTAAAAGGCATGAAAGTTTCACCCCAGTAAAATTGCGCCCCCATTTTACCGCTGATTTGCAGCCTGACTGGATCTACGCCAATCAGACCAGCATTGGCGGTAGCTAAAGGTGTCAGGAAGGACACTAACATAATTAACATTAAGAATTTTTTCATAATAACCTCCTTTGTGTATTTTGATTAAATGCCAGCCATTATCTAAATGCTGCCCCGACCTCCTTCCTCAGCCCGGATCATTCTTTCCGGCTTGCCGTCGGCCATTTCTCCAAAGCGTTTCGCAGCTGCCGCCTGGTGCAGTTTAATCTTCAAGCACGAACGTCACCATCATGTTCACCTGGTACTCTGACAGACGTCCGTTTTCTACTCGGACGTGCTGCTCCTTGACCCATACGCTTTTGATGTTCCGTAGCGTCTTGTTCGCGCGTGTTATCCCTTGCTGAATTGCGTCCTCGAAACTCTTGGCCGACGTCGCGCTGATTTCCGAAATCTTGGCTATGGACATGTTGCATCTCCTTTGAGAGGTGGTTGCGGTTTACAGCTGGACAGTTAAACCTGCGTGATCCAGAGCTCTCGCCGAGGCGCACCTATCCGACTGGGCATTCGAGAGTTCGGATTCGTCGCTCAATTGGGCGGGCCCGCATAAGGCGGGCCATTTCGCGAGTAACGTCTTCAATTCAAATACGCCGCGCGCGATGAAAGAAAATTCTATAAAAGCGGGTAACCCTTCTCTGTGTGCAACTGTACTAAACCGATCTCCTCCCCTGTATGAGGTTGATCACCA
Source organism: Desulfobacterales bacterium (assembly GCA_046496215.1). GTDB lineage: Bacteria > Desulfobacterota > Desulfobacteria > Desulfobacterales > SpSt-501 > SpSt-501. Next base: position 5,564 of record JAWOHH010000049.1, read on the forward strand.
CCATGGCAACGGCAATGACCAGCAGGATGTGAATAAAGTAACCCGCTGTGTATCCCGTCACTAACCCTATCAGCCACAAAACACCCAGTACCAAAGCAATTGTGTAAAGCATATGATCCTCCTTCCGGGTCTCTCAGCCCTGTAAGTTGTCTGACGCAACTTTGCGCCGCCGGTTGCGCGCCTGTGATGAAATTGGTCCTACCCCGGACTCTCCGATTATCTTTCCGAGTCCCTAACTTTTTGTGAAAATAACGACGCAACCGACCGTATCATTTTAATGAAAGGTGCTAACGTATAGCTGAAAAACAAGATTGGATAATTATGGAGGTAATAGGGGTCTAAACCAGATATAAATTTAGGGGAGTGGTAGTCAATCAAGCCTTGAGATAGTTCACGACTATCTCAGAATTGCCATTTCTGTGATATGTCGGATGAAAGCACTGAAAGTGTGTCATCTGCAAATAGGTACAAGGGGCGATCGATATCTGTAGTTTTCCAAAGGCAATGTTTAACCGTTTGGGTGTCTGAGTTTAAATTCGCTTTGAGCAGCAAGCCAAAGGAGCAGAGCGGCCTCTGGACTTGATCCCTATCCGCCTTGTTTGGGTGGGAGCGCCCACCCGCCGTGAAACGCGCGGTTCGCTGCGCCAACGTCGAAGGCTTCGGGATCAAAACCATCGCCGGCCCACTCGGCCATCTCTGCGTGAGCCGGGTGTGAGGGATCGCGTAGCGCCTTCAGGAAATCCGCGTACCCCCAGACACCGCCGACATCCTCCGGCGGACAGGCCCGCCGGCCGGCGGTTACAACCGGATATCTCACTTTGGGCTCGCGCGGCAGCATCTTCTCAAGCAGCACCTCGTGTTCCCAGCTGTCGCCGAAATCATACTCGTAGATCATGCGATCCTTCGGTTGACCCAACACGTCGTTGAGCCGGGCCTTTCGCTCGCTTTTCCGCTCGAATCCGAACTCCGGATCGGGCGTTCCGTAGACGGCCCCCGCGGCATGGAACTGATGAAGATGGCTGTCGGTCCATCCCATCAGAACCTGCAGCACACCATGAAACTTCTGCAGCGTGAGGTCGCTCGGAACCAACACCCTGCGCCAAATCGGCGGTCTGCTTCCAAGGAGGGTAACCTTGAGCTGAAAGACTATTTCGGACTTAGCCACATTTGCCTCCTGCGGCGCCTGATAACGTGCACGACGAAAGGCGCCTTATAAGCGTAAAACGATCTATATCAAAAAGTTACTCGTTTGATTGTATTTTGGATAAAATTAGTGGTTCCAAGCAACCCAGCATTTCTGTTTACTGCTTATGAATGATCGCTTTCAAATCCGGATCAAGCAATTCCCAGAGGTGCGGACGACTCTCAACCAAACGGGCGATATCGCAAGGTCCTTGAGTCTCTTGCTTTGTCTTCTTTCTGCATCTCGCCACGCTTTGATTTTTCCTCTCAAAACATCTTCTGCTGACGCGACCCGCATGAGAATTCCGTGTATGTCGGCCGGGACGGCTCGGGAAGAAAGTTTTTGTAAAAACTCTCCGTACTTATTTTCAACGGCTTATGAACAACGGAATCCAAATAAATCATAGCGCGTTTAACAGGTGTTTCCATTATGTCACCCCATACATTTTTTTATGGCATTATAACGGTATAACGCCAAAATGGTTTTAAAAAGCGCACGCTGTCTCATTTCCATACCCCTTCTATCGCCGTCCCGCACCCCGCGCAGCAGCCGTCCTTCAGCCGTATTTTCCCTACCCGGAACCCCAGGCGCTCGATGAGCATTTCGCCGCAGGAGGGGCAGAAGGTGTTCTCGCCTTCATCGCCGGGGACGTTTCCGGTGTAGACGTACTTGAGGCCGGCCAAGCGCCCGATCTCACGCGCCGCCTGCAGGGTCTTGATCGGAGTGGGCGGGCGATCGGTCAACCGGTAGGTGGGATGGAAACGGCTGATGTGCCACGGCGTGTCGGGGCCAAGGTCCCGTGCCAGAAACTCCGCGAGGGATTTTAATTCGGCGGGGGTGTCGTTCAAACCCGGCACGACCAGGGTCGTCACCTCCACGTGGACCCCCACAGCCTTCATGTCCCGCAGGGTTTCCTGCACGTGCTCGAGCTTCGCCCCGCAGACCTCCGTGTAGTATTTGCGGTTGAAGGCCTTGAGATCCACGTTGGCGGCATCCAGAACGGGGGCGATCGCCTCGAGGGCTTCATGCGTCAGGTAGCCGTTGGTGACAAACACGTTGCGGATCCCCTGCGCGTGCGCCAGGCGGGCGGTGTCCAGGGCAAATTCGAAGAAAACGGTCGGTTCGGTATAGGTGTAGGCGATGCTGCGGCACCCGCCGCGGGCCGCCGCCGCCACTACCGCCCCGGCATCAGTGGCCTCACCCAGGATCCGTCCCCCGTGGTCGGCCGGCATCTGGGCAATGTCCGCATTCTGGCAGAAGCGGCAGCGAAAGTTGCAGCCCACGGTCGCAATCGAATAGGAGAGCGAGCCGGGCAGAAGATGGAACAACGGCTTCTTCTCGATCGGGTCGATGTGGCCGGCGATGAGGCGGCCGTAGACAAGCGTGTGCAGGGTGCCGTCCTGGTTCTCGCGCACGCCGCAGATCCCGCGCTGGCCGGCTGGGATCAGGCAACGGTGGCTGCACAGGGCGCATTTGACCTTGCGGTCGTCGCGCTTCTCATAAAGGAGCGCCTCCATGGCGATCGCCTCCTTTATCCCGGGACCGTCCCCGGAGTCCGGCTGGCCTGATACCGCAAGGTCAGCGGCCGGGTGCGAAAGCGCGGCACCAGGACAACGACCATGCCCACGAAGGCGCCGAACGGGCAGCGCTGCAGGAGCGTCCGCTCCAGGCTGGCCGCGAAGCGCCCGGAGGGCAGGGGCAGTTGGCAGACGCTGCGCCAGGAGATGGGCACATGCCCCACCAGATCGTAGATCATGTGCTTGAGCTCCCAGACGCTGAAAAACCGCGCGTGGCTGTAGATGGACGGGGAGAACATCCCCTTCACCCAGCGCTCCAGCCCCTTGATGGCATATCGATTCAGCACCCCGATGAACAACCGGTCCCGGGCCACGCGGCAGGCTTCGGCCAGGGCCTTGGTGGGGTTTTCCACGAATTCAAGGCTGGTGAAGAGGCAGGCGTGGTTGAAGGAATTGTCGTCGAACGGCAGGTCTTCGGCCACTCCGCGGTAGAGATCGACCCGGTTGCCGACCCGGTTCAACGCGATGTCGAGCATGGTGGTCGACGGGTCGATGCCGGTCGCCCTCAGCCCCATCTCCACGAAGGCCGTCAGGCAGGCCCCGGTGCCGCATCCGATGTCTAAGATCGACTCGCCGGGTCGCGGCTGGAGCATGTCGCGCAGCAGCTGGATCTCCATCTCGAAGGCCAACCGGTTTTCCGGTTGCCGCATGGATTTTTCGTACGCCGATGCGTCGTGGAAGTCGAACACGTGCCCCATAGCGGTCAGGTCAGGGATCCGGCAGGCGCCGGCAGGCTGTGTTCAGTTTCGGTGAACGAGCAAACCTGAGGCCCTGCATCTGCCCGCATCGGCGATGCCGCAAGGCGCAAATCGGACCGATCGGCTCAGGCCGCGGGCTCTGCTGACGTAGGCTCGGGTTCGGCCGGAAGCGCAGCGGCCTCCGCCACGGCCGAATCCGCCGGGACGGACTTCTTCTTGCGACGACGACGGCGGCGCTTTTTCGGTCGCTCCGCAGCGGAGGCGGCATCCTCCGTCGGGGCCGCGCGCTCCCCGGCTGCGGGAACGACCGGCTCCGGCTCGGGCTGAGTCTCCGCCACCTGAACGCCATCCGGGGTTTCCGGCACCCTCTCCTCGGCGTCGGGGGGACCAAAGCCGAAGAACGCGCCGGGGATGCGCTTCTTTTTGGTTTTTTTCGGCGCCGCCTCCCGGCCGGAACGCTCCCGTGCTGGGCGCTCGCGCCCGCGATCCCGGCCTCGGCACCCATCGGCCCGCTCCGGCCTGTCGCGACGACCGCGGCGCTCTCGCCGCTCCATCTCTTCCCGGGGCGATCGGTCTTCCGCAAACCAATCGTCCTCGGGCCAGACCACGGGAATCTTGTAGCCCAACATCTCCTCGAGCGGCTCGAGGTGGTAGACGTACTCGTCACAGGCGAAGGAGATGGACTTCCCGGACTTGCCGGCACGGGCCGTGCGGCCGATGCGGTGCACATAATTTTCGGCGTCCTGGGGCAAATCGTAGTTGATGACGTGGCTGATATCTTCCACGTGGATGCCCCGGGAGGCCACGTCGGTGGCGACCAGGATCTTGAGCTGGCCGCTTTTGAAGCGCTCCATCAACTGGAAGCGCTTGCGCTGGGGCAGATCCCCGGTGATCCCCTCCGCCGGCAGGCCGTTGGCTTTGAGCCTGCGCGTGAGCCGCTCCACAGCCATCTTCATGTTGACGAAAATGAGGATGCGGCTCCATTCCTCGCGCTGCAGGAGCCCGAGCAACAACGACATTTTGCGCTCTTTTTCGATGTGGAACAGCGACTGGTCGATCCCCTCGACGGCGACCGTCTCCGGGGTCACCGCGATGAACTCCGGCAGGTTCATGAACTCGTAGGTCAGCTCCAGAACCCGGTAGGAGAGCGTGGCCGAGAAGAGCATCGACTGGCGTTTTTCAAAATGGGGCAGCTTGCGCAGGATGAAGCGCATGTCCTTTTCGAAGCCTAAATCCAGGAGCCGGTCGGCTTCGTCGATCACCAGGAACTTGATGTCCTGGGTCTTGAATACACCCTGCTTGTAATAGTCGATGATCCGGCCCGGCGTGCCGATGACAATGTCCACCCCCTTGGACAGGCTCTCGGCCTGCTCGCGGTAATCGATGCCGCCCACCACCTCCAAAAACGAGATGTCGGTGTGCCGGCCTAAAACCAGGGCCTCTTCGTAGATCTGACGCGACAATTCACGGGTGGGGGCCATGACGAGGGCCTGGGGCCGGCCGGTCTTGCGCTCCGGCACCGCCAGCAGCCGTGAGAGAACGGTGACCAGGAAGGCGGCGGTCTTTCCGGTCCCGGTCTGGGCCTGCCCCGCCACATCCCGGCCCTGCAACAGCACCGGCAGGGCCTGGGCCTGGATCGGCGTGCAATACTCGAAGCCGGCATCTTTCAAACCGGCCAGCACTTCGCTCGGCGGCTCGAAATCCTCGAACCGCTTGTCGGTCAAAAAGTCTGGTTTGTCGGCGCGAAAACTATCCTCAGGCGCACCGGGCGCCCCGGTTTCATCCAACATATGAGTCAATGACCTTCCTTCATCGGGTGAAAATGACGGCGGCCGGCACCTTGCCAAGTCGCGTGTGACGACAGATTATATCCTGGTTTCAAGATTTTGCAAGCTTGGAGATTTCTTCGCAGATTGATTTTGTAACGCGGATGCCTTTCTGGTATGGGAGGGTGAGGATGAAGGAGTTTTTTACCGTCATGGATGTCGATCAGGTGCTGGCGCTGGTGGGCGCCTTCCCACGGGTGCCCACCGAACCTGTTGTGCTTGCAGGGGCGACAGGCCGGGTCCTGGCGCGGGATGTCGTCGCGGCATCCGACCTGCCGGGCTTTGCCCGCTCTACCGTAGACGGATATGCCGTGCAGGCCGCCTCGACCTTCGGCGCCAGCGAGGGCAGCCCCGCACTCTTCGACGTGGTCGGTGCCGTCACCATGGGAGCAGCCGCCGGGGTCGTCATCGCGCCGTCACAGGCGGCCCGCATTGCCACCGGGGGGGCCCTGCCCCCCGGCGCCGACAGCGTGGTCATGCGCGAGCATGCGGATGTGCTGGACGAGAGGACCATCGAGGTCCTGCGCAGCGTCGCGCCGGGCCAGCACGTTATTGCCGACGACGAGGATTATCCGGCGGGGGCCGTCGTGGCCTCGGCCGGCCGCAGGCTGAGGCCCCAAGACACCGGCGTGCTCGCCGCCGTCGGGACCACCCGGGTCGACGTTTTCCGTCGGCCGAAAGTGGCCATCCTCTCCACCGGCGACGAGGTCGTCCCCGTCGATGCCGTGCCGGCCCCCGGCCAGATCCGCGACGTCAACAGCTTCACCCTGGCCGGGCTGGCCGTCGACGCCGGCGCAACGCCGGTGGCGCTGGGAATCGTCAAAGACGATTTCGAGGCACTGCGCGCGGCCTCCGCCCGAGCGATCGAGACGTGCGACATGGTGCTGGTCTCCGGCGGCAGCTCCGTCGGGGTCCGTGATTTCACCGTCGAAGTCATCTCCTCCTTTGCCGACTCGGAGATCCTGGTGCACGGGATCAGCATCAGCCCCGGCAAGCCCACCATCCTCGCCCGGGTCCAAAGCCGCCCGTTCTGGGGCCTGCCGGGCCACGTCGCCTCGGCCATGATCGTCTTTGCACGCATCGTGAAACCCTTCCTGCTGCACCTCGGGGGCATCGGGGCCCCGCTTGCGCAGGAGATCCGCCTGCCTGCCCGCTTGAGCCGCAACCTGGCCTCAGCCCAGGGCCGAACCGATTTCGTGCGCGTGCGCGTGGCAAGCGGCGAAGACGGTCTGTGGGCCGAACCGATCCTGGGCAAATCGGGGCTACTCAACACCATGGTGAAAGCGGATGGCGTAATCGAGATCGCCAAGAACGACGAGGGCCTGGAGGCGGGTGCACGGGTTGAGGTGATCTTGTTTTGAGTCGGGAGGATACCCCTGGTTGCCGCCAGCGATCGGCGCAGCCGGGACCTACCCGTTGAACCAATCTTCGTTTTTTTCTGGAAGGTAGAAATGCCACGAAACGTTTACCTGCAGATGAAAAGCCTGGAGGAGGCCCGCCGCATCGTGCTCGAGCAACTGGCGCCGCTCCGGCCGCTTGAGAGCGAAGCGGTCCCGGTTCCGGAGTCGTGCGGGCGGGTGCTGGCGGAGCCGGTGTTTGCGGCCATTTCAGCGCCGAACTACCATGCGGCCGCCATGGACGGGATCGCGGTCAAAGCCGAAAACACCTATGGCGCCAGCGAGCCCCGGCCGCGGAATCTGGCCGTGGGACGGGAGGCCTTTTTCGTCAACACCGGCAACGTCCTGCCGGCCGGAACGGATGCGGTGATCATGATCGAAGCGGTCCAGGTATTAGACGAACAGCGCATCCGCATCGAGGCTCCCGCGTTTCCCTGGCAGCACGTGCGTCGGATCGGGGAGGACATCGTCGCAACGGAGCTGCTCTTTCCGCGACACCACCGGATCACCCCCCCCTGCATCGGGGCGATGCTGACCGCGGGCATTTTCTCCGTGCCGGTCAAGCGCCGCCCTCGGACGCTGATCATCCCCACCGGCTCGGAGCTCGTCGACTGGCGCCGGGCCCGGCTCGAGGATCTCGAACCCGGACAGGTTCTGGAGACGAATTCCTACGTGCTGGGGGCCCTCCTGGAGTCCTGCGGCGGGACGTTCACCCGCCATGCCATGATCGCCGACGACATCGCCCGTATCCGGACCGCCGTCGCGTCGGCCGCCGAGGCCGGGTTTCAGATTGCCATGATCCTCGGCGGCTCGTCGGCCGGTTCCGAGGATTTTGCACGCGCCGTGATCGCCGAGATCGGCGAGGTCTTCGTGCACGGGGTCACCATCATGCCCGGCAAGCCTGTGGTCATCGGGCGCGTGGGGCGCACGGCGGTCTTCGGCATGCCCGGCTACCCCGTGTCGGCCATTATCGTGTTCGAGCAGCTGGTCAAACCGTTGCTCACCGCTCTGCTGGGCCAAGCGCCGGAGGCGCCTCCGACCGCCCCGGTGGAGCCGACCCGCAAGGTCGCCTCCAAGCTGGGGGTTGAGGAGTTCGTGCGCGTCAAGCTCGGCCGGGTGGGCGGCCGCATCGTCGCCACTCCGCTGCCGCGGGGGGCGGGCCAAATCACCTCGATCACCAGGGCCGACGGCATCATCCGCATTCCAGCCGACACCGAGGGGCTGCGCGAAAACGAGCCGGTCGTGGCCGAGCTGATGCGGCCACTCGAGGAGCTGAACCGGACCATCGTCATCGTGGGCAGCCACGACAACACGCTGGATGTGCTGGCCGACCAGCTCAAGGCCTCACGGGGGGGTGTCTCGCTCTCCTCCTCCCACGTCGGCAGCATGGGCGGCCTGATGGCCATCAAGCGCGGAGGGTGCCACCTGGCCGGCTCGCACCTGCTCGACAGCGAAGACGGTTCCTACAACGTCTCCTACATCCGCAAATATCTCCCTGGAAGGGCCGTCAAACTCGTCAACCTGGTGCTCCGTGAAAACGGGCTGATCGTGGCGCGCGGCAACCCAAAATCCATCCGCAGCATCGAGGACTTGACCCGGCCGGAGGTCACCTTCATCAACCGTCAAGCCGGCTCCGGGACCCGCATCCTACTCGACTACCGGCTGAAGGTTCTGGGGCTGGACCCCGGCCGGATTCGCGGCTACGGGGTGGAGGAGTTTACCCACATGGCCGTCGCGGTCGCCATCCTCAGCGGCAGCGCCGACGCCGGGCTCGGCATCTATGCGGCCGCCAAGGCGTTGGGCCTGGAATTCGTCCCTGTGGTCACCGAGCAGTACGACCTGGTCATCCCGGCCGAGCATTTCGACACGGAAAACATCCAGGCTCTCCTGGGTGTCATCCGCTCCACCGATTTCAGAAAGCGGGTCGAATCGCTGGGGGGCTACAACACCCGGTGCACGGGCGACACGATAGAACTGGCCTGATCGCGTTGACGGATGCGGCGAAAGCGCCCGGGCGCGAAAATTGACATTCGGTACGCTTGCGTTAAAATGAAGTCTGCCGACTCGGGCCGACCCTCGGCGGCGATTATAACGACCAACAGGATGCCATGACTGCCAAACGGGACTACTACGAGGTCCTCGGGGTCAACCGAAACGCCTCAGAGGATGAGCTCAAATCCAACTACCGCAAGCTCGCGCTGAAATTCCACCCCGACCGCAACCCCGGCGACAAAGAGGCCGAAGAGAATTTCAAGGAGGCCGCGGAGGCCTACGAGGTCCTACGGGACCGCGAGAAGCGGGCCCTGTACGACCAGTTCGGCCATGCCGGTCTCGAGGGCACGGGCTTTTCCGGGTTTGGCGGTTTCGAAGACATTTTTTCAAGTTTTGGCGACATCTTCGAGGACTTTTTCGGATTTAGCGGGCGCGGGCGGTCTCGCGCCCGGGCCCAGCGGGGGTCGGACCTGCGTTATGATTTGAACTTGGGTTTCATGGAGGCCGCGTTCGGCACCGAAACCGAGATCGACGTCGCCAAATACGAAACCTGTTCCGACTGCGGCGGCAATGGGTGCGAAAAGGGCCACCAGCCCGAAACCTGCCGGCAATGCGGCGGGTCCGGCCAAATCTCGCGGTCCCAAGGGTTTTTCACCGTGAGAACCACCTGTCATGTCTGCCGCGGAAACGGCCGGGTGATCAGCCGACCCTGCCCGAAATGCAACGGCAACGGCCAGACCCGGGTCAGCAAGCGCGTCTCCGTCAAGATCCCCGCCGGGGTCGACAACGGGTCGCGGCTGCGCCTGAACGGCGAGGGCGAGCCCGGCCTCCAGGGCGGGCCTTCCGGCGACCTCTATGTTTTCATCCATGTTCAACCCCATGATTTCTTCGAGCGCCGCGACAACGACGTCATCTGCCAGGTGCCCATCTCCTTCGTACAGGCCGCGTTAGGGGGCGCCATCACGGTTCCCACCCTGGAGGGCGAGCGGCAGCTGGATATCCCGAAGGGGACTCAGCCGGGGGATGTGTTTTACTTCCACGGCGAGGGCATCCCGTCGTTGCGCACCCGCAAACGCGGCGAGCAGATCATCCAGGTCATGATCAAAACCCCCACCAATCTCTCCAAGAAGCAGGAGGAGCTCCTGCGGGAGTTCGCCAAGCTCGAAAAGGGTAAGTTCTCGACCAAGCTGAAGAATATGCTAAAGGGGGGCTCTTCGAGCGCCGTCCATTAAAAAGGCGCTACCCCGATGCGTTCGGCAGCCGCGCTTGATCTGCCCGAGGGAGTCGCATGTACGAGCTCAAGGTGGTGACCCGTTTTGCCGCCGCCCACCGGCTGACGATGGTGGGCGCCAAGTGCGAAAATATGCACGGGCACAACTGGAAAATCGAGGTGTCCCTGATCGGCCCGGAGCTGGATGACGCGGGGGTGCTCATGGATTTCGGCGAGATCAAGAGCCGCTTGCGCGAAGTCATCGCTCGGGTGGATCACCAGTTCCTGAACGAACTGGAGATGTTCCAGGGCCGGCAGCCCTCGTCCGAACGCATCGCCGCCTTCATCGCCGGCGAGCTTCAGAAAACGATCAGCACCCCTGCGGTGCGGGTCAGTCGGGTCAGCGCCTGGGAATCCGAGGATTCCTGCGCGACCTATGTGGTGGGCTGAAGGCCATACCGCCCGCCGGTCTATCTTCGAATTTCCTTCCAACAGGCAAGCAGCTCATCGCGCGTGACGATCCCGGACACATCCGCCACCTGAGCGCGGATGGCATCGAGCCCGCCTTCCTGTCGATCCACCAATACGACGGCCTTGACGACATCGAGGCCTTCGGACCGTGCACGCTCGATGGCCGCAAGGGTCGACCCGCCCGTGGTGGCCACGTCGTCCACGATGGCCACCCGCTCACCGGCCTGGATGTCGCCCTCGACCCAGCGCGCGATGCCGTGATCTTTCCGGCTCTTGCGGATCGAAAAGGCCTTGATCGGCCGGCCACCGAGTTCCGAGGTATACGCCGCCGCCATCGCCACCGGGTCGGCCCCGAAGGTGAGGCCGCCGACCGCCGCCACCCCCGCGTCCCGCAGCCTTTCGAACAGCAGGTGCCCGACCAGGAACATGCCGCGAGGGTGCAGGGTGGTCGGCTTGCAATTGACATAGTATTGGCTCATGCGGCCGGAGACGAGTTTGAACGTCGGCTCCTCGGAGAATTGGAAAGACTTGCGGCAAAGCATATCGATCAGTTCGCGCTTCATAATCCCCCCTGTCCATGAGGGGCTCCCGCCCCGGAGCTCATGGCGCAACGGGCACTCGGAGGCGGTCCGCACCCCCGCCGACCCAAGGCGTCCCCAGCGTCGAAAAGGTTGATTTCACAGAGTTGATCGGATATAAAAAAAGCCTCCACCCAATTGGAAGAAGCCACGTTTAAACGGGATCAAGGTGGAGGCTTGAGCAAGAAAAACCGGGGTCGGCCCTCCTTGAACTCGGCGGCACCATAACAGGTCCGGGAGCCTGGGTCAACCGGCTCACTGCCGGCATCTTCATGAAAGGTCGCTATGAAACAGTTGCTCCAGGCACTGCAGATTTCTCTTCTCATTTTCGTCGTCAGCGCCAGGCCGGGCCTCGGCCAGACACCCCCCCGGCCCCTCTCGCTTCCGGAGGCCGTTGAACTGGCGCTCCAGGCCAACCTCGGCATCAAGCGCTCCCAGGAGGAGATCAACGCCGCGCAGGCCGTTCGGGACGCGAGCAGGACCACATTCCTACCGAGCCTGGGCTCAAGTTACAACATCACTCACCGCAACAAGGAAAGGATCTCGACGAACCCGCTGACAGGGCAATCGACCGTCACCGTCCCTGAGGATCAGTACACGTTCAACACCTTTTTGCGCCAGCCGCTGTTTACCGGCTTCAGGCTGCTCAACGAGTACCGGATTTCGGAGCTGGGCCTTGACCGGGCCGGGATTGCCTCCGACTTGACCCGCCAGGATGTGATCCTGGACACCAAGAACGCCTATTTTTCGGTGCTCAAAGCCCTCAAACTGCAGGATGTCGCCCAGCAGGCGGTGAAGTCGATCGCTGCTCAGAGGGATGTGTCCGAAAACTTCTACAAGGTCGGCCTGAGCCCCTTGAACGATCTGCTGCAGGCCCAGGTCCAGCTCGCCAATGCCCAACAGCGGCGGACCGTGGCACTGAACGACCTGGAAATCGCCAAAACCCAGTTCAACACGGTCCTGCGCCGCCCGGTCAACACCCCCGTGTTGCTGGTCGACGACGCCACGCACGCCCCCTACGCGGCGACGCTGGAGGAGTGCCTCGAGACCGCCCAGAAAAACCGCCTGGAAGTCCAGGTCGCCGACTTGGACATCGCCATTGCCGAGAAACAGGTCAAGCTCTCGGAAAAAGATTATTTTCCCGTGGTGGACCTGGTCGGCACCTACAACCGCACCGGCGACGATTGGAAGGTGGACGGCTGGGAGGGAACAAGCGATTCGGCCGGCTGGAACATCCAAGCCACCGCCACCTGGACGTTCTGGGAGTGGGGGCGCACCGGGTACGGCCGCAAGGAGAAACTGGCACGCCTGGCCCAATCCAAGTACCGCAAGTCGGAGCTCCTGGACACCATCAGTTTAGACGTCAAGCAGGCCTACCTGAGAACCAAGGAGGCCGAAGAGAACATCGCAACGGTCGAACAGGCGGTCGAACAGGCCAAGGAGAACCTGCGCATTACCGAGGAGCAATACAAGGAGCAGGTGGCCACCCAAACCGACGTCCTGATCGCCCAGACCCTGCTGACGCAAACCGAGACCAACTACACCAACGCCCTGTTCGATTTCAAAATCGCCAAGGCCATCCTGCTGCGGGCGATCGGCCAGGAATCCCTGGAATGACCGACACCGACGCGGAAACGCCGATCATCCGCCTGGTCCGCGTTCAGCACGCCTACGGCCGCCATCAATCCCTCTCCGACTTGACCTTCGACATCGCCAAAAACGAATGGGTGTTCATCGCCGGTCCGAGCGGGGCCGGAAAGAGCACCCTGCTCAAACTGCTCTATTTCGGGGCGCAGGCGACCGCCGGCGACGTGCTGATCGACGGCGTCAACCCGGCGCGGCTCTCCTCCCGGCGCATTCCGCTGCTGCGCCGGACCTGCGGGGTGATCTTCCAGGATTACAAGCTCATCCCCGGCCGCAGTGTTTTCCAGAACGTAGCCCTGGTGTTGGAGGCGGCCGGGCATCGCCGTCACCTCATCGGCCCGAAAGTCCGCTCGGTGCTGCGCCTGGTGGGAATGGAGGCGCACGCGGATTGCCTCCCCCCCCAGCTTTCCGGCGGGGAGCAGCAGCGAATTGCCGTGGCGCGGGCCCTTGTCGGTGACCCGAAAATCATACTGGCGGACGAGCCCACCGGGAGCCTGGACGAGGTGTCCGCGCGCGCCGTGCTGGAGCTGCTTCGCACCGCCCATATCCGCGGCGCCACCGTCGTGGTCGCTACGCACGACAAAGGGCTCATCCGGGATACCGGCGGGCGGGTGCTGATTCTGGAACGGGGCCGATTGGCGCGCTCGGTGCAGGTGGAAAAGCAATATGATCGCAGGGCACATTAGGCGAGCGTTCGAGGACCTTTTCGCCAACCGCTTTGTCAGCTCCCTCGCGGTCGTCACCATCGCACTCTCCATTCTGATCGTCAGCATGGCGATCCTCATAGCGGTGAACACCGAGGCCGCCCTGCAGGAATGGAAGAAAAGCACGCGCATCATGGCATACCTCGATGCCGGCGGTTCGGCGGCCGCACCGGAGCTGGCGCGGGCGATCCTGGCCGTCGAGGGCGTCGATTCCGTGCGTTTCATTCCGCGGGACGAGGCCTTGGAGGAACTCAAGGCGCGGATGTCCCACCACCCGTCGCTGTTGGAGCACCTTGCCGAAAACCCGTTGCCGGACGCCTTTGAGATACGGGTGAGGCCGGACGATGCCGGCTGGGACCGACTGGAGAGCTTGGCCGACCTGTTCCGCGCCCTGCCGGGAATCGAAGAGGTCGAATACGGCCAGCAGTGGATCGGAGCGCTGCGGGACACCGCCCACCTGCTGCGGACGACCAGTGCGGGGATGAGCGGGCTTTTCTTCATCGCCGCGCTCTCCATCGTCGCCAACACGATCCGCCTGGTGCTCACCTCGCGCAAGGAGGAGGTTGAGATCATGCGGTTGGTCGGCGCATCGGAAGGGTTCATTCGGGCCCCGTTCTACCTATCGGGTTTGATCCAGGGTCTGCTGGGGGCGGCCATAGGACTTACGGCGCTGTTTGCCGTGTTCAACGCCGTGGCGGCCCGCACCGAACTCGGGGTGCTGAAGGAGTTCATCCAGTTTCGCTTTTTGTCCCCCGCGTGGGTGGCTGCCATCCTCGCCGCCAGCATGGTCGTCGGCGCGCTGGGCTCTCACCTGTCTCTGGGCAGGAAATTATAGGCGTGGCGGCTGCCGCCGATGCACATCGACCCACCGACACGCAGATGACGACGCGAATCGGATCTTTAAAGCGGTGGGCGGCTGCCGCCTTGCTCCTACTGCCTGCGGGCGCCGCCGGGCAGGTGCCTCATACATCGCTTCGGCCGGATCAGGCCGTCCCGCCCTTGCGCCAAGATGCACAGACCCTGAGAGAAGACATCCTCCGGCAGGAGGCGGAGCTGGACCTTTTCCGACGCGACGAACGTCAGATCGCGGCGGCGCTCGAGGCGGCCGCGCAGGCACTTCAGGGCTATCGCCGCCGCGCGGCGGCACTGGAGCTGGAACTCGCCGAAATCAATCAGAACATCGCCAGCACCGAAGCCGTTGCGGAGGATCTGCTGCGCCGCATTCGTGCGGGCGAGGTTTATCTGTCCCGGCGGCTGGTCGCACTCTATAAAACCCAGGCCATGGGGAGCGCCCTCCCCCCGATTCCGGCAGATTCGCTGCATGAGTGGCTTCTGCGCCGCAAGGCCCTCGAGCAGGTGCTATCCTACGACGAGCGAACCCTCCATAACCTTCTGACCTATCACTCTGAACTGAAGCAGCTGCAGGAGCGCCTGGAACATCAGAAGGCCCAAAAGCAGTTGCGTCTGGGGAAGCATGAGCGCCAGGTCTCCGGCGCCGCTCATGAAACATCCAATCGGGAACATCTTCTGGCTCAAATACGCAGCCGCAAAGAACTGCAGCAGGCCGTGCTCGAAGCCCTGAAGCAGAATGCAGCCGAATTGGCTGAAACCATCAATGCCTTTAACCGCCGCGAGAGGGCTGAGATTCATCGCCCGGGGGTCCCGTTTGCGGCGGCCAAAGGCTTGCTTATCTTTCCGGTTAGGGGTAAGATTGTAAAAAAGTTCGGGCCGTTCAACCATCCCAAGCTCCACGTTCAGGGGTTTCACAGCGGCATCGAAGTTGCCGCGGACCGGGGCGAGCCGGTGAGAGCCGTACATGCCGGCCGGGTGGTCTTCGCCAACTGGTTCAAGGGATACGGCAACGTCCTCATCATCGATCATGACGACCACTATTACACCGTCCACGCTTTCCTGGAAGAGGTCTTTAAATCGGTCGACAGCTTCGTGGCGGCGGGCGAAGTGGTCGCGACGGTCGGGGACTCCGGAACCCCGGGAATCCCTTTACTCTATTTCGAGCTGCGTCATCGCGACACTCCGCTCGACCCATTGGAGTGGCTTAGGTTAAGCTGAACCTCTGACTGCAATCAGATTACACCGTGATCGAATCTCCGGGCGATCGGCGACCTCGCACCGTTTCGCTGCCGGATCCGATCACAAAAAAGGAGTAACCCGATGAAGGGCATCATCCACCGCCCCGTAAAGCTCTGGCTTGTCATGGTAACCGCCGCGATCCTCTGGATGCTGGGAGCGGGGTTCCAGAAGGCCAACTCGGCCAATTCGGAAGACCTTTACGATGGGCTCAAACTGTTCTCCGATGTCATCGAACTGATCCAACGGGAATATGTGGACGACGTCGACCCCAAGGATCTCATCCAGAAAGCCATCCAGGGCATGGTGCAGGGCCTGGATCCCCATTCATCCCTGCTCCCGCATGACGCTTTCGAAGATCTCCAGATCGACACCAAGGGCAAATTCACCGGCATCGGCATTCACATCACCATGCGCAACGGCTTCGTCACCGTCATCTCTCCGATCGAGGACACGCCGGCCCACAAAGCCGGGATCGAAGCCGGGGATCGCATCATCAAAGTGGACGGCCAGTTCGCCAAAGACCTGCGGGAGGCCGTCCGGATGATGCGGGGGCCGAAGGGGTCCAAGGTGGCGGTCACGATCATGCGCGACGGCATCAAGAAACCTCTGGAATTCGAGCTCATCCGGGACGAGATCCCGATTCAAAGCGTAAAATCCATCGTGCTCAAGCCGAGGTATGGGTATTTGCGCCTGTCCAACTTCACAGGGACCACCACCCAGGAATTTGAAAAGGCGCTCGACAAGCTGGAGGCCGAAACCGCCCCCATGAAGGGCCTGATCCTTGATTTGCGCAACAACGGGGGCGGCCTGCTCAACCAGGCGATCAGCATCTCGGATGTCTTCATCGACAAGGGGCAGATTTTATCCATCAAGGGGCGGGACAAGAAGAATACCAAGGTGTTCAACGCCACGCCATCCGCCGTTCAACGCACTTACCCGATCGTGGTGTTGATCAACGGCGGCACGGCAAGCGCATCGGAGATTGTCGCCGGCGCCCTTCAGGACCACAAGCGTGCACTCGTCTTAGGCGCCGCATCCTTCGGAAAAGGGTCGGTGCAGACCGTGGAAACCCTGCGCGACGGCTCGGGCCTCAAGCTCACCATCGCGCGCTACTACACCCCCAGCGGGCGCTCCATCCAGGCCAAGGGAATCGAGCCCGACATCGCCCTCAAGTTCAAGCGCACGGACCCCGAAGAGACCCCCGAAAAGGAGGACGGTTTTTTCAAGGAGAAGGACCTGGAGAACCATCTCGAGGCCGAAGGCGATATGGACAGACCCTCCCCGTCCCGGACCCCCCAGAAATCAGGCGCCGAACCGAGCGACAGTATCAAAGACGCTGAATCGCGGGTGGGACCGCTCAAACTGGAAACGCTGCAAACGGACAACCAAGTCATGCGTGCGCTCGAAATCCTGACAGGGTTCGACATCCTTCGTCACGTCAAAGGCTGATCGCCGCGGGTACCACAACCGCAGCGGATCGATATGGCCAAGTCCAAGCCCACCCGCAAGGGAACACGTCGCCCCAAGAGGGGCCGGGGCAAGAAAGCCGCCGGGCTGACGTGGAAGGTGCTGGGGGCGATCGCCGCAGTCGCATTGCTCGTCTTCGGCGCCGTGGCGCTGATGCGCGTGTGGGCCCCTCCGGAACGCCGCATCGCCGGCCCCGAGCACCCGAAATCGGCAGCCAAGGAGCCCTACGTTGCGGCTCGGGCCCGCCCCCCTGAAAGGCGACCCGAGGCCCGGCCGGCGCCGGGGAGGCCGGCCGGGCCTAAGCCGCCGATCTACGAAGTCTTTCCTGAAAAACCGCCCGCCCCGCCATCGGCCGAACCCGACACCCTGCATGCCGCGCTTCCGCCGGCGCCGCCGGAGCTGCCGCCGCTCAAAAAACGCCCGCGCCTGGCGATCATCATCGACGATCTGGGCTATGACCGGCAGCTGGCTGAAAAATTGATCGGGTTGAATGCGCCGCTCACCGTCGCCATCCTGCCTAACAGCCCCCATCAGGTGGCGATCGCCCGCCTGGCGCATGAGCGCGGTTTAGAAGTCATGCTCCATCTGCCCATGGAGCCCGTCGAATACCCGGAGATCAATCCCGGGCCGGGCGCCCTTCTGGCATCGATGGGCCCGGACGATCTGCTGCTCACGCTCGAGAAGAACCTCAAGGCCGTGCCGCACACCCAGGGTGTGAACAACCACATGGGCTCCCGACTCACCGCAAGCTCCGAGCCGATGTACCAGGTCTTCTCCGTGCTGAAGAGACACGGTCTCTATTTCGTCGACAGCCGCACCACCGATGAAAGCGTCTGCCGACCTTCGGCGCGCCTTTTCCAGCTCCCCTTCGCCCAGCGGGACGTGTTCCTCGACCACGCCCACGACCTGACCTCCATCCGCAAGCAGCTGCGGGAGCTGGTGCGCGTCGCCCAGCGAAAGGGCGAGGCCGTTGGAATCGCCCACCCTCACCCGAACACCTATCAGGTCCTCAGAGAGGAACTCCCGGCGCTGCAGCAGCAGGTTGAGATCGTTCCGGCCTCGCGTCTGGTCCGCGTCATCGATTGAATTTTAAATTTTACGCTATTAGTGGTATCCTAACCTCATGTCCCGTCGCATCCGCCCAGCGGCTATCATCGGATCCTCTCAGAGGCACCCGACGTGGCGGTTGCGGTGAACCCCAACTCCATATTCCCACTGGCAGAGACCCAGCTTCCATGAGCAGTGGAGAGCCCCTCTACAACAGCCGCATCGCCAAGATCTACATCTCCTATCTGAAGAACCAGCACCCCCAAATCTCGACAGAAGCCGTTCTGCGCGACGCCGGCATCATGCCCTACCAGGTCGAGGACCCGGCGCACTGGTTCACTCAGGAGGAAGTGGATCGTTTTCAATCGATACTGGTCCAACACACGGGGGATAGGGACATATCACGCAAGGTCGGGCGCTTTACGGCGGCATCGCGAACCGGGGGGGCGGTCCGTCAATATCTCCTCGGGCTGATGACCCCTGCCAGCATTTACCACCTGATGGAAAAGAACTACCCCATGTTGAGCCGCGGAGCCACCATCCGCGTCAAAACCATCGGCCCCCGCCAGGTGGAGATCACCGCCACCCCCAAGACCGGGGTCGCTGAAAAGCCTCACCAGTGCGCCAACCGCACCGGCATTTTCGAGACCTTCCCGGCGCTGTTCACCAACGAACTCGCGCAGATCGAACACCCTGAGTGCTTTCACCGCGGCGACCCCTGCTGCCGCTACGTCGTCACCTGGCGCCGGAGCCCCCCTCTGCTCTGGCGCCGCCTGCGCAACCTCACGCTCGGCGCCGGTCTCCTGCTTTCAGCGGCGGCCCACCCCTTTTTGCCGTTCAACTACTGGGCGGGCATGAGTCTGGGGATATTGTTCCTGGCGGCCGGCTGCGCATTCTGGTCCGAGCGGTTGGAAAACAAGACCCTCGCCAAAACGATCGAAGAACAGCGCAAGGCCGCCGAGGAGACGCTGCTCGAAAGCGAAGACCGCTACAACAACGCCATGCTGGTCCAGGAGATCGGGCAGGCCACCTCGACCATCATGGACATCGAGAAGCTGATCCAGGCCGTGATGGGGATCACCGAGAAGCGGCTGGGCTTCGACCGCGGCATGATCATGCTGGCCGATCGGAGCAAGAAGCTGCTGCGCTTTGTCGCCGGCTACGGCCACACCCCCTCGCAGGAGCACCTCCTGCGGGAGGCGCGGTTCAACATCGCCAACCCGGACTCGAGGGGCGTCTTCATCCTCGCCATGCGTGAACGCCGGCCCATTCTGGTCGACGGGCTGAGCACCATCGAGGGCAGCCTCTCCGCCAAAAGCTTGGAATTCGCGCGCAAGCTGGGGGGCGATTCGCTCATCTGCGTTCCGATCATCTTCGAAAACGAGGCCCTGGGCATCCTGGTCGTCGACAACAGCAAGAGCAAACGCCCTTTGCAGCAGAGCGACATGAGCATGCTCATCGGAGTGGCCTCCCAGCTGGCGGCCAGCATCGTGAACGCGTTGTCTTTCGAGAAACTCAGGGACAGCGAGACAAAATACCGTGAACTGGTCGAAACCGCCAGCAGCGCCATCCTGCGAGTCAACCGGGAAGGCCGCATCACGTTTGTCAACCTCTTTGCCCAGCAGCTCCTGGGGCACAGCGAGTCCGAACTG
The DNA here is from genome assembly GCA_046496215.1 of Desulfobacterales bacterium. GTDB lineage: Bacteria > Desulfobacterota > Desulfobacteria > Desulfobacterales > SpSt-501 > SpSt-501. The sequence goes on from JAWOHH010000049.1 coordinate 25,101, forward strand.
GTGGGGATGGAAGCCGCCCGATTCATCATGCCGGCCGGCGACTCCGCACCGGCCGGCTTCGATGGGTTCGTCTCCGAGATCTGCCGCGGGGCGGTGCAGCCGGCGGTCCGCGAGATCCCCATCGCTGCCCGCTCCGGCAAGACGACCTGGCTGGCCTGGACGTACCGGCCGATCAACGATGACACGGGGCGCTTCTCCGAGATGCTCTGCATCGGCAACGACATCACGGAACTCAAGCGCGCCGAACAGGAGCGCAAGGAGCTGCAGCTCCAGCTGCAGCGGGCGCAAAAGATGGAGGCCATCGGCACCCTGGCCGGCGGGGTGGCCCACGATCTGAACAATATCCTCTCCGGAATCGTCAGCTATCCCGAACTGCTGCTGATGGACCTGGCGGAGGACAGCCCGCTGCGCAAACCGATCATCACCATCAAGAAGTCCGGTGAACGGGCGGCGGCCATTGTTCAAGACTTGCTCACCCTCGCCCGGCGCGGAGTGGAGGCCACGGAGGTCCTCAGTTTAAACCAGGTCGTGTCCGACTACCTCGCCAGTCCCGAATTCTCCAAGCTGCAGCTCAACCACCCCGATGTCGTCGTGGAGGCTCAGCTCGACGACCGGCTGCTGAACATGGCCGGATCCCCGGCCCACCTTTCCAAGACCCTGATGAACCTCGTGGTCAACGCGGCCGAAGCCATGCCGAGCGGTGGGAAGGTGGTCATTCGCACCGAAAACGATTACAGGGACCGCCTGATCTCCGGGTACAATCAGGTTTTGCGGGGGGAGTTCGTGGTGTTGACGGTGACAGATACCGGCATCGGCATATCCGCCGAGGACCTGGAGCGCATTTTCGAACCGTTTTACACCAAAAAGACCATGGGCCGCAGCGGCACCGGGTTGGGGATGGCCGTGGTCTGGGGGTCGGTCAAGGATCACCGCGGCCACATCGACGTCAAGAGCCGGGTCGGTGAGGGCACCACCGTCACTCTGTTCTTCCCTGCAACCCGGCTGGCGGCGCGAGCCCCGGGGCATGAACCGCTGGAGCACTTCAAAAGCCGCGGGGAGTCGGTCCTGGTCGTGGACGACATCGAGGAGCAGCGGCAGATCGCCGGTGAGATCCTCACGAAGCTGGGGTATTCCGTGACGACCGCCGCCAGCGGCGAGGACGCCCTGGAGGTCCTCCAGCGCCACACAGCGGATCTCGTGGTGCTCGACATGATCATGGAGCCGGGCATCGACGGGCTGGAAACGTTCCGCCGCATCCGAGCCCTGCGGCCCGGGCAAAAAATGATCATCGCCAGCGGCTACTCCGAATCAGCGCGCGTTCGCGAGGCTCAGCGCATGGGCGCCGGCGCCTATGTTCGCAAGCCCTATCTGATGGAAACCTTCGGGCGGGCCGTGAGAACGGAGTTGGACAAGGGGCCTTAGAAAACCGCCCGCGCGCGGATGGGCCAGGCGCCAACAGTGCCGCTATTCCTGTTTGAGCATACCGTAAAGAGTCCCGGGAGAGAGGAAGCTGAATTCATACCGGGCAAAGCTGACCAGCGCCCCGTCGTAAAGCCGCGCCGGCTTGACCTGCAGCCGCTCGCCGTCCAGTGTCGTTCCGTTGGTGGACCCGCAGTCTTTCAGCAGGTAGTCCTCGCCACGGACCTCGATCAGAGCATGCCTCTTGGAAATGGCGTAGTCGGGGATGATGAAATCGTTGGTGTCGATACGGCCGATCGAAAAAAATGCGCCGGCGGAGGCGGCAAACTCGCCTTTCACCAACGGGTAAATCGCATGGCGCAGACTCTCCGAAGCCGAGGGGCCATCGGGGGCATCCTCGACCGGTTCGAACAAAACCGTGCGGTTCAGTTCGCGGGGGCCTGCGACGGAAGCCGCCGCCAAGCTGCCATGGTGGATGCCGGAGCCGGCCAGAACCGGCCTTTGCATGAAACGGATGAAATCTTCCCGGCTGACGGTTGTGGCCATCCGTTGCAGCAGCGGCAGTCCGACCCGCCCCGAGGAGCTGATCAGTTTCGCCACCCCGCCGACGGGCGGTGTCGTGCCAAGACCTTTTCCCAGGGAATGCTCGGCGTCAGCCCCACCGCGTCCTGTCAACTTCGCCAGCGCTTTGTTCAGCATGGTTTCACTTTCCCCAATCCCGCGCGAGAACAGGCGGAAGAGGCCCGCGCCGGCAGCGGCATCAATGCCGGCCGATCCGGGTCTACCGGGGAGGTTTGACTCACCGTGGGAACGCTTATATGATCCATTTCCTATGATCGGTCATCGGCAGTCCGGGCAAAAACTTGAGTATTCAGCCTGCAAGGTCGAGCCTTACATCTCCGGCAACGAGACATGTATCAATTGAAACCAGTCCGCCCCGTCCTCCCCCGGCGGTGCCGTGTTTTCCGCGTTTGTTTGCCGGAGCGAGATCGATGATTCGGCTTTTGCTCAACATCATTCTGGTCCTCGCCGTTTTTTTATCATGTTACCTTGAGGAGGCCATCTTGTCGCTGCGGCCTCCCCAGGCGGGGCAGCGAACCTTTTTCACCTTGAGGCTGCTGCACCAAAAGCCAGCGGTCCTGCCGCTCGAGGCACCGAGCGCCCCCGGGGTGGAAGCTGCCCCGCAGCCATCGCCGACGGCACCGGTCCTTCCGGGACGATGGCCGCTATCGGGCCCTTGGGTCATCGCGGCCGGTGAAACCATCATCCCGTTCTTGCATGTGCTGGAGGAGCAGGACGTCCGCCGCATCGAAGCCGCAAATCGTCCCGGAGGGGGCTTCAGCACCCCCTTTTTCCTGTTCACCATGATTTTTGTCGCCGGATTCCTGGCCCTGTTCCGCGCCGCACTGCCCCAGGGTCGCTCCCGGCGCACGGGCTCGCAAAATCTGGTGCTGACGCTTCTGGTCCTACACCTTCTCCTGATGAAGGCGCTGCTGCTGTTCACGCCGCTGCCCGCCTATATGCTGCCCTTCGGTCTACTGCCGCTGTTGATGGTGGGCTTGAACCAGAGCCGAGCGCTGACGGTGGGGGCCGCCGTGGCGGCTTCCATCTTATCCGCGCTTTATGTCGACCCCAACTTTACGAGCCTGATCGCCCTGCTGGTGGCCGGGCTGACGGCAGCGCTGGCGGCCAACGCCATGACACGCGCCACGGAAGCGATCCTGCCAGGCATTTTGATCGGAGCGGCCAACGCCGCAGTTTTTTCGGTGGTCAATTTCGCAGACTGGCAGGCCATGGCCGGACAGGTGCAAGCCCCGTCAGGGCTCTTCGCCTTGAGCACGCTCGCAACCCAGCCGGTGGTCGTCGAAACAGCTTCGGCTTTCGGCGGCGCATTTCTGGCCGGCCTGCTGGCCCCGGTTCTGCTGCCCTTCCTGCGAGCGACCCGGTATCTGTCCACTACGCTGAAACTGCGGCGCTTCGCGGATCTGGACCACCCTGCCTTGAAAAGATTATTCAACGAGGCCCCGGGGACCTACCAACACTCCCTGGGTGTGGCCTATCTGGCGCAATCCGCCGGGGACGCAACCGGGGCGGACGCTCTCCTGCTCAGAATCGGCGGCTACTACCACGACCTCGGCAAAATTGTGAGCCCGGGAGACTTCATCGAAAACCAGTTCAACGACCCCAACCCGCACGATCGCCTGATCCCGAAAGAAAGTGCCAAACGCATTATCGAACACGTCGGCGAGGGGGTCCGCCTGTCTGCCGAATGCCGGATTCCGAAGATGGTGACCAAGCTAATCCCCCAACATCACGGGACCCAACTGGTCGAATATTTTTTCGACAAGGCGTTGAAGGAAAAGCCCGACCCCCCCGTCCGCGAAACCGATTTTCGCTACCCCGGCCCCAAGCCCCAGAGCCTGGAGGCCGCCATCCTGATGATCGCCGATGCCGTGGAGGCCGCTTCCCGCACCCTCGCGGAACCGACCCGGGCCACTTTCGACAAGCTGGTCCGCATGATCGTCGTCAAGCGCATTGCAGACGGCCAATTCAGCGAGTGCGATGTGGACACCCGCGAAATCGAAAAAATCGTCACGGCCCTGGTCGACTGTCTGGAGGCCATGTTCCACTCCCGGATCCGCTACCCGTGGCAGACCCGGCAGCCTCGATAGCGTAGAGGCCGTGCCTGGGGTTGCGAGCGGGTACGAACCCTGATAAACAGCCCCGTTGCGCATCGCAAAAACCCATCGTCGTACCCGGACAAGAATTTTAATCGTTCCGGCCGTACCACGGTCCCCTGCAGACGAAAGGAAATCACATGCCACTGACCTTGATGGAGGGCAACGAGGCCATCGCCCGCGGCGCCGTTGCGGCCGGCTGCCGGTTCTTTGCGGGCTATCCGATCACCCCGGCCACCACCATCCTCAACCACATGCTGGCCATGCTGCCGCCCCTGGGAGGGGTCTGCATCCAGGGCGAGGACGAGATCGCATCCATCGGATTCTGTTTGGGCGCTTCCATGGCGGGGATGAAGGTGATGACGGCCACCTCCGGGCCCGGCATCAGCCTTTACAGCGAGCAGATTTCGTTTGCCGTCGGCAGTGAAATCCCGATCGTGATCGTCGACATCCAGCGGCTGGGCCCCTCCACGGGCTCGGCCACCCGGGGTGCGGACGGCGATGTCCAATTTCTGCGCTGGGGCAACAGCGGCGGGATGCCGGTGATCGTCCTCGCCCCGACCGACGTGCGGGATTGCTTCGCCCTGACCGTGCAGGCGTTCAACCTGGCCGACCAATACCGCTGCCCGGTCTTTGTGGCCTCCAACAAGGAGATTGCCATGACGCGCGAGACGGTGCCGGTGGATGCGTTGCAGCCGCCGGCCTTAGTCGAGCGCACGGCGCCGCCCGCCGGCGACCCCTATCTGCCGTTTCAGGCTTTGCCCGGCAAGGAGGTTCCGGGGTTCCTGCCCATCGGCGGCCGGACCCTGGTGCGCCAGACCTCCTCCACCCACGGGACCGATGGCTACATCGCGACGGACCCGGCCGCCATCGCAAGCCTGCTCACGCGCATGCAGCGCAAGATCGAGGGTGCCGTTGACCGGTTTTCGTTTATCGAGCACCGGCCGGCAGCAGGCGCCGACACTCTGTTGGTTTCCTACGGGGTCACCGCCCGGGCCGCCGGCGCGGCGGCCGACCGGCTCACCCGCTCGGGGCGCCCCGTCTCCTCGCTCGTGCTCAAGACCCTCTGGCCGGTCCCGGAAGAGGCCATCCGCCGGGCCGCCTCCGGCAGTAAACGCGTCCTCGTGGTGGAGATGAACCTGGGCCAGTACGTTCACGAAATCACACGGGTGTTGCCGGGCGTGACGGTCGGGTTTGTCGGCCAGATGGACGGGCGGTTAATCACCCCGGAAACGATCACGGAGGCACTCATCCATGGATAGTTTGCTAAACGCGACGCGGCCGCCTGTTTTCTGCCCGGGCTGCTCCCACGAGCGCATCACCCACACCCTGGACCAGGCCTTCCACAAGATGGGGCTGGCGGGGGCCGATATCTGCATGGTGAGCGACATCGGCTGCTCGGGGCTTTTCGACACCTTCTTCAACACCCACGCCCTGCACGGGCTGCACGGCCGGGCCTTGACCTACGCGGCCGGAGTGAAACTCGCCCGCCCGCAGCTCACCGTGGTCGTCACCATGGGCGACGGGGGGCAGGGCATCGGCGGGGCGCACCTGCTGGCGGCCTGCCGGCGCAACCTGGACCTGACGCTGCTCGTGCTGAACAATTTCAATTTCGGCATGACCGGCGGCCAGTTTTCCGCCACCACGCCGCAGGAGGCCGAGGTGGGCTCGGGCTTTTTGAACCGCCTGGAGCGGCCGCTCGACGTCGGCGGGGTGGCGCGGGCGGCCGGCGCCCCCTATGTGGTGCGCTGCTCGGCCTATCGCAGCGATTTGCCCGAGGTCATCGAGCGGGCCGTGGCATTCAAGGGGTTTTCGGTGGTGGACATTTGGGGGATATGCCCGGGCCGCTATTCGAAACGCAACCGGCTCACCCCGAAGCTCATCGATGAGATGCTCGCCCGTCTGCCGGCAATGGAAGGCGAAGTGATCGAGAACCGCCGCCCGGAGTACGGCGAACTCTACCGCCAAACGGCCGCCGGATTGAACCCTATCCCGTCGCCGACTGCAGTGGAACCTCGCTTCTCCCCGGTCGGCCGCACCCGCGAAGAGGTCATCCTGTTGGGCAGCGCCGGCCAGCGTATCATCACAGCCGGGGAAATTCTATGTCTGGCAGGACTGCACGCCGGCCTCAACACGACCCAGAAGAACGACTATGACATCACCGTATTGCGGGGCCCCTCGATCAGCGAGCTGATCCTCTCCCCGGAGCCGATCGGCTTCAGCGGGATCGTTCGGCCCACCGTGGTGGTGGCCCTTGGGCCCGAGGGGGTCGCCCGGCGTCGGAAAGCGTTGGAGCATCTCACCTCCGGGAGCGTCGTCATCCAAGCCGCCGGCGTCGAGATTGCCCCCGGCCCGGCCCGAACCCATCGGGTGGATTTCAAGGCCCAAGGCATCAAGCCGCCGGACTGGGCTTTGGCCTGCCTGGGCGTGCTGGCCAAGCTGGGCCTCGTGATTCGGCCGCAAATGCTGGAGGCCGCGCTGGAGTCGCGCTTGAGCGGGTCGAGTCTGTCGGGGGCGCTGGAGTTGGTGCGTCGGGTTGAGCCCGGCCGATGGGCCGAAGGATAGACCGACTCCCGCCCGTGAGGCCCGGAGGGTGGAAAGGGGGCCTCTCGCCTGCAGGTCCGCGGCGGGCGAAGGGTCGAACGGCGGCGGTGGGTTACTCCAGCTCCATGAGCACCTGCTGGGTCACCACCGTGTCGTCTTTCTTGACGTTGATCTTCTTGATCCTGCCGGCCTCCGGCGCAGGGATGGCGTTCTCCATTTTCATCGCTTCGAGAACGAGAACATCCTGATACTCCAAAACCTCCTCGCCTTCCTTCACCAGGATGTCGATCACCTTTCCCGGCATCGGAGCCGTGATCTGTTTGGCCATGACGTCGAACCTCCCCAGAGTTGTCGCTGTTTTACACGCGCGCGACGCGGTTTCCGGCAGACAGCCGGAGTGCGTTTGATACTGGAAGCCGCACCGAATGTCAAGGACGTGAAAACCCTTAAAATCCGCCATTCGGTCCTTGACGCGGCACGGGCCTTTCCGATAATAGAGGCGATAGGCCGTGGTTGCCCGGCCTTCGTGGGGGAGCATCGCTTCCATCCAATCGCAGCGGACCATTCGAAGAGGGAGAGGACAAGAGATGAAACCGTACTTTGAAAAAATGAACCTGTTCGGAAGCACGCTTCCCGCCGGCAAGATAAAGAGCGGAGAGACCAACGTCCAACGGATCAAGGCGGCCGAGGCCGAGGTGGATGAAGCCGTCGCCAGAGTCAAAAATGCCGGACTGCCGGAGAAGGTGATCAACCAGCGCGGCCAGCTCACGATCTGGCAGCGGCTGGAGTATCTGGTCGACCCCGGCACCTGGAACCCGCTCAACACCCTTTACAACCCCCACGACAATGTGGAGAGGACGAACAATGTCTGCCATGGTCTGGCGAAGATCTCGGGCAAGTGGGCGGTGGTGATCGGCTTCGACAACAAGGTGATCGCCGGGGCCTGGATCCCGGGCCAGGCCGAGGAGGTCTTTCGGGCCACCAACCTCTCCAAGCGGCTGAACATCCCGCTCGTCTGGCTGGTGAACTGCAGCGGCGTCAAGCTGCCTGAGCAGGAGAAGTTTTATGGAGACCGCCGCGGTTCGGGGACCACTTTTTTCCGGCACGCCGAGCTCGAGCAGGCCGGGATCCCGATCTTGGCCGGCATTTACGGCACCAACCCCGCCGGCGGCGGCTACCAGGGCATCAGCCCCACCATCCTCTTCGCCCATAAGGACGCCAATATCGCGGTGGGCGGCGGGGGCATTCTGAGCGGCATGTCCCCCAAGGGATTTTTCGATCTGGAGGGCGCCGAGCAGCTGATCGCAGCCGCCAAACAATTCAAGGCCGAGCCCCCGGGCTCCGCCAAAATCCACCACGACGTGACAGGTTTCTTCCGCTATGTCTTCGACACCGAACAGGGGGTGCTGGACGGCATCAAGGACTACATGAAAGACATGCCGGCCTACCACCCCAAGTTTTTCCGCGTAGCGCCGCCGGCCGAACCGCGCTTCCCGGCCGAGGACATCTATTATTTGGTACCCTTCAATCAGAAGCAGATGTACAACTTCGACGAGGTGCTCTCCCGCCTGGTGGACGGCAGCGAGCACATGGAGTATCGGCCCGGCTACGGCCCCGAGGTCTACACGGGGCTGGTCAAGGTCGACGGCTTTCTGGTGGGCGTCATCGCCAACCGCCAGGGGTTTCTGGGCGAGGACTACCCCGAGTACGCCCCTTACCCCGGGATCGGCGGCAAACTCTACCGCCAGGGGTTGATCAAGATGAACGAGTTCGTCGTCCACTGCGGCCGCGACCGGGTGCCGGTCGTCTGGTTCCAGGACACCAGCGGCATCGACGTCGGCGACATCGCCGAAAAAGCGGAGCTTCTCGGCCTGGGCCAATCGCTCATCTATTCGATCCAACAGACCGATGTTCCCATGATGCTTGTGGTGCTACGCAAGGGCACGGCCGCCGCCCACTACATCATGGGCGGGCCGACGGCCAACCGCCACAATGCCTTCACCCTGGGCACCGCCACAACCGAGATCTACGTCATGCACGGCGAGACGGCGGCGGCGGCGAGCTATTCGCGCCGGCTGGTGAAAGAAAAGGAGAGCGGAAAACCGCTCGAACCGGTCATCGAGGAGATGAACCGGCTGGTCAAGTCCTACTACGACAACTCCCGGCCGGTCTATTGCGCCCAGCACGGACTTGTGGACGAGGTGGCCCGGATGACGGCCATCCGCGACTACCTGAAGGCCTTTGCCGGCGCCGCCTACCAGAACCCGCGCTCGATCTGCCCGCAGCATCAGATGATGCTGCCTCGGATCATCAAAGGCTGAAGCGATCCCTGGGCGCCGGCAGAGGCCGGCGCCCGCGGTCATCCGCCCCAACTCAATGCCGCCCCTGACCCTCTAACGGACAATTGGCGTTTATGATCGTTCGACCTTCCTCGACACGTTGCAGCCGCCGCATCTCGATCCGGCTGGTGGTTTGCGCTTGGCTGATGGCCACCGGCTTGGCCGCAGCGGCCCTCCCGACCCGGATTTACGCAGCGCCGAAGGCCCCCAGGGTCACGCTCGTATCCGCCAACGTGGAAACCGGGGAACCGCTAGCGGTTGAACTCGACTGTCGGCCGATGCCGGGATCGGCCCGGGACCTCAGCGTCTCCTTCGCCGATCAGCGCCTTTTTCTCTTTGCGCACCCCACAAAAGGCGTCGGGTTCTTCATCGGCCTTGCGGCCGTCCCGCTCACCGCTCCCCCTGGGGCAGGGTCTCTGACCGTGGCGTGGGTCGAGGACGGGCAAAAACACTCCCGCAGTGTGCCGTTTCGCATCGCGGCGGGCGCCTACGGCGAGGAGCACCTCAAGGTGGACCCCCGCCATGTCCGGCCGAGCGCAGCGGATCTCGAACGCATCCGGCGCGACCAGGAGAAACTCAAGCGGGTCTACGCCTCCGGTAGCCCCTCGCGCCTGTGGGAGAACGGGTTCGGGCTGCCGGTTCCCGGCGAGGTGAACGGCCCCTTCGGCACCCGCCGGGTTTTCAACGGCGAACTCCGCAGCCAGCACTCGGGGGTCGATTTCCGCGCTCAAACGGGTGACCCCGTTCACGTCTCCGGCGCCGGGGTCGTGAAGCTGGCCGAGGAGCTGTTTTATTCCGGCAACGCCGTGATCGTCGACCACGGCGCCGGCGTGTTCACCTCCTATTCCCACCTCAGCCGCATCCTGGTGAAAGCCGGGCAGCGCGTGGAGCGCGGCCAGGTCGTCGGTCTGATCGGCGCCACCGGCCGCGCCACCGGGCCGCACCTGCACTGGGGGGTGAAAGTCAACTCCGTCAACGTCAACCCCTTGTCGTTCCAAGAATTGATGGCCGCCCTTTCACCTTGACACCACCCGGCCTTTCTTCTATAAACCGGCCCGATCATATTCACTGACTTCGTTTAGGCTCCGGTGAAATCCGGCCTGAAACGGGAGTTTATGAAAACCCCGAACGCACACCATCTGCTGCTCTATCCTGCAACGCTTTGCGGTTCGCGGCATATATCCCCAGCTCATTCTCAAGCCGCTCTCAACATCGCCCTGGAGTCGCAGGATGCCTACACGCGTGAGCATGGGCGCCGGGTTGGCGCCTACGCCGAGCGCATCGCCCGGCAAATCGGCCTTTCGGATTCGGAGGTCGAGTCGGTGCGCAGCGGCGGCCTGCTGCATGACATCGGCAAAATCGCGTTCAGCCCCAACCTGATGACCAACACCCGGGCAACCCTTTCCGCGGCAATGCGAACCGAAATCCGCCGCCACCCGGAAATCGGCCGGGCCATCCTGGAGGTGCTGCATGCCCCCCAGCCGGTGGTCGACTGCGTGCACTATCACCATGAGCGCATGGACGGATCGGGGTATCCGTGCGGCCTGGCGGCCGACCGGATCCCCCTGGGGGCCCAGATCATCAGCGTGGCCGACTGCTTCGATGCGCTGACCACCGATCGCCCCTACCAGAAGGGGAAAAGCCAAGCGGAAGCCCTGGCGATTCTGGAGACACTGGCAGGAAAGGCGCTCGACGCCGAGCTGGTCCGGGCCTTCTGCCGGGACTTGCAGGCAAACGGGGGGAAGGGGGCGGCCACGTCCCATTTACATTCGAGCCGAATCGGGTTACAATGAAGACGATTGAATATCTTCCGCGGAGCGACGACCTTGACACGAAAAAGCCTTGAAGGCTGGTTCAAAACGATCTTCTCAATGATGTTCTACATCGGAGTTTTCAGCGGAATCGGTTATCTGATCCAGATCAGCCTCTTCTGAGACACAGACCGTCCTGAGGGCATCTGTCCGGAAGCCCGAACAATCTATCCTCGGTTTCAAAAAGCGACTTTGTCCCTGCCTTGAATCGATCACTTCCAATGCACCATCGGGAGCCCCGGCACCGGGGAGCGAAAGTACGGTATGCGTGTCCCCCGCAGGCTCCCGATGTAGACTGTTTTGAGATCGGCCCCGCCGAAGGTGACGCTGGCAAACCACGGCGCCAGGGTCCCGCCGCAGGCAAGCATGTGCTCCGGTGTCGCCCTGTCCTCGGCGAACGCACGCTCCAGAGCCCGGGAGGCTTCGGGCCGGTCGTCGTCGAGGACGACGCGGAAATCCCCCTCCGGGGTAATGACGAAGATCTGGTCGGACATGACCAGCGTTCCCCAGAGATTCCCGCAGGCGTCGAAGGCGATGCCATCCGGGAACCCGGCGGCGCCCAGCTTGGTCGGCCCGAAGATCTCGCGCCCTGAGAGGCTGCCGTCTGCGCCGACCTTCATGCGTGCAATGCACTGCCCGCAGGTCTCCACGATGTAGAGGTGCTCCTCTTTCGCATCCAGCCGGATCTCGTTGGTAAAACGAAAGCCTTCCGCAACGATGCGCAAACCCTTTTCATCGGCCAGGGCGATGTACCCGTCGGCCACGTTAGGGCTTACGGCCTGCATCCAATTTTTAATTCGAGTCGAGACGGTCAGCCAGATGCGGTTGCGGCGGTCTCTCAGGACAAAATTCACCTTCCCGATCGGCTGCCCGTCGATGGCATCGTACATCACCCGGGTTCGCCCCTCGCGGGTCATCACCTCGAGAACATCCGTCCCGAAATTCGAAATAAGGATGTCGCCGTTGGCGGCAAAGGCAAGACCGTTCGGCAGTGTGCCTTCGGTGAAACGGCCCACATCGTCCGCCGCGCCCTCGAAGGCCTTCTGGTGGCGCTGGGCGATCAGCCGCTGGGAGCCGTCGGGTGCGATGTGGACCACCCCACCCCGGGCATCGGCGCTCCAGAGGCTCCCGTCCGGCTCCGCCAGAATGCATTCCGGCCGCTGCAAGTCACGGCCGGTAAAACGAATCGAACTGCGGTCGACCTGAAAGCCGATGATGGGATTTTGCATGGTTTGAACCGTCTCCGATTGTCTGAAGGTTGTTTCACACCTGGGAACGGCCGCGGGAAAGGGCCGTCACCGAACCAGCACCAGACTGATCTGCGGGAAAACCACCACCAGGATCAGCACCAGCACCATCATCACCACATAGGGCAGTGCGCCGGCAAACACGTCGTTCAAACCGACCCTCTGGTCATCCAGGGTGGCCTTGACCACGAAGACGGCAATCCCGAACGGCGGGCTGATCAAGCCGACCTCGATGGCCAGCGTCGTCACCAGCCCCAGCCACACGAAGTTGACCCCGAACTTGGCCATGATCGGGTAGATCAGCGGCACGATGATCATCATGATGGAGCTTGAATCGAGGATGGTCCCCATCAGCAGGATGACCACCAGGTAGAGCCCCAGCACGACATGGAAGCTGTAGCCCGAATCGGCGATCCATCCCCCGATGAACCCGGTGATGCCCGAAACGGCGAGCATGCGGCCGTAGAGGTTGGCTGAAATAATCAGAAAGAGGATCGAAACCGTCACATGGCCGGTTTCGAGCAGCACCCGCCAGAACTTGCCCCGGTCGAGCTGGCGCTTGCCGAGAGCCAGCAGGAGCGCCCCCAGCGCGCCCACGGCGCCGGACTCGGTGGGCGTGAACCACCCCGCATAGATACCTCCCAGCACGAGCGCAATCAACGCGGCGATCGGCAGGATTTTGAGCAGTGCCGCGGAAAGAGACATCTCCGGCACGCCGGCGGCAGCGCTGCCGCCCCGGGCGGTATTTCCGACATAACCGGGGAAAAACCGGGCCATGGCGAGGATGGCCAGGCAATAGACAGTCGCCAGCAGCAGCCCCGGAAGAATCCCGGCCTTGAAGAGGTCTCCGATCGACGTTTCGGTCAGAATGCCGAAGAGGATCAGCAGCAGACTCGGCGGAATCAGCATCCCCAGGACCGACGAACCGGCCACCACGCCAACGGAGAAGCGCGCCGAGTTGCCGAGCCGCATCATCTCGGGGACGGCCACCTTGGTGAACACGGCGGCTGAGGCGATCGAGATCCCAGTCACGGCTGCGAACACGGCATTGGCGGCGACCGTGGCAATCCCCAACCCCCCCCGGATGCTTCGAAAGAGGCGGTTGGCGACGTCGAAGGTGTCCTTGCCGATGCCGGAAACCGAAATCAGGAACCCCATCAGCACAAACAGGGGGACGACGCCGAAGATGTAGCCCGAGATGCTGTCCGCGGCCGCGTTGGCGAGCAGCTTGCTCGCCACGGCCCAGTTCCCCCTTATCAACCAGACCCCCAGGAAGGAGACCAGCATAAGGGCGCTGGCCACGTGCATCCCGCCGTAGATCAGGGCGAGGATCGCGCCGATGGACAGAAGACCGACCTGGATATCCGCCATGCGCCGCCCCCGGGTCAGTTTTCCGTCTTCGGGCCACCGCCCGCCGCGGAGCGGAATTTGCGGACGGCGTCCAGCAGGAACTGCCCTGCCGCCGCCAGGCAGCCGATGAGGATGACCAGCTTGACCGGCCAGACCGGCGCGGTGAAATCTCCGTGGGCGCCGACGTACTCGTCGATGCGCCAGGCCTCGACGAAGAGCGGCAGGCTGGCATTGAAGAGCAGGCCCATCAGCGCGGCCCCCACCAGAAAGTAGACCCCCTCCAAAGCCTGCCGCAGCCGTCTGCGGCGGGCACCCACCCAGTTCAGGAAGACCTCCGAGCGGGTCATCCGACCCACCTTGAGGGTGTGTGCGAGCTGCAGAAAAACACAGGCGACAATGGACAGAGAGACCATTTCGGTCACTCCGCGGATGGGATAGCTGAACAGCGTGCGGCCGACGACATCCGCATTGACCAGCACCAGGATGACGAAGACCCACGCGGTACCGATGCTGTTCATGACCGAGATGACGGATTCGAACGTCAGCCGCCGGCCGGCACCCTCGGCTCTATGGGGTCGGCTCACTTGTCCCAGTCTCTCGCCAGCTTGACACCGCGCTGACGCAGGCCGTCAAGGTAGCCCTGGAGCATGGCCTTGCCGGGAATCCCTTTTTCTCCCATGGCGGCCGCCCATTCCATCGGGACGTTGGGCAGCTTGTCGGCCCAGCGCTTGCGTTCGATGTCCGAAAGCATGGTGACCTTGGCGCCGCCCTGTTTCATCATCTCGATGGATTGCTGGGCGCGGTCTGCCTGGGCCTGTGCGAGCTTGCGGGAGTATTCCTGCCCCACCTCCAGGAAGATCTTTTGGACCGCAGGCGGCAGGGAACTGAAAACCTCCTTGTTGATGGCGATCCCACCGGCAAACTGCGCTCCGAAATCAACCATGCAGAGGTAGGGGGCCACCTCGTGCAATTTGATTGAAGCGGCGGCGGTCATGAAGGTGACGGCCCCCTCGAACACCCCCGTCTGGATCCCGTTGTAATACTCGTTGAGATTGGAGGCGACCGCGACACCCCCGGTGTTCTTCAACCAGTTGGCCGAGGGCCCCGGCGCAGCGAGCTTGTGACCGGCCACATCCTCCACCTTTTTAATTTCAAAATTGGACAGGATGCCGTAGGTGTCGAGCGCGGCGCCGCCGAGGTAGACGGTCTTGTGCTTGGTCCACTCCTTGCCGAGTTCCGGAACCTTGTTTTGCAGCTCCGCGATCGTATCCACCACCTTGAAAATGTCGCTCGTGGTGAACGGGGTCATGTAGCTGACGTTATGCAGCGGCATTTTGGGTGCCTCGAAGAGGGATCCGACAAAGCCCATGTCGCCGACCCCGTCTTCAAGGGCCTTGAGCTCACCGCCGATCTTGGCGATGGTCCCCCCGTATGCCTGGTTCCACTCTATCTGCAGGTCGATCCCGGCGTCCTTGATGCGCTTGTCCACCTCGGGGATGAAGAAATCACGGCAAAGGCTCACCCACAGAAAAACAGGCGGGTGGCCGGCAACCACCGTCATCTTCACAGTCTTGGCGGTTGCGGCAAGAGGAATCAACAGGCACAGCACGGCAGCCAACAACAGGGCCTTTTTGACACACTTCATGGTTGACCTCCTTTAGATTGATTGCGTTCGACGCTTGCGGCATTCTTCCGGATCATTCCTCAATGATGGCCACCGGCCGCGTCCACCCCGCGCTCGCCCCCTTGATCTTGACCGGGAAGCAGCAGACCGTAAACCCGTGGGGGCGACCGATGGCGGAAAGGTTGCACAGCTTCTCCATATGGCAGTAGCCGATCTCGATGCCGGCGAAGTGGGCCTCCCAGATCACGCGCGGGTCGCCGGTCTCCCGGAATTCCTTGGCGAGAAAGGGCAGCGGCCGATCCCAGCTCCAGGCGTCGATGCCGACCACCTTGACCCCCTTCTCGGTGATATAGAGAGTGCTCTCGCGGTCCATCCCGGCGCCCTTAACGAGGTACTGGGGCGTGCCCCAGGCGGCGTCGGCCCCGGTTTGGACTAACACGATATCAAGCGGCTTGATTTCATAACGGATGCGCTCGAGCTCCTTTTGGACATCCGCGACGGTAATGCGTTCTCCGTCAGCCTTGTGCCGGAAATCCAGAAGCACCCCGTCGTTGAAGCACCACTCGAGGGGGATTTCGTCGACGGTCAGCGAGCGGCGGCCGCCGTCCATGGTAGGGTGGTAGTGGTAAGGTGCGTCCAGGTGGGTACCGGAGTGGGTCGTGAGGGAGACAAACTCCAAGGCCCACCCCAAACCGCCGGGAAGCTGCTCCTTCTTGATGCCGGGAAAAAACTCCACCATTTGATCGGCTCCCATCGCATGATCCACGTAATCGACTTTCGGAATCATGATCGGCGGATCACTGGGCAGGCCGGGTTCGATGCTGATGCTGAGATCGACGATCCGTTTGCGCCCCATTCATCACTCCTTTGGCTGCAGGTTGAGTCCGAGGAGGCCCTGAAGAGAGAACCGCGCCCCCGCACGGCTGAAGCGCCCGGATGCAAGGCGGTTCATACGCTTTACGCTGATTTTATGCATGCTGCGCCACTTAAAATCAAGTCCCAGCAGGCATAGGCGATCGTCCGCGGAAGTAAGTGCTTGCCGATCCGAAGTGCTCTTTGGCTTAACGGCGAGCCGATGTCAATCGAAATTTGCTGCAGGGTGAGTTGATGCCGGAACGGTTCATCCGTGTGCGCAAAGTGGTCGTGCCGGGGACCCGCAAGGTCCTCGGCGTCTATGGGGTAGACCACGTTGATTTCTGCCTCAGCCCACGGCGCGCCCGAGCACCCGGAGCTGTGCGGGAGCGAGGCCCCGGTCGCCGCGCCGATTGATTTGGCATCTTGCCGGTGATATAGGTTTCATGGTTTCCAGCGGCCGAATCGACTTTGAGCGGTGAAGGGTGCCATGAAAAAGTCGCTTTACGACAAGATGAAACCCCTGTTTGCCCTCATGGCGCACGACTACCAGGAGATCAGCCCGTTTGAAATGCTGCTCTACCGGCTGGCAAGGGGCAACACTTACAACATGCGGATGGTGGGGCTGGAGACCATCAAGCGCTTCCGCCGCGAAAACCCCGACTGCGCCATCACCTTCAAGTCCAACCACCTGAGCGAAGCCGATTTCGTGCTGCTGGCGGTGCTCTTCCGGGACCACGGGCTGCGTCTTCTGATCGAGGGCGGGAGCAATCTTTTTTTGGAAAACATCGACATCTTCAAGGACCTCCTGCCCACGCTCCTCGGGCCCTCCTTCGGCGGCACGACGGAGAGCCGGCGCCTCAGTGTGGCGCAGTACCTGTCCCAGCGCGGGGCCTTCAAGGTGTTCCGCAACCCCGTCAGCCTGCCGCAGCCGAACGGGGAAGAGATCAAGCTGGGACGCAAGGAGATCCTATCCCTCGCCCGCGCCTACCGGCAGCAGCTGGTCACGGACAAAGAGATGTATCTGACCTTCCCGGGTTTTTCCACCGTGCGCTCGGGCCTGTTCGACCTTTTGAAAATGGACAGCGTTAAAACCGGAAGGACCTACACGGGGAAAATAGACGGGTTTCATCACCTGCCGTTTCACATGGACATCGAGGCGTCGCTCGACACGGGCATCGACGTTTACATTGTCGGGGTCAATGTCGCCTACGAGCGGGTGCTGGAGGACGACAACTTCCATGAGCTGACCCGTCTGCACGAGGCCGGTGCCGACCACCAGGATATTTACCTGAAGGACATGGGGTACGTGGTTCGGCGCTTTCTGGAGGATAAGCGCACGGCAGACCTCTCCATCAAGTTCACGGAACCCCGCAAACTCGAAGTAAAGCCCATGCGGGGCGACGTTCTCGGCACCAAGATCAAGTTCGCCGCCCATGCCTGCGCCCGCGAGACATTCGAACAGGTTATGGGGATGCAGCCGGTCTTCCCGGCCAATATCTTCTTCTCAGCCTTCGATGAGCAGTTCAACCGCATGCCGGTGAGGCTGATGCGGGAGAAGATCGACGATCGGCGGGACCACCTGCGCCATCTCACCTGGGGCCGGCAGAAACGTCGCGTGGATTTGCATTTCGTCCTCGGCTACAATCACCAGATCATGTCGGCCGATGAGATCATCAACCGCACCTTCGAAATCTTCACCGCCACGGGGCAACCCGTCACCTCCCTCGATGGGGACATGTTCGTGGTCCACAACCACGACGTCGCCGCCCAATACCGCAATCACATCGCCCATTTTTTCAGCGAGTCGAAAAAGTGACCCGTCTTCACGGGTTCAAAGCCTGTCCGCCAGGGCCCACTCCAGAAACTGCGCGTACACCCGCCAGGCATTCCGCCCGTAGCCGCCGGCCATGACCCACGCGCCGGGAATGCCCCGCTGTTTCAAAAAGGCGTAAACCCGCTGGTCCCTCTCCAGGAGCTGGCCCAGGCTCAGCTTGAGGCCGGCGGTGGAAGGCAGCTCGTCGAGTTCATAGGGGTCGGCCCCGCAGACCACCAACGCGAGGTCCGGTTGGGAGACCAGCCCCAGTCGTTCCAGCCCGTCACTGAGCCGCTCGATGTAAAACGGCTCCTCGCCGGGCGCGATGGGGATGTCGATGGTGCTGGGGACGAAGGAGGGGTTCAGACGCCCGGCGGCATCGCGCTCGGGTTGGTCCAGAGGCCAGCCGGCCGCCATGTGGATGCTCAGGGTGGCGATGGTGTCATCACCGGCGGTCAATGCCGCGGTCCCGTCGCCCTTGTGCGCGTCCACATCGATGACCCAGGCGCTGGCAATTCGGTTTTCAGACTGCAGCCGCCGCAGCGCGATGACGAGGTCGTTCACTAAACAGAAGCCGGCGCCGCGCTCTTTCTGGGCGTGGTGCATGCCGCCGCCGAAATAAAAACAAAAGCCGCTGCGAAGCGCGATCCGGCAGCACTGGAGGGTCCCCGCTGCCCGGGCCAAAACCCGGTCGAAAAGATCGGCCAGCGGCAGCTTGGCGTTGGCCGGGTTGTAGCGATGGAATCGGCCGTGGACATCGACCAATTCATAGGTCTGGATGATTTCGGACTCGAGTTTCCCTGAAAACAGCCGGTCGACGTAATTCGTGGCGTGGGCGCGCAGCAAATCGCCTCGGGTCAGGCGCTCCACCACCCGGTCGACATGCCAAACACCGACCCGTGAGCCCAGCCGAGGGTCGCAGGACAATCGGCGAAATGCTTCCGCAGCCCGGCTGTCCATGACCGGGATCTCGATCCCGAAATCAATAAGGTTCTGACTCTGCGCCGGGTCGTAGAGGATCAAGATATAGATTAACCCATTTGCATCCGACGGCTTCACGCAGCGAAACGTGCCGTCGGGTCAACATGGCCGCTGGATATTTTTTCCGTCGGCAGCAGTGGCTGCGCCGGCTTCTCAGGAGGCCTTGGCCGTCACAAGCTTGAAGCTCTCAAACACTTTCTCGAAGGTCTTCAGGTCCTGCTGGAAATACTCCTCCTGGGTTGCAGCGTAGCGAATGTTGTAAAAACTCTCACCGTTGATGAATCCGTAATAGATGGTCTTGAAATTGAAGCCGTCCGCATCCGAGTAAATAAAAGTGAGCCGGAAGCCGCTGTGGCCGGCAATGCGAGCAGGGGATTTTTCAAGCAGGCTGAAATTGCGGATGTTGGTGTCTGAAATAATCTCGTTGACGATGATTTCGGCCGCTTCCTCGGGCATCATGCCCTTGCGCATGGACCGCTGTGTGAATTGAAACGGCTCAGCCAGGGGGCGTTCCCGGATCAGCACAAACTGCTTGTATCCACCGTCCTTGGTCATGAACAGCATGGGGTCGTCCGAGTCGATCGTTTTCCAGCCCTCGGGGACCGCTGCATTGAAATTGCAGGCCGGTTTGCCGCCTCCATGAGCACAGGAGAGCAATGCGACTGAAGCTATGACACAGATCCAAAAGCGGGTTTTCATTGGTCTTCTCCTCCACCAGACAAGTTCTATTTTATTGATTTGACATGGTTTTTTTAGTGAATGAATCATCATAGATGGCATCCGGAACCATGTCAAGGCTCATCCGGACAGCATCTGGCGCCAGTATTGGTTTCGGACAAAACAGCAGAAACTTTAGGGTTAATTTCGTGGGCGCAAGCGAGATAGGAGGCAGCCCCTGAATTCTCATTTTTTTGTGGACAAAAGTAAAGCAGTGGTTATATTAGCACATAAAATTTTTTAAGCGGGGCATAAAAAAATCCAAAAGGAGGAATTGAAAAATGAAAAAACTGATGTTGCTGCTTTTTGCCGTAATGCTGATTGCCGGTTGCACCTCTGAATTCTACAAACACGACTCGATCTTCAAGACAAACTCACATTGGGCTTACAGCTGGTGGGGCTACAAGAACACCGATGCCACCCATGCCAAAAAGTCCGCTGAGCAGGGCTGGTGGGGGAAGGAAATCCCTTACGTGCCCGCGAAGTAGCAGCTCATGTAGGCAAAAATCCGATCAGCAAAAAGGGCAGGATCATGGGTCCTGCCCTTTTTGCGTGCACCCGGATCGGGGCTTTTCTCTCTGACCGTGCCCTACCGGAGCCGCCTGAAGGTATCGCATGCCATGCCGATTTCAGCTCCAACCATCATTCGTGCGATTTCCGGCCCTGGAGAGGTCGCGTCCTGCGCGCGGATGATGTCCGGATCGGAGCCTTGGATCACCTTGCAGTGCGACGTCCCGGCCTGCATCGACACGCTCACTTCGCCGGGGAAAGAGGTCTACGTGGCGGCCGACCACAGCGGTGAGCTCCTGGGGTTTGTCGTCCTCACCCTCCAGGGTGGATTCATCGGCTACATTCAGACCCTGTGCGTCGCGGCCGACCACCGCAGACAGGGAGTCGGCCGCCAGCTGGTCGCCTTCGCGGAAGAGAGGATCTTCCGCGTATCACCGAACGTCTTCATTTGCGTCTCCTCCTTCAACGCGGCGGCTCAAGGCTTCTATCGGCGACTGGGCTATGCGGTCGCCGGCGAACTGAGGGATTTCATTGTTCGCGGCCACTCCGAAATCCTGCTGCGCAAGACCATCGCACCGTGGCGCGATTTCAAAAAAGCACCTGCCGGGCCCGATCGCTCGCCCCGCAGCTGAAATCCGCCAACGTCCCACGGTTGAGCCTCCCGCAAACCCCGGCCGCACCGGGCGCGAAATCTAACCTTATGGTCATCTGAGGGTCATCTTGCGGCGAAGTGCAGCGTTTATTATCGTATCGAGTTGAAACTCGGCAAATCGAATTGTTCTTACACTCAAGGAGGCGTTATCATGAGACTCGGCATCTACAGAAACTTTTCCACCGCTCTGGTCGTTCTGGCGCTGACCGCTTTCAACTGGGGCCTCGGCCCGGTCGAGGCCCGCGCCTCGGCATCGGGCGCCTCGGAAAGCCAGATGGTGCTCCCCAACTTTTCTGCCCTGGCCAAGCAGGTCCAGCCCGGAGTGGTCAACATCCGCACCGTGAAAACCATCAAGGGGGGCGGTCCTGTGTTCCGTCATTTCTTCGGGCCGTTCGACCCCAGGCGCCCGATGCCCCCCTTCGGCGAGGGGACGCCCGGCAACGAGCAGCGGCAACGCAGTTTGGGCAGCGGTTTCATCATGGACGCCGAGGGGTTCATTATCACCAACAACCACGTGGTCGAAGACGCCGACCAGATCAAGGTGCGCCTGGCCGACGAACGGGAGTTTGATGCCCGCATCATCGGACGGGACCCCAAGACAGACCTGGCGTTGATCAGGATCGAGGGGCAGAATCTTTTCCCGCTCAGGCTGGGGGATTCGGAGCGGCTCGAGGTCGGCAGTTGGGTGTTGGCCGTCGGCAGCCCCTTCGGGTTGGAGCAGACCGTCACCGCCGGCATCGTCAGCGCCAAGGGGCGTTTCATCGGAGCCGGCCCCTATGACGATTTCATCCAGACAGATGCGTCCATCAACCCCGGCAACAGCGGCGGGCCCCTGCTCAACATGAACGGCGAGGTCGTGGGGATCAACACGGCCATCGTCGCTCAGGGTCAAGGCATTGGTTTCGCCATACCGGTCAACCTGGCGCGCGACATTGTGGCGCAGCTCAAGGACCACGGCAGCGTCATCCGTGGCTGGATGGGGGTGGGGATTCAGGATTTGACCCCGGAGCTCGCCGAGTACTATGGCATCAAAAATCAGAGAGGGGTGCTCGTCACCCAGGTGTTCCCGGACAACCCGGCCGACAAGGCCGGTATCAAGACCAAGGACGTCATCGTGGCCGTGGACGGCAAGCCGGTGAACACCGGCCGGGAGCTCTCCACGGCGGTGGCCGGGCTCCCGGTGGGCAAAGAGGTGCCGGTGAAGCTCGTGCGAGAGGGCAAGGAGCTTTCGGTCAAGGTGCGGATCGCCGAACGTAAGGACGCG
This sequence comes from Desulfobacterales bacterium, assembly GCA_046496215.1. GTDB lineage: Bacteria > Desulfobacterota > Desulfobacteria > Desulfobacterales > SpSt-501 > SpSt-501. The sequence goes on from JAWOHH010000049.1 coordinate 46,905, forward strand.
GAGGCAACGGCTCCGGAACCGGGCCCGGACAGTGCAGACCTGGGAATTCGGGCCACCGATCTCACCCCTGAGACCGCTCGCCGCTTTGGAATCGATGAGAGCGAAAAAGGCGCTCTGGTCACCGCGATCCAGCCCGGCAGCAAAGCGGAACAAGCCGGTCTGCGACAGGCGGACATCGTCAAAGAGGTCAACCGCATTCCGATTCAAACGGCTGCCGAGCTGAGAGCCCAACTCGGCAAAGTGAAATCCGGCGAAACCGTTCAACTGCTCGTTAAGCGTGGGAGCGCGGGCTTCGTCGTAGTCAAACTCACCAATTGATTTTCAACAAACCGCTGCAGGGCACTCGGCCTACATGGGTGCCCTGCAGCCGTTCACTCCACCCACTCGGCATCCTCTTCGAAGAAGCGTGAGACCACCTCCAGATACCTGGGCAGGTGAAAGGTGCGATGGACCTGCTTGCGGATCGCGGCCCCCCCCCTGAAGTGGGCCGGAAAGTAGGTCCAGAACCCTTTCATGCGGTCGAGCAGGTGCCCGGGGCCGCTCAACACCTCGCGGTAGCGGCCGAACAGGTCCTCATAAAAGGCTCGGAACCGTTGGACCTTTGCGAGGCCGGTGTCCGCGCCGGATTTGATGGCTTCCGGGAGAAATGGGTTGGAGAGCGCGCCGCGTCCGATCATCCAGTCGTCGACGCGCGTGAAGCGGGCCGAAATCTCGTGAAATTTGCGCAAATCTCCAATGTCTCCGTTGTACACGACCGGGTGCCTGGACGCTTTCAGGCAGAGATGAAAGGTTTCGAGGTCCGGCTGACCCGTATAAACCTGCCGGGCGGTACGCGGATGAATGACGATCTCTCGAAGAGGGTAACCGTTCAAGACGGGCAGCAGTTTCAGGATGTCGAACGGGGAATTCAGGCCGAGGCGCAGCTTGACCGAAAGTCGACCGGGGATGGCCGGCAGGACCTTTTCCAGGAACTCTCCGACCTGCTCTGGAAAGGGCAGCAAGCCCGCCCCTCGGCGCTTCTTGGTCACCGGCCGAAACGGACAGCCGAGGTTCCAGTTCAGATCCGGGTAGCCCATATCGAAGAGACGTCGCCCCACATGAATGAAATCATCGGCGCTGTTGCCGAGGATCTGGGGCTCGATGCGCAAGCGAAGGTTGCGCTCGGGCAGCAGGTCCCGGAAATGCCCGTCGCGTAGCCGGTCGGCCGGCATCGTCGTGATGAAGGGCGCCAGGGCCATATCGAAGCCCTTGAAGTGCTCCGCAAAGGTCGTACGAAAAACAGCATCGGTGAAGCCCTGCAGCGGGGCCAGAATCAGCCTGGGGGCCTGTCGTTCGGGACGCATGGCGGTACTATACCGGCGGGGCCGTGCGAAGTAAACGCAAAGCATCTCGCGCATTCGGGCCTGATTTGCGCTGGTGCCGGAAATACAGTATGGATTCTTCAGAATGGCCCCGCCTCAAAAACAAGAAGCCCCCCCGGACGCGGCAGAGCGCTGGGCCGCCCTGGTGGTTGCATCGCTAGGCTCGTTTCTGACGCCCTTCATGCTCTCCTCGGTCAACATCGCCCTGCCGACCATCAGCCGGGAATTTCAGGCCGACGCCGTGCTTTTGAGCTGGGTGGCCACCTCCTATCTTCTTGCCGCCGCCGTGTCGCTCCTGCCCTTCGGCAAACTCGCCGACATCCATGGCCGCAAAAAGATACAGCTGTTTGGCATGGGGCTCTTTTCCCTCTCTTCCTGCCTGGCCGGGCTGGCGGGGTCCATGGAGACCCTGATTTTGTTTCGCGTTTTTCAGGGGGTGGGGATCGCCATGATCTTCGCCACCGGCATCGCCATCCTGGCCTCGGTCTTTCCCGTCGGCGAGCGCGGCCGGGTGCTGGGCATCACCGTGGCCTCGGTCTACTCCGGGCTGGCCTGCGGACCCTTTGCGGGCGGCTGGCTGACCCAGCATTTTTCCTGGCGGGCGGTCTTCCTGATCTGCGCCCCCATGGGGCTGGTGCCGATCGTTCTGATCCTCTGGAAACTGAAGGGCGAATGGGCCGACGCCCGCGGGGAATCCTTCGACCTCATCGGCTCGCTGGTCTATGGGGCGGCCGTCGTCGCTTTCATGGTCGGGGCCTCGGGCCTGCCGGACTTCCGGAGCGCGGTCTTGACCCTCGGCGGGTTGATCGCTTTCGGCGTCTTTGCGTGGTGGGAGCTGCGGGTGCGACACCCTGTACTCGAGGTGCGCCTGTTCATCCACAACCGCGTGTTTGCCTTTTCATGCCTGGCGGCCCTCATCCACTACAGCGCGACCTTCGGCGTGACATTCCTCATCAGCCTGTTTCTTCAGTATGTTCAGGGGCTGTCGCCTCAAGGGGCGGGGTTGGTCATGATCGCCCAGCCGGTCATGATGGCACTTTTCTCCCCCTTCGCCGGCAGGCTCTCCGACCGGGTGGAACCCCGGGTGATCGCCTCTTTCGGCATGGGGATCACGGCCGCCGGGTTGCTGTTGCTGTGCACGATGTCCGCGGACACGGGCACCGCGTTTATCCTCGCCTGCCTGACGGCGCTGGGCTGCGGGTTCGGGCTGTTTTCATCGCCCAACATGAACGCCATCATGGGATCGGTTGAGCGGAAGCATTACGGGATCGCCTCCGGGTCGGTTGGCACGATGCGGCTCCTGGGGCAGATCTTGTCGATGGCCATCGCGACGCTGATGTTCGCCATCTTCATCGGCCGGGTGCAGATCACCCCCGAACACCAACCGGCGTTTATTCAAAGCGTACGCATGGCGCTCTTCGTTTTTTTCGGGCTTTGCCTTTGCGGGGTCTATTTTTCGTTGTCGCGGGGCCGCCTGCATGAAGGGTAGCCGACCGGGCCCGAACGTCGTCGAACGGCTTCGAGAAACTATGCGGCGCTCCCCTTCAGGCCGACCTCCTCTGCCACGGTCCGCATCCCCCGGATCGTCTCGGTGATGAGCTCGGTCAGGTCCATCCCCAGCATCGACGCCCCCTTTTCGATGATGGAGCGATCGACACCGGCGGCAAAGCGCTTGTCCTTCCACTTCTTCCTGACCGACGCGGCCTCCATATCGAGCACGCTTTTCGAAGGTCGAACCAAGGCTGCGGTCGCGACCAAACCGGTGAGTTCGTCGACGGCAAACAGCGTTTTTTCCAGCTCGCTGCGAGGTTCGACGTCGGAGCAAATCCCCCAGCCGTGGCTCACCACGGCACGAATGAGTTCCTCCGGCCACTGGCGCTGGCGCAGGATCTCTTCGGTCTTGCGGCAGTGCTGATCCGGGAATTGCTCATAGTCCAGATCGTGGACCAGGCCGACGACCCCCCATCTTTCAGGGTCCTCACCCCGCCGGCGGGCAAAGTGCCGCATGACCGCCTCGACTGAAAGCGCATGCCGGATCAGGCTTTCGCTTCGGTTGAACTCCCTCAGCAGCGCAAGCGCATCCTCGCGTGTCGGTGTTTCAGAATCCATCCATCCTCCCGCGTCGCACCGCGGATGGTGCCTCAGAGATGGAGAGGCCGGCCGAATGGCCGGGCGCACCCTGCCGCGAGCTTATGCCGGGAGCCCGCGCATTTGTCAAGCGGCCGGGATGGGCCCCGCCTTTGTTCTTGATCCTTCGGCCGGCGCCGGTTATTGTCTTGCCGCTGCGAAAAAATTGGAACCAAGGAGGCTCGGATGAGCGATCAAAACAAACCGGGAATCGATGACCTGATCGGGTTCGGCATGGATTTCATCCACCAGGCCGGCGAAAAGGCGATGATGTTTTACGGCAAGGGCAGGCCCCAAGTGAAATTCGACCAAGGAGTGGTCACCGAGGCCGAAATTGAATTGACCGAATTTTTCAAAGTACAGCTTCACCGGCATTTTCCCGGGCACAAGCTATTCAGCGTGGATGAGGTCAACGAGGAATACTCGCATGAGGGCAAGCGCTACCTGTGGGCCTTCGACCCGCTGGAGGGGGTCGCCAATTTTCAGGCGGGAATTCCCCTGTGGGGGCTTTCGATGGCTCTGCTGGAAAACTTCTGGCCGGTGTTCGGAGTCTTCTTCATGCCGGCAACCGGCGATCTCTTCCACGCCCGGGCAGGGTGCTGCGCATATTGGGGCCGGCGCGAGATCACCATTCCCGGTTCCGACGGGATAAACGACGAAAGCGTGCTGCTGACCTATTCGCGTTTTCACCAGCACTACCACTCCTCTTTCCCCGGCAAGATCCGATCGCTCGGCTGCACATCCGCCCACATCTGCTACGTCGCCATGGGCCGGGCCGACGCGGCCCTGGTCGCCAACGAATCGTTTCAGGGGCTTGCGGCCGCAAGGGTCATCGTCGAAGCGGCCGGCGGCAAGTTTTCCAAAACGGACGGCGGCGAGTTCTATCTGAACGAGTACTTGAACGGGCAGAAAATCGACGATCACTTGATCGTCGCCGCCCCTGACAACTTGGCCCTGGTGCGCGAATGCCTGGACCGTCTAGATTAGCCTTGTTGCGACGGGGGTGACAGCGTTCTAAGGTTTTGCGGCACGGCCCCCTTCGGATGGAGTCCGACCGGTGAGAATCCGCCTGAAGCTGTTCCTGATTCTTGTCGTCTTCAGCCTCGTTCCCCTCGTCGTGGTGACCATCATCAACCAATACGAGACACGTCGCATGGGGGCCGTCATTTCTGAAAATGTCGGGCAGACGTTCACGCACATCGCCGAAAATGCCCTCAAGCTGACGGCGGAAAAATCGGCCGCTTCCCTGGCCGACAGCAAAGTGGCGGTCGAGTTTGCACTGATGGGCCTGGTCGAGGCGGTCGAGGCCGCTCTGGCGCGTGAGGCCCCGCCTCCGGCCGGGGTTTATTTCGCCCGGGATTTCGAGAACGAACTGACGGCTCCGCCCGATTCCGGATTGCACCCGGCACTCATCGCACTGCCCTCCGACAGACCCACGCCGATGGGCCGCGTGAGCCTCGGCCAGCCTTCATTCCTGCTCCCCCCCGGGGGAGAGCGTCCCGATTATGATGACGATATCGGGCGGCTGGCGACCCTCACCGGGTATCTACAGAAATGCTTCGATCGCCTCGGGAAAAAGATGCTCTGGTCCTATGTCAGCCTGGAAACCGGGCTGCACATGGCCTTCCCGGGGCACGGGGGATACCCGTCCGGGTACGACCCGCGCCAGCGGCCATGGTACCAGGGGGCCGCGAGCGATTCCGGCTGGAGCTTTCCCCTGGTGGACGCCACGACGGGCCAGGTGATCATAACCGCCTCCAAACAGGTCCGCCGGGGGGACGGCACCGTGGCTGGAGTGGCTGCAATCGATGTTCTCGTCCGCGATGTGCTTCAAGTTGAAAATTTGTCGGCTGTCTGGTCTTCGGAAATGCGTTCTTTTCTGGTCACAACCCAAAATCCACAATCGAACTCCCCTCCCGGGTTGGTGATCATCGCGCAGATGCATTACCAGGCGACGGCCCCCTTCTGGGCGAGTCCCATACGGCCCGAGACGCTGACCGCCGATAACCCAGCGCAATTTGCAAGCCTGATAAGCGCAATCGAAAACGGCGGATCCGGATACATCGAAATGCCCTACAGAGGGGTCGACTCGATCTGGGCCTTCGCGCCGATCGGGGCGAAAACATCTTTTCTCATTGTCGTCCCGGCCTCGCTGGTAGAACGGTTCAAGGAAAAACATCTCGAAATCGTTCGAAAATACACCAACGAGGAGCTGGTAATCACCGCCGTCGCCGCATTCATTCTGATCGGGCTTGCAACGCTGGCCGCGTTTTTGGGATCACACAACATCACGCAGCCCATCCTCGCACTGGCCTCGGCCGCCGACCGTCTGAGCCGAGGCGACTTTTCAACGCGCATCAAACTGCAAACCGGCGACGAGCGTGACCAGGTGATCCGAGCTTTCAACGAAATGGTCCCCCGCCTGGAGGACAACCTGCGGTTGTCCGAATCGCTCAAGCTGGCGACGGAAGTCCAGCAGAACCTGCTGCCCGGGAAAGACCCCTGCGTCCCCGGACTCGACATTTCCGGTATCAGCCTCTACTGCGACGAGACCGGGGGGGACTATTTCGATTTTCTCGACATCCGCGAGGACCGGCCCGGCAGGGTTGGGATTGCGGTCGGGGACGTTTCAGGCCACGGATTGTATTCCGCTCTGCTGATGGCCTCGGCTCGTGCCTCCCTGCGGCTTCGTTCCGACATGCCCGGGGCCCTGTCGGTGGTCATCGCCGACGTGAACCGCCGGTTCTGCCAGGATGTGGCCGAATCCGGAGCCTTCATGACCCTGTTCTATGTGGTTGCGGATTCCAGGCGGCAGTCGCTGACGTGGGTGCGGGCCGGCCATGACCCGGCGATATTATACGACCCGGAGGCGGACCGGGTGGAGATGTTGTCCGGCCGCGGAGCGGCCCTGGGGCTTTCGCCGGGGATCGTCTTCGAGGAAAACGAAAAGCTGGATGTCCGCCGGGGTCAGATCGTATTCGTCGGAACTGACGGGATATGGGAAACCATCGACCCCCAGGGCCGGATTTTCGGCCGGGAGCGATTGCACGGTATCCTTCGGCGCCATCACCGCCTCTCCGCCCGGAAGATCGTGGAGCTTGTCACACGTGAACTGGAGGAGTTCCGCCGCCCCCTGCGGCCTGCGGACGACATTACCATGGTGGTGCTGAAGATGATTTAGCGGCTCGCTCCAGTTCCCAGCCGCACGGAGCTAAAACTCTTCGATGATGTCCCCCTTCTCCACGAAGGTTTCAATGCCTCTGCAGGTGTTCTCGAAATTGGTCACGGCCGCTTCCAGCCACCCCGTTAACGGGTCTTCCTCGCCCAGCAGGCCCCTGGCCCGTGCAAGCAGGTGTTGTCCTCTCTCCATTTGATCCCGAATCTCTTTGAGCAAGTTCTTGCGGCGCCGGTGCTTTTCACGCTCCCGTTCGATGACCGGCAGCAGCCGCTGGACGGAATACTCTACCAATGCGTCCCTGGGGGTGCTGGACTGGCGTGAGATGTCCTCCAGGCAGTTAAGGGTGCGGCGGCTGATCACAAAGGTTTTCTGCACGCGTTCCAGGGCCCTGAAGTCTTCGGCTTCCACGTCCTTGGCGATGAGGGTGAGCGACTGGGGGTCTTCGATCAGGTGATCAAACAGGCTTTTCTGCTTGATTCCCAGGTGAATGGCTACGATGCTCAGTGCTTCAATGGCGCGGCTGGAAAGCTTGAAGGTGGCACGAACCGACTGCCTGCCCCGCAGATCCTGAGCTTCCGGCTGACGCAATTCGCGACTCTCGATGGATCGATTTTTTTTGCTGTTCATCTTTTTATATAAGCCTCACCCGCTGAAAAATTACCATTATGTTTTATGTTAAAATGATAATGATACTATCCTGTTGCTTTTTGATTATGGCATATTATTCTACCAAAAAAGCAGTTTGATAATAAATGAATTTGTTTAAAAAACAATACCTGAAATGAAAGAAGGGTGTAAACATGATGGGCCTGAAAGCCGCAAGCCGAAACAGACCACCGTGAACTGATGGACGGCGGCACCGGGCTCAATCGGTGCCGCTGCTTTTCAGCGCCACGATCGAGCGGCCTCTCTGCCGCCCGCATCTGCCGCGGAGACATACCTGCGGCCGGTTCCATGCCGACCTGCCCCGATTGTGACGTGGGACGAGTTCGATTACCGGGGCGACAGCCAAGTTATATCTGGTTTACAAATCCAAATCTATTGTTATCTTATCGAGTTACATAGATAACAAGGCGGCGCTATTCGATTCGGGTTGCCGCAGGAACCAGCTGGTGCGATGAAACGATTTTTAAAGTGGTGGGGCAAATGCATCTCCGGCGGCTGGAGGTTCATTACCTTTTGTCGCACGGCGGCAGGCAACGTGGTTTTCATTGCGTTGGTGGCGATTGCGCTGTTCCTGCTCTTCAGCGACAGGAGCTACAAGATTCCGGAACGGGCAGCTCTGGTTCTTGCCCCGTCCGGCAGCATCGTGGAGCAGCAGACCGAGTTTCTCTGGGGTAGACAACTGATCGACGATGAGAGCCCTTCGGAAACCCTGCTCAAGGACATTATCGACGCAATCGACCACGCCGCAGCCGACCCGCGCATACAGGCAATGGTCCTTGATCTGCGCAAGCTGCAGGGCGCCGGGCTCAGCAAGCTTCAGGAGATTGGTGGGGCGCTGAAGCGCTTCCGCGAATCCGGGAAGCCAATCATCGCGTGGGGGGACTATTACAATCAACGGCACTATTACCTCGCAGCCCATGCAAACCGTGTTTATGTCAACCCCATGGGGGGGGTGCTACTGACGGGGTTGGGCGTTTATCAAAACTACTACAAGGCGGCACTGGACAGGTTGCGGATCCAGTTTCACGTTTTTCGCGTCGGCCATTACAAATCGGCCCTGGAACCGGTGCTGCGCGACGACATGTCGGATTTCGATCGTGAAGCCAACACGGCAATATTGAGTACCCTCTGGAGCGCTTACACCGCCGATGTGGCCGAGTTGAGGGGTCTAGACCCAAAATCGCTGGACGACTACATCAACAATTTCCCGGCCCACCTGGCCGCAGCGGGCGGGCGGATGGGGGAACTCGCGCAGGGTCAACGCCTAGTGGACGGGCTCAAGACCCGCGACCAGTTGGTTGAAGAGCTGATGCGACTGGTGGGCGAAGACCGCAACCGGAACACGTTCAACCAGGTCGGGTTCACGGACTATGTCCGGAGCGCGCGCGCATCATCACCACCGGCCGTGGATGCCGACAAGGTGGGTGTGATCGTCGCTCAGGGCATGCTTTTAGAGGGATCCCAACCGGCCGGGAGAATCGGCGGCGATTCTCTTTCAGCCCTGATCCGGCAGGCCCGCCGCGACAGCCGCCTTCGGGCCCTGGTGCTGAGAATCGACAGCCCGGGCGGCAGCGCATTCGCATCCGACCAGGTTCGACGCGAGCTTGAGCTCACGCGCCTGGTGGGCTTGCCGGTGGTGATTTCAATGAGTTCCGTGGCGGCCTCCGGAGGCTACTGGATCGCTACGGCTGCCGACGAAATCTGGGCCGCACCGACGACCATCACCGGGTCGATCGGTATTTTCAGCGCCTTCCCGACCTTTGAAAAAAGCCTTGAGGCCATCGGCGTCCGCAATGACGGTGTCGGCACCACCCGGCTGGCCGACGCGTTCAACCCCAACCGCCCCTTGAACCCGCTGCTGGCAGAGTCCCTCGATCAACTCATGCAGCAGGGCTACCGCGTTTTTATCGACCGCGTGGCCGCGGGGCGAAGGATGACGACGAGCGCTGTCGAAAACATCGCCGAAGGTCGTGTGTGGGCGGGAGAACAGGCTGCGGCAATCGGTTTGGTAGACAAGCTGGGGCACACCCGCGATGCCATCGCGGCAGCAGCTAAACGCGCCGGGCTGGAGGAGTACCAGGTCGAGGTCATCCAGCCGCCGCTGACCCGGAGGGAGCGGCTTTTGAGGCAGCTCGGCGAGATGGCGATGACCGCCTGGCGCGCTGCGCGGGGGTCCCTCCTCCCTGCGGAGATGGCCTGGTTGAAAACCCGGTGGGTACCGGCCGAAACGGAATTGCTGAACTTGAAAGACCCGGGTGGGCTCTTTGCATACTGCCTGAACTGCGGCAGCCTGTAATGGTCAAAGGACTTCCGGAGATCTCGTCGGCCATCAGCCTATTAGGATATAACCACTGCTCCTTGATACCCACGGAGGATTGAATGAGAGATAAGAAAGCGATCAAACGCGATATTCTCGACAAATTCCGATCCCTGAACGCGGTGAGCGATGAAATGCTGCCCCCACACTGGCTGGAGCTGGTCTATTTGAAAAAACTGTCGGCCGACGACAAGAAGGTCTTCAAGCGGGCGATTCAGGAACTGATGGCGGTGGGCATCGTTGAGAATGTCGAAGGAACAGGCCTGAATCTGAGGCTCACCCAAAAAGGCGAAAATCTGATTTACTCGAGTGAAAACCAAAAATCGGGCCGAGAGCCGGGGGCGGACGGCGGAGTGCCCCAGTTCACCGGGTCGGAGGCCTGAGCCGGCAGTCGCCGCCTCAAGCGCCGGTCCCTCAAAAAAGACACAAGGCGGCCCTCACGGTACGGTGATGAGCCGCCTTATGATAGTATTCAACGCCGACTTTATTTCAGCAAATCGTTCAGCAGGGATTCCCGGATCATCTTCTCCGCAATCGCATCCGGCTTTAGCTCGTAACTGCCGTTCTCGATTTGAGCTCTCAGTTCGGCGACTTTGTCAACCCTCACATCCGGAATCGCCTGAATCTGTTTTTGGGCTTCTTGAATTCGGCGAGCCGCATCGGAAATCACCACCGTGTCGTCTTTGATTCCCTGCTGCCGGCCGGATTTTTCTCCAACCTGCTCGGTTTTCTGCTTAGCCTGGACCTGATTGACATACGCATCAACCGAAAGCGTCTGGTTTTTATCTGAAATTTGCATTGATGATCTCCTTCGCCACCCGCCGCGACTCTATCGCCGGGCATATGTCCACATTTTAGCAAAGCGTCTGATGCGAGTCAAACTGCGCCGCTGTTTGATACCCGTATCGGTATTCCCGACAAGGACTTTAGCTTTTTTTTTCACAATTTGTTGCATTTTCCAAAAAAATGCGCCGTTGTCTTCCGGATTCATTTCCGTTATGAAGCAGGTATCGGCCGACAGCGGTGAGTCGACAGAAAAACATTGCCAAAATCTCATGCCGAGCAACATGCCCCCTGAAAGCGACGAGACCTACCGCAACGCTATGAGCAGCGCCCTGCGCATTCTTTCACGCCGGGATCATACCGTCTGGGAACTCAACAAGAAATTGGGGGCAAAAGGGGTTTCAGAGGAGGCCATCCGGCGCGTCGTCGCCGAATGCCGGCGTCTGGGTTACCTCGATGACGAGCGCACGGCGCTCGCTTTGATCAATCGATTCAAACTCAAGGGGTGCGGAATCCGGCGCGCCCGCTTCGAAATGCGGCAGCGCGGGTTGTCCGGCGACGCCTTCATCCGCCTGCTTCAGAGCCGCTTCAGCCCGGAGGAGGAACTCGGTCTGGCCCGCCGGACGCTTGAGCGAAAACTAAAAGCGTGTTCCGCAACGGGGGGAGGGCTTGCAACAAAGGGGCGTCTCTACCGATTCCTTTTCGGCCGCGGCTTCTCGGAACTCAGTATCCGGACAGCGCTGGATGAACTCGACTCCGCTTTGCAGCAGGGTTCGGACGGTCGAGCAACATAAGAAACCCGAAGCGCTTTTCACTGCGGGGCCCTGTAAGAACACCCCGCTCCCAGCGGGTCCTTCCTGCAAGCTTGGGGGGCGTGGTGGGTTGTTTGCTGCTTCAAGGGGTCAGAGCCTTTCAGCTGAAAAAGTGTTGCATTGCCCGACACTCCCATTGTCGAACCCGCGCTTGAACCAGCGCATCCGCTGCGCAGCGCTTCCGTGTGTGAAGGAATCCGGTGTCACGTACCCGCGCGACTGCCGCTGGATGCGGTCGTCCCCGATGCTGCTGGCCGCATTGAGTGCCTCTTCGATATCGCCTTCCTCGAGAATCTGACGTGATCTGTTCGCGTGGTGGGCCCAGACGCCCGATAGGCAGTCCGCCTGCAGCTCCATCATGACCGACAGCCTGTTGGCCTCGGTCTCGCCGACACGACTGCGCTGGGACTGGACCTTTTCGGCGATCCCCAGCAGGTTCTGGACATGGTGGCCGATTTCATGGGCGATCACATAGGCTTGGGCAAAATCTCCCGGCGCGCCGAATCGGGTTTGCAGGTCCTTGTAGAAGCTCAAATCGATGTAAACTTTGCGGTCGGCCGGGCAGTAAAAGGGCCCGACCGCAGCCGATGCCAGTCCGCAGGCAGACGACACCGAACCAGAAAACAGAACCAGGTTGGGCTCTTCGTAGGTTTTACCCATGCTTTGAAACAAGGCACTCCAGACATCCTCGGTGTCCGCCAGCACCACCGCAACGAAGTCGGCCAGACGGTTTTCCTCGGGCGTGCCCGAGTAGGGCTCCGAGCGGGAAGAAGGGTCGGGGAGCTGCAATGGGTTCTGCTGCAGAATAATGGATGGGTCGACGCCGAAGTACAGGGCGACCAGGACCAGGACCAGGGTGCCTATCCCACCGCCGGCAACCCCTCGTGAAACCCTCATCCCGCGGCGATCTTCCACGCGGTCGCTTCGCCTGCCCTCTTCCCAGCGCATGGCCCAAACGCCCCCGATCGAAAAAGCTGATATTTCTGTTGGAAGCATAGCGAGCAACTGCAGCCAAGTCAACGGCTGCAGCCGGGGGGCGGGATCTTTGAGGACCAGCCACGGCGCTCCTCGCCCGACACGAAAGCCGCCTTGACAGTGCTGGAACTGTTTGCGATAGTTTGCGTCGCACGAAACCTGATCGGAACGTTGCCGCCGCCCGCAGGCCTCCTATGCTGAAGCTCAGAAAAATGGACACGGCCCCTCAGCGCGATGGAAAAACCCAGGCCATTGCACCGCATATCCCCCGCGGGCTGGGACCCCCCGTTTGATGGCCCGAATCCGTTCTCACGGACGCTGGGCCGTGTTGCTTACGACGGCCTTACGCCCGGCACGAAATACCTTCCGAATTATTTTCTGCGCCACGGCGGCGATGGCAGCGGTCGCAGCGACCTCCCATTCGGCCGATTCCGGTTCGGCGGCCGGGTCAAGTTCAAACCCCTTCGGCGTCCCTTATGAAACAAGGTCGCAACAGTTCGCCAAGGGCAACCTGGCCCTAAATCCCTCATTCGAGCAGGAAAACCCTTCGTCCAAACCACCCACGCCTGAAGGCTGGGAGAGAGTCGGCAACCGGGTGGAGTGGGTGGATCGAAATTCAGGGGCTGCCGAAGGGGAGGTCCGCCATGGGCTCCGCGCCGTCAAAATCCATCGCCAAACAGCCGGCGAATTGGATGAAGCCGAAGGGGTCCTCAGCGACTACATCCCCGTAATCCCCGGCAACTATGATTTCACTTATGATGTCCGTCTAAAAGATGTTGACGGCCATCGCCGCCGGCTGGGCGCCCGGCTGGGGGATGCCGTCACGGTCAGGGTGCTTTTTTTCGACGCTGGCCGCACGCCGCTGGATTCAGCCGCCACGAACCCGGTCAGCGGGAGCCTCATCGACACCTCCGACAAGAGCTACTCGTTTGCCAACCGTTGGTCGGTCGACAACTTCCCATGGGCCACCGTGCGCGCCCGCACCTACAACTACCCGTTCTTGGAGGGAGACCTCCCCGAGCGCACCGCCTACGTGCGCCTCTTCGTCGGCCTGAAGGGTACCGGCACGCTCTGGCTGGACAATATCGTTTTCCGCTACTCGAAGTGGAACTTCAGTGCGCTGGAGCGCATGCAGCCCTTTGTCGACCGGCCCTCCTCGCCGGTCGAACGCCTGAACCCCACCCCTAAAAAAATCCAATGGCTGCGGGATGTGTCCTACCTCGACCCCGGGATACCGGCAGACGCCCCGGTCCTGATCGTGCTCCCGGGCAACCCTGCGCCCGCCGATCGCGCCGCCGCCCGGCTGCTTGAAAAAAAAGTCAACGCGGCCCTGACCCGGGGCAGACCCAGCGGCCACGCGCCTGAAAACAGCGCACACATCGTCGAATGGGATCCGCATGCGAGTGCACTGCCGAGAACACGCCTGATCTTCTCCATCGGCACCAACCGCCTGATGCGCACGCTGGCGCCCGACATTCCCCTGGCGTCCATTACCGGCAGAGACCAGGGCTACCTCATCGCGCCGGTGGAAAACGGTGCCTGCCACGTGGTTTTCCTGGTGGGGGAAACCGCCGTAGGCAACTTCTACGCCGCGGCCACTGCCGCGCAACTGCTTGAGGAGGATCGCTGCGTCTACCACAGTGCCGCCGTCATCGACTATCCGGATTTTCTGGGACGGTCCTACCGTCTCAATCACTGGCAAACGCTCGCAGACGTGGACCGCGACCTCGAGGGGCTGGAGATGATGAGCCGGCACAAGCTGAACAAGGCCTATGCCGGTTATGAGGGCCGCACGAAGGCCTGGCACCAGCCGGGCGCCCTGTTCAAGGCAGGGATCGGTGAAGCCGGGCGCTGGTGCCGTGAAAACGGGGTGATGTCCCTCGGCATCATGGTCAACCCTTACTCGCACTTCGACTTCATGCCGGCCGAGGATACGCTCAGCCCGGAGGCCCGCGCCACCTGGACCCATGGCGACGCCAAAAGCCTGGAGACCCTTCAGGCGGTCTTCAGGATCGGCCTGGAGGCCGGGGCGGACACGGTCATGCTCCTCGCCGACGACTACGTCCCCCACGAGGGCCGGAACCGCATGAATTTTTCCCTTTATGCGCCGGGGGACCGGCTGCGCTTCGTCAACCTCCAAAATGCCCAGGCCCACGTGATCAAACAATTGAAGGCGTGGATAGACCGGGACCACCCCGGGACCCGCTTCGAGTTTTGTCCGCCGTGGTATGCCAACGAGTTCGTTGACCGCAGCGAGGGCAAGGCGGAAGTCTACCTGAAGGAGCTCACCGCCCTGATCCCGCAGGAGATCGCCATCGTCTGGACCGGTCCAACGGTGAGGTCGCTCTCCGTCGACTTGGCCGATCTAAACCGCTATCAGGACCTCATCGGCCGCTGGCCCATGTTTTGGGACAACACCCTTTATGCCCGCAACCTCGAGACCAGCGTTTACGGCGGCTTCACCACCTATTACCCGGGCAACGTGAGGATGTGCAACCTCTTCGAGCCGCTGGAGACGGACCGGCCTGCCGGTTTCCACGATATGAACGACGGCCGGCACATGTACGTGAACGCCACGGCCGAAACCGAAGCATACCGGATCAAGTTTGCAACCGTGGCCGACTACGAGTGGAACACCGCCGCCTATGTCCCCGAGCTGTCGCTGTGGAAAGCACTGGTGAATGCCTACGGAGAGGCTTGCGCCAAGGAGGTCCTGCTCTTCAACGATGCCTATTACGGGCTGTTTGAGGTTTGCATGCGGATGGAACAGGATGCAACCGGAGGAGAAGGGATCGGCCGCCGTGGCGGCGGTTGGCTGACACGCATGGAGATCGCCCTGTCTTCGCTTCAGCGGCAACTGCCGAAGGGCCACCCCCTGGTCAAGGAACTCGAAGGGTATCGGGACCGCCAAAAACAGCGATGGGAAGGTTTGTTCCGATGTCACCCCAATGCATCCGGAATCATGCCACCACCCACACGGTGCAATTGCGGGCGTGGCTGACGATTTTGCTGGAGACACTGCCGAAGAGAAACTCCTCCTTGCGGGACAACCCCTGGCGGCCGACGACGATGGTGCCGTACCCGGCGGCCTGAAGTTCGGACAGAATGCACTCGGCGATGGACGGGCAGAACCGCAGGGGGGTGTGAACCCGGATGGCGTCCTCCGACACGCCGGCCGTCACCAGGCATCGGCGGTAGCCTTCCAGCACCTCTGTGATCCGCAGGCGGTATTGGTCCAGCCACCGATGCTTTTCGTCGATCTTGGGAAAATAGTCCTCCTCGGGCTCGGAGATCACGTGCAGCAGGGTGACGTGAAATCCCTCCCGCCCGCCGAGCATGGCGCCGGCGTACTCCACGGCGCGCCGGGCGTTTTCGGAGTCGTCTACCGCCAGAAGAACGTTGCGCTTGAATCCGGCTGGAGCGGTGGCGTTCATGTGCATCCCTCTCGATTGGGTTGTCCTTGGAGCACTCCCCATTTCTAAATCCGGTGAATGTCGTTGCCGGCGTGCAGCAAATCCTCCAGCAGCTGGTCGGTGGTTTCATAGAACCAGTTGGCCCCCCTGGAGAAGTGCAGCAGGATCTGATTGAGCGACTCCGGGATGTAGGGGAAAACCTTCTTCAAATTCGCCACGCGATTGCTGAACACGATATTCACATCCGCTTCAGTCAGCCGCGACAGCAGCTCCGGCGAGTGGCGCTCGAGGTCCGGCAGCAGCACATCCCCCCGACCCACCAAATAGATCAGAACGTTGCCCAGCCCGAACAGATCGTAGCCGTAAATGTTTTCCCGGTGCCGGTAGTTGTAGTCGAAATCGATCCAGCGGAACTGCCCGCTGTCGGCATCGATTAGGATGTGATCGCGGCGGATGTCGCCGTGCTTCTCCCCGTGCGCATGCAGAAACCGAATGGCCTCGATACAGCGCACATAATTCGCCAACAGGTGCGGCAGCCTTGTAAAAAAATAGGTTTCGTGCGGCTGGGTGATTTCGGCCACGTGATCGGCCAGGGAGCTTCCGCTGATGACCTCGAGCACGCGAACCAGGTTGCCCGCTTCATCGGGGGCACTCAGGCCGTGCATGAAGTTCGGGTGCTCGCGAACGATATCGAGAATCCGGGCCTCCTTGCGGGGACTTCGAAAACAGTCGAAGGCAATGCCGCCGATCGTGGCGGTGAACTTCTCGTAAAACACCAGTTTGATGATCTTCATCTGCCCGGATACCAGGTCGATGGAACGCTTCACCCAGTGTTTGACCTCGTCGTCCAGGCCAAAGCGCCCTTCCCTGACACTGTTGCGGACAAGGTAGGGTCTGCCCGCGAGCAGGATGACATCGCCGGCTTCCACACGAAAGAAATCGGAAGTGTCGGTGACGACCCGCAGGGCGTTCGCCTCCGGCGGCCGGACCGCCCAACGGCCGACCATTTCAAGGATGTCTTCACGCGACAGCGGGTTATCCATGCCGATAGCCTTGCGGCAGAATGCCCTCCCGGATCGCATGCATCGGGACCAGGGGACCTCTGAATCAGAATGCGCCACCTTTGAACCTATCGCGGCCACGAGCGTGAAGGGCGGCCGACGTATTCTTATCCGGTTTGCAAAAGTTTGCAAGCTGATGCTCTTGGCAGTTGCAGCCTTAGGGTCGACCACAAGACGGATCGACGGGTGGACCCTTGGGGCTGCTCTAAATTCCATCGTATCTGCAGAATCCCTGGAAAAAAACACGCTCCATGCAAAGCTCGCCTGCCGGAATGAAACCGGCTAATGTCGATGGGCCGTCCTGCCGATATCTCTTTTGCAGTTGAAAATCGGCAAGGAGGCCTCAATCCCAGCATGAAAGACAGGCTGCCCCAGTTCGTCAAAATGAATGCCGGCCGCGAAGAGAACCCGCCCCCCCGCGCCGTAGGCTGCCCGGGCTACCGCAGATGCCTGAACGAGGCGGCTTACAACAATTATTGCCTCGACTGCAGTCAGTGCGCCTCGGACGAGGCCACTGAAGACCGTCCGGGCGTCAATCAGACCCCGCGGCCGAGCGGGGCCGTTTTCCTGCCAGCAGCTTCAGCCGTTTGACCCCGGCGTTCCGTTGATATCCCCGGGATTCCCCCCCCATGGCCTACGCACACCGAAGTTGACAGCCCGTTGCACCTGGTGTATGAGGGCGACAATATTATCAAAAGTATTTACAGATAGTTATAAATAGTCATGATGCTGCCGAGTCAAGCCCTCCGCATGAACACCATGGTTGTGCGCACTCTGCTGGCAATGTTCCCATTGGCCACGGCGTTCTATGCCTTGTTGATCGGCCAGGACGTCAACTGGGACCTGCGCAATTATCATTTCTACAACCCCTTCGCCTTCCTCACCGGCCGCATGGGGCACGATGTCGCCGTTTCCCACGTGGCAACCTATTACAACCCGCTGATGCATGTCCCGTTCTACTGGGCAGTGTCATCGCTGCCGCCCAAGGCCGTGGGGTTCATTCTCGGACTGATGCCGGGGCTCAATGCCTGGCTGCTGTACGGGATTGCCCGGCAAGCGGTCGATCCGGGTGACGGGGTAAAAACCAAGTGGTTCTGCCTGGCATCGGCAATGGTTGGAATGCTGGGCGTCATGAACTTAGCCGAAATCGGTACGAGCTACGGCGACAACGTGCTGAGCCTGCCGGTGCTGGCCGCTGTTTGGCTGATCGTGCGATTTCGGGAACGGCTCCACGCCCCCCTGAGTTCCAGCTGGCCGGTTGCCGGGGCCGCAGGTCTTCTGACCGGGATCGCCTTCGGCCTCAAGCTGCCTTTCGCGGTTTACACGGTAGCGCTCTGCGCAGCCTTTTTCGGGTTGGGTCTGCCCTGGCGGCAGCGCTTTCTATTGGCGTTTGTCTTCGGCCTGGGCGTGCTGGCCGGTGCGGCCGCCTCCGGCGGATTCTGGGCGCTGGAGATGTGGCAGCGTTTCCAAAACCCCGTGTTTCCCTACTTCAACCACTATTTCGAGTCTCCCTGGGGGAGTATCGGCTCCTACCGCGACGAGCGTTTTATCCCCACCGGAATGCTTATGTGGCTTACTTTTCCCATCTGGTTCAACATCGACCCGATGCAGGTCGGAGAAGTGGGCTTCAGGGATCTGCGCTTTCCCCTGCTATACCTCCTGATGGTCGCGCTGCTGGTAAAAGCAGCGGCGAACCGCATGAAGCGGCATGCCGCAATCCGAGTCCACTCCAGCACGCCGTCCGCGCGCATGCCCGTCACGGCCTTTTTCATCATTTTCGTGCTCGCAACCTTCGTGCTCTGGATGAAACTCTTCGCCGTCTATCGCTACCTGATGGTCGGCGAGATGCTGGTGCCATTGACCGTGTTCCTCGTGCTGGGCGCCCTGCTGCAAAACCGCCGTCGGCAGCTTCAAGCCGCCTTGGCCGGATTCCTCCTTCTTCTCGTCACGCTGGCGCCGGGTGATTGGGGGCGCCGACCCTGGGCAGCCGATTACTTCGGGGTCGAGCCGCCGCCCATCGAGAAGCCGGAGAGCACCATCGTCCTGATGGCCGGCCATGATGCCATGGCCTACATGATCCCCTTCTTCCCGCACCCGGTGCGCTTCCTGCGGATCCAGGGCTATGTCACCGGCCCGTCGGAGTCCCCCAATCAAACCGACCGGCTGATGCGGGAGATCATCGCCCAAAACGACGGGGCCCTGCTGATCCTTTACCGGGCCTACGAGGAGTGGCATGCCCTGAGCGCATTGAAATACTACCGGCTGGAGGCGGACCGCGCCACCTGTGTCCAGTTTGTACCCCGGATCGAACCCCAGCCGGAGCACCCCTTCTTTCTATGCGAAGTAAGGAAGATAAAAGCCCCGTGAAAGCAGACCCTTCCAACGCCGGTATCTCGCCCCCTCGCATAGCGGTGATTCTGCCATGCTACAACGAGGAGGCAGCCATCGGAGAGGTGGTGCGCGAATTTCGCGCAGCCCTGCCTGAGGCCGTCATTTACGTGTACGATAACAACTCGCGGGACGACACGGTTGCGCGCGCCCGCGAGGCCGGAGCGGTGGTGCGCCGCGAAACGCGCCAAGGCAAGGGCCACGTGGTGCGTCGCATGTTCGCCGACGTGGAGGCCGACATCTACGTTCTGGCCGACGGCGACGGCACTTACGATGCCGGCAGCGCGCCGGATATGCTGGACAAGCTAGTCTCCGAGCGGTTGGACATGGTGGTGGGTTCACGCTTGACCGCCTATGAGGGGGAAGCCTTCCGCCGCGGGCACCGGTTTGGAAACGACCTGCTGACCGGCTTTCTCGGGCTGTGCTTTGGCCGAACCTTTACCGACATCCTCTCCGGCTACCGCATCTTCTCACGGCGCTTCGTGAAGTCGTTCCCGGCGCTTTCCACCGGGTTCGAGACCGAGACCGAACTTTCGGTCCACGCCCTCGAGCTGCGCATGCCCCTCGCCGAGGTGTCCACTCCCTACCGGGCCAGGCCCGCAGGCTCCGCGAGCAAGTTGCGGACCTACCGCGACGGCTTCCGCATACTGATCATGATTTTAAACCTTTTTAAGGAGGAGCGGCCCCTGGCTTTTTTTTCGATCATCGCCGGCGCTCTCACCCTGGCGTCATTGGTTCTGGCCTATCCGGTCATACGGACCTATATGGAGACCGGCCTGGTGCCGCGGTTCCCCACTGCCATCCTCTCCACAGGGCTCATGATCCTGGCCACCCTGAGCCTCACATGCGGATTCGTGCTCGACACCGTCACCCTTGGCCGCCGGGAGATGAAACGCCTCGCCTACCTCTCGATCCCGCCGCTCGGCGAATGAATCGAATCAGACCTGCGCGCGCCTGACCGGCGCAACCCGGAGCCGGACTCGATGCGGTGGCAGTTCCCTTCTCGCGCTTCGACGCGCTGCACCGGGTCCTGCGCCTGCCGCGGGGATGCCTGAAAAAAATGTTTCGGAAAGAACTATTTTTGATATAACGTTTTGAAAGGCGCAACGTCGTCAAGACCCGGGTCGCGGAGCAGGGTAGAACCAGCAGAGGAGTAGGTATGCCGGAATTGAATTATCCCGAATGGAAAATGCGCTTTCGGGGTGAACTCGAAACCTTCCCTGGAAAATCGATCATGATGTTTTTTTCAGGGGGTAAAGATTCGTCGCTTGTGCTGCATTTCCTGAAGCAGGCCGCGCGGGATTTCGGGTTTTCGTTCGAGACGCACGCCGCTGCCTTCCCCCATCATGTCTATACTCATGGCGACCGGGACACTCTGGACCGTTACTGGAACAGCCGTGGCATCACCATCGACTGGCATGAGATTTTTGAGCCCGATGAACGGCTGAAGGAAGCCATGGCCGAAAACACAAGCGCCTGCCTAATTTGCAACACAGCCAAAAAACGCACTCTTATTGAAAGCATAAAGTCCCGAGGTCTCAACCTCAACACACTGGTCGTGGTCCTTAGTTACTCATTGTGGGACCTCGTCAGCGCCTGCGTTGAGCATATGGTGGGCTCTGTCTTTGCCAGCCAGGGATCGTCCACGACCTTGCGTTACAAGCCCGCCGAGGAACGCTTTCATGAAACCTCCCAGCGCTTCTATCCCCTGCTGCAGATGCCGAACGGTTTCACCGTTTTCAAACCGCTGATCTACTATAACGACCAAGATATTTTAGAAGCTCTCGGACGCGAGCGTATACCGGTCTTGTCGACCAGTTGCGAGTTCAAGCACTTCAGGCCCAAACGCAACTTCTCTCAGTATTACGAGCGCTTAGGCCTCACTTTCGATTATGACGAGGTATTCAACTTCGCTAAAACCGTACTCAAGATCCCGGATGCGGATTTCTTTAACCGCATGGACGGGGAATATTACCTGAAGAAGATCCTATGAGACAGCCGAAGTACCTGATGGAGGGAAAGGACGAGGCGCTGCGGCTTGACCTCAAGACCGACCCACGTGCACTGCGCCGGCAGGCGCGCTGGGCCGGGGTGAGACCCGGCATGCGAGTAGGGGATTTCGGCTGCGGCCCGGGAAAGACAAGCTTTACCCTCAACCGGTTGGTCCAGCCCGGCGGCGAAGTGCTCGGCATCGACATATCGCCTGCCCGCATAAGCTATGCCCGCGAAAGATACTCGGCCCCCGGGATCGAATATGTCTGCGCCGACATCCGCAAACCACTCGCGCTCTATGGCATGTTCGACTTCATCTGGGTGCGCTTCGTGCTGGAACACTGCCGGTCGTCCTCGGCCGAGATCGTCGCCAACATCGCGAAGGCGCTCAAACCCGGCGGGATCCTCTGCCTTGCCGACCTCGATCACAACTGCCTGAGCCACTACGGCCTCTCGCCCCGATTGGAGCAAGCACTGCACGGCATCATGGCACGGCTCGAACGGGGCGCGGACTTCGACCCCTATGCCGGGCGCAGGCTCTACGCCTATCTCTACGATCTCGGCCTCACCGACATCAAAGTCACCCTGTATCCGCACCATCTCATCTACGGGCCGGCCAAAAAGAGCGACCTTTTCAACTGGAACCAGAAAGTCGAAATCGCGGCCAGGAACTCCGGCTACGAGTTCAACGAGTTTCCCGGTGGCTACGAGGGCTTCTTGGCCGAGTTCAGGTCTTTCTTCAACGATCACCGGCGCTTCACCTACTCGCCCCTGATTTGCTGCCGGGGCCGAAGGCCGGGCTGACTTGAATCCCCGGTGAGCTCTGATGCATTCTGCCTGCCTGGCGAAGCTGCCGTAACACATCGATTTGACAAGCATCGGATCCATACATATAAAACCTATAAAATAAATAGGATTTATGGACTCTCCCGCTCCACTTCCTATTCATTCGCAACCGACCAATACCCCGTCCAATTGCTGCGTACAATAGGAGGGTGGTTGCCATGGCCCCATCACTTCTGGTTTTCCTGCTGGCAGCGTTGATGTTTTCGACAAATACGGCCTTGGCCGGAGCGCCGGAGCTGGACCTCGACCGGCTTGTCCAGGAAGCCATTGAAAACAACCCGAAAGTCCGGGCCGCCCACGAGAGATCCGCCGCCCTGAAAGAGAAAATACCGCAGGCCGGCGCCCTGGAAGATCCCATGCTGGGCTTCGGCGTTGTCAACCTGCCGAACAACTTCGAATTCGACGAAGAGGACATGACCGCAAAAGAGGTCTCCATCTCCCAGAAATTGCCGTTCATAGGCAAGAGGGGCTTGAGCAAGGGGGTCGCCGCCAAAGAGGCGGATGCGGGCGCAGCCGAGGTCGAGGAGGTCGCCAACCAGGTGGTCAAGGAGGTCAAGACGGCCTTTTACGACCTCTCGCACGTCTACCGCGCCGCGGAGGTCACACGGCGCAACAAGAGCCTCCTGGAGGAGCTGTCCAAGATCACCCAGACCCGCTACTCCTTGGGGCAGGCCATCCAGCAGGACGTCATCCGCAACCAGGTGGAGATCTCCAGGATGGTGGACGACCTGATCATGCTCGAACAGAAGAAGCAGGCGCTGACGGCCAGAGTGAACTACCTCCTCAACCGGCCGCCGAACAACCCGCTCGGGCGGCCCGCAGAGTTCGAGTTCAGGCCGGCGGCGTTTTCCATTGAGGACCTTCAGCAGCAGGCGGTGGCGGACAACCCGATGCTCAAATCCCTGAAGCAGGAGATCGAGGCCCGGGGCAAGAGCGTCGAATTGGCCAGGCGGGACTTCTTCCCGGACTTCAACCTCAAGTTCGCCTACGGTCAGCGGGAAGATCGCTTGGACATGGTCACCGGCATGATCGAAATGAACCTCCCCATTTTCTTCAAATCCAAGCAGGAGCGCAAGGTGGCGGGAGCCTATGCGGACGTCCGCTCCGCTCAGGCCAGATACGACGACGCCCAAAGCGAGATTTTTTACAGGATCGCCGACATGGGATCGATGGCCCAGCGCCTGGAGCGCAAGATCGAGCTCTATCGCACGGGGGTCATCCCCCAGTCCCGAATGCAGATCGACACCGCCCTGAGCGCCTACATGGTCAACAAGGCCGACTTTATGACCCTGCTCGACAGCCGCATGCGGCTTTACAGGTACGAGCTGGACTACCACGACGCCCTGACCGAATATGAGAAGAGCCTGGCGGCCCTCGAGGCTGCGGTCGGAACGGCGTTCCCCCGGGAGGTGGTGAAATGAATCGCTTAGCATGCACCTTCCTGCTGCTGGCCGCAATTTCGGCCGGGCCCGCCTTCGGCCAGGCACAACACCCGGCCGGCCACGGCGCGAGCCCCGCCCCGCCGGAGCAGAAGGCCGACCCCCTCGACGACCTGAAAGGGCTGACGATGGAGTCCATTCAGAGGGAGGGGAAGGTCCAGGAGATTGCTCCGGGTGCCTTTCAGATCTCCCCGGAACGCCAGCAGCTCATCGGGGTGCGCTTCGGGACAGTGGAGAAGCGATCGCTGCAGAAGGTGATCCGTACCGTCGGGCGGATCGACTACGACGAGAAGCGCATCGGGATTGTGTCCCCTAAAATCGGCGGCTGGATCGAGGAGCTTTACGTGGACTTCACTGGGCGGTTCGTCCGCAAGGGGGAACGGTTGCTCACCATCTATAGTCCGGAGCTCGTTTCCACCCAGGAAGAATACCTCCTGGCCCTCAAGGCCAAGCAGGACTGGGCGAAAAGCCCGATTTCGGAGGTGGTCGAGGGCGGCAGCTTGCTGGCCGAATCCGCGCGCCGGCGCCTGAAGCTCTGGGACATCAGCGATGCGCAGGTCAGAGCGCTCGAGGAGAGCCGCGAGCCGCAGAAGACCATGACGCTATACAGCCCGTTCACCGGCCACGTACTTGAAAAAATGATCAACAAGGGCCAGTTTGTGGACGCCGGAATGGCCCTCTTCAAGATCGCCGACCTCTCAGTGGTCTGGCTCATCGCCGACATTTACGAATCCGAGCTGCAGGCCATCCGCGTGGGGCAGCAGGCGGTCATCCAGATGTCCTACTACCCCGGTGAAACCTTCACCGGCAAAGCCATCTACATTTACCCCACCATGGACGCTCAAACCCGGACAGCCAAGGTCAGGTATGAGTTCGCCAACCCCCGCGGCAAGCTCAAACCGGAAATGTTCGCCAACGTGGAGATCACCGTGCACCTCGGCGACAAACTGGCGGTGCCGGAGGGCGCGGTCATCGACACCGGGGTGCGCCAGGTGGTCATCGTCGACCGGGGTTCCGGCTATTTCGAGCCCCGCGAGGTCCGGCTGGGGGCCAGGGTTGGCGAGGTCTTTGAAGTCCTGGACGGCCTCACGGCCGGGGAGCGGGTGGTGACCAGCGCCAATTTCCTCATCGACTCGGAATCCAAGCTCAAAGAGGCCGTCGGCGGCATGGGCCATCAGCATTAGCCATGATAGAGAGAATCATAGAGAGCTGCGCTCACAACCGATTCCTGGTCTTTGCGGCGGTGCTGCTGCTGGCCGTGGGCGGCGTCTATGCGCTGAGGAACATCCCGCTCGACGCCATACCGGACATCTCCGACGTGCAGGTCATCATCTACACGCCGTGGGAAGGCCGCAGCCCGGACCTGATCGAGGACCAGGTCACCTACCCGATCGTCACCGCCCTCATTTCAGCCCCGCGGGTCAAGACCGTGCGCGGGTTTTCCGATTTCGGGTTCTCCTTCGTCTACGCCATCTTCGAGGACGGGACCGACATCTACTGGGCGCGCTCCCGGGTGCTGGAGTACCTGCAGCAGATATCCGGAAGGCTGCCCGAGGGCGCCGCCCCGGTCCTCGGCCCGGACGCGACGGGCGTGGGATGGGTCTTCACCTACGCCCTGGTGGATGAAAGCGGCGCGCACGACCTCGCTTTCCTGCGCACCCTGCAGGACTGGTACATCCGCTACTCGCTCGCCAGCGTCGAGGGGGTGGCGGAGGTCGCCAGTGTGGGCGGCTTCGTAAAGCAGTACCAGGTCAACATCGATCCCAACCGCCTGTCGGCCTATGGGCTTTCCATCCGCGAAGTGATGGAGCAGATCAGGATGTCCAACAACGACGTGGAGGGCCGCCTGATCGAGATGTCCGGCCGGGAGTACATGGTCCGCGGCCGGGGCTACATCAAGTCGCCTGCGGACATCCAGTCGATCGTGGTGGGCAGCCAGGGCGGGACCCCGGTGCTGCTGCGCGACGTTGCCAAGGTCACCCTCGGGCCCGACATCCGCCGCGGGATCGTCGAGCTGGACGGCCGGGGCGAGGTCGCCGGCGGCATCGTGGTGATGCGTCACGGCGAAAACGCCCTCAAGGTGATCGGCGCCGTCAAAGACCGGATTGCGGAAATTACACCCGGCCTGCCGGAAGGGGTCAAGATCGTCCCGACCTACGACCGTTCCGAGCTGATCCGCTTGTCCATCCAAACCTTGCAGAAGACCCTGATCGAAGAGATCGTGGTGGTCAGCCTGGTCGTCATTTTTTTTCTGTTTCATTTCCGCTCGGCCTTTGTCCCGATCTTCGCTTTGCCGATCGCCGTGCTGATCTCCTTCATCCCCATGTATTTTCTGCAGATCACCTCCAACATCATGTCGCTGGGCGGCATCGCGCTCTCCATCGGCGTCCTGGTGGATGCCTCCATCGTCATGGTGGAAAACGGCTATCGCCGCCTGGCGGAAGGCACGGACGAGGAGCGCCGGAACAGCCACGCCACCGTGATCCGCGCCTGCCAGCAGGTGGGGCGGGGCATCTTCTTCGCCTTGATCATCATCATCGTCTCCTTCGTGCCCGTCTTCATGCTGGAGGCCCAGGAGGGGCGGCTTTTTCGCCCGCTGGCCTTCACCAAGACCTTCGCGATGGCCGCCTCCTCCCTTCTGGCCATCACCTTCGTGCCGGTGCTGATGACGATTTTTCTCAAGGGCAAGAACCTCAAACCGGAGACCGCCAACCTGGTTTCTCGCTTTCTCAAATGGGTCTACGAGCCAGTCATCCGCTGGGCGCTGCGCTTCAGGAAAACCGCCCTATTCGCCAACTTTTTGCTGATCCCGCTCAGCATCGTCCTGATGCTCCGCATCGGCAGCGAGTTCATGCCGCCTCTCTACGAGGGCACCATTTTCTACATGCCGGTCACCAGCCCCGGCATCTCCGTGACCGAAGCCGGCCGGCTCCTCGCCACTCAGGATAAAATCCTGAAAAGCTTTCCCGAGGTCGAGACCGTGTTCGGCAAGGCCGGGCGCGCGGAGACCGCCACCGACCCGGCCCCCTTCAGCATGATGGAGACCACCGTCCAGCTCAAGCCCCAAAGCGAATGGCGTACGGTCGAAAAGGATTATACCCATCTGCCCGAGTGGCTGCGACCGGCCGCCGCAGCCGTCTTCGGCGCCGAGCGCCGCCTGACCTACGAGGAACTGGTGGGGCAAATGGACCGGCAGATGCAGTTCCCAGGGCTCCAAAACGCCTGGACCATGCCGATCCGCGCCCGGATCGACATGCTCAGCACCGGCATCCGCACTCCCGTGGGGATCAAGATCTTCGGGCCCGACCTGAACACCATCCAGGAGCTGGGCATCCGGATCGAAGGCATTTTAAAGGAGGTGCCGGGCACGCGCAGCGTCTATGCCGAGCGCGTGGCCGGAGGGTTCTTCATCGACATCGACATCCAGCGCGACGTCATCGCCCGCTACGGGCTGACCGTGGGCGAGGTCCAGGAGGTGATCCAGTCGGCCATCGGCGGCATGAACATCACCCGCACGGTTGAAGGCCGCGAGCGCTATCCCGTCAACGTGCGCTACCCACGGGAGCTGCGCGACGACCTCGAGAAGCTTAAGCGCGTCTTGGTACCGGCGAGGATGGGAGCCGGCGGGCCTGCCGGCACGGGCATGGCGCAGATTCCACTATCCCAGCTGGCAGAGATCCGGGTGACCACCGGGCCGGCCATGATCCGGGATGAAGATGCCATGCTGGCCGGCTACGTGTTCATCGACGTCACCGCCAGGGACATCGGCGGCTACGTGGAAGAGGCCAAGCGGGCCGTTCAAGAGCAGCTGAAGCTGCCCGCCGGCTTCTTTCTCTCGTGGAGCGGCCAATACGAATTCCAGCTGCGCGCCAAGGAGCGCCTCAAGATCCTCTTGCCGATCGTCTTTTTCGTGATCTTCATCCTGCTCTACATGACGTTCCACTCCCTGTCCGAGTCCATCATCCTGATGGTCGCCGTCCTCTACGCCATGACCGGCGGCGTGGTTCTGCAGTTTCTGCTGGGCTACAACTTCAGTGTGGCCGTCTGGGTGGGCTACATCGCCCTCTACGGGATCGCGGTGGAAACCGGGGTGGTGATGATCATCTACCTGCACGAGGCCCTCGACCGCCGCCTGGCGCGGGGCGAGATCGGCCCGCGGGATATCTTGGAAGCCACGGTCGAGGGGTCGGTGCTGCGGCTGAGGCCGAAGATCATGACGGTGGGCACCACCTTGATCGCGCTGCTGCCGATCATGTGGTCGGCCGGAGTCGGCGCGGACGTGATGAAACCGATCGCCGCCCCCATCATCGGAGGGGTCGTCACCTCGACCCTCCACGTACTCATCATCACCCCGCTCATTTTCGCCATGGTGAAGGAACGGGCGCTCAAGCGCGGGCGACTGGCATATAGAGAAAAGAGGCACTGATTGCGATCCAACCCGCCCGCACCGGGCCAACGGACAGGAGGCACCCAATGAAAAAAAACGATCTCTTGGCGGTTTTCGCCGCCGCCGTTCTTATCCTGA
Source organism: Desulfobacterales bacterium (assembly GCA_046496215.1). Lineage (GTDB taxonomy): Bacteria > Desulfobacterota > Desulfobacteria > Desulfobacterales > SpSt-501 > SpSt-501. Next base: position 74,788 of record JAWOHH010000049.1, read on the forward strand.
CTCCCGCTCTCTCGTCGGCCCAGCACACGCATGACCATGGATCCAGCGGAAGCGGCATGAAGATGGACACACGGGAAGTGCTGGCGGAGGGCCTCAAGATCACCTTCCAGATCATGGCCAACCCCGAACATCGCAAAATGCTTAAGGACATGAAAATGAAGGATGACATCGAGGCCGGGACCACCCACAACGTGACGGTGACCCTGACCGATCCGGCGAGCCAGAGGCTGATCACCGATGCGACCGTCAGCATGAAGGTGGTCGGCCCCACGGGCAAGGACCAGATCAAGAGCCTGAAATACGAAAACACGATGAAAAGCCATGACGCCTATTTCAACCTGCCGGACAAGGGCCGGTATGAGCTGCTGGTGCTCGTCCGGCAAGGGGAGCGGCGAATCACCGCCGGGATCTACTACGAACTGAGATGAAACGCCCCGATCCACCGATAGGGAGGGGCCGCGGAGATCGGCATCTGCGGCTCGCCGGGCGACTCCCCCTCGGTGGATCCGGGTCTCAAGGTTTCAGTTGCCCTCCTATCCTCGGCCCGGTAATCTGCCCAAGCCCGAAAAAGGGATGCGGACATTCCGCTCGCGCGCGCTCCCCCATCATCAGAACGATCGTGATACTGAGAAAACGACCCTTTCGTCCGCAATCTCTTTGCCGAGGAAGCTTGCCTCATCCGTGTCTTGATAACTCACGTCGAGCGTGAAACCGAGCAGCGGCCGCGATAGCCCCACTTGCCAGTGGGTGTAGTCAAACCCATCGTGTCCGTTTTCTCCCGCCCCGTTCCCGGTGCTGTTGTCCCCCTCCACCCACTGGTAGCCGATCAGACCGTAGAGGGTGAACTCGAAGGGCAGAGAAAGATCAAGTCGGCCGTTGGTGTAGTGACCGTCGCCGTCTTCTCCGAAAATGTCGGGCGAGTAGTTGTAGCCGGCGCTGATTTTCGGGCTGAGAGGCCACGCTTTGAGGGTGTAATCCGCCCCCAGGCGCCCTTCCACATAATCCTTGCGAGGGTCGGAGCCGCCTCCGGGGTAGTAGTAATAGATGAGGGCGGCCTGAAGGTTGAAGCCGGGGAACAGCTCCAGGCCGTATCCGCCGTAGAGGTCGAGCTCGACGTTCCCTTTGGAGACATAGTCATCCACGTTTGAGCCCCATAACCCTGCAAACAAGCCGATCGGGTGCTTGTAGTCGAAACTGCCCTGCACGGCCGGCTTGTTGTCCGTCTGGGAAACGCCCCGAAAGACGTAGTCCGTGGCAAAGGTGAGGGTGGCGCTGAAATTTTCGGGGTTCGCCGTCCGGCTCCACCAATCCTCGGCCGATGCCGGATTGGGGGTGAGGGCCAAAGTTAGCCAGCAAAAACCCAACACGGTTGCAACACGCATGGTTCGTTTCATAGCGCTTTTCCTTTCTTCGATCCGATGTGGTGTGAATGGGTGATGCTCGTCGGGCCGCCGGCAGATCCTGCCCGGGGAGCGAATCCCGACGGCGGCCGGGTTCAATCCGTCCGGTCAGGTTTGCTTGACCGGCGACATCTTTGCCCGCAGCGGGGCCTCGGCTGCGTATCCCCCGCCGGCGGGGGCCGTGGTGATCCCGCCCCCATGCGAAAGCACTTCAAAGTCCGGGTAGGCGACACCGGCGTGTTCGCTGATATCGAGGCCCTCGAGTTCCTCTTCGGGGGTGACGCGCAAGCCGACGGTTTTGGCGATGGCCTTGAACAGGACAAAGGCCGCAGGAAACACCCACAGAAAACAGGCCGTCACCCCCAGCGCCTGGACGCCGACCTGGCCCCAATCGAGCCCGTTCACATGAAAGATCCCTGCCGCCAGCGTTCCCCATGCGCCGTTGACGGCGTGAACCGAGACGGCGCCGACCGGGTCGTCGATTCGCAGCCGCTCGAAGAAAAGCACGGACACCACTACGAGCACGCCGGCGGCGGCCCCGATCGCGACGGCGCTAAGCGGTGTCACGGTCGCGCTCGGGCTGGTGATGGCCACCAGACCTGCCAGGGCCCCGTTCAAGCTCATCCCTATTTCCGGCTTGCCGAACTTGAGCCAGGACGTGGCCATGGCCATCACGCAGCCTGCGGCCGCAGCCAGGTTGGTATTGACGAAGATCAGGGCGATCTCCTTGTTGGCCGCCGTGGTGGAACCGGGGTTGAATCCGAACCATCCCAGCCAGAGAATAAAAACCCCAAGGGCCGCCAACGGCATGTTGTGGCCCAGAATCGGCCTGACTCTTCCGTCTTTGGCGTATTTTCCGAGCCGCGGGCCCAGCACCAGGGTGCCGGCCAGAGCGGCCCAGCCGCCGACGGAGTGCACCACCGTGGAGCCGGCAAAGTCGATGAAGAACATCGTTTCGAGCCACCCCTTGCCGTTGAGAAGACCGCCCCACGCCCAGCTGCCGAAGACCCCGGATAGATCACGGACGAGATCACCACGCTGTAGATCAGATAGCCGGAGAACTTGGTGCGCTCGGCCATGGCGCCGGAGACAATGGTGGCCGCCGTGGCGGCGAACACCGCCTGGAACATCCAGAAGGCCAGCACCCAGGGGTCCTCGCCGGGCGTAAAGTCGCTCAGTAAAAAGCCCAATGTCCCGAACCAGCCCGTGCTGCTGGCACCGAACATCAGCCCGAAGCCGACCGCCCAGAAAGCGATTGAGCCGACGCTGAAATCCATCAGGTTCTTCATCATAATGTTGATGGCGTTCTTGGCGCGTGTGAAACCGGTTTCCACCAGGGCGAAGCCTGCCTGCATAAAGAAGACCAGAGCTGCGGCCACCAGGGTCCAAACGTAGTTGGCATGGGTTTGAACCAGATCGATCGCCGTTTTGTTGGACTCCAGGCTCAGGGGCTCGTCTCCGGCCCACACCCGTGAGACGACCGTCATCAGAAACACGGCGTAAAAGATTGTCTTTTTCATTAGCGGCTCTCCTTTTGATATTCGGTGCCGCGATATACTTCCTTGTGACCGCGCTGACGGCCGAACCCCTTGACCTCGGTGATTGTCATGCCGGTGACTCCGATCCCGCTCAGGGCAGCTTTGACCTCATCCAGTTTGAATGGTTTGATGATGGCTTCGATTTTGTTCATTGATCGTTCCTCCGCGGTTCTGTTTGCGACCATCCGATTGGTTCGAGAACGGCAGATTCACTATCAACTTGCATGCCAATGGTAAAAAATCGTGATAACAAATTGAAATATTTAGTTATGTTGAATATTTCTGCAAGATGATTATTTGATAAAAATATGCAATTATGTTTTTTATATATATAAATATTACATTTATGTTTTTTTTATGCATTTGATTAGGCCCGGGTGTGGTCCGGAAAGCCCCTGCGGCTCTCAGGTCAAAAAAGGAAAACGTTTTTTTGACAATCGCAGCGTCGTGGTATATAAAATTTTGTTGAAACTGATCGGCCAGAAAGCCCAGGCCAACAGGGATCCAGGGCCAAACGAATGCAAGGAGAAGACGATGAAAAAATCAGGGTACGGGCTTTTGATGATGGTGCTTGCCGCAGCCATTGTGTTTGCTCTGCCGGGATGTCAGAAAAAACAAATCGCCTCGGACGCCGGAGGCGCTGCATCTACCAGTTCCGCCGGCATGGGGGGCGCTGCCGGACGCAAGGGCATCGGCGAGCAGGATCTCGGGGCCGGGGCCGGCCGCCCGGGGGCCGCAGGCAGCGCGATCGGGGTACCCGAACGATCGGCATTTGAAAACGAAGACATCTTCTTCGGATACGACAGCTCGGCCATCACCGCGGAGGCCCAGGAAATCCTGCGCCGGAAAGCAGCCTTCTTGAAGGCCAACCCCAATATCAGAATCACGGTGGAGGGCCATTGCGACGAGCGCGGCACGAATGAGTACAACTTGGCGCTGGGCGAGGCGCGCGCCAAGTCGGCCAAGGCGTTCTTGGTCGATTTGGGCATTTCAGCCAATCACATCGCCACCATCAGCTACGGCGAGGAGCGCCCGCTCGTCGAGGGACACACCGAAGAGGCGTATGCCAAAAACCGCAGGGCACACTTCGTGATCGAACGCTGATCTTGCCCGCCGACAGCGCCACAGCGGACCGTGCGGCATCCTCCGCACGGTCTTTTTTTCAGAGACGGCTTGGCGATCATGATCGCAAAAATAATATCCGGAGGGCAAACCGGCGTGGACCGGGCCGCTTTGGATGCAGCGATCCGCCTGGGGGTACTGCACGGGGGCTGGATTCCTAGGGGCCGCCTGACAGAGGATGGGCCGCTGCCGGCAATCTACGCGTTAAAGGAGACCGCCACTGCCGCCTATGCCGAGCGCACTGAAAAAAACGTCGTGGACGCCGATGGCACCCTGATTATCTCCCGCGGGGAGTTGTGCGGGGGGTCGGCTTATACGCGCGAAATGGCTGCAAAGCACGGACGGCCCTATCTGCATGTCGATCTCGACCGGCAGAGCGCTTTCCTTTGCGCCATGACCATTCGCGACTGGATTGCGGCAAACCGCATCACGGTTTTGAACGTGGCCGGCCCCCGGGCAAGCAAGGACCCCCGGATATACCGCAGCGCGCTGGCTCTGATTGAGAGCGTCTACTATCTGAGCCTTTCACTGCCCGGCGTCCCGGCAAATGCCGGCCTCTCATCGGATATGGCCGAAAGGGCCGATGACGCGTCGAACCCACCGACCGGCGTCAAGGATGCGGTAGATCAGATCATCCAGGCGATGCCGTTGAAGGATCGCGTCACGATCGCAAACATGAGCCCGGCCGAGCTTCCCGGCCTGATCCCCACTTTGGGGGAATACATCATCGGCCGGTTTTTTGTCGGCAGCAACCCCGCCCTTCTGAATTCATGCCGTTGGGTTGCACGCCGGGTCGTTTCAACCGACCGTGAAGCCGCCCGGGTGATCATTCGTGAGTTGTGGAAAAAATTAAAACCCACGCACGCGCTGCGGCGGGTCAAGTAGCCAGCCGGGGTCTCACTCCCGTCACCTTACGCGCCGCAACAGGACCTCCTCGAGCCCATCCCTGCAGAACCGGAATTGCACGCGCTGTGGTTTTTTTTTCACACGAGACGTTCATCCGCTTCATACCGCTATCACGCAAATATCCCAGCTGCAGCCCGCCAAAAATGAAAACCTCTTAATTTCATATTGTTGTATTGGCAGAAAAGATGGCATAGGGCTTGCTTTGAAGAGAGTTGGGGATTGCAAAGGGATTTTTTTGAAAACAAGAAAGCGGGGCAGGTCTTATGGCGTTGCCGGATGAATCGCGGCACGGGATCCAGTCCCGACCGGAGAGAGCGGCTGTTCAGGACAACGGGGGGACTCGTTCGGGAATGGACCGAAGGCAACAACCGACGGATTTCGAGGGGAATGACCGCAGGTCCGGACGAGACCGCAGGCGTGGCTTCGACCGACGGGCGGGGATCGACCGCCGCCGGACCAGCGATCGTCGCATCGGGCGTTTTTTCTGGGAAGGTGAAAGCGTAGAGCGGCGAGACGCTTTTCGCAAACGAAACGGGGGTTGATACGCTTCGGAAATCCTAAAGGCCCCGAGGCCATGTTATAGACCACCAGTGCCATCCGGACGGCCGCTCCAGCGAGCGAGGGGCAGGGCGTCCGTAATCGAACCGTCCGGATGGCTTTTCCAATCCTGCAGAAGGTGCCGTTTCAGATCAGCTTTTTGACGGCGGCGACCACCGCAGCGTAATCCGGCTCCTGCGACACCTCTTTCACATGCTGGACGTAGCGCACCACTCCGTCCGCGTCTATGACGAAGATGCTGCGGGCCAGCAGACGCAGTTCCTTGATGAGCACGCCATAGCCCTGGCCGAAGGCCGCTTCACGGTGATCCGATAGCGTTTTGACCTTATCCACCCCCGCCGCTCCACACCAGCGCTTCTGGGCAAACGGCAGATCGTTGCTGACCGTAAGGATGACCACGTTTGGCCCCAAACCGGAGGCCTCGCTGTTGAAGCGCCGGGTTTCCATGTCGCACACCGGGGTGTCCAGGGAGGGAACGCTGGAGACGACAACCACCTTCCCCCTGAAGCTCGACAACTTGACCGGCTTGAGTTCGGTGTCCAAAAGTTCCACGTCGGGGGCCTTGTCCCCGACGTTTATTTCCCTCCCGACAAGGGTCATCGGGTTGCCTCTTAGGGTGACGGCTCCTTTTCGTTCCTGCATGGTCGGCCTCCTTATCGCGAAATGGTTGAAGTGAGAGCTGTTGCGGCCATGATAAGGCGGTAAATGGTCGAGTCAACGCCGAGAAAACCACCATGCCCACGGCTGCCGGATCAACACGCCACCGGGGCACGGGGCTGAAAGAGTGATTGAAAATCCCTTTCGTTTCTGGCAAGAAACGCTTGGTTACCTATTTCACCTTGCGACTGAAGAAGGAGGGCCCCATGCCTGGGATTTCTGAACTCGGAGAATTCGGCCAGTCGGTCTGGTTCGACTTCATCCGCCGCTCGCTGATCACCTCCGGGGAGCTGGCCGCTCTGGTCGCCCAGGGGGTCCGAGGGGTGACCTCCAACCCCGCCATCTTCGAAAAGGCGATCGCCGGGACGCCGGACTACGATGATGAGATACAAGCCCTGTCCGGCCGGGGCAAATCCGTCTCAGAGATCTACGAGACCCTGGCCATCAAGGACATCCAGCTGGCGGCCGATGTTTTGCTCCCGGTCTATCGATCCACCCGGGGAATAGACGGTTATGTCAGTTTAGAGGTCGATCCGCTGCTGGCGAGCGATACCGCCCGCACCATCGCTGAGGCCCGACGGCTTTTCGAAGCCGTCGGCCGGCCGAACGTCATGATAAAAATCCCGGCCACCGCCGAGGGGCTGCCGGCTGTGACCGAAACCATCGCCGCCGGGGTGAATGTCAACGTTACCCTGATCTTCTCAATCGAAAATTACACTGCCGTAGCCGATGCATACCTGTCCGGGCTCGAGGCCCTCGCCTCCATGGGCCCCAGCGCCCGTGGCGGCCACCCGGTTCAGAGCGTCGCCTCCGTCGCATCCTTTTTCGTGAGCCGCCTCGACACCGCCCTCGAAAACGATCTCAGCCGGTCGGGCGCCGTCGATCTGAGCGGCCGAATTGCGATTGCCAACTGCAAGCTGGCGCATGTCGAGTTCAAACGCATCCTCGGCAGCCCGCGTTGGCAAGCGCTGGCCGGCCGGGGCGCAAAAGCCCAGCGCCTCCTCTGGGCCAGTACCAGCACCAAGAACCCGGCCTATCCCGACACCCTTTATGTCGACGAACTCATCGGGCCCGATACGGTCAATACGATCCCGCCGGAAACGCTGCGGGCATTTCTCGACCACGGGCGGGCCGCGCCGACTCTGACCCGGGACCTCGACACGGCGAGGCGGCAGATCGCGCAGCTCCCCGAGCTGGGCATCGATTTGGATCGGGTCACCCGGCGCTTGCAGGAGGAGGGGGTTGCCGCCTTTGTCAAACCGTTCCAGGCACTGATGGCCAGCATCGAATCCAAATGCCAACGGTTTAAGATCTGAAAGGAGCGGCAATGACGACCCGCCAGGATGAATTGAAAAAACAGGCGGCGGCCGCAGCGGTCGACCGGCTGAAATCGGGCATGGTGGTCGGCCTCGGCACCGGAAGCACCGCCCGTTTCGCCCTTGAGCGGCTCTCGGAGCTGATCCGGGCGGGCAGGCTTGAAAAAATCATCGGAATCCCCAGCTCGCTTCAGACCGAGAGGGCCGCCCGTGAGCTTGGCATCCCCCTCACGGACTTTGAGGCCAGCCCGCAGATCGACATCACCATCGATGGTGCGGACGAAGTCGACCCGGGCCTCAATCTGATCAAGGGCGGGGGGGGGGCGCTGCTGCGCGAGAAGGTACTGGCCCAGGCCAGCCGCTGCAACATCATCATCGTCGACGAGTCCAAACTGTCCGACCGGCTCGGGACCCGCTGGGCCTTGCCGGTCGAAGTGGTCCCGTTCGCCCGCGCCGCAGAGGAGCGCTTTCTGAGATCCATCGGTGCGGATGTGGCCCTGCGGGTCCGACACGACAAGGCGGTGCTGACCGACCAGGGCAATCTCCTGCTGGACGCCCGCTTCGGCCCGATGGACGAACCGGGCCGGTTGGCCGGGCTGCTGAGCAGCCGGGCCGGCATCGTGGAGCATGGCCTCTTCGTGGGCTTGGCACACGAGGCGTTCGTTGCCTGTGCTGGCGGGATCCGCCACCTCAGACGCAGGGAGTAGGCGCCGGCCCCGAGCGCATACCCGGGTTCGATCACGGCATCCGTCAGAGGCGGCTCGCAGGAGGGACTCCCCATGGTGAAGAATAAATTCGTTCGCAAGATCAGGGTCCGCAACAAAGAGTATCACCTGGCCGACATCCTGCGATTGGAGAAAGAAGGCCTGGCCGAAATCCGCCGGCTGCCATTCAGCATCCGCGTCCTGGTTGAAAACCTCTTGCGCAAGATGGACGGCCGGATCGTCACCGAAAACGACCTGCTCCGAATCGCCCGCTGGAAAAAACGTTACGCCGCCCCCCAGGAGGTCCCCTTCCACCCGGCCCGGGTACTGATGCAGGACTTCACCGGAGTGCCGGCCGTGGTGGACCTGGCGGCGATGCGCGATGCGGTGAAAGCGCTCGGCGGCGACCCCCGAAAGATCAACCCTCTGGTGCCGGTGGACCTGATCATCGATCACTCGATCCAGGTGGACAGCTGGGGAACCCGACACTCGCTCACCGAGAACGTCGCCCGGGAGTATGAGCGCAACGGCGAGCGCTACGCCCTGCTCAAGTGGGCCCAGGCCAGCTTCAATAATTTCCTGGTGGTGCCCCCGAACGCCGGGATCTGCCATCAGGTGAACCTGGAGAACATCGGCCGGGTCATCATGACGCAAAAGGCGGACGGACGGCTCTGGGCCTACCCCGACACCGTGGTGGGCCTGGACTCCCACACCACCATGATCAACGGCGTCGGCGTGGTCGGCTGGGGCGTGGGCGGCATCGAGGCCGAAGCCGTGATGCTGGGTCAGCCCTACTACATGGCCATCCCCGAAGTGATCGGCGTTCACCTGACCGGGGCGCTGCGCGAGGGGGTCACCGCAACCGACCTGGTGCTCACCGTCACGGAGATGCTTCGCGCGCATGGGGTCGTTGAGAAATTCGTCGAGTACTTCGGACCTGGAGTGAAGGGCCTGAAAGTCCCCGATCGGGCGACCATTGCCAACATGAGCCCGGAATACGGGGCCACCATCGGGTTTTTCCCGGTGGACGATCAAGTGATCGACTACCTGCACCTGACCAACCGCTCCGGCCGGGCCGAGCTGGTGGAAAAATCGGCCAAGGCGCTGGGCTTGTTCTACACCGGCGGCGAAATCCCGGAATACACCCAGGTGCTCAAACTCGATTTGCGCGGCGTGGAACCCTCGGTGGCCGGACCGGCCAGGCCTCAGGACCGCATTCGATTGCCGGAGCTCAAGGAGAAATTCGCCACCGTGCTGGGCTGCGATTACGAGCGCGACGCCGACACGAGCCATATCTCCACCTACCAACAGGAGTCCGGCACGGGCACCCGCCGCCCGGAGGCCTGCCACCCCAAACGCAGGGCGTGCGAACTAGCGCTGAACGGCAACAGCGTGAAGCTCTGCGACGGGGATGTGGTCATCGCCGCCATCACCTCCTGCACGAACACCTCCAACCCGAATGTCCTGATGGGCGCCGGGCTCCTGGCTCAAAAAGCGGTCGAACACGGCCTGAGGGTCCCTCAAACGGTGAAGACCTCCCTGGCGCCGGGCTCCAAGGTGGTCATCGATTACCTAAGGGCCTCGGGCCTCCTGCCCTACCTCGAGGCCCTCGGGTTCCACCTGGCCGCCTTCGGCTGCACGACCTGCATCGGCAACAGCGGCCCGCTGCTGCCCGAAATCGAAGAGGCCATTTCCCGCTACGACCTCACCGTCGCCGCCGTGCTTTCCGGCAACCGCAACTTCGAGGCCCGCATCCACCAGCGCGTCAAAGCCAATTTTCTCATGTCGCCCATGCTGGTGGTGGCCTTTGCCCTGGCCGGCCGGGTGGACATCGACCTGACCTCCGACCCGCTGGGCCGTGACCCCCAGGGGCGGCCGGTGTTTCTCAAAGAGATCTGGCCGAGCCAGGCCGAGATCGAAACGTTGGCCGCCCGGCACGTCAAACAGAAGTATTTCCGTGAGCAATACAGCCGCATTTCCAAGGGCGACGCGTTCTGGCACCGGCTCGAGGTCGCGGGGAGCACCACCTATGCCTGGGATGAAACTTCCGCCTATATCCGCAAGCCGCCCTATTTCGAAGGGTTTTCGCTTCACCCCGGGAAACCCGCCGACATCGTGGAGGCGCGCGTTCTGATGCTTCTGGGGGACATGGTGACCACGGACCACATCTCCCCGGCCGGAGCCATACCGGCGCACTACCCGGCGGGAGGGTATCTCATCGCCCAAGGTGTCGAACCGAAAGACTTCAACTCTTACGGCGCCAGGCGCGGCAACCACGAGGTAATGATGCGCGGCACGTTCGGCAACATCCGCATCAAGAACCGGATGGTCGCACCGAAAGAGGGCAGCTTCACCCTGGAGTACCCGGAGGGCACCGAACAAAACGTCTATGAGGCCGCCATGGCCTACCGCAGGCAATCCGTCCCCTTGATCATCCTCGGCGGGCGGGAATATGGAGCCGGGTCCTCCCGGGACTGGGCCGCGAAGGGCCCGAGCCTGCTGGGGGTCAGAGCCGTCATCTGCGAGTCCTTCGAGCGCATCCACCGCAGCAACCTGGTCGGCATGGGCGTGCTCCCCCTGGTGTTCAAGGAAGGCCAGAGTGCAGAAAGTTTAGGGATAGACGGCTCTGAACGCATCACCATCAAGGGGGTGGCCGCGCTCAAACCCAGTTATGTTTTTTTGAGCCTTGTTAACCAGGCCTGCTGTTCGGCTTTGTCAAAGTGTTTGGTGGTGTTTTTAAGCACTTCGAGCGAGAAACCGCCCAGATTTTGTTCAATAAAGGCCGTCACAGCGGGCTTGTCGTGCCTGG
>JAWOHH010000102.1:0-2712 GCA_046496215.1 Desulfobacterales bacterium
GAACGGCAGCAGCACGGAGCCGTCCGCACGCGGCGGGTAGTGCGGCTTCAAGAGAGCCGAATAGGCCGCCAAAAAACCGGGGCGGTCGCTCGGGCTCAGCGCATCGAGGTACGGACGTAGGCTGGTCCCCATGGCCCATTGAACCACCGGGTCTTCCCCGCGCAGAACATGCAGATAGCGGGTGATCCAAATATCGACAGAGGCGGCGCGAGCGGACAGCAAATCGTAGTAGGCCTCGGGCTCGAGAATCGGGGGAGCACTCGCAACTTCTGACAGCCGATCGGACCATGGGCCTGAAGCAGCGGCCGCTGCCTGAAGGGTGCGCACCGGTTCGTTGTACATGGCGGGCATCTGCACCGCCAGGATTCCTCCCGGGGTCAGGCAGGCGAGCAGTTTCGGAAACAAGGCCGCATGGTCGGCAATCCAATGCAGGGCTGCGTTGCTGAAGATGACATCCACGGGCTCCGGCGGCGACCACGTCGCGATGTCGGCAAGAACGGTTTTGGCGCCGGCCGCCCGCGCCTTATCGAGCATGGCCGGAGAGCTGTCCACCCCCACCAGTTCAACGCCCGGGAACCGGGCGGAGAGCAGCGCCAGCGCGCTGCCGGTTCCGCACCCCAGGTCGACCACACGCTTCGGGTGCGGATGAACGGTACGGGCTGCAAGGTCGATCGCCGGTCGCAGCCGTTCGTCGGCAAAGCGCAGGTATTGCTCGGGGTCCCAATCCGGAAGGGTGGCGCTCATCGGTCCTCCAAATTCCTCTGTAAATTCCCCGGCGGCATTCGGATCTCGGCCGATATTTGGCATTTTCTCGCCCGCGTTGCAATCCCGGCCGGGTTTGGGATATCTAACGGCTGAAGAGGCCTGAAACCCGCATTAAGATAGAGGTGGATTTTGGAAGCGAGTGAAAAGCCCTATGTCGATTTGCAGCGTCATTTGGACCGGCAGGCCATCGGGTTTCCGGCGACGAAAACCGGCGCGGAGTTAAAAATCCTGAAACACATTTTTTCGCCCGAGGAGGCACGGATTGCAACATGCCTGACCTACACGCCCGAGCCGATCGACGTCGTCTTTGAAAGGGCCGGGCATCTGGTCGCAACCCGGGAGGCGCTGGCGGAGATTCTCCACGGGATCGAGAAAAAGGGCGGGATCGAACTGAAACTCCGGGATGGGCAAGAGCTCTATTCCAACGCCCCGCTGGTCGTCGGGATGTTCGAATTTCAGCTCGAACGGCTCACGCCGGAGTTTATCAGGGATTTCAACCGGTACACCTCCGACCGGAAGTTCGGGGTGGAGTTCCTCGGCACGAAACTGCCGCAGATGCGCACCATCCCGGTCGCGAAGAGTCTCCGGCCGCAGCACCATGCGAGCACATTCGACGAGGTGGCAACGCTGTTGCGGCAGGCCGCAGCGCCGTTCGCCATCCTCGCGTGCATCTGCCGCAAGAAAAAAGCGCTGGGCGGCAGGCCCTGTCATGTCACGGACCGAAAGGAGACCTGCCTTGCCGTCGGCAGCATGGCCGAAGCCGCCCTGCGGATGGGTGTCGGCCGGGAAATCGCGTTGCAGGAGACCCTTGCAATCCTCGAAGCCAATCAGAAAGACGGGTTGGTTCTGCAGCCGTCCAATACGCAAAAGGCCGAGTTCGTCTGCTCCTGCTGCGGTTGCTGCTGCGGCATGCTCGGCATGCATCGCGCCTTGCCCAAACCGGCGGATTTCTGGGCGTCGAATTTTCATGCGGTGGCCGACGCCGATGCATGCAACGGCTGCGGCAACTGCGAAAAGCGCTGCCAGGTCGGGGCGGTGAGGCTCTCCAAAAAGACGCAGAGGGCCTCGGTGGACCCGAACCGCTGCATCGGGTGCGGGCTATGCGTCCCGGTCTGCCCCCGGGACGCCATCTCCCTGCGGAAAAAGGCCGTCGAAATCAAGCCGCCCAAAGACAGGGAGGAGCTTCACGACATCATCATGGCCCACAAGAAAGGGCGGCTCGGAAAACTGAAAGTGGTGGGAAAGCTGGTGATCGACGCGCTCCGGACCGGGCAGACCGGGCTGTTGAAATGAGACCGTCGGCTTTCTCCAAGCGCAGTGAAGGCGGCGGCGGAGTGGTTACAGGCGGGCGATGCTGCTGGCGAGCGCCGGGTCCCGCAGCAGCCGCTTGGCGAAGGCCAGGTATTTCGACATGATGGCCCGCACGGCCAGCTGCAGCGCATAGGGTTTGACGGGTTTTTCCAGCAGGTAGGTCACGTTCGAGGCCAGGCACATGTCCACCACGTCCTCGCTGGCCTTGCCGCTGATCATGATCGCGTCCTCGTGCACCGATGGGAACTTGCCCTCGATCGAGTCGAGGAAGAAAAACCCGCTCATGCCCTTCAGAAAAACGTCGACGACGAAGATGGCCACGCCCGATTCGCGCTTCAGGCAGTGCTCGATAGCCCTGTCCGCGTTCGAAAAACAGATCACGTCGCCCCAGGTGTAAAAACTTTCGATCAGCTCTTTGAGCACCCGGCTGATTCCCGCATCATCGTCGAGCACAATCACATCCAGACCGTCCGACATTGTCCTGCCTCGTCAAGTTGCATCGAATTTTTGTGGATCAGGTTGTATTTTTCCAGTTTGCGATAGATGGTCGACGGGTTGATGCCCAGGATCCGGGCCGCCTTGGGGCGGTTGCCGCCCGTGACCTCCAGCACCCGCTCGATGTGGCGCCGCTCCAGG
>JAWOHH010000157.1:0-4397 GCA_046496215.1 Desulfobacterales bacterium
AGATCGCCCCCGCCCAGGGCGATCATCTCCTCCGCGGCCGTGAAGCGGCCGTTGTTGCGCATGATCCCGCCCACCAACCCCGTGCCCAGCAGCATGTCGGTGCGCTCGATCAGAACGACCTCGGCCCCCTGGTTCCGTGCGGCCAGCGCCGCGGCACAACCCGACCAGCCCCCGCCGACGATGACGACCTTGACCATTTCCACCTCCTTGTGGGATAACCAGCCTGATGCCGGTTCTCCCTCGCCAACCGATTTAACAGACGCCGTATGCTGTTGATTAACCAACCGCCGGGCTCGCGTCAACCGGCAACTGGAAACGCCGCGTTCTTGCCCCTGCGCCCTTGCCTGCCCGGGCCCGGCGGTTCAAGGACCTGCAGCCGTCCCGGCGCCGCTTTTGACCTAAGTCAATTGGGGCAGCCGATAATTGAGCTATACCCACACCAACCAAATCGTTTCCCCCGGTTTTTTTCAAAACCCGATTCGACCTGACGCCTCATCAGGCGTTCGCCACAAGGATCAACCTCACTCCGGGGAGGTGTCCATGCCCGCCAAAGTTCTGCTGTCCTCGCTGAGGTTTCTACGCCCCCGCAGCGAGGCCTGCCGGGAGGAAGCGGTATCCGGCGACTGGGCCGAGATACGCTGCGGCCAGCGCGAGTGGGAGGCGTTCTACCGCAGCCGCTGGCAGTACGACAAAAAAGTCCGTTCCACCCACGGCGTCAACTGCACCGGGTCCTGCTCCTGGGACGTCTATGTCAAGAACGGGATCATCGTCTGGGAGACCCAGAGGACGGACTACCCGGCCTGCGGCAGCGGCTTCCCCAACCACGAGCCGCGGGGCTGCCCCCGCGGTGCGACCTACTCCTGGTACACTTACAGCCCGGTGCGGCTCAAGCACCCGCTGGTCCGATCCTCCCTGCTGAGGCTCTGGCGCAGCGCGCTGGAGACCGAGGGCGACCCGGTGGCGGCCTGGAGAAGCATCGTCGCCGACGAGGCCAGGCGCAAATCCTATCAGGCCGAGCGCGGCAAGGGCGGCTTTGTCAGGGTTTCCTGGGACGAGGCCGCCACCCTCGTGGCCGCCTCGCTCGTCCACACCATCCAGGCCCACGGGGCCGACCGCATCTTCGGCTTCACGCCGATCCCGGCCATGTCCATGGTCTGCTATGCCTCCGGGGCGCGGTTTCTCTCTCTGATCGGCGGGGTGCTGGCGAGCTTCTACGACTGGTACTGCGATTTGCCGCCGGCCTCGCCCCAGGTCTGGGGCGAGCAGACCGACGTCCCGGAGAGCGCGGACTGGTACGAATCCTCCTACATGATCGTCTGGGGTACCAATCTGCCCATGACCCGCACCCCGGACGCCCACTTCTTCACCGAGGCCCGCTACCGCGGCGCCAGGGTGGCGGCCGTGGCGCCGGACTACGCCGAGTACGTGAAGTTCGCCGACACCTGGCTGCCGGCCAGGGCCGGCACCGACGCGGCGCTCGCCATGGCCATGAGCCACGTGATCCTGAAGGAGTTCCACATCGAACGGCCGAGCGCGTATTTCAACGCCTACGCCAAGACCTACACCGACCTGCCCTTTGCGGTGGTGCTGGAAAATCACGGCATGGAGTGGGTTTCCGGCCGCTTTCTGAGGGCATCCGACCTGGACCGGGACATCCCCAACGCCCAGTGGAAGACGGCGGTGTTCGATGCTCTTTCCGGCCGCTTTGTGGTCCCCAACGGAAGCATCGGGTTCCGCTGGAGCGAGGAGGGGCGCTGGAACTTGAATCTGAAGGATGCGGCCACCGGTGCCGCCATCGACCCGCTGCTGACCCTGGCCGGTGTCCCCGACAAGTGGGTCGCCGTTCGCTTTCCCGTCTTCGGGGCCGGAGAGGCCACGACGCGCTGCGGGCAGGTGCCGGTCAAAAGGGTCGAGACGCCTTCGGGGCCATTGACGGTCGCGACCGTCTTCGACCTCCTGGCGGCACAACTGGGGGTGCGGCGCAAGGAGGCCGATTCGCGCGCAGGCGACTATCCCGCAGGCTACGATGACCCGCATCCTTACACCCCGGCTTGGCAGGAGGCCATCACCGGGGTTCCGGCCGCCGACGCCATCCGTGTCGCGCGCGAATTCGCCGAGAATGCCGAAAAAACCCGCGGCAAATCGATGATCTTTCTCGGCGCCGGCACCAACCACTGGTTCCACAGCGACATGATCTACCGCGCCATTCTGAACATCACCACGCTATGTGGATGCCAGGGGGTCAACGGGGGCGGTTGGGCCCACTATGTCGGCCAGGAGAAGGTCCGGCCCCAGGCGGCCTGGTCGCAGGTGGCCTTCGGCCTCGACTGGCGGCGGCCGGCGCGCCAGCAGAACGGGACTTCGCTCTGGTACTTCGCAACCGACCAGTACCGCTACGACACCCTGGATGTTGCCAGCCTGCTCTCTCCGCTGGCCCGGGAAGGAATGCCGCGCCACCCGGCCGACTACAACGTCATCGCCGCGCGCCTCGGCTGGCTGCCCTCCTATCCCCAGTTCGACCGCAACCCGGTCGGGCTCGTGGCCGAGGCGGCTGCGGCCGGTGCGAAAACGGATGCGGAGATCATCGCCCACGTGGTGGAGCGCCTTAACAAGGGGGATATCCGCTTTGCGGTCGAGGACCCGGACGATCCGGCCAACTTCCCGCGGGTGCTTTTCCTGTGGCGGGCCAACCTGCTTGGGGCCAGCTCCAAGGGGCACGAGTATTTCCTGAAGCACCTGCTGGGCGTGGAGAGCGCTGTCATGAACACTGAAACCAGCGCGCGACCCTCTGAGGTCGCCTGGCGCGAGAAGGCGCCGGAGGGCAAGCTCGACCTGCTGGTGACGCTCGAGATCCGCATGTCGACCAGCGCCATGTATGCCGACGTGGCCCTGCCGGCCGCCGGCTGGTACGAGATGCACGACATCAACACCACCGACATGCACCCCTTCATCCACCCCTTCAACCCGGCCATTGACCCGCCCTGGGAGGCCCGCACCAATTGGGACCAGTTCAAGACCATCGCGGAGAAATTCTCCGAACTGGCCGCTTTTCACCTTAAGGAGGAGCGGGATCTTGTAGCCTCTCCGCTACTGCACGACAGCCCCGGGGAGATCGCCCAGGCCGAAGTGCGGGACTGGCGCAAGGGCGAGTGCGAGCCCGTGCCCGGCAAGACCATGCCCAACCTCGCGCTGGTGCACCGCGACTACGCCAACGTCTTTCGCATGATGACGGCCCTGGGCCCGCTCGCGGCCAATCCGGGCATCGGGTCAAAAGGGATCTTGTGGCCGGCTGCAGAGGAGGTCGCCGAGCTCAAGGAGCGAAACGGGTGCGTCGCCGCACCGGGCGTCAGCCACGGGATGCCGTCGCTGGAGACCGGCAAGCAGGTGGCCGAGGCCATCCTGACGCTCGCGCCGGAGACGAACGGGGCGGTCGCCATGAAGTCCTGGGTCCCACTGGAAAAGCGCACCGGGCTCTCCCTGGCGCATCTGAGCGCCGCCCGCCAGGGCGAACGATTGAGCTTCGATGACCTCAGCGCCCAGCCCCGCAAGATCATCACCAGCCCGGTCTGGAGCGGAATCGAATCCGAGGAGCGCCGCTATTCACCCTTCGTGATCAACATTGAGCAGAAGGTGCCTTTCCGCACCCTGACCGGCCGTGCCCACTTCTATATCGATCACCCCTGGATGCTTGCCTTCGGCGAAGGGCTGCCGCTTTTTCGTCCCCCGGTGGAGACGGTCTCTTTGGGGGCGGTCGGCGTTAGGCGTGACCCCCGCCGGGAGTTGGTGCTGAACTACCTCACCCCCCACTCCAAGTGGTCGATCCACAGCACCTACTCGGACACCCTGACCATGCTGACGCTCTTTCGCGGCGGGGAGGCCATCTGGATCAACAACGAGGACGCGGCCGCGCTGGGCGTCAAGGATTCGGAGTGGCTGGAGTGCTTCAACGCCAACGGGGTGGTGATGGCCAAGGCCGTGGTGAGCCCGCGCATTCCGGCGGGCAAGGCGTTCATGTACCATGCCCAGGAGCGGCTGATCAACACGCCGGGATCGAAGATATCCGGCAAACGCGGCGGCACCCACAACAGTGTGACGCGCATCCTGGTCAAACCTACCCACATGATCGGCGGCTATGCCCAGTTGAGCTACGGCTTCAACTATTATGGACCCATCGGGGCCCAGCGCGACGAGTCGGTCATCGTGCGCAAGGCTGGAAAGGTGGAATGGTATGAATATTAAAGCGCAATACGCCATGGTGTTGAACCTGGACAAATGCATCGGCTGCCACACCTGCAGCATTCCGTGCAAGAACGTCTGGACCAACCGCGAGGGCGCCGAATACATGTGGTTTAACAACGTCGAAAGCAAGCCGGGGATCGGCTATCCCAAAAAATGGG
>JAWOHH010000162.1:0-23913 GCA_046496215.1 Desulfobacterales bacterium
CACCCCAGCATAACCCACGGTTGCAAGGATGGCAGGTCTTTTTTCTCGCGTTACCGGGCTGGCCAGCGCAAAAGACTCCCGGGCGAGAATGGGCCCAGAAATGCTCGTCGGAGCCCGGGAGGCTTTTGCGCGGGTTCATAGCAACGACGTTCTCTTGTTCCTGGCGTTAAACTGTCAACCATAATGTCTAGCCTTGACTCTTATGCACAGTTTATTGTAATATTGCATTGTAAATTTACATTATATAAGGCGTTGTGTATATCATGACAGCCGCACCCATCCCGCGTTTGCTGAGCCGCCCCGAACGGTCTTTCTTCCTCTTTGGACCGCGGGGGACCGGAAAGAGCACCTGGCTCGGACAGGTGCTGAGGGAGGCCATGCGGTTCGATCTGCTCGATGCCTCTCTCTTCCTGGAGCTCTCGCGCGACCCACACCGTCTCGAGGCAATGATCGGGAACAGGGCGGCCGGCGGCTGGGTGGTCCTGGACGAAATCCAGAAAATTCCAGCCCTGCTGGACGAGGTCCATCGCCTCATGGAGTCTCGCCGCTGGCGCTTCGCTCTGTGCGGGTCTTCGGCACGCAAGCTAAAGCGCGGCGGCGCCAACCTGTTGGCCGGTCGCGCGCTGACGCTTTCCATGGAGAGTTTCTCCGCAGTTGAACTGGGGAAAGAATTTGATCTGGAGTTTGCACTGGGCTGGGGGCTTCTGCCGTTCGTGCACAACGAACCGGAGGCGGCCGCGGACATCCTATCGTCCTACGTGAACACCTATCTCAAAGAAGAGCTTCAGGCCGAAGGGTTGATCCGGAATGTGCCGCCTTTCGTGCGTTTTCTGGCGGTTGCCGGGCAGCTCAACGGGCAGGTCGTCAACGCCCAGAGCATCGCGCGCGAAGCCGCTGTCGCTCGCAGCACGGTGGACACCTATTTTGCCGTTTTATCCGACACGCTGGTCGGTCATATCCTTCCCGCCTGGCGCCCGGGGCTGAAGGTGAGAGAAGCCGCGCAGCCCAAGTTTTACTGGTTCGACCCGGGTGTGGCCCGGGCGGCGGCCGGGCTGCTGCGAGATCCCGCCGACCGGAGCTGGCAGGGCGCAGCCCTTGAAACCCTGATTTACCACGAACTGCGCGTCTACAACGAGATCAGCCGCAAGCAGCGTCGACTTTCCTATTACCGGACGCCGGCCGGTGTGGAAGTCGATTTTATCGTCGAGACCGAAGGACGCCGGCCGAGCCGTCTCCCGCGGGTGGCTGCAATCGAGGTCAAGCGTGCCGAGCGCTGGGACCGGTCCTGGGAAAAACCGCTGCGCTCGCTCTCGGAATCCTGCGGGGTCAAGGTGGAGCGCATGATCGGCATCTACTGCGGCTCGCACACTTACCATTTCGGCGCCCTTCAGGTCTTGCCCGTCGGAGAGTTTGTGAAAGCACTTCATGCCGGTGAGGTTTTCTAGCGGCGGCATTCTCCGCCAATGATGCGGGAAGGGGAATGAGGGTAAGCAGTAGTGTCAAATTCAAAGAACTCCAGGTGGTGCGCTTCTTCGACCGCGGGAGGAACGTGCTGGTCTACGTCTCCTACAGCGACCGCGTCCTCTCGGGGAGCCCGCAGAACAGTATCAGCACGGTTCCGATCCTGCCCTGGCCGAGCCCCTAGCAGCCGTCGGGAAGGGTGGGGGTCGCCGGATCGGGACGGCGTGGCCGCAGATCGGGCCGCGGGAATTCGGTTCAAACGCATGCAGAGGTGGAGACGTTGCTGAAGTTCATTCACGCCGCCGACATTCACCTGGATAGCCCGCTCGTGAAGCTCGACGCCTACGAGGGTGCGCCCGTCGGCGTGATCCGGGGCGCCACCCGGCGGGCCTTCGAGAACCTCGTCCGGCTGGCGATAGAGGAAAAGGCCGCCTTCGTCCTGATCGCAGGCGACCTCTACGACGGGGACTGGAAAGACTACAACACCGGCCTTTACCTCGTCTCGCAGCTCGCGAAACTGCGCGAAGCCGGAATCCGGGTCCTGATCACGGCCGGCAACCACGACGCGGCGAGCACCATCACCAGGTCTCTGCGTCTGCCTGAAAACACCCACATTTTCCCAGCCGACCGTGCCGCCACCATCCGCCTCGACGATTTGGGCGTTGCCGTCCACGGCCGGAGTTTCGGCACCCAGGCGGTCAAGGACGACCTCTCCCTGACCTATCCGCCCGCCTTGGCAGGCTGCTTCAACATCGGCCTGCTCCACACCTGCGCGACCGGCCGCGAAGGCCACGGCCCCTATGCGCCCTGCACCCTGGAGGGGTTGCGGGAGAAGGGCTACGACTACTGGGCGCTCGGCCACGTCCACCGCCGCGAGGTGCTGGCCGATGACCCGCCGGTGGTCTTTGCCGGCAACACGCAGGGGCGGCACGCCCGCGAGACCGGCCCCAAGGGCTGCATGCTCGTGAGTGCGGACGGCGCCGGCCGCGCGGCCCTCGCGTTCAGGCCGCTCGACGTCGTGCGCTGGGAGGCCGCCTCGATCGATGCCGCCGGGGCGGAGAACGGGCACGAGCTGGTCGACCGCTTCCGCACAGCGCTCGCCGAACGGCTTGCGCTCAACCCGGACGTGCTCACGGTCCTGCGCGTCAGCGTGGAGGGGCGCACCGCCACCCACGACGAGATCATGTCCGACCCGGAGCGTTGGGCGAACGAGTTCCGCGCGGCCGCCCTGGACGATGCCGGCGAGCGCGCCTGGGTCGAGAAGGTGAAGCTCCGCACCCAGCCGCTCCCGGCCCCGGGCAAAAACCCCGAAGGCGCCGTGGGCGAGCTCCTCGCCCTGGTGGACGAGCTCGCCGCGGACCCGGCCGCGCTCGAGAGCCTTTCAACCGAGCTTCACGACCTCGACACGAAGCTGCCACGCGAGTTCAAGGAGGCTCTCGACGGCTGGAGGCCCGACGACCCGGATCGGCTGCGGGAGCTGCTTTCGGCGGCTGGACCCATGCTGATGAGGCGGCTTTTGCAGGGCAGGGGGGATGCGTGAGGATCCTGCGCCTCGATCTGATCGCCTTCGGGCCCTTCACAGGCGGCGCGCTCGACCTCAGCGCGGGCGCCGAGGGCCTGCACATCGTCTATGGCGGAAACGAGGCCGGCAAGAGCTCGGCCCTGCGCGCCGTTCGGCAGCTCCTCTACGGGATCCCGGAGCGCTCGAAGGACGACTTCGTCCACCCCTTCTCGAAGCTGCGGATCGGCGGGCGCCTGAGATCGGCCAAGGGCGAGGTGCTGGAGGTGGTGCGTCGCAAGGGCCGCGGCGCCACGCTGCGCTCGGTGGACGACAAGACCCTCGTCGAGGAGTCCGCGCTCGCGCGCTTTCTTAACGGCATCGACGGCGGGCTTTTCGCGTCCATGTTCGGCATCGGCCACGAAGACCTCGTGGCCGGTGGCCGCGAGATCGTGGCCGGCGGCGGGGAGATCGGCCGGTTGATCTTCACCGCCGGCTCGGGTGTAGCCGACCTGGGGGCGGTGGCCGAGGGCCTGCAGGCCGAGGCCGACGCGCTCTTTCGCCCGTCCGGCCAGAAGCAGAAGATCAACGAGGCCGTCGGCCGCCTCAAGCTTCACCGCGCCGAGCTAAAGGAGGCCCAGCTGCCGGGGCTGGAGTGGGTGCGGCACGAGCAGGCGCTGCAAGATGCGCTATCGGCCAAGGCCCGGAAAGAAGCCGAACTCGCCGAGGCCCGGCGCCGCCTGAGCCGGCTGCAGCGGATCAAAGAGTCCCACCCCGTCATCGCCGGCCGGCGCGAGACCCTGAAGGCGCTCGCGTCCGTGGCCGGCGCCGCCCTGCTGCCGGACGGGTTTGCCGAGCGCCGCGGCGACGCCCTGGCCCGGCTGCGAATTGCACAGACCGGGCGGGACGCGGCGGCTTCGAACCTCGCCGGCGTCGAAAAGGCGCTATCCGAGCTCCCGGACCCCTCCGGGATGCTCGGCCACGCCGAAGCGGTCGAGGGCGTGCACCAGGATTTAGGCAGCCAGAGAAAGGCCGCCAAGGACCGCATCGCACTCGAAACGCGGTGCAGCACGCTGCGCACTGAAGCCCGGCAGGTGCTGCGCAGCCTGCGCAAGGACCTGGCGCTCGAGGACGCCGAAACGCTGCGGGTCGGCCGGCAGGAGGCGGTGCGCATCCAGGAGCTCGGGGCCGAGCACGAACGCATCGCGACGCGCATCGATGAAACCCGCGAGAAGGTGCGCGACCTCGCCCAGGCGCACGCTGCGGCCGCCGCCCGACTCGAATCGCTGCCTAAACCGCGGCCGGTAGAGGAGCTCCGGCGCCGGCTGGCGGACGCTGATGAAAAGCTGCCGCTCGAAAAGCAGCTCGCCGCCGTGCGCGTGCAGGCGGCGGAACTGCTTCAGGCCTGCGGCCGGTCCCGGGCGCGGTTGGGGCTCACCGCCGCGGTATGGGGGGATCTCGCCCGTCTGCCCGTGCCCTCGCCCGAGACCCTGCGGCTTTTCGATGACCGCTGGGAGGAATTGGAGCGCCGGCTTGGGCAGCTTTCCGACGAGGCTCGCAAGACCGAGGCCGACCTGGGGGAGGTCGACCGCCGGCTCGACGAGGCCCGGCTGGCGCAGGAGGTGCCGACCGAGGCCGATCTCGCGGCGGCCCGCGCAGCGCGCGACCGTGCCTGGCGCCTCATCCGGCGCAATCTCCAGGGCGAGGACTCGGGCGGCTCGGAGGCGGCGGAAGCACTCGCGGGCTTCCCGGGCGCGGCCACGCTGCCCGACGCTTTCGAGGCCGGCCTGCGGCGGTCGGACGAGGTGGCCGACCGGCTGCGCCGGGAGGCGGACCGTGTGGCCGCTAAGGCGCGGCTTCTGGCCGACCAGGCCGCGTTTCGAACCCGTCTGGCGTCGCTTCGCGCCGGGATCGCCGCTGCGCAGGCGGAGAGGGAAGCGGCGGTGGTGGAGTGGGCCGGCGTGTGGCAACCGCTCGCGGTGACGCCGCGCTCGCCGCGCGAGATGCGGCAGTGGCTTTCGGACTTCACGGCCCTGGCGGACAAGAACAGCGAGGCCCTGAAGCGCGAGGCCGAAGCGGCCGCGCTGGCCGGGGAGGTGGACGGCGACCGGGAGGCGCTGCGGCTCTGCCTGCAGGCGTTCGCGGAGCCGGTCGAGCCTGCGGAAGCCCTGGGCGCGTTGGTTCGGCGGACCCGGCGGGTGATCGAAAAAGAAGATGCGGTCGAGCGGCAGCTGCAGGAGCTTTCGCGCGAGCGGGAGCGCCTGGGGCGCGAGCTCGAGTCGGCCAAGTCGCGGCTCGCCGCACTCGAGGGTGACCATCGGCGCTGGCAGGGGCAGTGGGAGCAGGCCGTCCTGCCGCTGGGGCTTAACGCCGGCACCCGGCCGGCCGAGGCCTCCGCCGTGATGGAGGAGCTCAAGAGCTTCTTCGACAAGCTGCGCGAGGCCGAGGTCTTGCAGCAGCGCATCGAGGGGATCGACCGCGATACCGAGGCCTTCAGGGCCAAGGTGGCTGCACTCGCGGGCGCCGTTGCGCCGGACTTGGCCAAGCGCCCGGCCGAGGAGGCGGCGATCGAGCTGCAGCGCAGGCTCACGGCCGGCCGCGAGGCGCAGTCCCGGCGCCAGGCCCTGCAGAAACAGGCGGTCCAGGAGCAGTCGCGGCTGAGGAAGGCCGTGAGCGACGCCGCTGAAATCGAAAGTCTGCTCAGGGCGATGTGCGCCGAGGCCGGGGTCGGGAGCGGCGACGAGCTGCCCGAGGCCGAGCGGCGCTCGAACCGGCGCCGGGAGCTCGAGGCCGAGCTCAAAAAGGAGGAGGAGCGCCTGTTGCAGCTGGGCAGCGGCTCCACCGTGGAGGAGTTTACGAAAGAGGTGGGCGCGGTCGACCCCGACGCCATCGGGGGCGACATCGAGTGGTTGACGGAGGAGCTCGAGCGGCTCACGGCCGAGAAGTCGGAGCTCGACCAGAAGATCGGCAGCGAGCGCACCGAGCACGGCCGCATGGACGGCGGGGACAGGGCCGCCCGGGTCGCGGAGGAGATCCAGGCGATCCTGGGCGGGCTCGAGCAGGACGTCGAGCACTATGCGCGCCTGAAGATCGCGGGCCGCGTGCTGGCCATGGCCATGGAGCGCTTCCGCGAGAAGAGCCAGGGGCCGATCCTCAAAAATGCCTCCGGCTTTTTCAGCCGGATCACCTGCGGCTCGTTCGAGGGCTTGCGGGCGGACCAGGACGGCGACGGCAGCCCGGTGCTCGTCGGCGTGCGCAATGGGGGCAAAGAGATCGTGCCGGTCGAGGGCATGAGCGACGGCACGGCCGACCAGCTCTACCTCGCCCTGCGCCTATCCGGCCTCGAGCACTACCTGGACGCCAACGAGGCCCTGCCGTTCATCGTCGACGACATCCTGATCAAGTTCGACAACGAGCGTGCCGCAGCGGCCCTGCAGGCCCTGGCGGAGATCTCGAAGAAGACCCAGGTGATCTTCTTCACGCACCACCGGCACCTGCCGGACATGGCGCAAGGGATCCTCGACCCCGGGCTCCTGGTGGTTCACGAGTTGGGTGCCTGATGACGGGCCGGGAAAGCGTGAACCCACTCGCCGCGGCGATTTCACGGCCTCAGGGCCTTTTTAAGGACAGGCTCAAAGTGGACCTCGAATCCGAAAGCGGCCAGCTCTCTCTCCAGCCCTACGGAGTAGCGTCCAAGCTCGAATCGGCTCGTGGGGTGGAGAGGCGAGAAATCCAGGTCCTCCGAATACCGGTCGAGCCCATACAGGACGCGCAGGGCCGTTCCGCCATAGAATGCGGCCTTGTCGAAGAACTTGCCGCGCCATAAGCCGAGCAGGGCGATCTGCTGCAGGACTTCTCGCAGGGCGCGGAGGTGATCCTCCAGGCTGCGGCAGGAGTAGGCGGACAGCATCTGGGAGACAGCCTATAGGATATGCCTTCACGGGGATGTGACGCTAGATGAAGCGGCCGACCGGGGTGTCGAAAACGCGCGACCGGCCCGTTGAAACCGATGTGACCGCCTCCACGTGCTCCGGAATCAACCCGTAATGCTGAAGGGGGGAGTCAAGGGAAACGTAGGATGGACCAAAGACGAGATTGGCCAGGAGGTGCCACGACAGGGCTCTGGAGCGATAGTCGTCCCCGAGAACGTAAAGCCCCTTCTTGACCCGTAGGATCATGCCCTTGCGCAACAGATCGGACATCTTGTCCCGCGGCCGTTCGTAATCTTTCAGAACGTCCGAGAGCGTCTGGTAGTCGAACTCTTCCCTTCCGATTCGCTTGTCGAGAGGCTTCGGGCCCGGAGTCCGGCGTATCCGTGAACACACTCTCATACTGCACGATAATAACGTATTTTGCATAGTATGTCGATTATTTTTCGACTATAACGACAAAATATGGCAACCGTGGATTACCTCACGTACCGCAAAAGGTTCGGTAGGGCTGCGCCGAGGGGGGCGGCGGCAGGTGATAGCCGGCCTCTTCCGGCGGATCCAGATAGGGTTGGGACAGCACACCCAGCAGTTTTTCCATGACCGTATAGTCGGCCCGCTCCACGGCCGCCGCCAGGGCCTCTTCCACCCGGTGGTTGCGGGGGATGACCGCCGGGTTGCGGGTCTCCATGAGTCGGCGGGACGCCTCCCAGGGTTCGGGTTGCCGCTTCAGCCGGGCCTGCCAACGCTCGAGCCACCGCTTGAAATCCGGCGCCATGAACAGGGAGGCTTCAGGCAGGAAACCGGATGCCAGGTCGCGGAAGGTGTTGGTAAAATCCGCCCCGTGTCGGTGCATGCAATCGAGCAGGTTTTCCACCAGGCCGCCGTCGTCGGCCTCCTGGTTCAGCAGTCCGAGTTTAGCCCGCATGCCTGCCAGCCAGTGATGGCGGAAGGTGTCCGGGAATCCGGAGATTACGTTGGTTGCCATCGACACGGCCTCTTGCGGGTTTTCGTGGATCAGCGGCAGCAGCGTCTCGGCAAACCGGGCCAGATTCCACTGGGCGATCCGCGGCTGCCGGCCGTAGGCGTATCGGCCGTTGAAATCGATGGAGCTGAAGACGGTGTTCGGGTCGTAGGCGTCCATGAACGCGCAGGGGCCGTAGTCGATGGTTTCACCGCTGAGGGCCATGTTGTCCGTGTTCATGACGCCGTGGATGAAGCCGACCAGCAGCCAGCGCGCCACCAGTGACGCCTGCCGCTCCATGGCGGCCTTGAGCAGGGCGAGATAGCGATTCCCGGCCGCGGCCAGGTCTGGATAGTGGCGCTGGATGGTGTAATCGGCGAGCCTGCGGAGCTCCTCGGGCTTGCCCCTCGCCGCCGCGTACTCGAAAGTGCCCACGCGGATGTGGCTGGCCGCCGTGCGGGTGAGAATCGCCCCCTGCAGGGCGGTTTCACGAAACACCGGTTCACCGGTGACCACCACCGCAAGGCTGCGGGTCGTAGGTATGCCGAGTGCGTGCAGGGCCTCGCTGATGATATGCTCCCGAAGCATCGGCCCCAGCGCCGCCCGCCCGTCCCCCTGCCGCGAAAACGGGGTCCTGCCCGACCCTTTGAACTGGATGTCGAAGCGCTCGCCCTGGGGCGTCAGCTGCTCGCCCAGCAATACGGCTCGCCCGTCGCCCAGCATGGTGAAAGAGCCGAATTGATGCCCGGCATAGGCTTGGGAGAGAGGCTCGGCCCCCTCGGGGATCCTGTTGCCAGAGAAAACGGCGGCGCCCTCGTCGCCCTTCAGGGCATCGGGGTTCAGCCCCAAAAACTTCGCCAGCACTGCGTTGAAGATTACGAGTTTCGGCGCGGGCACCGGCACCGGATTCAGCCGGACGTAGAAAGCCTCCGGCAACCGTGCGTAGCTGTTTTCGAAATTCCACCCGGCGTCCGGGCGGTTTGGCCTGCTGCTGGGCGTCATGGGATTCTCCTGCCTCGCATCTGAGGTACACAAAAATTGAGCAGGGATACCCGCCGGTCAAGAGCCAGCGGTTACGATACAACGCTCGGCAATGATTTTGATTCATAAGGATCCCAACATTCCCGGCCCGATCATGACCTTAAAAATT
This sequence comes from Desulfobacterales bacterium, assembly GCA_046496215.1. Taxonomy (GTDB): domain Bacteria; phylum Desulfobacterota; class Desulfobacteria; order Desulfobacterales; family SpSt-501; genus SpSt-501. The sequence goes on from JAWOHH010000162.1 coordinate 9,003, forward strand.
TCCTTGCGATGGAGAAACGCTGACTCCTGCGTATTGTGCAATAGCACAGCAACGTCCGACCTTTTTCCCCCCTTTTTCTGAAAAAGCTGCGGTCGAAGGGGGATCCCTCCTGGCGGCAACTGTCCAAGCGGGCGATGGAACGATCAATTTACCGATGCCACCACCAGCACGTTTATCCGCAAGTTAAGAGTCGTCGCTTACGACCTTTCACAGCACCCAGAATCAGTCAAGCCCGTTCGCCACCCGCGGCCACAACGTTTAACCTGTCCGCAGTCATCGGAGTTTCTTCTCGTAAAATCGTTGAAGTCATCACCAACCTTTAAACCGATCGGAGACAGATCATGAACCTAACCAAGTTCCCCCGCCGGCGCTACACCGCCGGCTGAACCCCCATCGAATTCCTGCCCCAGCAGCTGTTCGACATGGGGCTTGCGATCGACCGGCTCTGCGTCGCCTCGGGCAGCGCTGGCACCCATGCCGGGCTGGTCGTCGGCTTCACGGGCTGCAGCATGAACATCCCCATCGTCGGGGTGGGGGTCAGCCGCGAGCCCGGGGACCAGGAGCCCATCGTCTACGACTTGGCCCTCAAGACCGCCGAGCGCCTGGGGATCACGCAGGGAATCCTCCGCAGCGCCGTGGTCTCCTTCGGCGGCTACTGGCAGCCGAAATACTCCGTACCGGACAAGAGAATGGTCGAGGCCGTCAATCTGATGGCCAAGACCGAGGGCATCCTGCTCGACCCGGTCTACACCGGCAAGGCCGTGGCCGGCCTAATCGGCCTCAGCCGCGAGGGCTACTTCAAAAAGGGCGAGAATCTCCTGTTCGTCCACACCGGCGGCTCCCCGGGGCTTTATGCCTACATCAAGCCCGTGCTCGGCCTCGAGGCGGTCGCAGACTGATCTTCTTTGGGGCGGCCTTGGTGATGCAGGAAAAAATCGTCGGAATCATCGGAGGGATGGGCCCGGAGGCGACCGTCGACCTCATGGCCCGGGTCATCAAGGCCACCCCGGCCCTGGACGATGTCGAACACTTGTGGAGTCATGCAATACGCCCCCATCGGGGTTTTTGCTCTGATCGCCGTCGTCTTCGCCCAGCAGGGGGCCAAGGCCCTCGGCCCCCTCGGCCTGGTCACCCTCACGGTGTACCTGGGCCTGATCGCCCACCTGTTGATCACCTACGGCGGGGGCCTCACCATCTTCGGCCTGAAGCTCACCCGCTTTCTGGGCGGGGCCAAAGAGGCCATGCTGACCGCCTTCGTTACCCGCAGCTCCAGTGCCACCCTGCCCATCACCCTGCGCAACTCGGAGGAGACCCTGGGGGTGCCCCGGAGCATCGGCTCCTTCACACTTCCGCTCGGGGCCACCATCAACATGGACGGTACGGCAATTTATCAGGGGGTCTGCGCCCTTTTCGTCGCCTTCGCCATCGGGACGCCCCTGGGCTTCGGCTCTCAGATGACCATCATCATCACCGCCACCCTGGCATCGATCGGGGCGGCCGGCGTTCCGGGCGCCGGGGTCATCCTCCTCCTCATGGTGTTGAACTCGGTGGGGCTGGAGGTCAAAGAGGGCTCGGCGGTGGCTATGGCCTATGCCATGATCCTGGGGATCGACGCGATCCTGGACATGGGTCGTACCTCGCTTAACATCACCGGGGATTTGGCGGGGGCCGCCATCGTCGCCAAGACCGACAAGAGCCTAGACATGAGCAAATGGTCGTGACGGCATCATCCCCATAACAAGTGCGCCGCAGGGCCGGGGCCATCCCCGGCCCTTTTTGCGGGAGACCTCTATTGGCCCAGCCAGCAGAATTTCGCCTGGCACCATGCAGGGGGACTTTCGATGGGGCTCCAAAATACGAGGGAGATTCGTGTCATGGCGTCTATCCGGGAGCGTGTTTTAAAGAGGGAGGTTTTGGCCAGGGCATGGTGCAACTTGGGCTCGAGCAGTGGCAGTTGCGGTCATAACGGGGCGGTCATCTCCTTGCCGGCGGCGGTGCTCATGTAAAGGGCATCCGGGGCGATGCCGACGCGGCCGATGTCGAGCCGGTCGGCGTCCCAGCAGGCGCCGATGGTCGGGTCATCGGAAACCAGGCCGGAGGTGTGGTGCCGGACGGCATGCTCGAGCAGCTCGAATCGCTTCGGGTCGATCGCGAAGACGGACGGCACGATCCGGTGGAGCAACGCAGCCGCCCGCGGACCGTGCTCAGGGTCGTCGCCGTCATCAAGGCGGCAGGCGTCGTGCAGAAGGGCGAAAAGGCGCACCACCGCGACGTCGGCGCCGCTGCGTTCGGCGATTTTGAGCCCGAAGGACTCGACCCGCTGCCAGTGCACCGGGCCGTGGATGGAGTGCGCCCCGCAGCTGAAAATGGACATCACGTGGGCGCGGATCCGGTCGAGCCAAACCTCCGAAGGGCTTTTTGCAGCGGTCATTCGTCTGACGATCTTTCTCATTGGGCTCCCGGGTGCAGCGGGCTCTTTCAGTGCCCGGCGATAGGCCGGCGATGCTGTCCATTAATATCGGTTGATGGGCGCTGCGACTTTACACCCTTTACGAATCTTTGACCGAACCTGTCAAACGCCTGCCGTGAACCCATTTGAGGAATGATTGACGGAGCAGGGGCGCGCTGGTAAATTCAAAACCAGCGCGCAGGCGTTTCCCTGATAACCGTCCAAACGACCGAGCGATGACCCCTCAACCCCAATGGCGTTTCCGGGAGATGCAGCCCGGAGAGATGAACGTCGACCCGATCGAGGGCGAGTTTTTTACTACGGAGGCGCTGCGGAGCATCACCGACGCACTAGTCCGGGAATCCATCCAAAATGCCCTCGATGCCGCCGCCGGGGGTGAACCGGTGACGGTTCGGTTCTCCCACCATCTGAGCCCGATCGCCGGTCCGGATTCAAACGATTTTCGCAAACTTTACATCGACGGCCTTTCTCCCCATCTGCACTCCCGGCACTCGGGCCTTCCGGAAGCACCCCCGCTGACCGAGCCGTTGAGCTTCATGGTGATCGAGGATTACGGCACGCGGGGCCTGCAGGGGGACGTGCTGCAGTACGACGACCTGGATGACGACGTCAAAAAGAACGACTTTTTCTATTTCTGGCGCAACATCGGCCGAACGAAGAAGGAGCTTACGGACCTGGGGCGCTGGGGCCTGGGTAAAACCGTCTTCCAGGCGGCCTCGCGCATCAACAGTTTTTTCGGTCTCACCGTCCGCAAAGATGACAGCCGGGCCTATTTGATGGGGCAGTCGGTTCTCAAAATCCACAAGGTAGAGGGCTCCCGTTATGCCCCCTATGGGTATTTCGGTTTTTTCAACGGGTACCTCGCTCTGCCGGTTGAAGACCCGAACTACCACGAAACGTTTTCGAGGCATTTTGAACTGGACCGGGTCGGCAAGCCCGGCCTCTCCGTGGTTATTCCTTACCCGGACCGGGAAATATGCCTCAGGGGCTGCGCTAATTCGGTCATCCGGCATTATTTCTTCCCAATCCTGGCCGGACGACTCATTGTCGAGTTCCGTTTCGACGGCAAGAAGACCAGGCTCGAAGCTGCGAACCTGGGAGACTATCTCAAAAAATCCCAGTGGGCGGAAAAACAAGGGCTTCCCGGGCTGATGGACCTGGCGCGCTGGGCTATTCAACAGCCGAGGGAAGCGTACATCCACCTGCAGGAACCCCAGTCCGGCAGGCGCCCCAAGCTCACCGAAGCCCTGTTCGAGGACGGGCAGCTCGATACTGCCCGGCGGGATTTCGCCGAGGGCCGCCGGCTGGCCTTCCACGTGCCCGTCTCCGTTCAAAAGCAGTCCGGGGAAAAACTGTTCCACACAGGCTTTTCCGTATTCCTCGAACGCGATGAAAAACTGGACAAACCGGAAGACCATTTTATCCGTCAGGGGATCACCATCCCCGAGGTCTCCTCTCTCAAGCACAAGGGAATCCGCGCGATCGTTTCCATTTCAGACAACGATCTTTCGGCATTCTTGGGCGATGCCGAAAACCCTGCTCACACGCAATGGGAACGGAATTCGAAAAAGTTTAAAAGCAAGTACAAGCTGGGTCCGGCCACGCTGGACTTCGTTAAGTCCAGCCCCAGAGAGCTCGTCAAAATCCTGACCCAGCCCCAAAAAGGCCGCGACGAGAACCTGCTGAAGCACATTTTTTCACTGCCCCTTGAACCGATCGGAGACGCTGAAAAGGCCGGCAAGAACAAATCGGAGAAGCAGAACAAGCCGCTCGGAGGCGGCGATATCATCGAACTCGAGCCCGGCAGCTACCTGCAGTTGAGCACCGTCAAGGGCGGTTTCCGGCTGAGCCGGCGCACAAAGGCGACTCAGGTCCCGCGGTTCATTACCCTCTGGATTGCCTACGAGGTGCGCAGCGGAAATCCCTTCAAGAAGTACACGGTGCTTGATTTCGATGTGAGCCGGGAGCCCATCCAGGTAAAGTACGAAGGCGTCAATCCAATGCTCAGCAAGGAAAACACGATCCAATTCGAGGTGATTCGCAGCGATTTCAGGGTGACGGTAACGGGGTTCGACACCCACCGCGATCTGCGCGTCAAGACTCACCCATAGGGCGGGCCATGATCCGGAAAATCAACTTCACGGGCCGCAAGAAAATCAAGCGGACGAGTGTCCGTGTGGACATTTTGCGGGACGCCGAAGGCCGAAGGTTTTTTAATCTTCGTTTGGATCTTTCCGATCTCAACAGGCTGCCAGCGAATGCACACATTTACGCCGAGGCCTACCACCGGACGGCCTACCAACGGTACGATTTCGGAAATCTGTCCAATCAGAAAAGCCCGGCAGACCGCCGGTTGAAACGCTTCTCGGATGCCGCCACTCCTCTTTTCCGCGTCAAAGTGGTGGACCGGACCTCGGCGCACGGGCGCATTCTGGCCGCGCTCGACAAGATCCGACCGGAGAGCGTCGACAGCGAGCCGGCCGGCAGCCACTCGCTCTTGTTTGTCGAATACGACGACCTGGGGAACACGATCTGGCGCCTCGACCTGGAGGGCGACTGGCCGGTGCTGAAATTGAACCAAAAGGTGGATGAGATCAGCCTGGTGGCCGGTTCGGACCAGCGCTTTTTCGCGCTGGTGTACCCGGAAGTTTTTCGCCAGGTGTTGACGAAGATCGTGATCGAAGACGAGCACACCGACTCGGACTGCGATGACGATTGGCCCAGTTTGTGGCTGAAGCTGGCGCGGCAACTACCCGGCATGGGCGACCCACCTGCTTTGAAGAACGAGCAGGAGAGCTGGATCGACAAAGCGGCGGACGCCTTTTCGACGAAGTTCGATGTGCTCGCCAAGTTCAATCAAGCGCTTCAGGAACTCCAATAGGGCCCGATGGAGCTCAGAAAATTCACTGACAAGGGTATCGAACGGTTCCGGTCGTGTCTGCGGGATCTTGCCGGAGGCTCGGCAGCCGAGCCTCCGCGGCGCCTGCTGACCGATCCTGAATTTTCGAGGTCCGTGCGCGGCGGTGTCGAGCTCGAACAACATCAATTTGAGTCGCGGCTGCACCTGGCGCGATATTTGGACCGGATTCTGGACGATCTGCCGGAGCGGCCCGACAAACTGGTGGACGACGTCCAATTATGGAGTTGGATGTCGCTCTTTTATTTCGACCAGGTGTGCCCGGCCGATGACAATGGCCGGCGCAAGCCGGGGAGGGATTACAGACACATCCCCGAACCGGGATACCGAGCTGGCCATCGGCATTTGTTATCAGGCGCTTATCTTGTTTACTCCGTCTATGAGTGGCGAGACGAGTTATCCAAACTTTTGTTGCATGCGCCGCTCTCCGTTGAAAGCCATTTCCATCACGAAATCACCTCCAGGCAAAGCATGATCACCAACCGGGGGATCATGGAGGCGCTGCACATCCTCTATTACGACGATGCACACAGAAAACCCAGGCGCGGCCCGATCATGAATAGGGATGCCCCGGGTTCGCTCTACCGCTTCATCAACGTCATTCAGCAGCTGGATGTGACCTACGACCTTTACAGCATGTCCGGCCGCGAAATCGTCGGGCTCCTGCCGAACGAATTCAGCCGCTGGCTGGAGAAGCAATTAAAGCGCCAGGCTCAGTAGAGGCGCTCTTGGCCCGCCGGGGCATCGTCGGTGCTTTGCTTCGGCGCTTGAGGCTATTCTGGGGACATGACGTCGAAAAAGGGGTGGGGGCCGCCATATTGATCAGGTGCGTCCGGGATTATGCCCACATGGGTGAGCAGGGCTTTCTCACCCCAGAGCTCAGTGAATAAGTGCAGCAGGAGTGCCGGCGGTTCAAGCACGAAACTGGAAGGGGCCTCTTCCCGCAGATCCAAAACAAGCTGCATGCCGATGCCCGGGCATACCACAGCGGTCGTGCCGGCGAAGCGCCGGCTGATCGCCCGATGGATATGGCCGCACATGAGTCTTTCGACCTGGGGGTGTTTTGCTATGATAGCCGCGAACTCCTCTCTCCTGGCAAAAATTTCTCTATCCATGTGGCCGATGCCTGATGCAAACGGGGGATGGTGCATGAAAAGGACGGTGGGCGTAGCCGGTTTTTGGGAAAGGGTGCGTTCCAACCAGGAGAGCCGGCCGGGATCCAAGCCGCCTCCGTGCTCCCCGGGGATGACCGTATCGAGACCGATCAGCCGCAAGGGGAAGTACTCAATGGTGTAGCAGATGGCTTTTTTCCCATCCGGCTCCGAAAAGCCAGCCAGGTAGATGTGCTCCGGGAATACCTTGCAGAGGCTTGCCTTGTGGTCGTGGTTGCCTGGAACGATGAAAAAGGGAGGCTTCAGAGCCTCCAGGATTTTTCTTAGAAGCTCATAGGATTCGAAGGCGCCTTCATCCGCCAGGTCTCCGGTGATCAAGACAACATCGGGCAGCGGCCGCAGTTGGTTGATGTGCTGCACAGCGCGCGTGAGGGTCGAGGTCGTGTCGGCCACATCGTAGGCCAACACCCCTTCGGGCTTTAAATGAAAATCGGAAATCTGGGCGATCAGCATCGGTTTCATGAGTCCAGGTTCAACAGGGCGGCGGGGTCGATTGAAACCTCAACGTGCTCTCCCTTTTGGAAAGAGTGAATCCCCTTTGTTTCTATTGTGAGGTAATCATCGCCTGAACCCTCGATGATCAATCGGGTTCGATCCCCCATGAAAAAAGAGGCAACGACGGTTGCACGAAAATGCCCTTCGCCCGGTTCGGCAAGCGAGGCATGCTCGGGTCGGAAGAACAACTCGATGTCGGCATTTTCCCCCGTACGACCAGCAGCGGATGGCGGCAGGGAGATGCTGCCCCCGGGAAAGACCAATCGGCCCTGTTGGAGGCGGCCCTTCAGCCGGTTGATGGTGCCGATGAACTCGGCCACAAATCGGGTCTTGGGTTCAAAATAGATTTTCCGAGGTGCCCCTACCTGGGCGACGCGGGCTATGTTCATGACGACGATGCGATCTCCCAGCGCCATCGCTTCGGCCTGGTCATGGGTGACGTAGATGGCGGTAATGCCCAGAGACCGCAGGAGGGCGTCGATTTCCACCCGTAGAAGATCACGCAGTTTGGCGTCTAGGGCAGTCAGCGGTTCGTCCAGAAGAAGCACTTTGGGACGGACGGCGATCGCACGGGCCAACGCCACTCTTTGCTTCTGGCCTCCTGAGAGTTGATCGATGCGGCGATTCTGGAGTTCCCCGATCTTCATCATCTCCAGCATCTCCGACACTCGCCGAGTTCGTTTCGCCGTCTCGACTCCGCGTACCTTCAATCCGTACGCGATATTTTCAGCAACTGTCATGTTGGGGAACAACGCGTAGCTCTGGAATACCATGCCCACGTTGCGTTTCTCGATTGGGATCTCGGTAACGTCTTCATCGCCGAAAAAGACTTTCCCGCTGGGATCCGGAGACTCCAGTCCTGCGATGATTCGCAGAAGGGTGGTTTTGCCGCACCCCGAGGGGCCTAAAATGACGACCGTTTCGCCCGCCTGCACCTCCAGGTTGAACGACTCGAGGGCATGGGTGCCGTCGGCAAACGTCTTGGCGCAGTTGACCAACCGGAGCGATGTCCCCGACCCCGCCCGTCTTGCATCTTTTCTGCCCGGCGCGGCCGGCGCCGCGATGATGGGGGAAAGGGCCGGGCCCCCCGACGCGGCCAGGGCATGATTGAGCTTTTCCATCACAAATTTCCTTTTGCGGGGTTTGGCTACCCACTGCATGGCAATCAGGAGGGGGATAATCATCAAAAAGAATACGATCGTGTAGGCAGAACCGATCTCCAGGCGCATGGACGCATAACTGTCGGCAAGGCCCACCGGCAGCGTCTTGGTCTGGGGGGTGTGCAGCATCCACGTCAAGTTGAACTCCCCAATGGACAATGTGAATACCATTAGAGCCCCGGCCAGAATCCCCGGCATGGAATTAGGGATGACGATCTGGAAAAATCGCTGCCAAAACCCAGCACCCAGACTGGCGGCTCCTTCTTCGAATTCTCTCAGATTGACGGAGTTCATGATGGCGATCACCGAGCGCACCATGAACGGCAGCGTGAAGATGACGTGGCCCACCAAAATGAAAGTCCAACTTCTGCGGAAACCCGTGAAGCTGCCGTAATTGATGATGAGAGCCAGTGCGATGGCTAGCCCTGGAACCGCCAGAGGGGTCACCAGGAGTTCTTCGAACAAGCGGGTCCATCGGTTCTGCTTCTTGACCATGGCGTAGGCGGCCGGCACTCCGAGAACGAGCGCAGCGGCAAGGCAAGTCAGGCCGATGAGGATCGATAAAAAAATAGTATCCCGGTAGAGGTCCCAGACCTGTAGGAACCAACGCAGCGTGAGACCACTCTTCACGCCCACCATGAAGTTCTCGGTCAAACCGGCCACCACCGATTGTGCCACCGGCACGATCAGGAACGCACAGACCAGCAGCGTGAATGTGAGCTGAGCATAAAAAAGGGCGGATGAAGATTGCTTCATGTCAACCTGCTGCGGCGACAGCGTTGCCGGCTGCGGCTCTGGCCACAGAAAGCGCAATCCAGGTAATCAACCCGAGCACAATGGATAGGGCCGCGGCCATGGCGATATTGGCCACCAGAGTAAACTCCGTGTAAATCAATATGGGCAAGACATCGATGTCCGTCGCTAGCGTGAAAGCGGTCCCAAATGCGCCCATGGAAGTGGCAAAACATATGGCGCCGGAGGAGATCAAGCCGGGCACCAGGGCTGGAATCAAAACGTCTTTAACCACACGCCATGGGGAGGCTCCGAGGGAGCGAGCGGCCTCTTCGAGATTTCTGTCCAATTTTTCAGCAGAGGCCATAATTGTCGTAATCGTTCGAGGTATGGAAAAATACAAATACCCCAAAAACAAGCCGGCCATGGAATAGGCTAAAACGAGCTTTTCGCCGGTAACCCACTGGGTGACATCTCCGATGAGCCCTTGACGCCCTACCAAGAGAATGATCATAAAACCGACGACGACCCCGGGAAAGGCGAGAGGGAACGTCAACATGGACACGAGCAGGCTTTTTCCACGAAATTCGTTTCGAGTAAGGAAGACACCCGCAACACTTGAAATAATAAGCGTGACAAGCGTCACCCCAACCGACAGAAGAATGGTGTATATCAGCGTCTCCCGGTATCGCGGTGTCGTGATCGCTGCAAGGTAGATCTTAACTCCGGAGGGCCCCAACGCCGATTCTACCGCCAAGCGCGCGAGAGGGAGGAGAAAAAACGCGATAAACACTGAAAAAGCCGGGAGGAAGAGCGCCAATAGCAACCAATTGTATCGCTTTTGCATGGTTCTTTCCTCGAGATTCGGGAAAGGAAATACCCGGTGTGCCACCTTTGGGGGGGGGGCACGCCGGGCAAGTCGCTATCGGACTTCGTTGAGATATCGGTCGCGGAATTTTTCCTGAGCATCAGCCATTTTTTTCCAATCGACTGCTTTAGCGCGCGCATATTCGGATTCGGGCAGGAATTTCGCCGCCAACTCCGGGCTCATCGCCGTCGGTCGAACCGGCCTTAAAAACGCGTTCGCCCAGACGGCTTGACCTTTGTCCGATAATGTGAAGTCGAGGGCTTTCTTGCCGTTCACCGCATGGGGGCCATTTTTTACCAGGGACATAACGTAGGGGGCCATTAGAGTGCCTTCAGCCGGAATTACAAACTCTACATTCGCTTTGTCTTTGTATTTCCCCCGGTACGCATTGAAGTCATAGTCGAAAAGGATTGGAATTTCGCCGGATAGCACCCGCGCATACGAGGTCTGCTTCGGAACGATGGGTTCGTTCTTTTTCAACTCCTTAAAATATTGGATGGCGGGGTCAAAATTCTCTAAAGTGCCACCCAAGGCGATATTGATGGCCACAGCAGCTGAATATCCCACGGCAGCGGAGCTTGGATCCAAATACCCCACCATCCTTTTGTATTCCGGCTTGAGAAGGTCCTTCCACGATTTTGGGACGGGTTTCCCACCCAGCGCGTCCTTGTTTACAAACAGGCCCAGTGTTCCGGAATGGATCGTGAACCAGTGGCCTTCAGGGTCTTTGAGCCCGGCCGGGACCTGCTCCCAAAATGCTGGTTTGTATGGTGCAACCACACCTGCTTCTTTAGCCAGGATTCCGAACGTCACCCCGAAGTAGGCGAAATCGGCAACCGGGTTGTTTTTTTCGGCTATAAGTTGAGACAGGGTCTGGCCGGAATTTTTGTTGTCATGCGGGATGTCGATCCCAAGTGTTTCTTTGATGGCCTTCAACTGGCTTGCCCAATCCGCCCACTCCGGGGGGCAGTTGTAACAGGTAGCGGTCTCCGCTGCAAAACCCGTGCTCGAGAAGCCAAGCGCGACCACTGCAATCAAGAACCAGAATGCTCGAATGCCTTTTTTCATGATCACCTCCCCATGGTTAGTGGTTCTAGAAAAAAAGTCCTCTCATTGCCAAACATCCGCTTTCATCCTCCCTCCGCTGTCTTTACGCTGCCTCGCTATTTGCATATGGATTCTAAACTAAATCTGCTGATTGAATGTTAGGCCCGGATTAGATTTTGATTTGCGAACGGGGGCCACAGCCGTCGATTCTCTCACCACAATGCTGGTTGCAAGGATTTTATGAATAGGCCTGCCGTCTCTCTTCTTAATTTGATCGAGCAGGATCTCCGCACCCAGGCGTCCCATTTCATAAGCAGGTTGCCGGATGGTGGTTAGGCCAGGGGTGATATAAGATGATATGGCCATGTCGTCGAAACCGACTATGGACAATTCTTCGGGCAAAACCACCCCAAATTCTCGAGCACCCTGCATGGCCCCGATAGCCATGAAATCGTTGGAACAAAATACCGCAGTCGGCGGTTTGTCCAGCGACAGAAGCGACTTGATTCCTTCTCGCCCGCTTTCAAGAGCGTATCGGGTTTGCAGAACAAGGGAGGGGTCGTAGTTTACGCCATGGTCCATCAGGCATTTTTTATAGCCACGCCACCGGTGGAGGCTTTTGTCCGAGAAGGAAAACCCGCCGGCCAGCATGGCAATACGCCGATGTCCGTTTTGAATAAGGTGCTTCGTTGCCGTGTAACCGCCTAAAAAATTGTCCACACCCACGGACGAAATCGGGCCCCTGCGAATCGTGCTGTAAAGAAGTATGAAGGGAAAACGATCATCGAGGAGCTCCCGCAGCACCTTGCCTTTTAGATTCGTGGTGGTAATGATCAACCCCTCCACCTGTCTTTCCTTCAGAACCTCGCAAAGACGGTCTTCTTTTGGGTATTCGTAATCCGAATTGCCCAACAAAACCTGATAACCTTGGCTATGGGCGAAATCCTGGACGCCTCGTATCGATTCGGCGAAAATGGGGTTGGTGATCGAAGGAACGATAAGTCCGAGGGTGCCGGACTGTTTCGTTACAAATCCGCGGGCGAGCGCATTGTAGTGATAGCGGCAGGCCTTCATGGCCCTTGCAACACGATCCCGAGTCTTTGGGCTGACAATTTCTGGGGAATTTATGGCCCGGGAAACCGTCGCCGTGGATACGCCTGCGATCCTCGCAACATCGTGAATCGTGCTCATGGGATACCCATGTAAATGTTTACATTCCCTAACCGATCGCCAACGGAGCTGTCAAGGGTAAAGTCGAAAAATATTGATTGACAAATAATCAGCGTCTAAATTATGTGTTGCTACCCAGATAGCAACATTATGGATAAGACAGCCCACAAGCAGCTCACCGGATTGGGGTTCTCCCGATACGAGATTGCCTGTTATCTGTCTCTTGTCGGACGTCATCCCGCCAACGGCTCTCAGATCAGCCGGCTCTCAGGCATTGCCCGATCGAAAATTTACGATGTGCTCCGCAGCTTAGAAAAGCGAGGGCTCGTCGGCCAGGTGGGGAAAGGAATGTATGTGCCGCTTCCCCCTGCCGAGTTGATCAACCGGCTTCGCCATCAATTCGAAAACAAGTTGTCACTCCTCAATGAGCAGATCAATCGTTTAACCGATAATGCCGATCACGAGCATTTGTGGCTTATCAAGGGGTATTCACAAATCATCGCAAAAGCACGGGACATGATCGGTTCTTCAAAGACTGAAATCTACATCAGGGTGTTTCCGCCAGAGGGGATGCTGATCAATAACGATTTGGCGCGTGCCGAGCAGCGAGGTGTTGCAGTTCGTTACGTTTCGCTCGGCCACGCCCCTTTGAAGTTCGAGGTTCATGTAATTCATCCGGAGCATGAAAAACTCCTGGATCGAATCGGTGGCCGGTCCATGGATCTGGTGGTGGATCATAATGAAGCATTAACCGGTATATTAGAGGGCAATCACGAGGAGGAATACAAAATCAACTGGACTCGGAATCGGCAGTTCATCATCGCCAGCAGAGACAGCATGCGCCATGACTTCTTTCACTGCTTTTTATATAAGACTCACGAGCAACACAAACGGTTGAATAAACGCGAAAAGGCCATGTATGTCATCATCAATAATGAAGCCTGAGGAGCTTATGCCATGACAGGGGCTCAAGCGCTTGTCCGGATGCTTGTCAACTATGGTGTCAAGTATGTTTTTGGAGTTCCCGGCGATACATCTCTGGCCCTCTATGAAGCTCTCTGCGAGGCCGCGCCCGAAATCACCCACGTTCTTGCCAGGGATGAACGGTCGGCAAGCTTCATGGCAGATGCTTACGCTCGTTTGAGCCATCGGCCCGGTGTCTGCGAGTGCCCTTCAGGGGCTGGGGCCCTTTACTCGGTGCCTGGGATCGCAGAAGGAAATGCCTCTTCCATTCCCGTTATTCTGTTGAGTTCAGGCATACCGCTGCACGGCGAAGGGAAGGGGACCATCACCGAGTTGGATCACCACAAACTCTTCGAATCGATCACCAAGTGGTCGAGCTTCTTGAAGCTTTCAGAAAAAATCCCCGAAACCGTCCGACGTGCATTCAGGATAGCCACGACAGGTCGACCCGGGGCGGTACACCTTGCATTCCCGTCAGAGACGATGAAGAGGCAGGTTGATCAAGGCTCGGTATCTTTCTTGGCGGAACCCGAGTGCAGAACGTGTCCGGCGCATCGCTCACGGGGTTCGAAAGATACACTCAGGCAGTTCGTGCGCTTTTTAAATACCGCCGAACGACCCGCTATTGTCGTCGGCGGAGGCGCAAACCATTCCCAGGCAGGGAAGGCTGTTTTGGGGCTGTCGGAAAAGCTCGGCGCCCCCATTGTAACGACCATTTCGGGTCAGGGCATCATACCCGATGATCATCCTCTCGCGCTCGGGGTGATCGGCGATAACGGATTCCATCCCCATGCTTTGAGGACGGTCGAAGAGGCCGACACGCTGCTTTACATCGGCTGCAAACTGGGTTCGGTGTCTACCCTCAACTGGACGTTTCCGTCCTACCGTCCAGACCGGGTGATGCTGCAGGTCGATATCGACCCCATCATGTTGTGCAACAATTTTCCCCAAACGATAGGTCTTGCCGGCGACGCCAAGCTTGTCGTCGAAGAGTTGTTGGAGTTGTTGGAGCCTTCGGAAAACCGAAAAACAACGCCTTGGGTTGACGCCCTGAACGGCGACCGTAAAACCTTTTGGAAAAAAGCCCATGTCGAGTTGGACTCCGACGCCATACCCCTGAAGCCCCAGCGGGTCATCAATTCCCTGAACAATCGGCTACCCTCGCCTGCAGTTGTAATCTCCGATGCAGGCACACCCACCCCCTATATTACCCGTTTCCTTCGCCTGGGTGGAAACGGCTCGAGGTTCCTGATCCCGAGGGCCTATGGGGGGTTGGGGTACGCCATTCCTGCCGTGGTCGGAGCATACCTGGCGCGGCCGGATGCCCGGCCGGTCGGCCTATTCGGCGACGGCTCCTTGGGGATGTCGGCCGGGGAGCTTGAAACCTTGGTAAGACTAAATATTCCAGCCGTGTTGATTCACTTCAACAATGGATGTTTCGGTTGGATCAAAGCGCTGCAGGCGATCCACTGCAACAAACGATATTTTTCTGTGGATTTTTCCCAGCGCGATATGTCCAAGGTGGCGACAGCCTTTGGGCTTTCCGCATTCCGGGTGGAGACACCGCAAGAGCTTGAATCTGCCCTGGCAGAGGCTTTTGCTGCCACCTCTCCTGTTTTTCTGGATGTTGTCTGTGAATCGGTCGCTAGTGAACTGCCGCCGGTTCACTCGTGGTTGGCCGCGACCAAACGTAACGCGACAGGGCATTGAGGGGGAGGGAGGCATGAAGGTCGTCATCGTCGGCGGGGGCTGGTCGGGTTGTGCCGCGGCGCTGGCCGCACGGAACCAGGGGGCCGAGGTCGTTCTGATCGAGCGCACCGACATGCTGCTGGGCACGGGGTTGGTGGGCGGGATCATGCGCAACAACGGCCGCTTCACGGCCGCGGAGGAGATGATCGCCCTGGGCGGGGGCGATCT
>JAWOHH010000082.1:0-4249 GCA_046496215.1 Desulfobacterales bacterium
TTGACATGCGCTATGCCGGCCCGCGCGAGGCGCTGCTGCACTCCACCTTCCGTCAGAACTACGGCTGCTCCCACATGATTATCGGCCGCGACCATGCCGGAGTGGGCGACTTCTACGGCATGTTCGAGGCCCAGACCATCTTCAAGAAGATCCCGGCCCCGAAGGAACCCGGCAAGTCCCTGCTCTGCAAGCCGCTGCTGATCGACTGGACCTTCTATTGCTTCAAGTGCGACGGCATGGCCTCCCTGCGCACCTGCCCGCACGGCAAGGAAGACCGCGTGCTGCTTTCCGGCACGGCCCTGCGCAAGATGCTCTCCGAAAACAGCAAAGTGCCCGATCACTTCGGCCGCGACGAAGTCCTCGCCATCCTGGGCGATTATTACAAGGGGCTGACCGATAAGGTCGAAATCAAGCTGCACGGGGCCGCCACCGGCGATAGCAAGAAGTAAGCTGCCCCGCGCATCGTCGAGTATAAAAAAATGCCCGCCTTCCGGCGGGCATTTTTTTATACTCCTGAAGCAACCACGGTCTACGGGGTGAACTTGCGTCCCGCATACTCCGCATAGGCCATCGCCACCGTGCGATAGACCAGGTGCGCGAGCTTGGTGAATGGCAGGTAGGCGATCAGGAACCATACCGCGATGAGGTGCAGGAAATAGACGGCAAAGCTCACCTCCGCCCAGCCGGCAAGGCGCGTGAGCTGGGCGCCCATGCCGGTGACCCCCAACGCAAAGGCAAGATAGACCAGGAACCAGTCCTTGTAGGCGCTCTTCTGATCAGGTTTGTTGACGCGCGCCCTGATCATGATGGCGGTGCCCACGATCAGGGCGATACCGCTCAGGTTGGCCAACCATTTGACCGGGTTCAGCTGCGACCACGGCCCGTGCAGCGGCCCGGTGGGCAGCAGATAGGACCCGTAGAGCACCAGGAAGATGATGCTGGTCACGATGAAAAGGCCCACAAAGGACCAGAAGGTCAAAAGGTGGGCGACGTAGCGCTCCTTGTTTTCGGTGCACTCCGAGAACTTGTTGTGCTTGAGAATGGTCGGGATCACCCGCACCAGGGCCTGGATGAAACCACCGACTTCGACCGTCTGCTTGTCGGTCTTGCCCTCGGCGAGCGCGTTCTGGTGGATGTCGGCGATGAAGCGCTTGAGGCCCAGCGCGAACACGGCCACGGTGAAAATCGCCGCCGGCACCATGTGCATGTCGACCAGCCAGGTCGAGAAGAACTTGTAGTGGGCGATACCGCCGCTCAGATCCGGCCTGAAATTGAGCAGCCCGGTGAGCGTCCCCAGCACGAGGAAGAGGAACACCGGGATCGCGATCAGAATCGGCAGCTTCTTGGGGTCGTTGACCGCCTCGGCGAGCCAGCGCGGCCGAGAGTACTCGATGATGGCCTGGGCCCGGATCGCAGCCAGCACGTCCGCCGGCTTGGCCTGCCGCGGGCAGCGTGTCGAGCAGTCGCCGCAGTTGTGGCACAGCCAGGGGTCGGCGCTCTTGAGCACCTTGTCCTTCAGGCCCCAGGAGGTGGCGATCATCTCCTTTCTCGGAAACGGCTTGTTGTCAGGCGAGATCGGGCAGACCACCGAGCAGGTGGCGCACTGGTAGCACTTCTTCACATCCTCCCCGCCCACGATACCCACATCTTTGATGAACTTTAAATCCGGCTCGATCAGCATGCGTTCAGCCATGTAACACCCTCCTGAATCCACTCGGCAAGGGCGGGCGTTCCCGCCCCTCCGGGGTTGACCGTGCTTGGATTAGAATCCCTTAAACGGGTTCGGCCCCAGCCCCTCGATGGTCCCCATGAACTCCTGAAGCATCTGCGGGATCTTGTCGTACTCGTCGATTGCGACCTCGAAGTGCGCCACCCGCTCCGGTTCGAGTGCCAGGCTGGAGAGCGCCTCGCCGATTTTCTTGACGCGGATCTCGGCCAATTCGCTGCCCTTGACGAAGTGACACTGGTAGTCGTCGCCGTGCTTGCAGCCCATGAGAAAGACACCGTCCATGCCCTTTGAGAGCGCGTCCTTGATCCAGATCACGTTGACCGAGCCCAGGCAGCGCACCGGGATGAACCGCACGTCCGCGTTCCAGGACAGGCGGTTCAGCGCTGCGATGTCCAGTGCCGGGTAGGCGTCGTTCTCGCAGATGAGCCCCAGAACACGCAAAGGCGGCTCGTCGAAATCGTCGGTCGATGGAACCTTGATTGCTTTGACCATCGAGCTGACGCTGTCGATGCTGTAGTTGGCGAAGTTGATGATGCGCTCGGGGCAGGCCCCCATGCAGGTGCCGCAGCGGCGACAGCGCGTGGGGTTGGTCTTGGGGGTGCCGCGCTCGTCGTCGTCCAACGCGCCGAAGGGGCACTCCTGGGTGCAGCGCTTGCACTGGGTGCAGCGCTGGAAGAAGAAATCCGGATAGGTCAGGTCGCCGGAGCGCGGGTGCACGGAGACGCCGCGGTTGACCGATTCGAGACACTGGATGGCTTTGAGAGCGGCACCGGCGGCGTCCTCCATGGACTCCTCGGTGGTCATGCTGCGGCGGATGCCGCCGGCCGCATAGATGCCGGTGCGCTGCGTTTCGTAGGGGAAGCAGATGTAGTTGGAATCGGCATAATCGTTGAAAATGGCGTTGTCGCGGAAGCCCGGGCCCTGGCGGTAGGCCAAGTTGATCACCGGGTCGTCCTTGGTCGCCGGCACCATGCCGGTGGCGAGCACGACCATGTCGGCCTTGATCTGGATCGGCTGGCCCAACAGGGTGTCGTCGGCATTTACAATCAAACTGGCGCCGTTTTTGGACACCTGGACCACCTGCCCTTTGGTCAGAAAGATGCCCGGGTCCTGCTGAACGGTCTTGTAGAAGTTCTCGGTCAGCCCGGGGGTGCGCATGTGCTGGTAGATGACGAAGGCCTTGCCGTCGACATAGTCTTCGCGCACGTAGCCGGCCTGTTTCAGAGCTACCAGGCTGGTGACGGAACTGGCGTAGGGAAAATCCTGGTCGTTGCCCTGGCCGGGGCTCTGGATGAAGACCACCGACTTGGCCTCCCTGCCGTCGGAGGGCCGTTTGATCTTGCCCGCAGCGGCAATGGCCTCGAACTGGGCGTTGGTGACCACATCCGGGCTGGCTCCGAAGCCGAGGTGGGCATACTCGCCCTCCTGGGGCTGATAGGGACGCCAGCCGGCCGCGAGCACGACTGCGCCGAACTTCTCGCCGTTCGGATCGAACGTCAGGATGTCCTGCCGACCCTGGTTGTATTCCAGGTAGCGTGCGTGGAGCTGCTCGGCCTCAAGTTCCTTGCCGCTTTCATCCACCTTCATCTCGGGCGGCAGCGGGAAGGGGACGTCAAACTCGATCTTTTCGCCCGGCTTCTTGAAGGTGACGGTGAAATCCCCCGGTTGGCCGGCAATGCGGGCCACCACGGTCCCGGTTTTAACCTGGATGTTGGGGAAGTTGCCGAGTTCCTTGATTTTAGCCTGGATCACCGGGGCCGTGGACTTTTCGAAGGGGTACTCCGTGGGCAGCTGCTTGCGCCACTTGGCCGCATTGCCGCCCAGGGCGGGCTCCTTTTCGACGATGGTGACCTCGTAGCCGGTCTTGGCGGCGTCGATGGCGGCCGAGATGCCGGTGATGCCCCCTCCGATGACCAGGATCCGGCGCGAGAGGGTGTCCAGCTTGAAGGCGGTCGGCAGGTCGATCTTCTTGACCTTGGCGAGCCCCATCTTGAGGTAGTCGGAGGCCATCATCTGCACGTGGTCGATGAAGGTCTCGTCGTCCTTCTGCTCCTCGGTCGGTGCGGGCCAGGTGGCGCGCGGGTGGGACCAGACCACCTGCTCGCGCAGGTTGACCCGCTCCACGATGCAGCCGTCGAAACGGAAGGTGTCGTAGAGCACGCGCGGCGAGCAGGCGGCGATGACCAGCGCATTGACCCCACCGGCGACCTCCTGCTTAAGGATCTCCAGGCCCTGCTTGCCGCAAAAGGCCGGGCAGGTCTTGATCGCAAAGCCTTCGTCGGAGGCCGTCTCGCTCAGCTTATCGATGTTGAGGGATTCGCCGATCCCGCAACCGTGACAGATGTACACACCGTATTTCTTGCTCATGGTCGGCCTCCTACCGTCTCACCAGGGTTTGAATCGCCTTGAGGGCCATGCCGGTCGCATTCTGGTTGGAAGAAACGACATCCGCAGGCTTGTGGGCGCAACCGGCCCCGAACATGCCGCCGGCGGCATAGTCGTTCAGGATGAACCCGTCTG
>JAWOHH010000129.1:0-13662 GCA_046496215.1 Desulfobacterales bacterium
CGAGCGTCAGGTGCCGTAAAACACGGGGGAACCGTCTGGGGAGGAAAAGGTCACCCGATCAGGATTACCAATTATTGTTAGGGCACAGATCCTGGGTGGTGGAAATACTGGTCATCTCTTCGGTCATCGTGGACGTGGTGTAGGGATGCCCGTTATTGGGGGGATGAATTTGGAAGTTGCCGTAAACACAGTCATCCTCGTGATACACGACCTTGTCCGAGCTGGTGGCGACACCATCGCCGTCGAGATCTTCGTAAATGGTGATGGCGTAGGCATCGCGAATATTCGCGTCGTTGCCATCCTTCCCCTCCTTGTAGTCGGCGGCGCTCACGATGAAGAGGTAACCGTCCTGGTGGTCCCACTGGCCAGGGCCGCCCCAGATGGCGCGGTTGGGGTACGCTTTCGGCACGTCGGGCCCTGGGCCACCGTCGTTCCAACAGTAGAGGAAGGTGGCCTGACCGTGAAACTTGTGCTTCACCTGATCCAGATGGGTCGTGTTCTGCCATTGACCGCGCACCGTCCCAGGGACGGCACCAATGTGCATTTGCAGGGGCACAAGGGTAAGGATCTCGGGCAGGCTGAGATGCGTTGGGCGCTTGCCTCGCAGGGCGAGGGCAAACCCTTTGAGCCGGTGGGCTTCTGGATCGACACCTCCTGGAAGCGCATTCGCAAGGATCTGGCCAAGCGGCTGGATTACGCCCGGCTGCGGGTGCTCTTCTCCGATGGCGAAGGGGGCATCGCCGAGAACCTGCTGAGTTCCCGGATGCGCCACCAGCGCTGTATGTGGCATGGTAAACACGACTTTCCCTACATCCTATACGCCGACGGGCTCAAGAAGCCCGATCAAAAGCCCTTTGTGGATCAACTCAAGGCCATCGCGGCGATGAGCATGAGCAAAACGCAACTAGAGAATCTTAAACCCAAGGACCATGCCCATGTGCGGCAGTTGGCCCAACAAACCGAACAGGGTTTTGATGAGCTTCTTAAAGCGCTGGAGCCCTATCCCAAGGCCAGGGCCTATATCGAGAACCTGGTCAAACCCGTCACCACCTTCTTACGCTGGTGGATGCAACACGGTCAGGCGCTTCCGCTGACTACCAATGCGATCGAAAGCCACTTCAGCCGGGTCTGCAACCGGGTGAAACGCATCGGCCGCCGGTGGTCAGATCGCGGCCTGCTCAACTGGTTGACGGTTTGTTTTTACAAAATCTTCAAACCGGAACTGTGGAGGCTGCAGTGGCAAAACACTCCACGAAAACTAGTCAAAATCCGGCTGCGCTCGGTTGAGGCCACTTATCAGTGGTCAGTAGCCATCACGTAAACTCGGAACAAAGTCAAATATTATTATCTTAGGCCGATGGCCAATCTGCAGGCAGTATTCCTTTGAACTCTTCGGCCGGCAACTCCAGGCATCCACGATGGCCTGTTTTTCTTGTTGATTAAAAAGAGTCTTTTATTTAAACTTAGGCTAAAAGTATTAATAACGATCGGAGTTATAAAGCTCAACTGAATAGCGTGGTTCGATTATGAAACGCGGTCCGACCGGAAAAAATGAGATCTTAACGATTGGTGATGAAAAGGTCAGGGCATTCATACCGAAACCGCTGCCTCCCGACCCACCTTTGATTCTGCAGGGGCCGATTCAGAAATTGCTCGAAAGAGCGCTGCTCGCGCTGGGCCGCCTCGACAGTGTCTCCACACTCTTGCCGGGGACCGATCTTTTTCTCTACGCCTATGTGCGCAAGGAAGCGGTACTTTCGTCTCAGATCGAGGGTACGCAGTCCTCGCTTTCCGATCTGCTCCTTTTCGAGATGGAGCAGGCCCCGGGAGCGCCGTTGGACGAGGTAGTGGAGGTGTCAAACTACGTTGCCGCCATGGAGCACGGTCTAACCCGGTTGCGCGGGGGGTTCCCGCTGAGTTCGAGGCTCATTCGCGAGATTCATGAAAAACTGCTTTCGCGTGGCCGGGGCAGCAGTAAAGACCCAGGCGAGTTCCGACGCTCTCAAAACTGGGTCGGAGGCAGCCGCCCTGGAACCGCCCTCTTCGTGCCTCCGCCGCACACGGCAGTCAAAGACTGCATATCCGATCTCGAACGATTTCTGCACGGCAAGCAGGACGGACTTCCGGCCATCATCAAGGCCGGACTGGCCCATGTCCAGTTCGAAACGATCCATCCATTCCTAGACGGCAATGGCCGCGTCGGGCGCCTGCTGATCACGTTCCTGTTGTGCCATGCCGGTGTGCTACACGAGCCGCTGCTCTATCTCAGCCTTTTCTTCAAGCAGCACCGGGCGGACTATTACCGGCTGCTTGACGCGGTGCGAAAAGAAGGGGTTTGGGAGGAGTGGCTGGAGTTTTTCCTCCAAGGGGTCTTGGAAACATCCGAGGCCGCCGTGGCGACCTGTCAGCGTCTGGTTGCCCTTTTCGAGGAGGATCGCAAGCGCATTCAGCCCCGAGGCCGCACGGCAGGATCGGCGTTGCGGGTGCATGACGCGCTCAAGCAACGCCCCATCGCTGCGATGCAGGAGATAGCCCGCAGAGCGGCCCTTTCTTTTCCGGCCGCGTCGTCAGGGATGAAGCTAATCACAGATCTGGGGATCTCTCGCGAGCTGACAGGCCGCAAGCGCAACCGCGTGTTCGTTTACGACGCCTATCTGAAGATCCTCAATGAGGGGACGGAACCATAATCGGGTCATAATCAGGTCATCGCCTGACCTGGGTGGCGGAATGCGGGGCTCAATGTTTTGGCCCTGATCGGGCTGAAAATCCCCGTGTCGGCAGTTCGATTCTGTCCCTCGGCACCAGTAACATCAAGGGGTTGCGGCTTCGGTCGCACTCCCTTGATTTTTTTGTTGTCTATCGGTTGCGGGGTGTTGCATATGCAAAGAGGACGGGCGGTGCGTTTTTGGATCAATCGAAGGCTGGCTCGCACCTTTTCCGAGGATGGTGACCATGGCAAACCCGATGCGGCAGAGTGCGATAAACGGTTTGAGGCAAGGCGATTCGTTCAAGTATCAGCGCTCCTTTTCGCTTGCGGAAACGGTCTCATTTGGCGAGCTCACCCGAGACTACAACCCTGTTCACTATGACGGGCGTTGGGCTGCTGCCAAGGGGTACCGGGGGGTCATCTGCCATGGGCTTCTGGTCGGGTCCATGATTTGCGAGTTCGGCGGACAGGTGGGCTGGCTCGCCAGCGGCATGAACTTCAAGTTTGTAAAGCCCGTCTACCCCGGTGACACGGTGGAGTGCGCCCTCACGATCACGAAAATCGAGGAAGGCGGGCGGGCCGAAGCGGAAGCCATCTTCACGAACCAGAACGGCGAGCGGGTCTGCTGGGCTCAGCTGAAAGGCCTTCTGCCGCTGGCCCCGGAAAGGGAGCTCCTGCAGTTGATGGTCGCGGCGGGCGATCCCGCCAACAAAATCTGATGGCGTCGTAAATGGCCGATGTCGCAGGGCGCAGGTTTTCCCGGGAGACCCTGAAAAACGTGACCCCGGCGCCATAGAGGCCCACCCAGAGGCCCCCGAAAAGCGTTCGGCATCAAATCATCCCTTGCAGCCTGCCGGCGACGGCGTCGATGAAGCCCTCGGTGGTCGCGTGCTCGGCGGGGCGGGGGTCGATCAATGGGATCAGGTCCTTGGTGACGATGCCCGCCTCGATGCAATCGATGACGGCCCGCTCCAGCGTCTCGCCGAAGCGGACCACCTCCGGCGTCCCATCCAGCTCGCCGCGTTTCTTGATGCCCCCCGTCCAGGCGAAGATGGAGGCCACCGAGTTGGTGCTGGTGGGGCGGCCCTTGAGGTGCTCGTAGTAGTGGCGCCGCACGGTGCCGTGGGCCGCCTCGAACTCGTAGCGGCCGTCGGGGGAGACGAGCACCGAGGTCATCATCCCCAGGCTGCCGAAGCCTGCGGCCACCACGTCGGAGAACACGTCCCCGTCGTAATTGCTGAGCGCCCAGAGGAAGCCGCCCTCGTGCTTCATGGCCTGGGCCGCGGCGTCGTCGATCAGCAGGTAGCGGTAGTGGATGCCGGTCTGCGAGAACTCGGCTGCGCGCGCCCGGGTCTCCTCGGCGAACACCGACCGGAAGAGGGCGTGGTATTTTTTGCTGATGGTGTCTTTGGCGGAGAACCACAGGTCGATCCTCTCGCCCAAAGCATAGGTGATGCAGGCGCGGGCAAAGGAGCGGATCGAGCCCTCCAGGTTGTGGATGCCCATCACCACCCCGGGCCCCTTGAAGTCGTGCAGCAGCAGGCGCGTTTCGGCGCCGCCCGCCGGCGTGTAGAGGATTTCGACTCGGCCCGGCCGGTCGACCGCGAGCTCGACCCCGCGGTAGATGTCGCCGTAGGCGTGCCGGCCGAGGGTGATGGGCTTTTTCCAGCTGCGCACGGCCGGGGTGATCGTCTTCACCAGGATGGGCTTGCGGAACACCGTGCCGTCGAGGATCGAGCGGATCTGGCCGTTGGGGGAGGGCCAGGCCTTTTTGAGGCCGTACTCCGCGACCCGCTCGGCGTCCGGCGTGATGGTGGCGCATTTGACCCCCACGCCGTGGCGCCGGATGGCGCGGGCGGCCGCGGCGGTGACCGCATCGTCGGTCGCATCGCGCGTGCGCACCCCGAGGTCGTAGTAGTCAAGCTCCACGTCGAGAAAGGGCAGGATCAGCTTCTCCTTGATCAGCGCCCAGATGATCCGGGTCATCTCGTCGCCGTCGATTTCCACGATCGGTGAACTCACCGTGATCTTTGCCATGGGGGGCCTCCTCTCAACGCTGGTGCCGGTATATCCCAAACGATGTTGATGCCGCCGGGGCGCGCGCCCGCCTCACCCCGCGGGCTTCAGCCAGACGATGTCGTAGGGCTGAAGGCCGATCTCAAGGCGCCCGGCCCGCGCCGTCCAGTCCCGCTCGGCGATCACGTCGCGCCAGCGCGAGATTCGCGACGGGAGCTGATCGAGCGGGACGGCGAGCTGGACCACGCGATTGCTCACGTTGGTCATGGCGAGCAGGTGCTCCCTGTTTCCCGGCGCGGAGCGCAGCACGGCAAACACCCGGGGCGAGAGCATCAGCACGCGGTGCGCGCCGTTCGGGTGGAAACTGCGCAGCTGCGTCCGGGCCCGGGCCATGGGGCCGAACCGGCGGCTCAGGATGGCGAGCTTGGAGCCGGGCCGTTTCATCTCCGCCGCGACGGCGGCGGCGTCGATGACCCCGCGGTTCACATCGCGGTTGACCCCGGTTTTCCGGGCCCGCTCCGTGTCGTTCGCGGTCCCCAGCGCCCCGTGGATGTAGACCCCGGGGACGCCGGGCAATGCCAGCGCCAGGCTGCGGGAGGCCAGGTAGCGCTTGACCTGAAACTCGATCTCCTCCCCGGAGGCGGCATCGTTGATCGCGCTCCACCAGGTGGAGTTGATCTCGTAGGGCTCCTCTTCGCTTTCTGCGGTCATCTTGAACGACACATGGGCGCCGCGCGCCTGCGCTGTCCTGACGATGTGCTCGAGATCCGCGGCGGGAAGAATCCCCTTCACCCCCATGAGGCCGATGCCGTCGTGCGTGTCGAGGATGTTGAAAAACGTGGTGATGCGCGAGGGGGCCCGGAGCTCCGCCGCC
This sequence comes from Desulfobacterales bacterium, assembly GCA_046496215.1. Lineage (GTDB taxonomy): Bacteria > Desulfobacterota > Desulfobacteria > Desulfobacterales > SpSt-501 > SpSt-501. The sequence goes on from JAWOHH010000129.1 coordinate 5,598, forward strand.
CAGCGGGAGATGGCGGTGGCGTCCTCGCGGTAGAAGGTGTGCAGGACGAGCGGGGGCAGGGCGAAATTGTAGACCAGGTGGGCCTCGTCCGTGCCGTCGCCGAAGTAGGAGACATTGTCGGCATGGGGGACGTTGGTCTCGGTGATCAGGGCCACACCCGAGGCGGCCGTGTCCATCACGTCGCGGATCAGCTTCACGATTTCGTGGGTCTCCGGCAGGTGAACGCACTCGGTGCCCGGTTCGGCCCAGATGTAGGTGACGGCGTCCAGCCGCAGGATGTCCGCCCCGTGGCGGACATAGAAGAGCAGGCCGTCGATGATCCGCAGCAGCACCTCGGGGTTGCGGAAGTTGAAATCGACCTGATCGGTGGAAAACGTGCTCCAGACCCAGCGGGGTCCGAACAGGGTGTCGAAGCGCGTCAGGATGTCGGAGGTGCGGGGACGGAAAATCTTGCTGCGCTGGTCGGCCGTGAGCTCATCGGGGGAAGCATAGGCGATGAAGAAATCCTTGAACTGCGGGTTGCCGTTGACGTATTCCCGGAACATCTCGCTGCGGGCGGAGCAGTGGTTGAGCACGGCGTCGAACATCAGATCGTAGCGGCGCTTCTGGTCGCGGACGTCTTCCCAGGTGCCCAGCTTCGGGTCCACCCGGTTGAAATCCACCACTGCAAAGCCGCGGTCCGACGAATACGGGAAAAAGGGCAGCAGGTGGATGGTGTTGACGGTGCCGCGGTTGTAGGTGTTGACGAACTCGTGCAGGGTGGAGAGCGGGCTCTTCCCGTCGCCGTGCACGATGTCCCCGTAGGTGACGAGCACCAGGTCGCTTTCCGAGAAGCGCTCGGCGGGGTCGTAGCGGCGCTCCTTTTCAATCATCTCCGGCGGCTTGTGGGCGCAGTGGACCTGGAGGATTCGGTCCAGCTCGGGCATGAAAACATCCGCCCGGCCGGCACCGTAAAGGAATTCGAGCCGCGCGCGCATCCGCTCCCGCCGCTCAGCGGGAATTCGGAACAGGGGCCGCGTGTAGTCCGGGTCCGGGTCGTAAAAGGTGCGCTTTCGCAGCGCGGCGGGTCGCGGGTCCATGGCCCTCCGGGTGTTGGGGCGCCCTACCGGCGCCGGATGCCGGGTTTTATCCGCTGCAGGACGCGGCTGGCGGCGCCGCGGTCCAGGTCCTCCAGGGCGAAATCCAGCGCCGCCTCGAGCAGGGCGGACTTGTTGTCCACGGCGGCCCCTGCGAGCTTGAGCTGGTAGAATTTCTTGTTGAAGCGCGCGAGGAGCTCGTCGGAGAGGTAAAAGCCGGCCTTGCGCTTAAGGTCGGCGCCCGCGGCGGGGCGCTCCGGCCGGGGCGCCGGAGCGGGCGGCAGGGTGTGCCGCGGGCCGCAGGCGGCATCGATCGGGTCCGGGCCGGTCTCCTCGAAGAGCTCAGGCGGCCTCGCACGGTGCTTGGTCATCGGTCAACACCCTCCTCACCAGCGTTTCGTAGTCTCGGGCGGCCACGCTGCCGGGGTCGTGCTCGAAAATGGTCCGGCCGAGCGCCGGGGCCTCGCACAGGCGCACCGTATGGTGGACCGGCGCGCACAGCTGCCGGGAGAAATAGCGGCCCAGCTGCTCCAGCATCTGCTGGGCGTGGCGGGTGCGCCGGTCGAACATCGTCGGCAGGATGTATTTCAGGCGCAGCTCGGGGTTGAGCTTCTGGGCGCTCTGCAAGTAGCGGAAAAAGGTCTTGAGCCCCTCCAGGGCCGGCCCCTGCACGGCCACCGGGCAGAGCACCTCGGTGGCCGCCATGAGGATGTTCACGCTGAGCACGTCCCAGCCGGGCGCGCAGTCGAAGATCAGGTAATCGATGCTGCCCTCGCGCGGGACCAGCTTGTGCCGCAGGACGGTCTCGCGCACGTCACGGGGCTGCTCGCCGAGCCAGGTTTTCAGCTCCGCCAGGCGAATGCCGCCGGCCAGCATCCAGAGGTTCTCCCGGGCGCGGAACACGGCGCTGTTGCGGGCCACCGGGCTGCCGTCGTGGGCGCGCTCGGTGACGAACTCCGCCAGCCCGTACGGCGGGCTCGCACCCAGGAATTTGGCGACCTGGTCCTGGGTGTCGCAGTCCACGAGCAGCACCCGTTGCCCGCGGGCGGCGAGCCCGTCCGCGAGGCTGACGGCGGTGGTGGTCTTGCCGACCCCGCCCTTGGCCATGGCGACGGCGATCGTGCGCATGCCGGGCACACTCTCCTGTAATCTTATTCTTCTTTAGTTACATTCTGAACTTATCGAATTCTCGAAAAAAGTGCAAGCGCTTTTTTGGCCTGCCGCCCGCAACTTGCACCCGGCACCGCGGCGACCGGTGCAGGCTGGGGCCTCACTCGCGCTTCAGCGCCACGACGGTTGCCCCCCAGCCGCCGGCTTCAGCGGGTGCGTCTGCATACGAGCGCACGTGCGGGTTGCCGCGCAGGAGCTCCTGGACGCGCTTTTTCTGGACCCCCGTGCCCTTGCCGTGGATGATGCGCACCGAGGCGAACCCGAGGCGCAGGCACTCCTCGATGTAATCTTCGATCAGATGGGGGATGTCCCGGGGGTGGAACGTGTGCAGGTCCAGAACGTCTTCGATGGGGATGCGGATCGGTTCCATCGGTCTTGCTCCCGGCCGAGGCCGCCTGTCGGCGGTTTGTCTTTTGCCGCCGGATGGACTATTCATCCGGACGGTCAAAGGGATGAAGATGAATCCGGAGAACCCCCTGACATACGGCCTGTGGGCGGCCGCCTACCTGCTCGGATCGGTTCCCTGGGGCCTGGTCCTGGCGCGCGTGTTCTGGAAAATCGACATCCGGCGCGAGGGCAGCGGGAACATCGGCGCAACGAACGCGGCGCGCGTGGGCGGGGCCGGCTTGGGGCTGGCCACCCTGGCCGGCGATCTCCTCAAAGGGCTGCTGCCCGTCTGGCTCGCGCAGCGCCTTGAACCGGTCGAGGCGGCCTGGGTCGCGGCCGCCCTGCTGGCTTTCCTCGGCCACCTGTTTCCCGTGTTCACCCGCTTTCGGGGCGGCGGCAAGGGGGTTGCAACGGCCATCGGCGGCTTTCTGATGCTGGCGCCCGGGGCCTTGGCCGCGGGGTTGGCGGTGTTCCTGACGGTTTTTGCCGCCTGCCGCCGGGTCTCGGCGGCCTCGCTCGCCGCGGCGCTCGTGTTGCCGGCGGCGGCATGGTTTGCGGGGCAGTCCCCGGTCGTCTGGGGCGGGGCGGCGTTCGCAGCCGCCTTGATCTGGTGGCGCCACGCCGGAAACATCCGACGGCTGCTGGCCGGCACGGAGCCCGAGTTCCGGTTCGGCCGGCGTCCTGGCTGAACGCGGCCGAGTTCAACCCCAGGCCAGGGCCAGAATCCCCCCCAGCAGCAGATGGCTTTCGACCAGCAGCTCGAGCCTGAGCCCCGGCAGAATCGCCCTCCTCTCGTAGGCGAGGATGATGGCGAACATGGCCGCCGGGCAGGCCGCCAGGGCGATGCCGAGGCCGGCCGTCAGCCCGAATGCGGACATCAGCGGCAACCCGGCCGTGAGCGCCGCCAAAAGCCACTTCAGCAGCCGCAGCGATCTTTTCTCGCCCAGCAAAATCGCAATCGTCTCCTTGCCCACCAGTCGGTCGCCCTGCATGTCGAGGATGTCGAAGAACGCGGTGCGCACGAAAACCAGCCCGGCGACCCACAAAAAGACCATGGCATTCGCCCAGGCGTAGGCACCGTAGAAGGAGAGCGGCGGCAGCGCCGCCGCGACCACCCCCCACGCCAGGGCGATCAGGACGGTCTTGGAGCCGGGAATGTCCCGGATCCTCCGAAACGCGAACGCCGAAACGGATTTGGGGATCAGGTAGAGGTTGTAGGAGAGCCCCGTCAGGCTCATGACGAGCAGCACCAGAAACGGCAGCCGGCCCTGGCTGAAGGCGATCAGCAGGCCGGCTGCGCCGCAGGCGAGCGCCGCCGCGGTGAGCGGGGCTTTGCGGCGTTCGTAGAATTTCGCCCGATCGGGGTCGTTGTAGCGGTCGGCCCGGCTGCCCGTCAGGTGGTTGAGGATGTGCATGGACTGCACATACAGAAACGACATCAGCACAAACGGCAGATGGCGGTCGACCGCCTGGAGCAGTGTCGCTGCGTAGCACAGGCCGCCGGCCGCCAGGGAGACGACCAGGTTGGTGAGCAGGGCCGTGTGCAGGGCCGCGTGCACCGCGCGGTGGAGGGCGGAGCGGTTGCGGAAGAGCATGGTTTCGAGGCCGACGATCACCTTGCGGATCACCCAGTTCGGGGTGGAGGCGCCGGCGGAGATGCCGATGGTGCGCGCGGCGAGCAGCCGGCCGACATCGATGCCGCTGAGATCCGCCTCGCTTTCGACGTGGAAGCACGGTTTGCCGCTCCGGCGGGCGATTTCATAGAGCCGCCGGGTGTTGCCGCTCTCGCGCCCCCCGACCACGACGACGGCATCCACGGCGGCCGCAAGCTGCTGGACCTCCTCCTGGCGCTTTTCGGTGGAGTCGCAGATGGTGTCGAAGACCTTGTAGTGCGGCTGGCGGCGGGCGGCCCACTCTCTGACCTGCTCGTAGAAGGCGGTGTTCTGGGTGGTCTGGGCGACCAGGATGGCCTGGTCGAAGGCCGGCAGGGCCTCGAGTTCCTCGAGGCTGGCGACCACGTGGCCGAGGCGGCCGGCATAGCCCAGCAGGCCGACGACTTCCGGGTGGTCCTTCTCGCCGACGATGACGACCGCGAACCCCAGCCGGGCGTGTTTGCGGATGATGGACTGCACCCGGATCACCCGCGGGCAGGTGGCGTCGATCACGTGAAAGCCGGAGCTCTTCAAACGCTTCTTGGTCTCCGGCGGCACCCCGTGGGCGCGGATCAGGATGGTGCCCCCGGCGCACTCCGGGATCTCCTCGAGCACCCGGATTCCCTTGGAGGCTAGCAACTCCAGCACCTGGGGGTTGTGAATGAGCGGCCCGTAGGTGCAGATCGGCCCGGGTTGCTTCGCCGGGGCGTCGAGCACCATCTCCACGGCCCGGCGCACGCCCATGCAGAAGCCGGACATCTTGGCGATGACGATCCGCATCGGCGCCGCTATCCCTTGGCGTTCGGCACGGGGTCAGACGGCGGGTTCAAGCAGCACCCGGTTGTCCACCAGGGAGAGCGCGCGGATCCGGGCCTTGACGAATTTCTGCTCGCCGAAGATGCTGACCAGGCGCAGCCCCTCGCCCTCCGGTTCGATCGTGTCCACGTTTTCCATGAGCAGTTGCTGTTCCGGCCCCCCGAGCAGGTAGGCCCTGACTTCACACATGACGCCTCCAGGTCAACCGCGGCCTTCGATCAACGGCCGCAAATGGGTTTCGATCAGTTCATCCACGAGTTTGGGCAGCGGCAGGGGCGAGGAGCCCACCACGGTGACGTTCTCCTGGGAGAGCGGTAGCAGCAGCTTGGGGGCGGGGCTGGATGCCACGGCCTGTGCGATCGCCGGGCTGACTTCGCCCATCATGGCATCGGCCAGGACGATGCCGATGGGCCCGAGGATGACGTCCACAACCGGCGCGGTCCGGCGGATGGCGTTCTCCCCGGTGGCCCCGCGGTTGGCGCGGGCCTTGAGCATCTGGGCCGTGGCGACGGCATTCGTGCCCAGCGCGATCACCTCGACCGACTCGTCGAATGCCTGCTTGACCTTGCGGATGATGCTGCTGCCGATGCCGCCGCCCTGGCCGTCGATGACGCAGATTTTTTTCGTGCCGGCGTTTGACATGTTGCTTCCCGAATGAAAATCCGGCTGCTGAAACTGTTTCATCAAACGTCCGGGTCAGAGCTTGGACGCCTTGTTCAGGTTTTTGCGCACCCGTTTGGGGAGCCGGTGGCCGGCCCCTTTTTTACGGGTGTCCACGCGCCGCGCGGCGGGCTCCTCCTCGAAGGGCACAGCCTCCTTGACCGCCGCCTGCATCAGGTAAAATTCGAATTCGGGCGAATCGATGGCGGCGGCGCCGCAGGCCTGCGCCGCGCGGGCCACGGCGCCGTCCGAAGTGACCACCAGCGCCTTTTCGCGTTCCTGCCCGGCGAGGCGCACGATGACCGCATCCGCGGTCTCCCCGCACCGCGAAAAAAGGACGTGGACCCCGCGCTGCACGTCGCGCGCGGGGGAATCGGCGGGGGCGTCCACCCCATCGAACACCACCGTGATGCGGTGGGGTTTGATCTTGCGGTAGGCCGCCAGGCCGGAGATGAGCGCTTCGCGGCCGAGGGCGAGGTCGCGGCGATCCAGCCGGCTCAGCGTGGGCGACCGGCGAATCAGGTTGTAGCCGTCGACGATGATGTGGGTCGCCATGGGGCCGAAACGCCCGGGCTAGCGGCGCAGCTGGCGCAGCCGGGCGAGCAGCTGGTCCAGGTCGTCCAGGGAGTAGAACTCGATTTCGACCCGCCCCGCCTGCCGCCCGGATTTGCGGATGACGACCTTGGTGCCCAGGTGGCGCGAGAGCTCCTCGGACAGGCCGGCCAGCTGCGCGGCTTCCGGGGTCTTCGCCGCCGCCCGGCTTTTTTTCTTTTCCGATCTCAGGCGCCGCACCAGCGCCTCGGTCGCGCGCACGGAGAGACCCCGGGCAATGACCGCCCGCCAGGCCGCCAGCTGCTGGGCGGGGTTTTCGGCGCCCAGCAGCGCCCGCGCGTGCCCCATGCTCAGGCTGCCCGCAAGGATGCTCGCCTTGATCTCATCGGGCAGCTGGCGCAGGCGCAGGAAGTTGGCCACGGCCGAACGGCTCTTGCCGACCCGGGCGGCGGCCTGGTCCTGGGTGAGGTGGAACTGATGGATCAGGCGGTGATAGGCCTCCGCCTCTTCGACGGGGTTGAGGTTCTCGCGCTGGATGTTTTCAACCAGCGACAGCTCGAGCAGCTGGTCGTCGCTGACGCTCCTGACCACGACGGGCACCTGGGTCAGCCCCGCCCGGCGGGCAGCTCGCAGGCGCCGTTCCCCGGCGATCAGCTCGAAGCCGGCCTCGGAGCGGCGCACGATCAGCGGCTGGAGGATCCCCTGCCCGCGAATCGAGCCGGCCAGCTCCTCGAGCTCCTCCTCGGCAAACCGGCGGCGGGGTTGGAACCGGTTCGGGTGGATGAGGCCGATGTCGCAGAGGAAGAAGTCCGCACGGCCGGGGGCGGGTTCGGCATCGGGGATCAGGGCCCCCAATCCGCGGCCCAGTGCGAGCTTTTTGCGCTTGGCGAGCAATTCCGAGGGGGGGGTGGGTTTGTCCATGTCCTAAGCCGAGGCGGCGCTGGTTTCGAAGGTGGGGGTCATGATCTCCCGGGCCAGCTCGATGTAGCTCTGGGCGCCCTGGGAGGTCGCATCGTATAGGATGATGGGCTTGCCGAAGCTCGGCGCCTCGCCCAGCCGGATGTTCCGGGGGATCGTGGTTTTGAACACCAGGTCCTTGAAGTGCTTCTCCGCCTCCGCGGCCACCTGGTGGGCCAGGTTGGTGCGCCGGTCGAACATGGTGAGCAGGATCCCGGTGATTTCCAGACCGGGGTTGAGAGCGCGCTTGACGCGCTTGACGGTCTGCAGGAGCTGGCCGAGCCCCTCCAGCGCGTAGAACTCGCACTGCAACGGGATGATCAGGGAGTCGGCCGCCGTGAGGGCATTCAGGGTGAGCAGGCTGAGCGAGGGCGGGCAGTCGAGGATGATGTAGTCGAACTGCGGCCGCAGCGGGGCGATCAACCGCCGCAGGCACTTTTCCCGGTCGGCCGCGGCCATCATCTCGACCTCGAAGCCGATGAGCTCCACGTTGGTCGGGATGACTTTAAGGGCGGGGATGGCGCTGTCGTGAACCAGGCTCTGCCCGGCGGCTTCGCCGAGCAGCCCCTCGTAGAGGGTGTGCCGAAGGGCGTTCTTGTCGAGCCCCATGCCGGAGGTGGCGTTGGCCTGGGGGTCGAGCGTTTCCCCAGCGCCCAGGCCATGAAAGAAGCCCTGCTGGCCCTGCGGAGCAAGACTTCCATGCTCGCCGTCGCCAAGGAGGGCGAGGCAGGCGCCGCCCCCCGCCCCCCCACCGCCGTGCTGACCGACGGCAACGTTGCGCCGGTGTGGGTCTTT
>JAWOHH010000130.1:0-27637 GCA_046496215.1 Desulfobacterales bacterium
GTCGTGGCGCCAGCACGGCATTGACCGCCCAGCATACGAGCAATGTGGCTAATGCGGCGCGTGCGGTGGATGCTATCGCGGACACCGCGAGGCACACGGCGAGAATGGCCGCAAGATAGAGCGCGTAAGCTCCGCCCAACCACATCAGGCGAAGCCACCCGCCAGTTTCGGCACCGGGGAAATTCGCGAGCACGACCCCCCCGAGCAATGCGACGGGCACGAGCAACGTCGCCAGCGCACCGCCGAGGCCCAGTGCCTTTCCGAGCACGAGGAGGCTATGCACTGGTTGAAATTGCTGAAAAACAACCTCAACCAGCAACAATTTAAATCCAAGCACTTACAGGCAAGTTACTTGGAAGCGTTGCACGCCACCCGCGGCAGTGCTTCTTCAGCGAGTAAGTTCAGATTTTGTGGGAGCGGCATCTTGCCGCGATCCAGCTACAACTCGTTTCAATCCACGCCCCCGCGCGGGGGGCGACTTACCATGTTCAGCCCCGACCTGTGGTCACAATCTGTGACCTCAAGCCGTCGAACTCGTCTCTCGACAGGGTCAGCAAGAAATCATCAGGGAACCTCTCGATATTGCGCTTCACCGCCTGCTTGAGCGCCTTGGTTTCCACCTGGTAGAGGGAAGCGAGATCCTGATCCAGCATCACGCGATGTCCGCGAATGAGGTATATTTTCTCGGTGATGCGCTCGGCTGGTATCCCAGGGCGTGGACTCGATTTCATCTCCGCTATTTTCTCCCTCTTGGCAGCCTGTCTTGTCTAATCGTAGGATAAAAATTTCCGGCCTTTCCTGGTGCAATGTAAGATATAGGCATGACAGATCCGGTCACAGTTACGCGAAAATCTTTCGCACCTGCGGATTTCTGCACTCATGGAACACTCGATGACGGCGAGGTGGGCGAGAACCTGCTCGACCGTCCACTTTGCGCCGTCGGGGTAAACCTGCGTGCGAAGCTCGGACGGGTAGAGGGCGCCGAAGAAAGCGACAGTCTGGGTCAAGCCCTTTTCGAGCTCGGCGGCGATTATATCGCGGCGGTCACCCACGGCGGCTCCTGGGAAGTGGTTGTTGCCGCAGCTCCGTTGGAAAGCGTACTCGGTTTTTTTCACCTTCGCAAGACAGGGCTAAATTAGCTCGATTCGCCGGCGGCCTTTTCGCCGGTAAAACCGATCTTTTCGGGCGGTCTTCAACCTCCAAGAGCTTTTTAATCGCCTCGAAAACCATCTGGAAGCTTTGGTCGTACTTGGCCTCCATCTCCTCGATCTTGGCCTTGAGTTCCTCTTAGCCGAAGAGCATCCGGCGCAGGCCGGTGAAGGCGCGCATGATCTGGATGTTCACCTGGATGGCGCGGCGGCTCTGCAGCACGCTCGAGAGCATGGCGACCCCTTGCTCCGTGAAAGCCATGGGCGCATGCCGCAGCCCCATCTTATCCCCTTTGGAGGTCACAAATTGTGATCTCCAATCCCGCAGCTCGGTGGCTGTGAGCTCAAAGATGAAATCCGCGGGAAAACGATCGATGTTGCGCCGGACGGCCTGTTTAAGTACCCGGGTCTCCACCTCGTAGAGCTCCGCCAGGTCTCTGTCGAGCATCACTTTCAATCCGCGAATGAAAAAGATTTTTCCTGTAATGCACTCGACAGGAATTTGAAGGACGCCGGCCTCAGCATCGAAAAATTCCGCAAGCTGCTCTGAAACTGAAATTTGAGTGGTCAGAAATATGTAAAAAGATGAAAAGAGCCGTAAATCTAGGATAGGATTTGTTGTTTCCACTTGACAACCAGCTAAAATCAAACAACAATTCTGTGTACTTGCCGGCAGTTCTCCGATACCCTCAAAATCAATCCGGGTTTTTTCAAAAGGATAGTTTTAACTGCATGCGTAAAAAACAAACCCGGTTTCACCGCATCGATGAGACTGTAGAACGAGGCTCAGCGTGCAACTCGAAAGGCAGGCTACCATGAGAAACTCCCGATGGGTCCATTTTTTTTCGCTTGTCTCGGCAATATGCATCTGCGCCTGCAGCGGCGCTTCAACCGAATCTGCGCCTGGCGGCGACCCGCAGCCTGAAGTGATAGCGGTTATGCCTGCTGCGAATGAGGCCTCGGCGCCTCTGTCCGACCCGGTGACGGCGACCTTCGACCAGGTCATGGGTCCGGGCGACGCAGCCACATTTGTGGTCCATGGGTCCTTCACGGGGAGGCTGACAGGGGTTTACTCCGGTGGGGGCACAGCGACACTGGCGTTCGACCCGGCCGTCGATTTCAAGGTCGGCGAGGAGATCGAGGTGATCCTGACCGACGGCCTTTCCGCAACAACCGGTACTCCCGCCAGGCCCTTCGTTTACCGGTTCAGGGCCGAGACGCTGCTCGGCAGCGGGAACTTTGCAATCGATTCCACTGTGGCCGGTCAAGACGATGCCCGCGCTGTTATCGCCGGCGACTGGAACGCCGACGGATCCCTCGATCTCGCCGTCGCCAACTTCGGCGACAGCTCCGTCTCCATCCTCACCAACAACGGCAGCGGTTCCTTCGCCGACACCCAAACCTTACCCGGCCTCACAGGTGCCGCCGCCCTCGCCGCGGGCGACTGGAATGCCGACGGCTCCCTTGACCTGGCCGTCGCCAACTTCGGCGACAACTCCGTCTCCATCCTCGCAAACAACGGCCTCGGATCCTTCGCCAGCTCTCAAACCCTCGCCGGCCTCACAGGCGCAACCGCCCTCGCCGCGGGCGACTGGAATGCCGACGGCTCCCTCGATCTCGCCGTCGCCAACTTCGGCGACAGCTCCGTCTCCATCCTCGCAAACAACGGGCTCGGATCCTTCGCCAGCTCTCAAACCCTCGCCGGCCTCACAGGCGCAACCGCCCTCGCCGCGGGCGACTGGAATGCCGACAGCCGCCTGGACCTGGCATCGGCAAACAGCGGCAACTCCAGTGTGGGTGTCCTTTTAAATCAGCCTTGATGGGCGAGGCACTGCGGATAGTGCTGATGGAACACGGAAGGCGGGACCGGCAACAGTCCCGCCTTCCGTGTTAAGATGGGTCGAATTAAGAGGAAACGACCCGGTCGGCCTTACGGGACCGGGACCTCGCTCGCGGCCGCCTTTGTCTGTGGCAGGCGGCTGCCCGGCTTGAGCACATTGGAAATACCGAGCCCCTCCGGCATGACGCTGAAAAGCGAGAGAATCAGCGCTGCGGCATAGGGCAGCGACTGGATCAGAAGCAGACCCGCCCAGATCAACCGCTCGCCGGTCTGGTCATGACCGAATCCGAGCTGAATGGCGACCGCCGCAAAAAGGCCCATCATCATCAAAGCCTCGCCGCGGGCCATCATCAACCCCTTCATGACAGCGCCCCGACGCTCGCATTTGGGCGTGCGCAAAAACGGCTTGCTCGACGTGAGCAGGCCGCTGATGATCCCGGTGGCGATGGTGTGGGTGAGGGCAGTGCCCGCCAGGGCCGCACCGATCCGCTGCTTGAAGCTGCACGGCACGCGCACGCTGTAAAGCCATAGAAAGTGCAGCAGCTTGAACATGAACGCGCCGATCGGTGGAAGCATCAGCACGTAGAGCGGTGAGCCGAAGTATTTCGGCAAGAGCAGCATGCCGAGCGCCCAGAGGATGCAGAGCACGTTCATGACGAAGCTGATGGCGTCCCCGAACCAGGGCAGCCAGCCTGCGATGAAGTGATAGCGCTGGGCCAGATTCAAGCCGCTCTTGCGGCTCAGCGGGGAGATCTGCGCCCAGTGGCGTTTCATGATCTGCACCGCGCCGTACACCCAGCGGAAGCGCTGGCGCTTGTAGCCGGCGAACGAGTCCGGCGTGAGCCCCTTGCCGAAGCTCTCCTTCACGTAAACGGTTTCCCAGCCTAAACTCTGAAGCCGCAGCCCGAGCTCGGCGTCCTCGCAGATGCACCACTCCGCCCAACGGCCGGAGTGTTCGAGCATGGACCTGCGCACGATCGTCATCGTCCCGTGCTGGATGATGGCGTTGCGCTCGTTGCGGTGCACCATGCCGATCTCGAAGAAACCGTGGTACTCCCAGTTGATCATCTCCTTGAACGGGCTGGCGTCCCACCCACGGTGGTCCTGGGGGGCCTGGACCACCCCCACATCGGCGCGCTCGAAGTGCGGCACGAGGGACTTCAACCAGTCGGGGCGCACGATGTAGTCGCTGTCGACCACGGCCACGAACTCGGCCCGGGGGTCGGCCTGCCGCAGGGCGAAATTGAGAGCCCCGGCCTTGTATCCCGGGTGGGTTTCAAGGTGAAAGAAGCGGAACTTGTCTCCCAGCAGCGCGCAGTGCGCCTCGACCGGGCGCCACAGCTCGGGGTGCGGGTTGTTGTTGTCGATGACGAGCACCTCGTAGTTAGGGTAATCCAGGGCAGCGAGGCTGTTCAACGTCTCCACGACCATGTCCGGCGGCTCCTTGCAGATGGGGACATGGATGGAGACCCGCGGGTAGGCGAAATCCGGCGCGGGCGCCAGCGGCGTGAACCGGCGCCTGAGCCCCTGGGCCCAGACCATCTCGGACATCTCGAAGCCGTTGACCAAAATGATCATGAGCAGGCCGACCTGCATGGGCAGCAGGACGGCCCAGATGAAGGTCTCCCAAAAAATGAACTCGCCGATCAGCGGTGAGGCCATGACCCAGACGAGCACGGAGGCCGTGGTCTGCAGCAGCAGGGCAAAGAAGAGCCTGCCGCTGAAGGTCTGGGCGGGCCCGGTCCTGAGGTAGCCCCACACGAGCAAGAGCCCCAGCAGGACGGCTGCCATTTCACAATACATCAGGGAGCTGTCCATGATCGGGCCGGCGAAGGAGAACTTGGGCCGGCGCTCGACGTCATAGATTCCCCAAAATCCGCCGACCACACCTTCGTGGGGTTTTTTCCAGGGCTGGTCGAAAACTTCCATCACACAGTAGTCGATCCCGCGCTGGTCGGCCACGTTCAGAAAGCGCCGCAGAAATCGCGCCTCGGCCTCGCGGCCGGGTTTGGCTTTCCCGAAGTTCTCGCCGTTGCTCGGCCAGCCGACTTCGGCAAGGAACACGGGCTTTCCGGGGAAGGCTTCCTTGACCTGCTTGTAGCGATCGAGCACCCAGCCGATCGAGTCGTTGAACGGCACCTTTTCCCAGTAGGGCAGCACGTGGATGGCGATAAAGTCCACGTGCTCGACCAGCTCGGGGTATTTCATGAGCACGTGCCAGGGCTCGGCCGTGCCCACCGGCACCTTCAGCGCGGCCCGCACGCGATCGAGGTAGCCGATCATCTCTTCCACGGTCAGGTCGTTGCGGTAGATGGCCTCGTTGCCGACCATCACGCGCCTGATCGTGTTGGGGTAGCGCTTGACGTTGGCCACCAGGTTTTCGAGCTCGTCCTCGTTGCGCTCCCAGCGGCCGTCAAGCCAGGCCCCGGCCGTCACCTCGAAACCCAGCCGGGCGGCCATCCCGGGGATGACCTCCATTCCGTCCAGAGATGAATAGGTGCGGATCCCCCGGGTCTTGCCTTTGAGAAAATTGAGGTCCTCCCAGATTTCCTCGGGTGTCGGGAATCTGTTTTCGATGGGGTCCTGGCCGGACCGGTAGGGGCTGAAAGAGACGTAGTTGAACACGCCCTGCCAACCCGGCTCCGGGGTTTCGGGGCGGTTGAAGAAAGACCACAAAGCAAAATTGAACACGCAGGTGATGCCGATGATGATCCAGGTGGATTTGCGCATATGCCGGAGGTGTCCTCGTCCTCCAATGACTAGTTTTTTTTAAGTTAGTAATTTTAGCGATTGCCCAAAAAAAAAGCCCTTTGCAAAAGGACTCGATAGCAGTTCCGAATTATCGCCGAATTGGTTTTCGGGTGAAGCGGCTGCACCGGTTTTTTTGTTGTTGAACGCCCAAAAGAAAGAAGCAGAGACTAACCCCTGCTTTCCGGTCCCATTGCCAATGATGTCAGCAACTATGTATGGGCGGATGATAGCACCTTTATCCCGGGATGCAAGCACAATTTTTCGTTCCCGAGAGGCGGTCGCCTTGAACCCAAAAACCGCTTGGAGCCGGCTGTTCAGCCTACTGGTCTAAAAACAATTAAGACCTTTAAATTGCTTTATGCAGATTGACTCAATCAAGCGCTTAGATTCTATAACAAATTGAATAAATTTATAATTGTTTCTATTTCACCCTTTATCGGCCTGCCCTCTGGTAAAACTATTTCATATGCGGCCGGATCAAAGCACTGCAGGCCGGGCCGGGTCAAAAATATTAAAAGCTTGTAATTATTTGATAAAAAAAATCGATGGTGTTTTTGGAACAGATATTGCTTTATGCGAAGTCGAACGCATTGAACTCGTTTGGAACGCTGGTTTTCGGATAAGGGCCAATCAACTAATTACAACCGGTTGGGGCAAATCGAATGTTTGACTACAATAAGGGCGAATTAAGCCATTTTGGCAGACGATCAAAGGCTGGGCATCTCAGGGCCGAAAAGGGGTTTTCGCTCATAGAGGTGATGGTCGTGATCGGAATTCTGGCTATCACCGCCATGGTCGCGGTCCCCAATATGATCGATTGGCGGTACGGAATGCGTTTGAGGGCGGCTGTCAATGAAGTCCGCGGAGATCTGGAGGCGGCCAGGGCGCGCGCAATCAAAGAAAATGCGCAGGTGTCGGTCGAGTTTTACCCTGCCGACGGCCGCTACCGCCTGACCTATCCGGATTCGGAGGGCAACACCGTTTTGATAAAAGCCCACTCGCTGCCCCAGGGGGTGCGCTTCGCGGTGGAAAACACGGACTACACCTTCGACAGCAGCAGCAACAAAGCCAACTTCAGCTCCCGGGGAACCGCCCAGACCGGCACGCTGGTCCTTGAAAACGAAAAGGGGAAAACCGTGTCCATCGTCGTCAATTTTCTCGGCCGGATCGAGGTGAGGAACTGAACATGCCGAACTCGTCTGCTCAGGCTCATCGCAATGCAGGCCGGTATCCGGCCGACAACAGCCGCGGCTACCTCCTGTTGGAGACGCTGATCGCCATCGGCATTTTTTCGATCGGCTTTCTGGCGGTGGGCACGCTGATTCTTTCGACCACCCGAAACAACACGACGGGGAATATCGCCACCCAGGCCACCCTGCTCGCGTCGCAAACCCTTGAAGACCTTAAGAGCGAGGCCGATCCTGCGACTTTAGGCACTCAGGCCGAACACGGCCCGATCGACCACCAGGGCAACCCGGGTGGGATTTTCTGGCGCAGCTGGACGATCAGCAACCCGCTCGGCTCCGCCACCTCGCGCCAGATCAGCGTCACGGTGAGATGGGACCGGCTGGGCCAGCACCGCCGGGTCGAACTTTCAACCATCACCAAGGGAAACGGCCTATGAAGCGCTTCCGGCAACAGCTAAATCTGGAGAAGGGCTTCACCCTTATCGAGCTGCTCGTAGGGCTCGGCCTTGCAGGGGTTGTCTTTGCTCTCATCGTTTCGTTCTTCTTCAACTTCAGCCGCTCCTCCACCGCCCAGAATGCCGCGGCAACGGCCCAGCAAACAGCGCGCGCCGGGGTGGATTTCATGGCCCAGGAGCTGCGCTTGGCGGGGCTGGACCCTCTCAGCGAAGCCGGGGCCGGCATCGAACTGATAGCTTCCGACGGCAGCCGGATCCGGTTCACCGCTGACCGCTGCAACCTGCCGATCGGCAGTTCAGGCAACTGCACCAACCCGGTCCCGGATGGAGACATCGACGGCAAAAACGAACGGGTGAGCTTCCGCTACGACCCCGCCAGCCGGACGCTGCGGCGCGGTCTTTACGAGGGCACTCCTTCGGAAGCATGGACGCCCATGGTTTCGCGGGTGGCGCCGAACCCGGGCAATCAACCGCTGTTCACGTTCCTGGACGCCGCCGGCAGCCCGGTGGTGGACAACAACCAAAGGGGCCTTATCCGGACCGTGGTCATCACTCTCACCGTTGAAGAACCGGCCGGGCGAAGCTCGGTGGTGGCTCGAACCTTCTCCGCGCGGGTCCGCCTGCGCAACATCGGAATTTAGAGGAAGGACCGATGAACTCGCCGGATTTTAAAAATCAGGATGGGTACGTGGCGATCTTTGCGGCACTAGTCATTTTGGTGCTGATCACGGTCATCGGCTTCTCGGCATCGCGGGTGGCCAACACCGAGGTCGGCATGTCCAGAAACGAGATCGTCTATCACCGCAATTTCTACATGGCTGAGGGTGCGGCCATCGAGGCGGCCGACGAGTTGGACCAAATCGCCAACCTCAAAACCGGCATGCCGGACTGGGTGGAGCCTGTTTTTGGCGGTTTGACCGTTGAAAACGTCCGTGAGTATTTCAAAGACCCATCCGCCCGAAACCCTTCGCTGACAACCAGCGAAATTTTATTTCAGGAGTCGCAGCTGGATGAAAACCGAGCGCATTACGTCGCTGGCGTTGAGGGGGTCGCGCCGGGCGAGAGCCTGGATCCGGACAAACCCAAGATCCACAACATCTCGATTTACGGCCGCTGTGAATGGGAAGGCGTATCGATCGTCAGGGTCGGCTATCGCGCAGCTTACTAATTGAATTTATACAAAAAATATGGAGAACTTGAAATGATCAAGGCCGCAGCATCACCTGGGGTTGAGTCGTGGCGGGGCGTCTTGCGGACCATGGCCGTCATCTGGGTCGTGTTAGGCATCGTTCTGGCCCCGTTTGCCGCCTTAGCCGAGATCGAGCTTTCGGACACCCCTATGTTCTCAAGGCTTTTGCCACCACCGGCTAACATAATGTTTTTGTTGGACGATTCGGGCAGCATGAACTTCGATGTCATGGTCAAGGGGGGCTTCGACGGCACCTTCAACCCCTCCGATCCGACCGTGCGGGGTTTTTGCTACATCTTCGACGACCTCGGTGACAACATGTACAGCCAGGCCTACTACCCCACCTGGTACGCGGGTGCCGAAGGCCGCAAGTTCTGGAAAACCCAATATTTCGGCACCAACGCCATGTTTTACAACCCGAATGTGACCTACGCGCCCTGGCCGAGCTACGGCAGTGTGGAATACAAGGATGCGGACAAGGACAACCCCCAGAGCCACCCGAACAACAGCAGCATTAAAATTTATTTAGAAAACACCTCCTACACGGTGGGCGCGCTCACTGTGCCGCACTCGCGTTACGTGGTATACGATGTGGTTGCGAATAAAAAATACCTGGTAATTCTCGACAAAGGGACGTCCAGCAAGAAGTACTATGATATTTCAACGACCGTGGTCGGGCTCGAGGAGAAGATTTCAGCCCTGACCCCGCTTGGGAGCCTGCCGGCCGGTTTAGACTCCAGCCGTGACTACTACGCCGAGCGGCAAAACTTCGCCAACTGGTACACCTACCACCGCCGCCGGGAGTTCACCGCCAAGAATGCCCTTTCCAACATAATCAAGGGGATGGATGAGGTCCGGATCGGGATTTACGGCATCAACCAGAGAATCGTTCAGCCCCTCTCGAATGTGAATGTCAGGCAAGGCGCCACTATCAGCGACTTCACCAACACGCTGCTGGAAAAACTCTACGCCTACACCTCACAGGGGGGCACGCCCCTCAAATCAGGGTTAAAGACGGTCGGATCCTACTACAAGGACAACACCGGCGTCTTGGCCGGCGTCTCCGGGCCCAAGCCCTACGGCACACTTGCGGAGGGCGGCTCCTGCCAGCAGTCCTTTACTGTCATCTTAACCGATGGATTTTATGACGATTTAAGCACAACACTGGCCGGCAACGTAGACGGCGACAACGGCCCCCCTTATGCCGACAACCATTCCGACACCCTGGCCGACTTCGCCATGTACTACTATGAGACCGACCTGAATTCTCTTCCGGACGAGGTGCCGAAAAGCAGATACGACAAAGCCCAGCACCAGCACATGTCCACCTACGCCGTGGCCTTCGGGGTGGGCGGGACCCTGAACCCGGCCGACTACGACGCCGATTTCAAGCACAAGGTCACCGGCCAGCTCATTCAATGGACCAAGCCTACGGCCTCGTACAAGCCCGAGGCGGTAGACGACCTCTGGCATGCCGCCGTCAACGGCCGCGGCAAATTTTTCAATGCCCAGAACCCGGTTGAACTTACCGGCGCGTTGAACGAACTGATGGACGCCATCGGGGAGATCCTGATCGCCTCCTCCTCCTCGGTCACGGTGAACGGCGACTACCTCTATGCCAAGGCGGGGCCGGACACCCTGCTTTACCAGGCCCTCTACAGCAACCAGAACGACGAGTGGACGGGCGACATAAAGGCCTTCCCGGTGGACCCTGTGACCGGCGAACTGAAGAAGAACGACCCCAAAGGGTGGTCCGCTGCCCAAAAACTTGAAACCAAAGAGTGGGATATGCGGCGGATCGCCACCTATACCGGTTCGGCCGGAATCCCATTCCGGGAAGGGGACATGACGGCCGCCCAAAAGACGGCTCTCGGCGCAGACCCGGGCAACAAGGTCAAATACCTGCGGGGGGGGGAGGTCAGCGGATACCGCTACCGCTCGCAGAAGCTAGGCGACATCGTCAGCTCGGCGCCGGTCTTCATGGACGAGGTGGTCTATTCCGGGGGCAACGACGGCATGCTGCACGCTTTTGACGCCAAGACCGGTGATGAACTTTTCGCCTACGTGCCCAATCTCATTTTCGACTCTCTCAGGTACTTGACCGAAACGAATTACAGCCACCGCTTCTACGTCGACCTCACCCCGACGGTCAAAAAGGGCGTCATTCTTGGCGGAACGTTCGGTAACGACCCCAAGACCCTGCTTGTGGGCGGGTTGCGCAAGGGTGGAAAAGGCTATTTTGCGCTGGATGTCACCGAGGCCAAATCGCAGATCACCTCGGAAAGCGTTCTAATGAACCGCGTCCTCTGGGAGTTCCCCCAGACCGCGGACTCCGACATGGGCTACTCCTACAGCAAGCCGATCATCGTCCGGACCAACAGCACCACCTACCCCTGGGCAGTGATGTTCGGCAATGGATACAACAGCGAAAACGGGACTTCGGCCCTGTATATTGTAAACCCTTCAACCGGTTCGATTATAAAGAAATTTTTTGCGGGTTCAGGCCCCGATAACGGCATGTCCAGCCCGATTGCCGTGGACGTCGACAACAACGGCAAGGCGGACTTTGTCTATGCCGGCGACCTCAAAGGGAACCTCTGGAAGTTCGACATCACCAGCGCCAACCCCGCCGACTGGGATGTGGCCTTTTACAAGAACGGCGATCGTCAGCCTCTTTTCCTGGCCAAAGGACCGGGCGGCTCGCCTCAGCCGATCACCACCAAGCCGGACGTGATGCACCACCCCAGAAGCCACGGCTACATGGTTTGTTTCGGCACCGGGAAATATCTGGGGGCATGGGACCAGGCCGACAACAGCGTGCAAACCATCTACGGTATCTGGGACTATGGCGACAAAGTTTACGATCTGAAAGCGAGAACATGGAGCCCGGATGACAACGGAGAATTCGTGGGGGCGTTCTATCGCGGGTCCAGCCCGCAGCTATCCAATCAGCCGACAACGGTGACCCTGCTGCAGCAGACGCTGACCGACCGCACGGTGACGATAAACGGGGAAGAACGAGAGGTCCGGCTGCTCTCGGATGCGAAAACCGTCTGGAGCACCATGCTCGACCCCAACAACCCCATCGAGCAGAAACCCGACCCGTCCGACAGCCAGGCGAACCACGCCGGGTTCTTCCTTGACCTCAAGCCGGGAGAACGCGTCATCAGCGAGGTCGTCATACGAGACCGCCTGATTCTCGCCATCGGGTTCACCCCAAACAACGACCGCTGCGGGCCGGGCGGCAATTCCATGTTCATGGCGATCAACGCCTTCACCGGCGGGTACGCCGGCGACGCTGTTTTCGACATCAGCGGCGACCGGTTGGTCGATGACTCGGACCGCCTGACCCTCGCCGGGTTTACGGACCCCTTGGCCCCTTCGGGAGTCGGCTTCTCCGGCAACATCCACTCTCCCGCCATCCTGCGGCTGCCCGGCAGCGACGGCATGTACCTGAGCTCCTCCAGCGGGGAAATCGCCCTGATCCACGCCAAGCCGCCTAAGCTGGGTGTCTCCTACTGGATGGAGATGAATTTCTAACCATCTCTCGCTTGACAAAAACCCGCGGCAAGACGTACCCGCTTGCCGCGGGTTCAAGTTTGTTGTTGACTACGAGCGGCACTCTCCTGCAATATCCTCCGCGACCTATGCCCCATTCCCGAGTCGGGCATTTTCTTTCCCGGAAGCCGTCCCGAGCGGTATTGCATGATCGTTTCGTTCCACCCTCTTTTCAGGGGCGACATAAACATCCTGTGCGCCGGCCGCGAGCCCGGCAGCTCGGATCTGGCCGCCATTCGTTCCGCCTGGGCGGTCATTCTGCCCCAGGGGTGCCCCCGGAGCCTGTATGAGATGGTCCGGTCCAACTGCAGCCGGGTTTTTCCGAACTACGACGCCCGGTTCCGCTATCCCGGAAAAACCGGTCAAATAAGGCTTTTCAGGCAAACCGGTACCCCTCACCCGGCCACGGCAACCTATGCAAGCCTGGAGGAATACCGGGCCGAAAATATAAAACCGATGCCGCTTGAACTGCCCTTTGTCTTCAAATTCGACTGGGGAGGGGAGGGGGACACCGTATTTCTGGTTCAAACCCCAGCCGAGTTCGAGGAGCTGCTTGTTCATGCCGAGCGGTGCGAGCGCTCGGGCCAGAAGGGGTTTCTGGTCCAGAAATTTATCGACTGCGGCGGGCGATCGCTCAGGGTCGTCGTGATCGGTGCTCGAGTCCTGTCTTATTGGCGCGTCGGCGAGGGCCCGGAAGCGTTCAAGGCAAACTTGTCCAAAGGGGCAAGGATGGACCCCCATTCAGACCCGGACCAGAAAATCCTCGCCGAAAGCATGGTGGCTGGTTTCTGCCGGGGCACCGGCATCGATCTGGCCGGGATCGACGTGATCTTCGACCTTGGAAATGCTGCCGGGGCACCGCTTCTGCTTGAAATCAACTACTATTTCGGGCGGGTTGGACTCGGGGGATCCGAAGCCTACTATTCGATCCTGAAAAGCGAAATCCGAAGCTGGCTTGCTGGTTTTGGTTTGAAACGTAAAGACAAATCGGTTGGACGAATAGAGTGAGGGCTTGATCCGGCATGGCTCGCAACCGGAGTTCAGGGAACATGGGTTTTCACCTGGAGGAAGAGGACCTCAGGCAGGAGCGCGCCAAGGCGCGCGAGTTGAGGGCGTCCCAATGGTGGAAACGGCGCCTGGCAAAGGGCGCCTGTCATTATTGCGGACGCGCCTTTTCACCGCGGGAACTCACGATGGACCACATCGTCCCGATTTCCCGCGGCGGACGGAGCACGAAGGGCAACGTCGTGCCCTGCTGCAAGGAGTGCAACACCGCAAAAAAGCAGCTTCTGCCCATGGAGTGGGAAGACTATGTAAAGCGCTTCGAGCCTCCGCCTGCCCACGGGGGCGATTAGCGCGGAGCTTCACCCCTTGATTTCAATCCCCTCTGCCTTTAAAAGATCACGGTGCCAGCAGGCAAACTCGTACATCCCCCTGAAGCGGTCTTCGCCGTTGACGATCCCCAGGGCCATCTCCAGGACCCCCCGATTGAAGGCGTTGTTCCCGGCCTCCCCGCTTCGGGACTGAAGGAATTCCCGCACCAGCTGGTGGGTAGTGCGCTTGGAGGGGTCTTTTCGGATGTCGATGGGGTCCTTGGGCTCCTCGAAGGGGTCCCATTTTTCGTATCCTTTGCCGAGAATATGCTTCTGGCGACGGGCGGACATGTTTTCGAATACGGCCCGCTTGCGTCTTTCGGCTTCCTCCGGAGTTAACTCGCCCATCATTGCCCCCTCTTTCTGGCCCGTTTGGGACCAGGCTCTTCAGGGGGTTCGTCCTTGAGCCCCAGGTAGGCCTCATCGTAGTCGTTGATCAGCGCAAAAGAGAGCGGCACGAGGATGTCGGCCAATCCGACGAACCTGGATTTGAGATCGCGGACGAGCTCCGCGCTGATCTCCTGAAGACGTGCGTGGATCGTATCCAGGTTCACGGTTGGGTAGGTTTCTCCCGGCTTGAACCCGGACTTCCCGCAGGTATGGCCGGCACCGCCGATGGCGGTCGGGATTCCGTAAAATCGGCAGGTCAGGGGTCGATAGTCGTAAAGTTCGCATAAATTCTTGGCGTTCAGCAGCGGGCAGTGCACGCGCTCGCGAGCCAGTTCCGCCAGGATCTCCCCCTCCGGCTTTCCGGCTTTCAGCTGCTCGTGGGCCCGGCGCTTGATCTTGGCTATCTGGCGATCGGCACGGTTGGCCTTTTCCAGCAGATCAGCGCTTTCCGGAGGGCTGAAAACCTGTTTAAACCGTTGGTTGATGTAGAGCGCCTCGATCAGGGTCAGATCAAATATCGCCAGACAGCAGTCTGAACACCCTTCAGCGCATTTGACGCACTCCGCATGGGCTTTCTTGACGCGATCGAACGCCTCATCGGAAGCCGCCACCAGCTTCTCGTACTTTTCGAAGTAGGGGGTAAAGTCGAAGTCCATGGTCCTCCCGTCTTATTTTCCGCTGTGATGAATTCAGGGCAATGTTTCACGTGAAACAATGGTGATTGGTTGTTGGAGATCAAGAGTTGATGTTTCACGTGAAACAATTCGATCGATTTCATTTCCCGATGCAGAACCGGCTGAAAATCCCGTCGAGGATGTCCGCCCCGGCGTCAGTGCCCAGGATTTCACCCAGACAATCCGATGCCAGGGCAACGTTCACTGCAACCAGCTCGGGGGCCGCGTTGCGGGCGAGGTCCTCGGCGGCGGCAGTCGCCGCTGCCAGAGCGCGCTCCATCAGCCCTTTTTGGCGCAGGTTGGGAATCAGGGTCCCGGCGGTCTGCTCGACATTGCCGGCAGCCGTTCGGTAAAGCTCCGCCCGCAACGCGTCGATACCCTCTCCCGTCAGGGCTGAAACGGAGTGGCAGCGGTTCTCGTGCCAGCTTGGGGGAAGACCGGCACCTCCACCCGAGCCGGTCAAGAGGTCGATCTTGTTGATGACGACGATGCAGGGCTTCGGGCCGACCATTTCGTAGATCCGGATGTCCTCCGGCCCGAGGGGCCGTGGGGCCTCCACCACCAGGATGAACAGGTCTGACGTTTCGGCGCTCTCCAGCGCTTTTTGCATCCCGATGCCCTCCACCGGGTCGGGACTGCGGTGCAAGCCGGCCGTGTCCTGAAGATAGAATTCCAGACCCTCGATCGAGATGCTCTCTCCAACCACATCCCGAGTGGTACCCGGCAAAGGCGTTACGATCGACCGATCCTTTCCCAGCAACCGGTTCATGAGGCTTGATTTGCCCACGTTCGGGCGACCCAAGATTGCCACCGCAACACCGTCACGGATCGCACGGCCGTCGATGTGGTTTCGAATGAGACGCTGCAAGGGGTCGACCACATCCTCTAAGATCCGGCGGCTCAAGGAATCGGCCCCAACCATTTCGGGCACCTCTTCCGGAAAATCGATGCTGGATTCGATCACAACCCGGATTTCATCTATAACTATTTGTATTTTTTTTATTTTTAATCCTAGCCCGCCAGACAGGAGGGCCGCCGAGGCCTCCAGGCTGCGTTCCGAGCGGGCTTGGATCAACTCGCACACGGCCTCGGCCTGGGTCAGGTCGATCCGCCCGTTGAGAAAGGCGCGGCGCGTAAATTCGCCCGGCGCGGCCAGCCGCGCCCCCTGGTTCAGCACCAAATCAAGGATGGCCCGGGCGGCCTGATGGCCGCCGTGCGCGTTTATTTCGACCACGTCCTCGCAAGTGTAAGACCGGGGCCCACGCATCACAGACAAAAGGACCTCGTCCAAGACCCGCCCCCCGGCAGGGTCGACCACGTGGCCATGATAAAGGCGGTGGGACTCAAAACGATTAGGCGGGTGCTTTTCCGCGTTGGCCGCGGACGGCTTGAAGACGGCGGAAGCAATGGGGATGGCGTTCCTGCCCGAGAGCCGGATGATGCTGATTCCGCCGCTTCCGGTCGGTGTGGCCACGGCGGCGATGGTGGAATCATCCATGACACGTACCGCCCCCGAGTGGGAGGGGCGTCATCAACCGAACTTCTTCTGGGTGTAGTATTGCTGCCCGATCGACAGGACGTTGTTGACCAGCCAGTAGAGCACCAGGCCAGAGGAAAAATTGATGAAGATAAAGGTGAACACCACCGGCATCAGCAGCATCATCTTGGCCTGGGTGGGGTCTCCGGCCGGCGGAGTCATTTTCTGCTGCAGGAACATGGTGCCGCCCATGACCAGGGTCAGCACCGGGATCCCAAACGGGGGTTCCATGAATGGAATCGAGAAACCGAACCGGAACAGCCGGTCCGGGGCGGAGAGGTCGTTGATCCACCAAAGAAAATGGGCGTGCCGCAGCTCGATGGCCGAGTCGAGCATGCGGTAGAGCGCGAAAAAGACCGGGATCTGTAGGATCATGGGCAGGCACCCGCCCAGGGGGTTGATGTTGTAGGTGCGGTGCAGCCGCATGACCTCCTCGTTCATCCGCTTGCGATCGTTCTTGTGTTTCTGCCGGATTTCCTGGATCAGCGGCTGAAGCTTCTTCATCTGGCTCATGGACTTGTAGCTCTTGGTGCCGAGCGGCCAAAGCAGAACCTTGGTCAGTATGGTCAGAACGATAATGGCCAACCCGTAATTGGGCATGACCCCGTAAATCTTGTTCATGAGCCACAAGCAGGGCTTTGCCAGGAAGTCGAACATCCCGAAATCGATGACCCGGGCCAGTTCGTGGCCGGCCTGCTTCACGGCTTCGGTGCTTTTGGGGCCGAAGAAGAGCAGGTGCTCGAATTTCTGCTGGGTGTTGGGGGCGAGCAGCACTTCAGGTTCTTCGTAGCGGGCCTCCACGACGTTTCCCGGCAAAACCGCCAGCCGCAGCACGGCATCCTGTTCCTTGACCGGGATGAGGCTGGTCATGAAATAGCGCGTCTGAAGCGCGGTCCATATGATTCTGCCCTTCAGGAGGTTGTTCTTGGCAATGTCGCCGACCTCGACCGTCTCCAGTGAATTGTTGACCAATGCGCTTGGCCCTTCGAACACGTAGGAGCTTTTCTTGCCGGAGGAGGCTTCCCGAAGAGCGATGGAAAAAACCTCTTTGACCGTCTGCTCGCCGGTGTTGGTTATGCGGATATCGAAGCCCATCACGTAGGAGTCGGCCAGGAAGCGGTAGATCTTTTCCACCAGGAGCCCACTCTCCGTGCGATGGGCGAAGACGACTTCCCGCGCCCCATCGGTGAAATTAATCGAGACCTCCGGGCCCTGAAGCTGATAGAGCGCCCCTTCGAGACCGGGAAGGCCCTCAGCGCCCAAACGAATGGAACCGACCGAGCCGTCCTCCGGGAAGAGGTTCAGAAGCGGGGAGTCCTTTTCGACGTGAAGGCGGTAGTTCTTGAGAACGAAGCGATTGATGACAGCCCCCTGCTCGGAGAGCCCGACCGTATAGAGCGGGGTTTGGACCCTGATTTCCCGCGCGGCCCTTCCAGGTGCGGCTGCAGGTTGAGGAGCGGGCGACGCCGGCGCGGCGGTTGCCTCCAGCGCTGACACGGGCGGCGCTTCAATCCGCTTTTCGGCAACGCTCTCCGGCGGGGAGACCGTCTTGGGCGGCGGCTCTTGGCCGAAAAACGTATTCCAGAGAAAAAAAACCAGAAAAGAGAGCACCAGAGCTGCCATCAAGCGCATCTGATCCATGTCGATCTCCTAAAAGCAATAGCCGTTTCTATTCCAGCACCGGGAAAAGCCGCGTTGACGTAATCTTCGCAGCGGGATTTCAGGGTACCGGGTCCACGCCGCCGGTGCTGAACGGATGACAGCGCATCACGCGCTTGAAGCCTAAAAAAACGCCCCGGACCGGTCCGTGGCGATCGATCGCCTGAAGAGTGTATTCCGAGCAGGATGGGCAGTAACGGCACGCGGGGCCCAAAACCGGGGAGAGCGTCAACTGATAGGCCCGGATGGTAAAATGGAGCAAACGCGCGGCAAGATACCTAACCGACGATTTCTCTTGGAACTCTTTCAAACAACTCCTCGATGGCCCGCCTCAATTCGTGGTTTGCGAGTTCGGCCGACCCGTTTCGGGCAATGACGTTGATGTCCCCGTTGAGCTTTAACCTGTGGCGGTGCAGACGGAAAACTTCGCGGACCTGCCGTTTGATGCGGTTGCGCTGAACCGCTCCGCCGACTTTACGGGTGACGGTGACTCCCAACCGGGGGCGGCCGGCGCTGTTGGGGGCCACGACCGCGATGAAAACACCGCTGTACACCCGCCGGCCGACCCGCGAGAGTTCGACAAAGTCGCTGCGCTTTAGTAGCCGGTCGGCCTTTTCCAGGAAAAAGCGCACCGCTCAGACGGCCGCCGGATCAGCCGGCCAACCGCTTCCTTCCCTTGGCGCGACGCCGGTTGATGACCGTGCGCCCGGCCTTGGTGGACATGCGTTTTCGAAACCCGTGGTTGCGGGCACGCTTGAGCCTGCTCGGTTGAAATGTCCTCTTCATCTCCGTAACCTCTCGTGTTCCCAGGCCGACCGCCGCCCTTTGCGGGGCGGTCCGTCCGTGGCTCGAACCTCATGAAATTACCCTGCGGGCGAGGGCTCGCCCGCAAGGAACGGTGTTTTGTCAATACGATCTTGAACCTGGCGAATTAATCACAGTAATTGAATTGTGTCAAGAAATAAGCGCAAAATTGGGCGCGAGGGGTTTTGCCCGCTGCGGTCAATTGTCCAGGATCTCGGATATGTCAAACTGCTCGAGGTGGAATTGGGGTTCCGGGTAGATGACGATCTGCTTGCCCAGCGTTCTCTCCAGGTTCGTTACCAGGCTGGTCTCTTCGCGGTGCAGATATTCCGCCACCTGGGGATTGGCTCGAATCGCCACCCGCTGACCGAAGACGTCGCGGGAGTTTCGCATCAGTTCGCGGTAGATCATGTAGCAGACCGACTGCCGCGACACGATGTAGCCCTCGCCTTCACAGTAGAAGCAGGGTTCGCACAGAATCCGTGTCAGCGGCTCCCGGGTTCGCTTGCGGGTCATCTGGATCAGGCCCATTTCGGACATGGGCAGGACATGGGTCTTGCTCTTGTCGCGCTTGAGGGCCTCCCTGAAAGCACTGAAGACCCGTTCCTGGTTGAGCTTTTTTTCCATGTCGATGAAATCGATGATGATGATACCCCCGATGTCCCGGAGCCGGACCTGGTAGGCAATCTCCTTGACCGCCTCGAGGTTGGTCTTGAGAATGGTCTCCTCGAGGTTGTGCTTGCCCACGTAGCGGCCGGTGTTGACATCGATGGCGGTGAGCGCCTCCGTGTGTTCGATCAAAATATAGCCGCCCGATTTCAACCACACCTTGCGCTTGAGCGCGCGCGAGATATCGGCCTCGAGGTTGTAGGCATCGAACACCGGTTCGGGCCCGTCGTAAAGAATGACGCTCTCCTTCAGGCTCGGCATGTAGGTGTCGAGGAAAGAGAGCACCGCCTCGTGGGTGGGCTTCGAGTCGATGACGAGCTTCTCGGCCTCGTGAATGAGCAGGTCGCGCACCGCCCTCAGGCTGACCGAGAGGTCCTTGTAGATCAACGAGGGTGCCGGCGCCGTTTTGTACTTGCGCTGGATGCTTTCCCACAGGTTGGTCAGAAACCCCATTTCATAGGCGATCCGCTCCTCGCTTTCGCCCTCGGCGGCGGTGCGGACGATGAAGCCGAAATCATCTTGGCGCAGGTCGTAAACCAGCTTTTTGAGCCGCTGCCGCTCGGACTCCTCCTCGATGCGGCGCGATATGCCGATATGGGTGGAAGAGGGCATGAGCACCAGAAACCGCCCGGGGATCGACACGTGGGAGGAGATCCGCGCCCCCTTGGTCCCGATCGGGGATTTGGCA
Source organism: Desulfobacterales bacterium (assembly GCA_046496215.1). Taxonomy (GTDB): domain Bacteria; phylum Desulfobacterota; class Desulfobacteria; order Desulfobacterales; family SpSt-501; genus SpSt-501. Next base: position 19,923 of record JAWOHH010000130.1, read on the forward strand.
ACCTGAACCAGGATCTCCTGCCCCTCCACGAGAAGATCTTCGATCACGCTGCTCCGCTCGCGGCTCGGCGCCGAGGCCGCCGCCTCCTCTTCGCCCAGCTCCCCGTTCTCCTCCAGCCCCAAGGTGAACAGCCGCTCGATGTCCTTGAACGAGTCGTCCGCCACATCGTCGACATAGATGAACGCGGCCTGGTTCAGCCCGATGTCGACAAATGCGGCCTGCATGCCCGGCAGGACCCGCAGCACACGGCCTTTGTAGATGTTGCCCGCAATGTCGGAGTCGTCCCCCCGGTCCACGTGGAGTTCGACGATGGTGCCGTCCTCCAAAAGCGCCACCCGGGTTTCCTGTTCGGTCACGTTTATGATCAGCTGCTTGTACATGGCGTTAACATCCTTTGGCGGGTGAATCGGGTGCCATGTTTTCAAGTCTTCCAACCGGCTTGAGTTTGCGGACGACGGCACTGCGAATATCGCTTTCGGCCAATTCGAAAATCTGCCTGAGGATCTCTGCCGGCCGCACACTCCTGCCCGGCTCGCAGCTCAGGGTGATCTCCAGGCGCAGAGGGTCCAGCACCTCGACGTTATACAGAATATCCTTTAGCTTGATTTTTTTCAACCCGCCGCGATGGCTGGATACCTGCAACAGCCGGTCGGACGCGCTCTGAATGCTCGGCAGTGAAACCGGCGCCGCAAAGCTGACCCGAAAGGTGCAGGCTGTCGCCGCCGGGCGGATTTCTTCGCTGCACGCGAGAACCCGGAGACCCTCCGGCAGCTCGGCGTTGAGCCCCTCGATGACGGCCCGAGCGGTCACCTGCCGGGGCACCGTGATCACCATGCGCTCCTCTTCGCTTTCGGTCCCGGTGGGAAGCGGGTTGTCGAAGGACACTTTCGGCTTCGGGTGGAAGCCCTCCGAAAACTTGACCGGGATGGCCGCACGCCGCAGCGCCCTGAGCATGATGTTCGCCAGCTCCAAGTGCCCGAAAAAACAGGCCGATCCGACCTTTTCATAAGAAACCTGGATCTTCTTGTAAGGCGGTCCGTCATCGCGTGCCGGCGCCCTCAGGCCGGGCGGGTCGACCCGGTGAACCCGGGGCTGAACGATGTTAAAGTCGCAGACCCCGCAGCCTTGGCACTCCCCCCAGCGGCAGTCCGGAGTCAACCGCGACGCCTGCGCGTTGGCCCATTCGCGTGCCAGAAACTCCTTGGACACGCCTGCGTCGATGTGATCCCACGGCAGCGGCTCGTTCGCACTGCGGGGCCGAGTGGTGTAGAATGCCGGGTCGATCCCCGCTTCGGCAAAGGCGTCCATCCAGCTTGAAAAATTGAAGCTGTCCCCCCAGCCGTCGAACCGGCAGCCTCGCCGGTGGGCGGCCAGGAGCACCCGGCCGAGCCTGCGGTCGCCTCGCGCCCACACGCCTTCGAGCAAACTCATTTCCGGGTTTTGCCATTTGAACTGAACCCCCGGCAGTGCCAACTCGCGCTGGAGCAGGCGCAGGCGAGAGCGGGATTCGGATAGCTCGAGCTGGGCCTGCCACTGGAAGGGCGTGTGGGGTTTGGGGATGAACGTGGCCGCACTCACGTTGATCTGCCCCCGGCGGCGGCCGGAGCCTTTCAGCCGGGAGAGCCGGCGCACCAGCGTCACCAGCTGGGCGAGGTCCTCCCCGGTCTCGGTGGGCAGGCCGATCATGAAGTAGAGCTTGATCAGCTGCCAGCCGCTGCGGAAGGCATCCTGCACGGTTTCGATGATTTCGGCCTCGGTGACGTTCTTGTTGATGACATCCCTCAGCCGCTGGCTCCCGGCCTCGGGGGCGATGGTGAAGCCGGTCTTGCGCACCTGCCGGATCAGCCCCATGAGATCGGGCGTCAACGTCCCCGCCCGCAGGGACGGCAGCGACACCGCCACGCGCTCCGAAGCGAACCGCTCCATCAATCGCTCCAGCAGCCCCGCAATGCAACCGTAGTCTCCCGTGCTGAGGGACAACAGCGACAAATCCTCGTAACCGGTGGCGGCAAGCGCGGCGTGCGCAAGATCGAGCAGTTTCTCCGGCGCGCGTTCGCGAACCGGGCGGTAGATCATCCCCGCCTGGCAAAAGCGGCATCCGCGGCTGCATCCTCGGGAGATTTCGAGCCGCAGGCGGTCGTGGACCGGCTTTCCAAACGGGACGATCGGCCGATCCGGAAACGAAACAGCGTCCAGGTCGGGAACGATGGCACGCTGCACGATTCCCAGTTCGGGGAAGCGCGGCTCGAGTCTCTGGAACCCCTCGGCGTCGCATCGTGCTTCGAAAAAGGCTGGAACGTAAACCCCTTCGATACCGGCCCAGCGGCGCAGCAGGGTCTCCCGTTCCGGCTGCCCGGACTGTTTCCACTCGAGCCAGGCGCGGGACAACTCCAACACGACCCGTTCGCCGTCGCCCACCACAATGGCATCGAAGAAATCCGCCACCGGTTCCGGGTTGCACGTGCAGGGGCCGCCCGCGATGATGAGCGGATGCCGGGGTCCCCGGTCACCGGACAAAGGCGGTATCCCGGCCAATTCCAGCATGGTGATGACGTTTGTGTAATTGAGCTCGTAGAGCAGGCTGAACCCGATGATGTCGAAGCGGCCCAGAGGGGTGCGGCTTTCGAGGCTAAACAGGGGCGTTCCACTTGACCGCAGCTCGGCTTCCATGTCTCGCGCCGGTGCGAACACCCGCTCGGCCGCGATTTTTGGCTGCTCGTTCAAGATGTGGTAAAGGATTTGAATGCCGAAATGAGACGTGCCGATCTCGTAGAGGTCCGGAAAGGCCAAGGCGAAACGCAGCTCGACCTGTTCGGGGTCTTTCAGGGCCGCATTGACCTCTGTACCCAAATAGCGGCTGGGTTTTTCAACCCGGGATAAAATCGCGCGGATCGTGTCGCTGCTCATGGGGCGGAAGGGTTGCCGTCCGGTGTTGAGGAGTATATAAGAAACATGAGAAAGGCCGCGATCTAAGTCAACCCAAAATTTTTATTATTAACCCATGTATTTTGAAATGCCAACCATAATTTCAAAACGCCACTCCTCGGCGCTGTGCTGCAGCGCGGCCGTCCTGGTCGCCATCGTCTTGTTCCCATTTATCGGGGCCGGGGCGCCGGACAACCGGAGGGAAAGCCCGGTGGTGAGAGCCGTGCGCAAGGCGAGCCCGGCGGTGGTCAACATCAGTTCCGCCTACGAAACCCGCTCCCGGCCGAACCCGTTTTCGGGATTCGGGTTCGGGAACCCGCTTTTCGAGGAGTTTTTCAAGGACTTCTTCGATCCCGGATTCGAGCAGCGCCGGCAGAACACGAGCCTCGGCTCCGGGGTCCTCATCGACGGCGAACGCGGGCTCATCCTCACCAACGCCCACGTCATCCAGCGCTCCGGCACCATCACGGTGGTGCTGGAAGACCGGCGCGAGTTCGAGGCCCGGATCGTCGGCGCGGACCCCGATTCGGACCTGGCGGTGCTCAAAATCGATTCGCGGGAAAAACTGCCCTCGATCGCCATGGGCCAGAGCGACGACCTGATGATCGGCGAAACGGTGATCGCCATCGGCAACCCCTTCGGTTTTTCGCACACGGTCACCACCGGGGTCGTGAGCGCGGTTCACCGCAGCATCCGGGCGGATGAACGGGTGCTGCATGATTTCATCCAGATCGACGCCTCCATCAACCCCGGCAACTCCGGGGGGCCGCTGCTCAACATCAACGGCGAGCTGGTGGGGATCAATACCGCCATCTACGCCAAGGCCCAGGGCATCGGGTTTGCCATCCCCATTAGCAAGGCGAAGAAAATCGTCGCCAGCCTCATCCAGTACGGGGAGGTCCAACCGGCCTGGATCGGCATCGTGGCCCAGGAGCTGGACGAGCGGCTCGCCCAGTACCTGAAATACCCAAACAGGAAGGGGGCCATGGTCCGGCTGGTGGAGCCGGACAGCCCGGCCCAGACGGCCGGCCTGCGGGAGGGAGACGTGCTGCTGGCCATCGGCTCCAGAAAAATCGCCGAACTGGACGACTATCTGGCCGCCACGCGAGCCGTGACTGCGGGTGAGGCGCTTGAAATCCAGGCCTGGCGAGGCGGTCGGAGCCTGACGGCCAGCGTCAAGACCCGACTCTTTCCCGTCGAGAAGGCCGATCAGCTGGCCTGGAGCCTCTTAGGGGTGCGGGTTCAAGCGCTCTCCCCTAAAAACCGAAAGGACTATAAGATCGCCGCGCGGGAAGGGGTGATGATCTCCGAGGTGAGAGCCGGCACCCACCTGGCGCGCATCGGCGCCCGGCCCGGCGACGTGATCCGCCAGGTCGATGATGCCGGGGTGGCCGCCAGCGAGGACTTCAAAAAGGCCGTCATCGCGTCACGTCTCAAGAGCTCCGTTGTCCTGCTCATCCAAAGGGGCGAGCAGGGATATTACGTTACGGTAAGCTTCTGAAGGATGCCGCATGTCAGGATGGCTTCCCCGGCAGCCGTCTCAGGTTGATCGACTTTCGATTTCCGGATTGACAATGCGTTGCAATATCGATTAACTGCTGCGGACGCGCCGTAGCCTCTTAATCGGAAGGAGCGGGCCATGAAAATTGCGGTTCTCGGCGGGCTGGGAATGCAGGGCAAAGCAGCCCTGATGGACTTGGCGCGCAGCAAGCGGGTGGACGAGGTCGTCTGCGCGGATGCAAGCCTGGCGGGGTGGGACGCGTTCGCCGCCCGCAGCGATGCGGCCAAGATCACGCCGGTCAAGATCGACGCCTCCTCCAAGCCGGCCCTAATCGCCCTCTTCCGGCAGGGAATCGACGCCGCGATCGACCTGTTGCCCTTGCCGCTGATGGTCAACGCTTTCGAAGCCGCCCTTGAAACCCGCATTCCGCTGGTCAGCACCAATTACGGTGCCCCGATCCGTCACCTGCACGCGCCGGCCCAGGCCGCCGGTGTCGCCCTGATGCCCGAGTGCGGGCTGGACCCGGGCATCGATCTGGTAATCTGCGGCCATGCCGTCAAACAGTTCGACGAGCTGCACCTGCTCAATTCCTACTGCGGCGGATTCCCCGAAAGGAAGGCCTGCACCAACCCGCTCAACTACAAGGTCAGCTGGAACTTTGACATGGTGCTGCGCTCCCACAAGCGGCCGGCGGTGTTCGTCCGCGAAGGGCGAACACTGTCGATCCCGGCCGAGCGGCAGCACGAAAACGAAATGATCCACACCGTCCAATTCCCCGGAATCGGGGAGCTGGAGGCCGTTCCCAACGGGGATGCCGCCTTCTACACGGGCCTTCTGGGCGTCGGCGGCACCATTCGCGAGGCCGGACGCTACTCCCTGCGCTGGCCCGGCTGGTGCGCCTTCTTTGCGGCCATCAAGCGCCTGGGGCTCCTTTCCGATGAGCCGCTCAAGGGCGTGGAGCTCCGCCTGACCCCCCATGAATTCATGGTCAAACTGCTTGAGCCCCAGCTACAGTACCAGGATGATGAAAAAGACCTCGTGGCCATGATCAACGTCTTTTCCGGCTTGAAGAACAGCCGCCGCAAGACCCTCACCTCAACCCTGCTGATCGAGCGCGACCTGGGCTCCGGACTCTTCGCCATGAGCCTGGGCGTGGGCTGCCCGGCCAGCATCGTAGCCCAGATGCTCGCAGCCGGTGAGATCCGCCGCACGGGGGTTCTCAACCCCGCCGTGGACGTCCCGCATGACCGTTTCATGGCGGGATTGAAGCAACGGGGCATCGTTGTACATGAGACGCAAGAAGTGGCGTAGCCCGACCGCAACCCAAACCCACAAAGGAGGCAAAGCGTATGAAAAAAATCAGCGTGGCAATGGTGTTTTTGATGATGCTGGGGATTACGTCCTTCGCCGCAGCGGGGACCTTGGACGAGATCGCCCAGCGAGGGGAACTGCGCGTGGCCTGCCAGACCCAGGGCCCGCCCTTCAGCTTCATCGACAAAAACGGCAACCGCACCGGCAGCTCGATCGAGCTCTGCGAGTTGCTGGCCAAAGACATGGGCGTCAAGGTGGTCTTCCTGGATTTCGACTGGGACGGCCTCATCCCGGCGCTGCTTTCGAAAAAAGCCGACATTTTGGCGGCCGACATGACCCCCACCATCAAGCGGGCCATGAAGATCGGCTTCACCAGGCCTTTCATGTACACCGGCAGTGTGGTCTTCGTTAAGGCCGGCAGCCCGATCAAATCCGTGCAGGACGCCAAGAAGCCAGGGTTGAAGGCTGCGGTCCTGCTCGGATCGACGGGAGAGAACGAGGCCAAGAAGGCATTTCCGCAGGCCGAGCTGAAGTCCTACAAGGGCGGAGGGCCCCTGCTCCTCGACGCCGTCATACAGGGCCAGGCGGATTTTGGTGTGAACGATGCCTCCGCCGTCGTGGGCGGGCTGGCCAACTACCCGCCCAACAGCATCCGCATCCTGCCGGAGCAACTCTCCAAGGAACCTCTGGCCTTCGGGGTGCGGTATGACTCGATGGACCTGTTGACGCTGGTGAACCTGTTCTTCCACAATGCGTCGCTCGACGGCCGTCTGGAGAAGAACCTCAACTACTGGGTCAACACGCTGGATTGGAAAAAAGACCATTAATTAAGACGCCAGCGGCTTCATGGGGAAAATTTGAGCCGCCTTTTTCGGCGGTTCAAATTTTACCAGAGATGCGCGATGCTTGAGACATTTAACTTCAGGGTTATTCTCGAGTACCTGCCGCTCTTCCTGAGCTGTTTCATGGCGACCCTCTGGCTCTCCGGCGCCGGCCTCCTGGGCGCGCTGATCATGGGCACCGCCGCCTGCGGCATGCGCATCAGCCGCTTCAAGCTGCTGGTTTGGGCCGCCGGTGCTTACATCGAGAGCATACGCTCCACCCCGCTGCTGGTCCAACTTTTTTTCTTTTATTTCGGCCTGCCGTCGATGGGCATACGCATGTCCGAAGCGGCGACCGGCATTCTCGCCCTGACCCTGAACAGCGGGGCGTACATGGCTGAAATCATCCGGGCTGGGATCCAGTCCATCCCGCACGGCCATGTGGAAGCGGCGGTTTCCTCGGGGCTGAACTACCTCCAGCGCATGCGCCACATCATCCTGCCCCAGGCGATCGGTGTGACGCTGCCGCCGTTGCTCGGACAGGCCATCGTACTGGTGAAGGACTCGGCGCTATTGTCCCTGATCTCCCTGCCGGAATTGACCCGCGCCGGGCAGATCATGACCTCGGAGCGCTTCATGCCGGCCGAGGGGTTCCTGACCTCCGCCGTGTTCTATTTGCTCATTTACTACGGACTCAAGAGTTTGACCCATTGGTCGCAGAAGCGTCTGATTTATATGCAAACGTGACAAAAGGGGTCAAGTGAAAAGAGACTTCGAAAGCACCTGGGGTCTTTACTCTCGAACCCTCGACCCCTCGAAACCTCGGACCCTTTTCTGATTATGATGCTTTTCTACATAGAACAGCTCGTTCACAGCCTGCCTTTTTTTCTCAAGGGCTTGTGGATGACCATTGCCATTTCGGGCCTGAGCCTGTTGGCCGGGACCGGCATCGGCTTTCTCTGGGGGATTCTGCGCACCTCGCGCAGCCGGGTGATCAAACCCCTGGTCGGGGCCTGGGTGGATCTTGTGCGCGGCACCCCCTTCCTGGTTCAGGTGTTCATCATATTTTTCATATTCCCGGAGTTCGGGATCCATCTGGAGGCCTTCCCGGCCGCCGTCATTTCCCTTACCAATCTCGCTGCGTGTTTCATCTGCGA
>JAWOHH010000159.1:0-123540 GCA_046496215.1 Desulfobacterales bacterium
GAGGCAGCTCCGCGACGAAGCCAAGTCATGCGGTAGCCAATCCGCGAATATCAGAGTGATCTACCGTCGCCACACGGGTTCCGCCCCTTTGGGTGCCCTGGAATCAACCTACGACAAGGAACCGCTGGATACCAGTTGGCAGGAACTGCTTTTTTCCTCTTGACAACTGTCAACCATATCAGTGTCCATCCAGAAACGGCGTCTTGCGGCCCAGGCCGGTGTTCTCGCTCTTCGCAATCCTCGACTTAGAAGGACTACGCCTGCGGTTGCGAGGATCGCTGCGGCCTTGGCCTGAACCGCAATCCACCCCTTCTGGATGGACACCAGCGGCTATCTCTCCTCAAAGGCGTTTTTATAAAATCAAGCCTCACCGGGTGAGGCTGAAACTTGGCCCTGTCGGTACGATTCTGCCAAAAGCTCGATCGGGTGCTTCACCTGACACGGTATCTCCTGGTTGAACTGAAGCCGGCAGCTCAGGCAGTCGGTCAGAAGGGTTTTCGGATGCAGCTCCTCGATCTTGCGCATGAGCCTTCTTCCAAGCTGGATGGAGGCCTCGTGAAAATCTTGTTTGAACCCCATCACCCCGGCCAACCCGCAGCAGTAGAGATTGCCCTGGATCGAATCAGATTTCAGGCCCGGGATCAGACCCAGGAGTTCCAGATATGGCTGCCCGAATTCCTGCTCCCGTTGGTGGCAGGGGGGGAAATAGACGGCTTGCAGCTCAATCGGGGCAAAGTCGGTCTTGAGCTCTTTTGATCGGTGCAGGTTCAATAAATATTCCCCGACATCGAACGTCTTTTCGGCCAGCGCCACGCGCTTCAGAGGGTCGAGAGAGGAAAAATAGCCCTCGTCCCGCATGATTTTGTTAAAGATGGTCTTATCGAAAAACTCCAATTTTCGTTCCTCCGGCTTGCCCTCAACCGCCTTGGCCGGCACCTTGATGAACTTGGGGTCCCCTCCGACGGTTTCCTGGTATTCCTTGGAGTAGTAGGCGCCCTCGGCCAACAGGGTTCTCAACATGAAGCTGCACGTCGGGCAGGAGCAGAGGACGTCGAACCCTTCTCCCACTGCATCCGCCAGCAACCGCAGGTTGTGATCCGCAAATTCCATGGTGAGGCTGCGGTCGCCCTCGAGAAAGCTCGGCATGCCGCAGCATTTCTGTTCCGGGCAATAGACCTGGATGCCGTTGTGCCGGAGCACATCCACCGTGGCCCTCGCGACCCCCGGAAAGATGTAGCGTGCGGTGCATCCGGCGAAGTAGACCGCTTTGCGGCCGGCCGCTGCATTCGGTTTGGCATGCAGCCCGTGGCGCTGACACCAGATCGTAAAGCTCTCCTCGGGAAACGCGGGCATTTTGCGATCAGGATGGATGCCGAGCGCCTGCTTGATCACGCCGCCGGCCAGTTTGCTTCTCAGCACCCTGTTGGCCAGCCCCGGCAGGGCGCCGCATATCTTGCCGATGCGCGCGACATCCTCGACGGCGCGCACGCCGAATTTCAAGCCGTCGCGTTCGGCGAACTGGGTCTTGGCGCGGATGATATCCGCCCGGATGTTGGGGCACGGGCAGAGTGCGCAGAAATTGCATTTATCTACGAGCTGCCGCAGTTCGTCGGAGGATGGCTTTTGCCCGGTCTCCGCCTCTTTGTCGTACAGCCGATACAACTCCGGGAAGAAGAGGCAGGACTCGTCCATAATGGGCCGGCAGCAGTCGCAGTCGGCGCAGTCCATGACGATCTTGCGGGCGGTGCGCTCAGGATCGGTTTTAGCTTTTAATGCATTCATCCTTCCGGTCACTATGGGAGCGGCATCCAGCCGCGATTCCGTTTCAATTTCTTTCAAGTTGGTTTATCGCATCATGCGCGCTTTTTAACCCTTGATGTGATAAACCAATGTGGTGTTTTGAGACAGATTTTAACCAGCATCAGCATCACCGGGACCTCGATCAGCACCCCCACCACCGTCGCCAGAGCGGCCCCCGAGGACAAGCCGAAAAGCATCGTGGCCGTGGCGATCGCCACTTCGAAGTGGTTGGAGGCCCCGATCATGGCGGCGGGGGCCGCATCCCTGTATTCGAGTCTGAGAACCCGAGCGAGCCCGTAGGCCAGCCAGAAGATGAGATTGGTCTGAATAAACAGCGGGATTGCAATCCACAAGATCGTCAGCGGGTTTGCAACGATGACCTCCCCTTTGAAGCTGAAGAGCAGCACCAGGGTGATCAGCAGCGCAATGATGGTCACGGGTGTCAGGACGTGCAGAAATTTTTCCTTAAACCAGGCCTCGCCCCTGGATGCGATGATCCATTTACGCGATAGGTATCCCGCCACCAGCGGAAGTGCAACATAGATCGCGATCGAGAGCAAAAGGGCTTGCCAGGGGACCGGCAGCCTCCCCACGCCCAGCAGGTAACCACCGAGGGCACCGTAAAGGACCAGCATGGTCAGCGAATTGATGGCCACCATGACCAGCGTCAGCCCGTCGTTGCCGCGCGCCAGGTAACCCCAGACAAGCACCATGGCCGTGCAGGGCGCGATCCCCAACAGGATGCACCCGGCCAAATAGCTGCGCCAGAGAGGGACCTCCAGCATCTTGACCCCGGACACCAGGATCACCTTGCCCGCCCCGTGTTCGGCACCCACAGGCAGATCGAGCCCGAAAGGCATTTTGACGAGATCTTTCGCGTCTGGCCCAATGAAACCGTAAAAGAGCGTTCCCAGAAAGAAAAGCGCGATGGCATACATGGTAAACGGTTTGATGGCCCAGTTCACAAACAGCGTCAGCAAAACCGGCTTGCCGCTTCTACCTGCCTTGATCACTTCGGCAAAGTCGATTTTGACCATGATGGGATACATCATGAAGAAGAGGCAGATGGCGATCGGGATCGACACCACCGGGGCCTCGTTGACGTAAATGGCAAGTCCATCGAGGTAGGCGGCAAAACCGGGCGCGGTTTTCCCTAAAAAGATCCCGGCTATGATGCACAGGATCACCCAAATAGAAAGATAGCGTTCAAACGCGCTGAGCCCCTTGGTTGCCGAAAGCTCTGCGGCCTGATCAACCGCCTGAAGCCTGCTGGTGGTCACGTGGCACCTCCTGGTCAATTAGTTGAACCGCTTCTCTTTGGTTGAACCGCTTCTCTTTGTAAGATTACCGGCCTGCTTGGCGGCGGCAGATTGCGCTGCGGTCAAGTTTGAGGATTGCCTCCAGCCGCCGCTGGTCCTGCCGGGCCCTCTGCGACTGAAGCAGGCAGGCGCGCACAAACGCCAAGGCCAGCAAGGCCTCAGCCGGCCCTTTTTCGTCCGGCTGGCGGTAATACATCCACCGGCCGCGCTTTTGACCCTGGACGAGGCCGGTCTGTTTTAGAATCGACATGTGCTTCGAAACCGTCGAGGGTGCCAGCTCCAGAAGCTCGATGATCTGGCAGACGCAAAGCTCGCGGCCCTCCAGCGCTAGCAGGGCTCGCAGACGGTTTTCATCCGACAGGGCGCGGGTCAGATTCAGGAAGGAGTTCATGAGCACCTCTATACTTCGTTATATGGCGAAATATAGCAGTATGCAGGGGCGGTGTCAATTCGAAAAACCGGCGGGCGGTAAGACCATCATCCGGACAGCTTGCGGAAATCGAATTCCCCCTCAGGAGGATGTAAAATCATCGCCCTGATCGCATCGCGGATTTCCCGGACCTTGGCCAGTTTCTCTTCGTGCGTGCCTTCGGCCGCCGCAGGATCGGGAAACGGAATATGCCAGCGACGGGTGATGCCGGGGAAGATGGGGCAGTCCCCCTCGCTGTCGCTGCAGACGGTGATCACGTGGTCGAACAGCCGGCCCTGTTTGTACACCCCGAACACACTCTGGGGTTTCTTGCCGGAGAGGTCGATGCCTTCTTCCTTCATAACCTCTACGACCAGCGGGTTGACCTCTTTAGCTGGCTCGAATCCGGCGCTTTCGACATGGAAATTCTCCCCGCCGATTTTTTTGAGATACGCCTCGGCGATTTGGCTCCGGCCGCTGTTGTGGCGGCAAATAAAGAGAATGTTATTCTGCGACATAGATCTTGTTTAACCTCCAAACGATAAAGTGCGCCACATCGCGTGAGCGGCGATTTTATCACGCTATCACTGAAGGCCGGCACGCGGGAATACAAAAGCGGGGACTAACAGAAAACTAACTGTCGCCGGCTGGGGTTTAGAAAGCTGCGTGCCTGCTGCCAAAGCAACGGGGGACGCTTGAGGTTGCTTTTGCGTTGATTGTGCCGCAGATGGTTAAGAAGACAAGCGGTCGATGACAGAACTCAGATAACGCGACTGAAGCAGACCGCTTGCAAGCGAACGCTTGACCGGTGGCAGGCGCAGAATCACCCCTATTACCGCGGCGAGCGCCCGGTGGCTGTGCAGCACCTGGTTGTCGAAAATCAAGTGCTGCAGGGTCCCTCTTTCTACGGCCATGACCACCGTGCGATGGACCGTATTCAAGGGGGTCAGCACCCGCTCGGGCCGGGGATCGAGGCTGATGGCGCCGGAGGGGCAGTTGCGGACACAGACCCCGCACCCCAGGCACATGTTCGGGTCGACCGTTGGTGTTCCGCCGCCATTTCCCGCTGCCGGTCCGATCGCTTGCACGGGACAAATCTCGGTGCATTGACCGCACACCGTGCAGCCCGCAGCGTCGATGCGGGCGATGAAATTGGAGCGGATCGGCCGAAGCAGGCCGAAGCGCCGTATGGCCAGCAAGGCCTCGCAGCAGCAGCCGCAGCAGTTGCAAATGAAATTGACGCGTCGCTGGACGTTTTCACCGAACTGGACCAGGTTGCAGGCTTGCGCCTGCTCCAGCAGGTCGATGCATTCCGGTGCATCCACGCGCCGGGCGTGCCCGTGTTTTATCAGCGAAGCCGCCGACGTGTTGAAGGTCATGCAAATCTCTTTGGGGGCGCTGCAATCCAGCCCCACGTGGGCCATTTTGTGGCGGCAATAGCAGAGGCTGATGGCGATGGATGAGGCGCTCCGGATTACCGCGCTGGCCCGCTCGTAATCCAGCACCTGCAGGGCGTTGGCTTCTGACAGCGCGGCTTCCTGCACGAAGATCCGCCCGAGCGGGGTTTGGCCGTCCAGAAACAGCGCTTTGATAAAGTCTTCTTCGACGTTGATGTATTGATAGTACAACTCGCTCAGCGCCTTCTGATCTATGTCGTCGCGCACCCGCATCAAGGAAAATTCGAAGAACCCGGCCATAGGCGGGGGTAGGCAGTAATATGTTACCCCGTTTTCGGGTATATCGACCAGGATGGCACGATCAGCCAACCTATCCAATATCGCCTCGGCAGCGGCCGTGTTCATTTTCCAGGCCCGAGCCGCCAGCTCCTTCGTGAAGGGCCGAATAGGCAGGTGCGCAACCAGATCGGCCTCATTTTCGCTGAAAAGCATTTTCAGGATGGCGAAAAGCAGCTCTGACGGGGGCGCGCCTTGGGGAAAACGGTTCAGCCGCTCGGAAAGCCGTGAGTAGGCCGAATGTGTGTTCAGATGCGCCATGCTTTTATCTTATTTAGAATCGGCAGGCCGGCTGGGCCATTCCGCTGCCGGCACGGGTCATGACGATTTGCCAGACCTGATTGCTGCGCGCCCGAAAGGCCCCGGCGCAGGAGAGCAGATAGTATTCCCACATCCGTTTGAAGCGCTCGTCGTATCGCATTTTGAGCCCCGACCAGGCGTTTTGGAACCGCAGATGCCAGGCCATGAGCGTTTTGTCATAGTGCGGCCCCAGGCTGTGCCAGTCCTCCATTACGAAAAACCCCTCGGCTGCCTTGGCTATCTGACTTATGCTCGGCAGCATGCCGTTGGGAAAAATGTATTTTGTTATCCAGTGGTCGCAGGCACGGCGGGGCGCGTTGGCGCCGATAGTGTGCAGCAGAAAGATTCCGTTATCGGAGAGGCAGTTGTGGGCGACCTGCATAAACGTCCGGTAGTTCTTCACGCCGACGTGCTCGAACATGCCGACCGAGACGATTTTGTCGAACGTACCGCGTATCTGGCGGTAATCGCAGTCCAGGAACTCCACCGGGAGGCTTTTGCAGAAATCTCTTGCATACCGGAGCTGGTCGGTCGACACATTTGCGGCGGTGACCTTGCACCCGTAATGCTCGGCCGCGTATTTGGCGAACCCGCCCCACCCGCAGCCGATGTCCAGAACGTGGTCGGTTTTTTTCAGTTCGATTTTTCGGCAGATCAGCTCGAGCTTGTTGCGCTGGGCCTGCTCCAAGTCGTCGGTCTCTTTGAAATAGCCACAGCTGTATTGATTGTAGGGGTCGAGGAAGGCGAGGAATAGATCGTTGTCCAGGTTATAGTGGCAGTCGGCAATGATGCAAGCGCGGCGCAGGGACTGGAGGTTGAACAGAATGCCGGGCAGGTAGCGCAGCAGGTGAATCCAGTCGCCCCTGACCTTTTCGTCGATGCCGGAGATGAGCACCCGATAGAAAAATTCGTCCAACCGCAGGCACTCCCACCAGCCGTCCATGTAAGCTTCGCCAAGTCCTAAATTCCTTGCGCTCAGCACACGCGCAAACAACCGCTCGTCTTTAACCTGCATATCCCAGGGCTGCGGGCCGCCGATGGTCACATCCGCATCCGCTAAAAGGCTTGCAACCAGCTGTTTGGGTTGAGACATGCTGCCCCCTATGCTTTTCCGAGGCAAAGGTGGAAGTCTTTAATCGGTACAACGACGTAACTCATCACCCTCCCCCCGGATAATAAATTTCACTTCTCTATGCCGGTTGTCAATGGCTTCTATTCCATGCGCAGCCAGCAGCGCCTTGTGAAAGGTCCAGAGTCCGTCGCTGACAAGCTTTTGCACACCCATGCCAACTACGGGAGGGGACAACTTTGCAACGGGTCATCGGCTGAAAGAACGGACAGGTGCGACGCAACGCCCCTTCTTCTTGGTCGAGCAGATGCAGTTCGTCGCAGCACCCGAAATAAGGGGCCATCCGCATCTTTATCAATGGGATGGCGACGCGCTGCTCTGATTGGCTCTCCCATCGCTCTTGCAAGCGCCGCCCTTTATAAGAATAATCGGCCGTTCACCGTATTCAGCCACATTCCGAGAAACGGATCCCCAGAGAATTCCTTTCACATGGCTTTTGCCGTGGAGGCCCATCACGATCAGGGAAACATCTTCCTGCCGGGCGATCTTGATCAGATCCGTTCTTGGATTGCCGACCTGAAGGTGGGTTTTGACCTTGAATCCCTCTTTTTCGAGGCGCTCTTTCGTCTGTTGCAGCTTCTCCTGATCGATACGCTCGAACTCCTGAAATTTATCTTTCGGCTGTAGGTTCATGGTCTTCGCGTTCATGACATGCGCCACCACAACCTCCCCGATTCCCGCCTCCTTGATGCCGACCAGATAGCGCATGGCGTCGCGCGCGCAGTCGGACCAATCGGTGGGGTAGAGCACCATGCGGAAGGGGTCGCGGCAAAAGGCCTTGGCGTTCGGCCGGTCGGCGCCATAGATGTCCGGGCACTTCGGGATGTAGACGGGTAAGGTTCCGTAGCGGACGATCTTGTCCGTGGTGGAGCCGAAAAATATCTCGTCCAGAGCACCTTTTCGCTCACGGCTGGAAACGATCAGAGAAACCTTCTCTTCTTCGGCGACCCTCAGGATTTCTCGGTAAGGCACGCCGATTTCTACACGCACCGTCGCCCGAAGGCCGGCACTTTCGACGACACGGGATGCCTCTTCCATTTTGGATCCAAGGAGGTTCCTCAAGTTGTCAAGCAGCTTGAGGGCAAACCGATCGGCGGTATGGGAGTGGTCGAGGGCATAGATGACGTGCAGCAGCACAATCTCTTCCGTTCCGGCTCGTTTCAAGTTCGTGATGCAGCCCAGCACATCCTGGTAAAATTTTTCAAACGCCGTCGGATAGAGAATCTTTGCGAACATGGTTATTCCTCCAATCCATATAGGGGTGGTATCTTTTGGACCCTGTGCCTCGCGGAAAGCCCCTAGCAGAACCTTACAAAGGCAAGTTCAGCCAGGCGAACACTCCGCACATCTTAAGGCCCATGTAAAACATCACGGCTATAAAAAGGTATTTCAGCTGTTTGGCCGGCAGCAGGTGGGCCGTGTTGGCTCCCACCACCGCCCAGGGCATGCTCACCCCGGCCAGAATCACCCACTGGTACCAGTTGAGGTAGCCGGTGGAGTATGGCGGCAGCCCCGAAACCCCGAGCCCGTTGATCCAGTCGGAGAGTGCGCCGCCGATGGCGGTAAAGATCATCAAAGCTGTTGAGGTGCCCACGACCTGGTGCATCTTGAACTTGAGGCCATACACCATGATGGGGATCATCAGGACCCCGCCGCCGATCCCGATGATTCCCGAGACGATGCCCAAGGGGATCCCCCATAGGATGAAGGCGGTCAGGCTCTCGGAGGGCGCATCGGTAACCTTCGGCGGCTTGGCGGTCAGCATCCGGATCCCGCCGAGGATAATGGCGATACCAAAGGCTGCGGTCAGCACCTTGCCGGGTAGGTGCGATGCGATGAAGGCCCCCCCGAAGGCTCCGATGGCGCCGGCAATGCCGAAGGTAACCCCAGCCCTCCACTGCACGGCCCCCTTCCGGTGATGGGCCATGGCCCCGCTGAAGGCGGTGGGCAACACCACAAGCAGATTGGTGCCAAAAGCGATGCGGATGGCGATGGTGGGATCGACTCCGATCGACTTGAGGGCCCAGAACTGCACAGGGACCATAATGAAGCAGCCTCCGACCCCCAAAAGCCCCGAGGCAAAGCCGACGCCGATTCCGGTGACCAACAACGCGATGATTTGTGCAGCCTGCATTTCCATTGACGACTACCTCCTTTAGTTCTCATTCGACCTTCGGTTCTTAAGTTTGCATGCGCGGATTTCACAGTTCGTTCGTCTGCAAATATCCGGTTGCCGGATCATCTTCGCCAGCAGCTCCTCGGCATTTCCCTTCTGATTGTCTACGACCAAGACCCCTTGATGGGTCAACGATTGCTTATGGATATTCTGAATTCCGCCGCAAATGAGGATGTTTACTCTGAATGAAACCAGGCGTCGGGAAATTTCCACAGCGCTTTGCTCAGTCATCTCCCATGTCGTCTTGCTGGCGATCTTTTCGCCGACCGTTTCAACCATAAGAATTTTTGAAGAGACCCCAAAATAAGGGGATACTCTCTCCCCGAATAATGGCACGGCGATTTTGATTGAAGCCCTATCTTTGAGGCGCTTATCTGTTCTCATTTTTCTCAAAGAAACAGGCGGCGGCTAAAATCCGCCGGCTTTGGAATCAGCTCCGACCCGATATTGATGGTAATTAGCGCAAAAGTGATGCCAGGTTACGATCAACAGAAAAAAATTGAATTAGTAATAAATTTTAGTGGGTTGGATAAAAGGAGGGCGGGTGAAAATAACCGGCGGGTGGAAATTATTGTTTCATTTCATGAAACCGTTTCAAATCATGTTTCATCTATCGACTCTAAAATTCCATATCGTTTCATCCGGCGCCATAAAATGGTGCGGCTTATTCCGAGGGCCTGGGCGGTTTTATGGCGGCCGCCGGGTTGCTTGGCTATCAGCGCCCGAATGGTTTCGGCCTCCATGGTTTCCTGCGCCGAAATGGGGAGCAGAATGTTTTTGCGCTCTTCAAACACCTCTTTCGGAAAATGCCGGAGTTCGATCAAAGAGTCCTTGCATGCAATGAAGGCATACTCGATGATATTCTCCAGTTCACGGACGTTGCCCGGAAAAGGGTATTCCATCAAGAAGCCAAGTGCATCCGGACTTAAGCCCTGAATGTTTTGTTCCTTGCGAAGATTCAACCTTCGAATGAAATGGTCTGCCAGCAGCGGAATGTCCTGTTTTCTCTCCTGCAAGGCCGGCAAGCTGATTTTGACCACATTCAGGCGATAATAGAGATCCTGGCGGAACTCGTTTTTTATCATCAGCTTGCTGAGGTCCGAGCTGCCGGCGGCCACGATGCGAACATCGATTTTGGCTGGTTTCGTACCCCCCAAAGGGGTTACTTCTCGATCCTCCATGACGCGCAAGAGATCCGCTTGAAAATTAAGGGTCGTATTGGAAATTTCATCCAGGAAAAGAGTGCCCCTGTCAGCCAGTTGAAAACGTCCCAGCTTGCTTTTCGCCGCACCGGTGAATGCCCCCTTGGCATAACCGAACAGCTCCGATTCGGATACGTCCCTGAACGTCTCAACGGCACCGATAATATCGCCGCGCTCGTTTTTCAGAACGGCCGTACTGAGTCGGATCGATTTTTGATCTCTCTGTTTACTGATGATCAGAGCTGGCAGGTTGATGCTGGGCTTTTCACTCGAAATGGTCTCTTCGATCGCACATCGTCCAACGCAGATGTTGGCCCGGAAAACATCAAAGCACTACTGGCCGATGGCTCCTTCTCTATTGAACCCGGTTATACTCTCCGCGGCCCGGTTGAAGGAGGTAATGCGCTTGTTTGAATCAATGGTGAAAACGCCGTCGCTGATGCTCTCCATGATGGTGCAACAGGGCGAACGGTCGACGGATGTCAGGTCGCAGCCGGCAGGGTCCGCTTTGATTCGATCAGCCGACTTGCTTTGCCTTTTTGTGGACATGCGGCGGTTTCCAGAAAGCTGATCGGGCCGCTTGCGGCTGTGCTCGATCATCCCAACGGCCTCGAGCAACTCCGTTACCCGCTTGCGGCGCTCGGGAGCAGCTACGTTTTGAACCATGACGAGTGGGCCACGTTATCGAAAACCGTCAGCACCGGGATCAGGTTGAAACTTTGGAAGATAAACCCGATGTGTTTACCCCGGAAGAGTGCGGATTCGGTGCTGTCGAGCGAGGCGATCTCATGCCCCGCCACCAGGAGCTGCCCGCTCGAAGGCTTGTCCGGCAGCCCATCAGGTTCAGCAGGGTGGTCTTACCGCTGCCCGAGGGGCCGATAAAGGAAACGAACGCCCCTTCATCGATGGAGAAGCTCACACCGCGCAGCGCCCCGGTGGAAACGTCTCCCGTGCGATAGGTCTTTTTCAAGTCCTGCGCGTGGATCAGCGCCATATCACATCTCCTTTGAACACTTTCGCCTGCCTATTCTGCAGGGGTTTGCGGCGATTGGCGATCGAAAAACTGTACCGTATAAAAAAACAGTCATAAAGCAAAAAAAGCGGGGGATAACGCTCGTGGCCGTATCCCCCGCCGGTGGTCAGTGGTTGTCTTCCCCTGGAGAAGCAATAATCACATTTCCATCCCCCTGGGAGTTCGGTCTTACCACCTGCCGTGCATTCGGCCACCTTTGCCGGGGCCTCTTCCAAATCCCATTCCGGGCAGTTGGGCAAGCTGTTCCGGCGTGAGGATGCCGCGCAGGGCGAACTGATGCTGGGTGGCTTTCTCCTGAAAACGACCTCTCAGCTCCAGAAGCTCGCGCTGCTTTGCCATAATTTCGTTTTGGTCCGGCTCAGACTTTTCCCACAGCATCTGCAGCTCCGAGCGCCTGCCGGCCATCTCTTCGCGCAGTGCAGCCATCTCGTTGTATTTGGACTGCCGCAGCTCCTGGATTTTCTGGCTCTGCTCCGGGGTCAGATTGAGTGCCTGGGCAGCCGGTCCATCACAGCCCAAGCCCATGCCGCGTCCCCCCCAGCCTCCGCCAGGGCCGGCGATCGCCCACGACGCTACCAGAACCAGAGTCGCCACAATCAACGCAATGCGAAAATTTTTCATTGGAGTCAATCTCCTTTCGGTTAGGGTTTGACCGAGGATAATGCAGACCGCATGCCAAAAAATCTAAGAGGGGGGCTTTCACCTGGCAACTACCATAAATCACATAATTAAATATTAAGACCACAACAGACTTCGATTGACAAGTGCGAGGCAGTAAATGTCGAGTCGAAGAACCTGGCTGGGCACCAAAAATATTAATTCCAGTCTGTTATATCCTGAGGAAGCTTTTGGCTCACCTCGACACTAATGTCGAGCCCAAGCGGACGACGGTGGTCGCTATCCAGGGCCAGAGCGGGTGTATCGGCCCGCGAACGGTCACTAAACCAGCTGCGTAAGCTTCATAAAGTGGGTACTTGTTTTGCATAGATTTTTATTTAATAAAGATCCAGCATGCCTGTTTTAGGCGAGTTTTAAGAACGGCGGGGAGATCTCGACATGATAAAGATAGGGGTTCTGGCTGCGCTGGCGCTGGTGGTTTTTCCGGTGGTCGTTTTCAGCCAAATGGCGGGAAGGGGGCCGCGATGGGGAGCAGGGGCGGAAGGCAGGGGCTGTTCTCCGGTCGAGGCGCTTGGGCTGTCCGAAGCCCAACGACAGGCCGTTCAGCGGCTCGATGCACAATTCAGGGCCCAAACCCTGCGCCGATGGGAAGAGCTGACAGTTCGACGGCATGAGATTCAGGCGTTGCTCCGCAACCCCGAAGCAGAGCAAGCCGTCATTCGCGCCAAGGCCGCAGAGATGATCGAGCTTCAAAACGACATCCATCAACAGATGCTCGACTATCAGCTGGAGACGCGCACCATTCTCCAGCCGGATCAAATCCGACACTGGTGCGGATGGAGCGACAGCCCTTTTTTCGGCAGGCAGCGACGGGGTCCGCATGGAGCATACTAAAGAAAAGGCAGGCACCGAGCAGCCCGGTGCGATCGGCGGGAAACCCTTTCTGCAGCCGCTGGCGATCGCTCTCGTGGCCCTCTTGGTGGCAGCCCTGTTTTTCGCAATGGCGATGTTCGATGTGCGCCGCGTGGAACGCACGCTTCTCAATGTGCTCGAGACCAAGGGGGTGGCCATCATCCAGGGGGTCGAGCAAGTGGCCGAGTTGAGACTCACCAGGTTCCTGGGGGTCGCCGAAAATCGGCAAGACGCTTCGCTGGACCCAAGTGCCCTAGACAATTTCTTTACCGCGCAGGAGACCCTGTCGGCGGACCTGATCGGCCTGGTGGCCGACCTCGACCGCAAGGATACCCTCGAAGGGCCGCTCTCCCCTGAACAATTACAGGCTGCAGCGCTCGCGGAAAACCTGGTGGCAGTCGCCTTTCTCGATGAGGCGGGAAAGCTTGTGCGGGAAAGCACCCCTTTGCCGGACGGCACGCGGTCGGAAATCGGGTCGCTGTTGAAGCCGGGCGAGCAGATTGCCGTCAATCTATTCTCCTTCGAGCCGCTTCAGACCGGCTACGTCGGTCTCAGGCGCAAAACCGGGGACGGGGCCGTCTTCATCTTTCTCGATCGCGAAGGGATCCGGCAGTGGGGGATACGGATCGCACTTCAGGAGGCCGCTGAGGAGGCCGGCTGGAGGCAGGGGGTAAACTATTTGATCTTGACGGACAGCCGGGGGCGGATCATCGCCCGTTTCGGCGAGGCGCCGCCCTATTCGGCGGATGAATTACAAGGTGTCCCCATCGACGGAAGGCAGGTGCGGCGATTCAGCCGGGAGACCGGCAATGTGCTCGAACTGGCCGAGCCGATCCGTCTACGCGAGACCCTTGCGGGTGCAGCACGTGTGGGGCTTGACACCCGCGATGTGGATAAACTGCTCAGCGAAAACCAGCGCCACATTTTTTTGTCCATGGGGTTGATGATCGGCATGGGGCTTTTGGCCATGTGGTTTCTCTACACCAACCAGAATCGCCATCTGCGCCGGATTCAGAACCTCCTCAACCGGCTGCATCAAACCGAACGGTTGTCCTCCATGGGTCAGCTCGCAGCCGGCGTGGCGCACGAGATTCGTAACCCGCTGAATGCCGTCAGCCTTGCGGTCCAGAGAATCCAGCGCGAATATGCACCGCAGCAGGCTGAGAACCGGGGGGAATTTGACGATCTCATCCGGACGGTCCGCCAGGAGATCCGGCGGCTGGATGTGACCATTGAAGATTTTTTAAGCCTAGCGCGCGGGGGTCGCCTGGTCCTGCGACCCGTGGCCGTTGTCGATCTGCTGAATAGCATTCTGCTGTTGGTCCGGGCCGAGGCCGAGGCGCGAGGAATCCAAATCGAGACCGACTGGGAGGAGCCGGGTGCCGCTGTGGTCATGGATGAGAACCGGATGCGGCAGGCGCTGATCAACCTGATCAAGAACGCCTTCGAAGCGATGACCGGCCCGGGCACCCTGACCGTCTTCGTCAAGAGCCGTCCGCAACACCGGGTGGGAATCCAGATTGCAGACACAGGCGCCGGGATTCCCGGCGGCGAGCTCGAGCGGATTTTCAGCCCGGATTACAGCACTAAGGAGAAGGGGTTGGGGCTGGGATTGGCCATCGCGCTCCAGATCATCCGCGCCCATGACGGGGAGCTGAAGGTGGCGAGCACGCCGGGACGGGGCACCACCTTCGAGATCCTGCTTCCGCGGCGCATCGATGGCGCCTAAACCAAGCGAGGTTGTGATTCCATGACGAAGCTTGACATCTTGATCGCCGAGGACGAGCCGGCCCAGCGGGAGATGCTCGGCGGGTTTCTTGCCAAGGAGGGGCATCATGTGATCGCGGCGGCAAACGGCGACGAAGCGCTGGAAAAGATCAAAGCGCACACGTTGGATTTGGCCATCGTCGATTACAAGATGCCGGGACTGACAGGCCTTGAGGTGCTGAAAAGGGCAAAGGGCCTCAACCCCCGCCTGGATGTTCTCATCCTGACCGCCTTCGGCACCGTAGATACCGCGGTCCAGGCGATGAAAGCGGGTGCCGCGGACTACCTCGGCAAACCGATCGACCTGGATGAGCTTTTGTGCGTAATCGATCGCATCGCGGAGCGCCGTACGCTTCAACGCGAGAACGAGCTGCTCCGGCAGCAGCTAAATGAAAAAGGCCTTCTCCAGAAGCAGATCGTCCACAGCAGCCGGCAAATGGCCGAAATGATCAACCTGGCCGGGCGGGTGGCTTCCAGCAGTGCGACCGTGCTCATCCAGGGTGAGAGCGGAACGGGCAAGGAGCTCTTCGCACGGTTGATCCACCGGTTGAGCCCGCGTTCCGCCAAGCCCCTCATCATCGTAAATTGCGCGGCGCTCAGCGAGTCCTTGATCGAAAGCGAGCTTTTCGGCCACGAACGCGGGGCCTTTACAGGCGCCACACAGAGACGCCTGGGCCGCTTCGAGCAGGCCGACGGCGGCACGCTTTTTTTGGATGAGATCGGTGACATCTCGGCGCCGGTTCAAGTCAAGCTGTTGCGACTCCTCCAGGAGGGGGAATTCCAACGGGTGGGAGGCAACCAGACCCTGAAGGCCGATGTGCGCGTCATCAGCGCCACGAATCAGGACCTGGAATCGAGGGTAAAAAAGGGCGATTTCCGGGAGGACCTCTACTACCGCCTGAACGTCGTTCCTATAGAAATTCCGCCGCTCCGCGAGCGCCGGGAGGACATCCCCCCTCTGGTCGAGCATTTCGTGCAGCGCTTTTCGATGGAAAACAGAAAGCCCATCGATGGTGTGAGCCGGGAGGCCATGGACCAGCTCGTGAAGTACGATTACCCGGGCAACATCCGCGAGCTCGAGAATATCTTGGAGCGGGCGGTCGTGATTTCCAGGGGAACGACCCTGACAGCCTCCGATCTGCCGTTCGGTGGGCTCAAACCGCATGAGACCAATGAGGAAGCCGACGGCGGCACAGGCATTTTGCGGGAAGCGCTTGAAACGCTCGAGCGCCGAATGGTGAAGAAGGCCTTGGAGGAGTCCGGCGGCAACCAGAGCCGCGCCGCCGACAGTCTGGGGCTGAGCGAGCGGATGCTCCGCTACAAGCTGAAAAAATACAGACTTAAAGCGTGATGAGCCGTTGCCTTAACGTGTGGAATACGTGTTTTCTCTGTGGTACGGAGCCGAATCCGGTCGTTTCATGGAATTGGGTTGTTTCTATTTGCCTCCAGATGCCAATCCTTGCATTTATGACCGATTCAAAATTTTCAAGAGTCAGGGCCATCTATGGTGGATGGTTGGTGGGCGGATCTACCAGCGGTGGTATACGGCCAGCCAAGCATTCCGTTTTTAAGGATCATAATTTCTGTTGGACCAAACCCGTTTGAGCGCATCAGCTGCGCGGCCCTAAGCGCGGTCATGCCGCCTTTAGGACAAACCAAAACGACAAGCTGCCACTTTTGCCTGATGCCAGGAAGAGCCACCTTTAGCCGCTGCTGTTGAACCGTTGTTTCGAGGGGGTAGACGTCAATGTTTTTCGCACCGGGTATGTGTCGTTGAGAAAATTGGGCTGCCGGAGATAGATCTAAAAGCAAAAATGGTTCTTCGGACAAAATCATTTGATGCAATTTTTCTGCAGAAATATAATCGACGGCAGATGGAATGGCGTGGCCGCAAAAAATAAATATGCTGAAGGCAACGAAAAGTACGCGGAGCATGGAGGGGTTGCGCCTTTGGCGCTGCGCGTCAACCATTAATTTCCGGAGGTCCATATGGGCACCAACGCATGGCAATTAAAAAAGAGTCACAATTAGTATTAACGGCTTGAAGCCTCATTGAGCGTTGGGTGAGCCTATCTCAAACCGAGCTTTCTGATTTTACGCCAGAGGGTGGCACGGCTGATCCCCAATGCACGGCAGGCCTTCACGCGGTTTCCGCCGCAGCGGTCGAGCATGGCCTGAATGCTCTCTGCTTCGGGACCTGCTGCGGCCCGCCTTGTTTTTGGTGAATACCCCCTCGCTGACGCTATCCGCGATCGTACAGCAGTGGGTTGCAGGGATCGAGCGTATGCTGCGTGAAGGCGTGGCTCAGCTGGATGTCCACGCCATGCGCCTTCCGGTGGGCCGCACATTGGATTTGATCGTCGCCACCCCTTGCTCCTTTGAACTGCACGAAAATGGATAGGCGCTACCTCACGGTCACGTCATTTCTTCTTTTGGGCCGATGGCTTTTGATCGCCGCCGGGATTGGCTGTAAGACCCAGGCGCCGGCGCAGCTCGGCCTCGTCGAGCAGGCCGGAGTGATAGCGTTGATCCGGGAAGATGTAGGTCGGCGTGCCGGTTACCCCCTTGCGCGACAACAGCTCCTTCGTCTTGTCGATAATGCCGATGCCCTCGGCACACTGGTTTTTTGACGTGTAGCCGCCATGGAAATCGTCGAGGGATTTCTTGTCGCAGATCACGGAGATGGAGATCTCCCGCGAATCCTTGTAGGACTCCAAGGGGAAGAAGAGGATCCGCACGGTGAGATCCCCGGATTGGGCCATCCGCTTCAGGATCTCCTCGCCCTGCTTGCAATAGGGGCAATGCGGGTCGGTGGCATAGTAAATCACTTTTCCGGAGGCGCCGATGGTGATGGCGGCGAGCTCTTTTAGCTGGTTCATCTCCTCGGGGCTGAACAAATTGACATGTTCGAGTTTCTCACGGGTCAAGTTGCGCCCGGAGAGCGAATCGTAAAGCTGCCCCATGAGCAGGTAGTCCCCTTTGGCCCCGGTGTAGAAAATGTGGATCCGGTTGTTCAGCCGCACCTGAACCTCGCACAACCCCGGGTATTCCGTCGGCTGAATCGCGACCAGGCTTCGATCCTGGGCCTCGAATTTTGATATGACCGCCTCGATCTTCTCTTTGGGCGGGCATTGGCCAAGCGCCACTCCCCCGAAAAGGGAAATCCCGATGATAAAAACCACTCCCCCTGCTATGGAATTCAAGCGCATAAAATTGTTTCTCCTCTGATGCCTATTGTGTGGTGGTGCCTGACTCCGTTGGCAGGCCCGCCTGCTGCCAGAGCGTCCAGCCGTTCACCAACACCCGCGTGTTCGGAAACCCGGCGTCGCGTAAAAAGAGGGCCAGGTCGTGACTCAGCTCGCAGGTCTCCCCGTCGCAATAGGTGACGATCGGTATGTCCAGGGCCAGATCGGACGTGACGCTAATGAAATCGATATCGACATTCTGCCAGGGCAGGCTGCGTGCTCCCTGGATGTGGCCGCGAGCATAATCCTCTACGGGGCGCGCATCAACGAAGACCGCCGAATGGGTGAAAAAAAGCTTTTCCGCCACTTCCAACGAAATATCCATGCGTTCGCCGGTAGCCGTGGTCACGCGCGCCGCTACCGAAAAGTCCCCGACCAGCGGCAATGGCCCGGTTCGCAGCGTGTTGACCGTCAACGCGACCGCCGCGCTCAGAACCACCAACGCCCCTGTCTGCCAGACCGCCTGAAACCAGTTATTTTTGGTATCCATGATTTTAAGGATTCAACATTCTATTTGGAAGTCGGACCTTCTACAAGGTCATTACGCATCGAAGTTGAATCGACTCAGATACTCCTCCAACCGCTGTTTCGCATCTCCTGTGAGCGGCGGGCAGTCCGCGGCGCTCTTAACGCCCTCGGCCGCCCGGGTCGCAAACACCATGCAGGTCGGCTCCCCGCACTCCCGGCAGTTGGTTCGCGGCAGAAGTTTAAGGATTTCAAAAAGCTGGGGTCTGGGGGCGCCCTCGAAGCTTGGGGTAATGGAGGCGCGGTTCTCCCAGGCCTGGTTGATCTCCCGCTTCAGCCATTCCAGGATCTTGTCCGCCTCCGCCTCATCGTTCAAAGCGTTGATGGCGATTTCACGCCCGTGGACCGTGATCAGCCGGCCGCGGGATCGGAAGATGACGGCCGGAGGGTCCTTTAGATATTCGAATCCGCCTAATACCGTGTTCAGATAGGGCAGGGCTTCGGAAACGTCCTGATCCAGTTTGGCGATGCAATGCAGAGATTCGAAGCTCGGGTTGCACTCCGCCCGGAACATTTTCTTGGTGTAGCTTTCCAGCAGCATGAGGTTTCTCCTCGGCCCTATTTATTGTTTCGCAAAGGCATCGACCTGACCGGGGCCGTAACTGGCCTCGAAGACAGGCGCTCAATGGCCCTGCATCGCTTTTTCCACACGCTTGGCCAGGTCCTGCCGGATAAAAGCCAGGGCTTCGTCCCTGTCGCCGTCCAAGGCGATGGACAACAGGAGCTGTACGTCTTCAGGGCTGAAGTCGATCAAGACCCGCTTTAATTTAATTGTCACCGGCGGCTCCTTTGCATTATTGCCGGGCCGGGATGATCTCTCCGAACACATGCACTTGAAGTCGAGGCTGCACCTGGCTGTCGGTCTCTAAATTGACGACATCGACGATCCGGCCCGGCTCCGGCCGGGTGCTGCTCACTGTCAGTTCGTAATAGGGCTTCCCACTTTCCTCGCGGACCGCGAGGGAAAATTGGATGTATTGGCCTCGCATGGCGCGGACGCTCTTGATCTTGAACGGGTGATCGGGCCTGGGAACGATCCGGACGGTCACGCTGACGGGATCGCTTATTCTTCCCGTCAGCCGCACCCGCTCCGGCTGGATGTCGGCAAACTTCTCGACCTTGCCGGTCAGAAGCAGTTCCACCACCGGGCGCTGGGGGTCGTTGGTGTGGACGACGACCGATTCGCGAATGCTGCGCCCGCCGTATCCGGCCGTGTTGAATTTGACCGAAATCTTTCCCTCGCCGCCGGGAGGGATCAGCCTCGTGGAGGAGGCCGCCGTGCAGCCTCAGCCGGTCTTGATTTTTTCGATCTGCAGGTCGGCGTTCCCCTTGTTCTGGACGACGAAGTCATGCTCGACCGTTTGTCCTTCCAGAGCACTCTCGAACTGAAAACTGGGCTGGGAAAAGACGGCGGCCGGGGCCGGTCCTTGGGGTTGCGAGCCTAACCCGATGGAGGCGCTCAGCAAGACGATCGAACCCCATGCGAAAGCGAGCATTTGTATCATGATACGTTCTCCATTTTTCGTATGTCGGCGGTCGGGGCCGGGTTCTGCGGTGCCTTGCTGCGCCATATTCCGGGCAGGAACACCCCAACGAACAAAAAAGCGCCGATCACAAGAAAGGCAATATCCCGGATCAGGTAGTAGGTTGTCGACATTGCCGCTGCATCGGCACCGGTGCTGAAGCAGCCGCAGTTGATGTCCAAACCCCGTGCCATGTTGAACAGCAACGCAGCCAGAAACAGGACCAGAAGCCCGTTCACTGCCAAGACTGCACCGGGCAGCCAGATGCCCGCCAACAGGCAGAGGCCCAAAAACAGCTCCAGCCAGGGCAGCACAAGGGCGGTCAGGTTGATCATCGAATCGGGCAGGATCTGGTAGTTGTAGACGTCCCTGGCGAAGGCGGCCGGCTGGGAGATCTTGTCGATGCTGGCATAGATGAAGATGCCGGCCATGGCGAGCCGCGCCAAAAACCAGGCTGCTTTGTAGACGGGGGACCTTGTAAAAGAGTCAGTGCGATTTGGAAGCATGGGCGTCAGTACCGTTGCCGCAGGAGAGTTGACATAAAAGATCGCCGTTACCGCAGGCAGCGGTTTCGAACTGCAGCACGGGGTGGTCGATCCCGAAGGACTCCAGAAGGTCTCGCCTTATTTTTTCGGCCAGCGGTTCGGTACGGCTGACCGCCTGATCGGGCACCACGACATGGCAGGAAAATGCTACGCTGCTTGATGACACACTCCAGGCATGCAGGTAATGCACGCCGCACACCTCCGGCAACTCCTGCAGGTGGCGCCGGACTTTTTCCAAGTCGATATGACGGGGAGTCGAGTTCATCAGAATCAGGCCCGACTCTTTGGCGATGCTCCAGCAGTTTTTCAGGATGAAAACGACTATCGCGAACGAGAGCACCGGATCCAGCCAGTACCAAGGCCGGACGTACATGATGGCGCCGCTGACCAATACCGCCACCGAGGTCAGCATGTCCCCCACCATGTGCCAGAACGCCCCGCGCACATTGAGGCTCTTCTCAGAATCCCCGTGCAGGAGCCAGGCGGAAAGCCCGTTGCCGAGAATGCCCACGGCTGCGAGCCCCATGACGATGCCGCCGGCAACCGCTGCGGGGTTGCGCACCCGGTCGACGGCCTCGACCACGATGACCACGGCTGCGCCGACCAGCAGGCCGACATTGATCAACGCCGCCAACACTTCGGCGCGCCGGTAGCCGAATGTATTCCTGACCGAAGCGCCCCGGCGCGCGATGCGATACGCCAGGTAGGCGATCAGAATGGCGGCGAAGTCGCTGAAGTTATGCGTGGCGTCGGAAATCAGCGCCATACTGTTGGCCATAATGCCGCCAGTGATCTGGGCCACGGGGAT
The DNA here is from genome assembly GCA_046496215.1 of Desulfobacterales bacterium. Classification (GTDB taxonomy): domain Bacteria; phylum Desulfobacterota; class Desulfobacteria; order Desulfobacterales; family SpSt-501; genus SpSt-501. Next base: position 21,045 of record JAWOHH010000159.1, read on the forward strand.
CAGCAGGTTGAGCCCCAGGGTGAGCAGCAGTCGGGTGCCGGTTTTGCTGTCCATAACGGGCGCATGTTGATGGCCGCAAGCGGCATATGCGGAAGCGTCAGAATCCGGTTGCGGATACCCCCTTTCGTCGTGGTGGAATTCAGACAAAGTCAATCTCTCAGACGATCCCGATTGCAACCAAACTTCACGCAGGGGATAAATTTGTCCAAATCGGGTTGATGATGAAGTAGATTCCCAGCAGGCAGATGACCGCGCCCGCGGCTTTGCGAAACCAGCCGCCGGCGCCCTGCCAGGCGCTGTTCTCCACCAGGCGACGGACGGCGGCGGTGGAGCTGCCGGCAATCGCGATCGGCAGGCAATGGCCGATGGCGAAAAGCAGGATAAACAGGATGCCGGTTGCCACCTCCTGCTGCACCGTGATGATGGCCAGGATCGGCGCGATAAAACCGAAGGTGCACGACCCGGAGAGGATGCCGTAGCCCAGACCCAGCCCGAAAGCGCCGTGGATTCCTTTGAAATTGAGGCGGTAGAGGAGACCGCCGGACATCGTGCACTTTTCCACCCCCAGCATCCCTAAGGCGACCCAGACGAGAACCCCGCCGACGAGGATTTGCCAATAGGTTCCAATGTCCCCCAGCATTCGTCCCAGCAGGGCGCAGATTGCGCCGATGGCGGCAATGGTGATGAACAGCCCGGTGCTGAAGGCCACGGCATACCCCGCGGCTTGGCGCGGCACCAGCGTGTTCTGCTGGCCGCCTACGTAGGCGACGATGAGGGGGATCGATGCCAAATGGCAGGGGCTGAAGAGAATGCTGATCATGCCCCAGACAAGACAGCCGGCGGCGGCCAGGGCCGTGCCGCCCACCATCCACTCGTTCACTGAAAGAAAGATGCTGTCGAGCATTTAATTCACCCCGATGTTGGAGAGCACTTTTCTGACTTCGGGTTCTGCCAGAAAGCCCTCGTGGCGAAACACTTCCTTGCCGTCGCGGTCATAAAACACCTGGACCGGGATGGCCCGGATGCCGAACCGCGCCGCCAGCACTTTCTCCTCCCCGACATGCACAAAGACCACGTTCAACCGTGCCGGGAACTCCTTGCGGAGCTTGTCTAAAATGGGCTGCATCATGTCGCAGGGGACGCAGCCCGAGGCGCCGAACTCGATCAGAGATGGTTTGCCGGAGGCTCTCGCCCGATCGACCGGGTTGTGGCGGGCCGGGGCGTATTGAGCCTTGACCCACTGCTCGTTGACCTGGATGGAGAGGCGCTTTTCCAAGGCCACCAGGTACTCCTGCACCGCGTCGGACTGCTTGTTCTGCAGGAGCAGCTGCTTGATCGCCTCCGCCACCTGCTCGTAGGGGGTGCCGCCGACCATCTCCTTGTTGGCATCATAGAAGGCGCGGGCCTCGGCTTCGGAGACGGCCGCTTTGGCTGTCAGCTGGCCGAAGAGTCGCTGCACGGCCTGATCGTCCGGCAGGTCGGCCGGTGTCCCCGGCACCGCCCTGGCTTCGCGCACTATGATCCGCTGCGAGGCCTGCTGTTCCAGAACGTAGAAGCGGTTTTTTTCAAGCTGGGGTTGCAGCTCGGGTCCGGCCTGCTGGAGCAGTTGTTCGATTTCCGCAGCCTTGATCTCGATGCCTTCGGTTTTCAACAGGACCGTGGCCGGCATTTCTACCAGGCGGGCTGATCTCAAGACCCCGGAAGCCAGGCCTGGGAAGCGTTTTTCGACCGTTGCCGGGAGCGCGGCGTTTGAAACGTGGCCCGCAAAGAACATCAGACAGATTGAAACGGCCGCCGAGATAACCACTTTCAGACTTTTAAGCATAGACAGTGTCCATCTTCCAGATAAGTTTGGTTTTCCTTATTTGACCCCCATGCGGGTCAATTGATCAACGATCGCCTTCTCGCTCATGAACCCCACGTGGCGGGCAACTTCCTTTCCCTCAGTGTCGAAAAAAATCTGGGTCGGGATGGCGCGGATGCGGAAACGGTTGACTTGATCGCGATGCTTGTAGACGTCGATCACCACGATGGCTGCGCGGTCCTTGTAGTCTTTCTCCAGCTTGGCCAGGATTGGGGCCATCATCTTGCAGGGCACGCACTGGTCCGCCCCCAGATCGATCATGGTCACCATGCCCTTGACCGGCAGGTGGCTGAAATCCTGGGTTTGGGCCAGAACGGTGCGGGGCCCCGCACAGATAAACAAGAAGCAGGCCAGCGCCAAGCCGGTGAGGGAGGCTCTGTTGAAGTCGCTTGTTTTATGCGGCATCCTCATCCACAGCACCCTACGACCTTTGAAAGGGCGCTGGTCTCGGCCGCGCTCTTTTGACTGTTGCAGGCGGCGACAACGGCCTCCTTGACCCGCATGAGGTCCTTATCACTCAAATCGAAGTTTTTGTTTTTCTCGATGCCCAGGTCGGTCAGAACGATGTGGTTATAGCTTGAAATGTCGGCATTTTTGAGGATGGCTTTAGCGCATCCCACGCTGCAGCCGTCGATGGCCGCGATCACCGGGACGTCTTTGGCCGATTGGACGAATCCCTTGAGCCGGCCGCCGATCCCGGCCAGGCAGTACATCTTTCCGAAACCCTCCTGTGTGAGTTCAACCGCCGCCCGGTTGGAGAGCTGTCCCACGTTGGACCCGCCGGAGCAGGATAGAAGCATGACGTTGTTGTTCGATGCACAGCAGTCTTGAGGCATACATTCCTTCTGATATAAAGTTTGTTTAGAGTTGAACTCCACTCCACCCCAAAGGGCATCGGAAGCTGTCCTATCGATCGCGGCTGGAAGCCGCTCCCACTTGAAGACAACTGCTATGGGGCTGTTTAAGACTACTTTTTGATCCAGTTTTTGACATCCTGTTTGCTTGGGATCTTGCCGATGCTTTTAACCTCCCCATCCACCACGACGGACGGGGTGCCGAAAACGCCGAATTCGGCGATCTTGAGCATATTCGTGACTTTTTCGACTGTGGCGGCAACCCCTGTCTCCGCAATGACCTCTTTGACGATTTTTTCGGTCTGCTGGCATTTGGGGCAGCCAGGGCCCAACACTTTGATGTTCATCTTGCCTTCCCTCCACACGTATAGGATTCAAATTTAATGAGATTTTTTGGGGGTGTTATTTTTTTGAGGCGGCTTTGAGCCATTCCTTCAGCTGGGATTTCGGCGGCACGCGCCCGACCGCGACCACCTTGCCGTCGATGACCAGCGCCGGGCTGCCCATGACCCCGTAGCATGCGATCTCCTTGATGTCGCGAACATGATCCAGGTCGGCAGAGAGGTTGAGTTCCGCCATGACCGTCATCAGGTCTTTTTCAAGCTGATCGCAACTCGGGCAACCGGGACCCAGCACCTTGATCTGCAGAGAGCCGGAAGGCTCTTCCGGAATGGGTTCTCCGATGGATTTTTTATATTCCCGGAAAAAGGCGGTCTGGTATGCCGCCTCGGCCGCGGGAGCGATGTAATTCGATTTGCCCAAGCGCTTCATCAGCTCAGCCTTGATCTCCTCATCTGGCCGTCCCGCGAGTTCCCGCGCGACCGCCTCCAGCTCCGGCTTCAGACCGATGATGCCGATGCGATGGCCGCCGACCAAAATCCGGGTTACATCGTTCTCTGCCATGCGTCACTCCGGATAAGTATTGACGAAGGCGCTTTTTCAACTTCGTGGGAGCGGCATCTTGCCGCAACGTTATCGTGGCTGGAAGCCACTCCCACATGGAAAACAATTCGCCTGCGAGCAGATGGCCACCGCGCGCTGAAAATTGCTTTACGCAAAATAGGCCCCGAAGATCATGCCCGAAATGGTGGCCATGACCACCACCAGGCTGCAGTAAACCACTGTCTTCTCTGCGCCGATGACACTGCGGATGACCAGCATGTTGGGCAGGCTCAGGGCCGGGCCGGCCAGCAGCAACGCGAGCGCCGGGCCCTTGCCCATGCCTGCCCCGATCAACCCTTGCAGGATGGGTATCTCGGTCAGGGTGGCGAAATACATGAAGGCCCCCACCAGGGCCGAGAAGAAATTGGCCCAGAAGGAGTTGCCCCCGACCAGTCCGCTGACCCACTCGGACGGGATGATTCCCTCGGAGCCGGGTTGTCCCAAAAGAAGGCCGGCGACCAGGACGCCGCCCAAAAGCAGCGGGGTGATCTGTTTGGCGAAGTCCCAGGTGGCAATAAACCAGGTCTCGGTCTCACCACGCGTCGTCGTCAAGAGCACGGTCATCAGGACGATGCCTGCCGAGAAAGCGATCAGCGGCTGGTGCGGGAAGAGCAGGGCGGCGGCCAGCACCACCACCCCTGCCAGCACGACTTTGACCGTCTTGACCCGAAACCAGATGACTAACAGGAATCCGAGTCCGGCGGCAAAAATTCCGGTCAGAAGCCATTTTACACTGGAGACGGCATGCCAGACGCCCGAGGATTCTTCGGGTTTGCCCCAGGTGGCGAAGATCAGGATCATCACCATGACGGCGAAGTAGATTACATTCTGCCAGAGCGGCCGCTCCACCTCCTGCTCGGGCATGTGCAGGGCCGCCTGGACCTTCTGTTGTTCCTCCTTGTGGTAGATCAGGTACATGATCAAACCGATCACCACGCTGAACAGGATTGCGCCGACTGCCCGGGCGATGCCGATCTCGACGCCGAGGATCCGGGCGGTCATCACGAGGGCGAGGATGTTGATGGCCGGGCCGGAATAGAGGAAGGCGATGGCCGGCCCCAGACCGGCGCCTCGCTTCCAGATCCCGGCGAACAGCGGCAGCACCGTGCAGGAGCAGACCGCCAGGATGGTCCCGGAAACGGAGGAAACGCCGTAGGCAAGGACCTTGTGAGCGCCGGCCCCGAGGTATTTCATGACCGCCGCCTGGGAGACGAAGCAGGAGATTGCGCCGGCGATGAAGAAGGCCGGCACCAGGCAGAGCAGGACGTGCTCCTGTGCATACCACTTGGTCAACGCCAGCGAGGAGATGATCGCCTGCTGGAAGCGGCCGCTTTCAAGCGGCAGCCAGAAGAAAACGAGGAAGGCGACGACGATGGCGCTCATCGGCTTCCAGATGGTTTTCCAGTCTATCTGGCTGGGCTGATTGCCCCGGCCGTTGGCGCCTTCATGGTCCAAATCCGAGACAATCGGTTGGGTTTCCTGTGAACACGCGCACGTGGTAGTCATTGCATCACCCCTGCCCGATTCTATACAAAATCACCATAAATTACCATATCGCCATCTGTCTATACAGGCTTCACGTTCGTCAGCTTATTTTTCGGCAGATTTGTTCCCGGGACACGAAGGGGGTCTTCTTCAGGATTTCGGAAACTTCCGGCTGGTCTTCGAGCCACGGCTCAAAGTTCTCGAGAATTGCGGCCACGTAAGTGTTGCCCGAACCGTTCACCAGCGAATAGTTCACCCAGAGGCCGTCCTTGCGGTGCTCCACCACCCCGGCATCCTCCAGCACCTTCAAATGCTTCGACACCGTAGGTTGGGCGATGTGCAGGAGCGACTTGAGTTCACACACGCACATGCCGCTCCGGTGTTGAAGGATTTTTACGATTTTGACCCGGTTGGGGTCGGAAAGGGCCTTCATCAACTTTACGAGAGAGTTCATTCATGCCCACCTATATTCATGATCGGCAATTTATCACATTCAAACCGCTTGTCAAGATTTTTGGCGATTGACGATTTTATTCCCATCTGTTACTTTCCGTTTCGTGAAACGGTTATAAATTAAATGAACCGGAATCATAGTTTAACGCCTCATAAATAAAACCTCTTTTGTAGGCGGTTTTAATGGACTTCCGGTCATTAGGCAAAATTTTGATATTGGCGGCGGCATTAGCGCTGGCCCTTTCGGGGTGCAGCGGCGATGCCGACTACAAGGTCGTCGATTTTTCGAGAAAAGTTCATGTCGCGCATCCGGATGCCCAGCTTGATGGGGGCAAAACCCTGCGGGTTGCCGTGGCGGCCATGATTTCCCCCCGGGAGACTTTCACCTACTACCGCGAGCTGTTGGATTACATCGGCACGAAATCAGACCACAGCGTTCAGTTCATCCAGCGCAGAACCTACGAGGAGGTCAACGCGCTTTTCCCCAAGGGTGAGATCGACCTCGCCTTCATCTGCACCGGGCCTTTTGCGTCCTCGCGGGGAAAATTCGGGTTCGAGGCGCTGGCAACACCCCAGGTGCGCGGGCAGCCGTTTTATCAATCCTATCTGATCGTCCCCAAAGATAGCCCCTTCCAAAATTTTGAGGACCTCAAGGGCCGCGTGTTCGCCTTCACTGACCCGGACTCAAATACAGGGGCCATGGTCCCCCGCTTCTGGCTGGCACAGCTGGGCGAAACACCGGAATCGTTTTTCAGCAAGACGATTTTCACTTACAGCCACGACAACTCGATCCTGGCGGTGGCCAAGGGCCTCGTCGATGCGGCGGCCGTGGACGGCCACCAGTGGGAATATTTCGAGCGCTTCAGCCCCGGCTACACATCCAAGACCCGTGTGATCCGCAAATCCCAGCCGTTCGGCAGCCCGCCACTGGTGGCCGCCGGCCGGTTGAAGGGCGAGGTGCGCTCGAAGATCCAAGAGCTCATGCTATCCATGCACACCGACCCCGAGGGCAAGCGCATCCTGGATAAACTTTTGATCGACCGCTTCGTTCTCCCCCGGGAGGAGTGGTATGAATCTGCGCGGGCGCTGATAGCCGGGCTGCCGGCGCCGGCCAAGTGAAGGCCCCATGCGACCCAGGACCCTGAGACACACGCTGCTGCTTGCCATCGCCGTCATCGTCCTCGCAAGCGGTGTCCTGATCTCCCAGCTGGTCACCCACCGCTACAGCGCGAGCCTGATGGAGGGCGCTGTGGCCCAGGCCCAGAACGTCTCCCACAAGCTTGCCCTGGATGCGGCCGAGGCGATCCTCATCAACAATCTCGTGGGGTTACAGCGATTGCTGGAGGGCCAGATCGCCGCGCACCCAGCCGTTTCTTACATTTTCATTATGCGCGACGGCCAGGTGCTCAGCCACACCTTTCAAGCCGGGGTGCCGGTCGAGCTGATCGCGGCCAATGCCGTGACGGGTTCCGAAACAGGTCATCTCGAGAAGATCGTCTCGGACAAGGGCGAGCGTTTCCTGGACATCGCCTGGCCCATTTTCGGAGGGCGGGCAGGCACGCTGCGGATCGGTTTTTCGGAGGAGCCTTACCGAGAAAAAGTCGCCGAGCTCTGGTTCGAGATGAGCCTTATCACGGTTTTAATTCTGGCAGGGGCGCTGGCCGCCGGGCATCTCTTCGTTTTTCGCCTCACGCGGCCCCTGTTGAAGCTGGCCGATGACGTGGAGGCCGTCGGTGAAGAGAACCTATCTCCTCTCTCTCCGGTGAAGGGTCGCGCCGAGGTCACTCGTCTGGCCTCGGCCTTCAACACGATGATCTCCCGGTTGAAGGAATACACCGGTCGGCTGGAGTCCTCCAATCGTGAGCTCGCCAAGAAGCACGAAGAGCTGGATCTGGCCCACCGCCGCATGCGGCTATCTTTGTCGATCACCCAGGAGCTCGCCGCGTTGGCCGATCTGAAGGACGTCAGTGCCTACCTGATCCGCGCCTTCAAGGGCATCGTCGCCTGTCGCAGCATGGCGCTGGTCGTTTTCAACAGCCGCGGGGACGAGGTCTATGTAACATCGGACCGAGGAGTCTCCAAAATGGGACCCGAGGCCGCCGGTGCGACCCGCGCCGCGATGGCCGAATTAAGAGCGGTGAGCTTTGTTGCAAATGACCGGCTGGCAGGATCCCCCCTGCCGTTTGATTTGCAGGCCGCCCGCCAGCTGGCGGTGCTACCCTTTCATCACCAGCAGGAGTTGCTGGGGGCGATCGTTATCGGCTGTCCCCAGGAGTGCACCTGCGTGACGAGAGAGCTCGAGGTGATCGAGTTGATTTTGAACCAGACCGCCGGGGCCTTGCGCCGGGCGGTGCGGCACGAGGAGGAGATCCAGGATCTGCGGGCCCGTGTCGAGCCCACGGCCGAGTTCGGCGGAATGGTCGGCAAGGATCCCAAAATGCAGGTCGTCTACAAGTTGATCGAGGATGTCGCCCCGACCGATGCCACTGTGCTCATCCAGGGGGAGAGCGGCACCGGCAAGGAGCTGGTGGCGCGCGCTATTCATCAGAAAAGCGCCCGGAGCGATAGGCCTTTTGTGGTGATCAACTGCTCAGCCTACCCCAGCACCCTGCTCGAAAGCGAGCTTTTCGGCCACGAGAAAGGCGCTTTTACCGGGGCCTCCCGGCGCCGCGCCGGCCGTTTCGAGCAGGCCCACGGGGGGTCGGTCTTTTTGGATGAGATCGGCGAAATTTCCCCGACCGCCCAGATCAAGCTGCTGCGGGTGCTGCAGAGTCAGAAGTTTGAGCGCATCGGGGGCGAGCAGACCCTTGCGGTCGACGTGCGCATCCTGGCGGCTACGAACAAGAACCTGCTCGAACAGGTCAAGGCCGGCGGCTTTCGTGAGGATCTATTCTACCGTCTGAACGTCATCCCGGTCGAGCTCCCACCGTTGCGCCGTCGGCAAAACGACATCCCAATCCTGGCGCGGCACTTCCTCAAAAAGTTTGCTGAAAAGCAGGGTAAGAGAGTGACAGACTTCGGCGGCGAGACCATGCGAGTGCTTTTGTCCTATGGCTGGCCAGGGAATGTCCGTGAACTCGAAAACACCATCGAGCACGCGGTTGTCTTGGCCAAGGGCAGTGCGCTGGAGGTCATTGACCTCCCGGGAGCGCTCATCGACCGCCCCGCAGCGGACACCCCGGTTTCGGATAAAACCATTGAAAAGAACGAAGCCCGGCTGCTGCGCGAAGTGCTTGACGAGTGCAACTGGAATAAGACCGTGGCCGCAGCGCGATTGGGGATCAGCCGCAGCACCCTCTACGAAAAAATCAAAAAGTATCAGCTCTCCCCACCGACGGTCCATTAGCAGAAATTCACCCCGCCGGCCGGCGGGGTGAATTTCTGCTAATCGGGGGGATAACGCAGACGAACGCCCTATTGGGGCGGGGGGGTAACCTTATCTGTAGTTGAAAATCCCTATTGTGGGAGTGGCTTCCAGCCACGATTCGGACACAGGCATATGATCTCCTGCTGAATGTGATGCCAAGAATCGTTAAAATTCGTTCGTCGTCAGCATGAAATATTCGGATTTCAGACAATCGTAACAATTTAAAATAGCGTCTTATTTTGAATTAAAAAAATTAATGCGTCCGGAAATCGTACACGCCCTCCACCCATCCGGTTCATCGAGTTCTCTTTTTTTTTTGGTTTCTCGATGCGGTTGTCCTGAATTTCGTTAAATAATATTATCATATTATTTTAGTCGGTTGAATTGAAAGCTCTGGCTTGGAGCAGGGATCGCTCGTTCGCGCCCTCCAATCGTGGCACCCCCTTTGCTCTACTATAGAACAATTTTTTAATCCCCACAGACTAAGGAATCCCATGCAGAGATCGATCCTGGTCATGAATGCCGACCGCAACGAGTTCCAGGACATCTCTGCCCTTTTGACACGAAAAAGCTACACCGTTCACCTGGTGGAATCCACGTCCGAGCTCAGGCATAGGCTTGAGACCTCCTCATTCGTTGCGGTTCTTATGGACATCGATTCGTCCCCGGTGGACAACCGGGCGATTCGGGAGCTGGCTTCCGAATTTCCGGCGGTTCCATTTCTCTGCATGTCCAAGGATTCGTTTCACCCCAAACTCAAGGACGCCATCAGCCGACACATTTATGCCTGCCTGAACAAACCGATCGATCCGGAAGAGCTTTTCTATTGGTTGAAATGCATACATGAAGACATAAAAGGAAATTCAGACCGTTCATCGTTCTCAAGCAGCGTCAACTCGGCAGAGGAGGAGCTATGAGCAGATTTCTGGCGGTAGAGGATCAACTGGTCCGCATGCAGCGCGATTTGAGGCGCGCCCTGGACGGGGATCCTCAAAAAATCAAATGGGGAATGGTGATCGATCTGGCCAAGTGCACCGGCTGCCATGCCTGTACGGTTGCCTGCGTGGCGGAGAACAAGCTCCCGCCGGGAGTGGTGTACCGGCCGGTGCTCGAAATCGAGATGGGGACCTACCCGGCCGTTCGGAGAAATTTCATCCCCCGGCCCTGCCTGCAGTGTCAGAACCCGCCTTGCACCAAGGTGTGCCCGGTCACTGCGACTTACAAGAACGAAGCCGGGGTGGTGGTGGTCGACTATGACCGCTGCATCGGCTGCCGCTACTGCCTGGTGGCCTGCCCTTACAGCGCACGCACCTCGGATTTCGGCGACTGGTACACCCGCGGGACCACCGAGGGACAGGGGCTGGTCCAGGGGCAGAAGATCTCGGCGGCCGGATACGAGGCCGACCCTTCGGCCGAATACGGCAAGAAATGGCCCAAGCGCGGCAAGGGCTCTCCAGTCGGCAACGCCCGCAAGTGCCATTTCTGCCTGCATAGGCTCGCCGTGGGGATGCTGCCGGCCTGTGTCACGACCTGCATCGGACGGGCCACCATTTTCGGAAACCGCAACGACCCCGAGAGTCTGGTGTTCCAGATGATCGGCTCCGCCCGCGCCTACCAACTGAAGGCGGAGTTGGGCACCAAACCGGCAGTCTATTACCTGGCCTGAAGGAGGATCCATGCAATACAGACTTTTTCCAGCTCTGAGCATCGTGGCCATCGCCGGCCTGGTAGTCGGCAGCTACGGTATGTTGGACCGCCTGGTCAACGGCCTGAACCCTGTTGCCTTCGGCAGTTATGTTCCCTGGGGCCTCTGGGTGGCCTTCTACCTCTTTTTCCTCGGGCTTTCAGCCGGGGCCTTCCTGGTTACAATTCTGACCTATCTTCTCGGCATCAAAGCCTTCCAAACCATCGGCCCGCTATCGGCCTTCATGGTGCTGGTCTGCCTGCTCTGCGAAGTGCTCTTTATTCTATTGGATCTGGGGACCATGCACCGGGCCTTTTACCAGTTCTTCCTCACCCCAAGCTTCAGTTCGCTCCTGACCTGGATGTTCGTTCTCTTCAACCTCATGGGCATCATCTACACCCTCAAGACCTATTTTCTGGTCCGGGGCGACATCATTCAGAACGCCGCTCGCCAAAAAGGCCTGCTGAAGCCCATTTACCGGCTTTTGTGTTTTGGCCGCACCGATTACGACGAGGCCATGCGCAGCGCCGACGACCACCGCGTTCACCGCCTCGCCTGGTTCAGCCTGCCGGTGGGGCTTCTATTCTATGCGACCAACGGCGCCTTCTTCGCCATTCTGATCAACCGGCCCATCTGGAACAGCGCCGTGACCCCGCTGCTCTTTGTGGTGGCCGCCCTCTTGAGCGGCGGTGCGCTGGTGACTTTTCTGACCTATGTCTATGTGAACAACGGCCAGGGCCTGCGCGACACCCTTCTGAAATATCTGGGCCGCTCCATTCTATTTCTGCTCTGCCTGTTCCTGGTCCTGGAGGCGATCCAGTTCTTCGTGGGCTACCAGACAGGCCGGACGGACATCGTCACCGCATTGAACCACATCACCGTGGGGCCGCATTGGTGGATTTTCTGGGTCGTCCACCTTGGGATCGGCAGCCTGATCCCCCTTGTGCTGCTGACCTTCGGACAGAGAAGCCCGAAGGCGGTGGCGACGGGCTGCTTTCTGATTTTCGCAGCCTTCGTTGCGGTCCGCTACAACTTCGTTATACCCGACCTGGCGGTGTACAAGCTGGAGGGGCTCGAGTTCGTCTTTAGACATGCCCGCCTGTCGACCGACTACGTCCCGAATTTGAACGAGTGGCTGGTAGCGGTTTGGATCATATCGCTGGGTCTGTTGGCCTTTCTTTTAGGAACTCGGTATCTGCCGATCGTGAACGACAAGCTGGGAGGGATGGACCATGCCGCATAATAACGATAACCTCATGGAACCGGAAATTGAGATCGACGGGGGGGTGAACCGCCGGGATTTCATGAAGACCTCGGCCCTGCTCGGTGGCTCAATGCTGCTTGCAGGGGCCTCCGTGCCGGTGATCGCCCAAAGCCAGGGCGCATCCAAGGATGCCGGGGGGGCGTTTATCCACCATCTGCCGGAAAACCAGATCTACTCGGCCTGCCAGCAGTGCAACACCAACTGCGGGATGAAGGTGAAGCTGGTGGAGGGGATGGTGGCCAAGATCGACGGCAACCCCTACAACCCCTGGTGCATGACCCCCCAGATTCCGGAGGAGACCCCCATCGCCAAGGCGGCGACGATTGAAGGATCCCTTTGCCCCAAAGGCCAGGCTGGGATCCAGGCGCTCTACGACCCCTACCGCATCGTGAAGGTGTTGAAGCGCGCCGGCAAGCGCGGCGAGAACAAGTGGAAGAGCATCCCCTTTGAGCAGGCCGTGGATGAGATCGTCAACGGCGGGAATCTCTTCGGCGAAGGCAATGTCGAGGGGTTGAAAGATATCGTGGTCCTGCGGGATCCGGCCATCGCGAAAGCCTTGGCTGAAGATGCGGCCCTGGTCGCCTCCAAGAAAATGATGATCGAGGACTATAAGGCCAAGCACGCACAGAGCCTGCACTATCTGATCGACCCCGACCACCCGGACTTGGGGCCCAAGAACAACCAGTTCTGCTTCAACTGGGGCCGTATCAAAAACGGCCGCGGCGACCTGATCAAGGATTTTTTCAGCAAGGCCTGCGGGTCGGTGAACTACCACGGCCACACCACGGTCTGCCAGGGCTCGCTCTATTTTTCCGGCATGGCCATGAGCGACCAGTTCGTGGAGGGCAGGTTCACCGGCGGCAGCAAGTTCTACTGGCAGGCGGACACCGGCAATGCCGAGTTCTGCATTTTCGTAGGGGCCAACCCCTTCGAGGCCAACTACGGGCCACCGCTTCGTGCCCAGAAGGTCACTGAAGGGACCGTGGACGGTCGCATGAAGGTTGCGGTGATCGACCCGCGCTGCTCCAAGACCGCCGCCCGGGCCTGGAAGTGGCTGCCGGTGGAGCCGGTCAACGGGGTGCCGGCCATCGCCATGGCCATGATCCGCTGGATCATCGACAACCAGCGCTACGATGCCGTCTATCTCGCCAACGTCAACAAGGCCGCGGCCAAGGCCGACAACGAACCCACGTGGTCGCAGGCGGCTTGGCTGGTCAAGATCGACGCAAATGGAACTCCCGGAAAATATCTGCGCGGTTCGGACCTGGGGCGCCCGACCGAGGCGCGTGCCAAGAAGGACGGCTCGACCTGGGACTTCGATGCATTCGTCGCCAAATCCGGCGATGCCTATTTGTCCTTCGACCCGAACGACGAAAAAGCAGCAGTGGAAGGCGAGCTCTTCGTCGACGCGGAGGTCAACGGGATCCGGGTCAAGAGCGTGCTGCAGATCATTCACGAGGCTGCGAAAGCCCGTACGATAGAGGCCTGGTGCGAGTTGGCCGGGGTGAGGACCGCGGACGTGCTGGACATCGCCAAGGAGTTCGTCAGTCACGGCAAGAAGGCGGTCGCCGACCTGCACCGCGGTGTCTCCCAGCACACCGGGGGCTTCTACAACGTCACGGCCTGGTACACGGTTAACGCGCTCATCGGCAACACTGGCTGGCAGGGCGGCCTGTGCAAGGCCACCACGTGGAACTATACCGGCAACCGCCCGGGCAAGCCGTTCGATGTCACCAAGATGTATGCCGGCGGAATTAAGGCATGGGGAGTCAACATCATCCGCCACAGCGCCGTCTACGACAAGACGACCCTCTTCACGGGCTTTCCGGCCAAACGCACCTGGTACCCTTTCTCGTCGGACATCTACCAGGAGGTGATCCCGAGCATCGGGGACATGTACCCCTACCAGATCAAGGCCCTTTTGCTTTACATGGGATCGCCGGTCTATTCCCTGCCCTCCGGCCAAACCTTGATCGAGATCCTGCGCGACATCAAGCGTCTGCCCCTCTTCATCGCTTCGGACATCGTCGTGGGCGAGACCAGCATGTTCGCCGACTATATCTTCCCGGACACCACCTATCTCGAACGCTGGGAGTTCCCCGGTGCCCACCCCTCGGTGGCGCCCAAGGTGTTTCCGATCCGCCAACCGGCGGCGGCCCCTCTGGTCGAAACCGTCAAGGTGTTCGGCGAGGAGATGCCCATGAACTTGGAGGCCATGATCCTGGCTTTCGCTGAAAAACTTAAAGTGCCGGGCTACGGGGAGAACGTCTTCGGACCGGGCAAGCACATGAAGCGCGAGGAGGACCTCTACCTGCGGATGGTGGCCAACGTGGCCCTCGGCGATAGGCCCGACGGTTCCGACCGGGTCCCGGCGGCGGACGCCGAGGAGATCCGCATCTTCGAGCAGGCGCGCCGGCACCTGCCCAAGACGGTTTTTGACGCGCAGCGCTGGAAAAGCATCGTCGGCGAGGAGAACTGGCCCCACGTAGTCTATGTGCTGAACCGCGGAGGACGATTCCAGGGCTACGCCAAGGCCTATAAGGACAATCGCCTGGCCAACGCGTACGACAAAATGCTGGGCCTCTACTTCGAGAAGTTCGTCACCACCAGAAACTCGATGACCGGCAAGCCCTACCTGCCGCACGCCGACTTCGTGCCCGGCCCGGCCGACTGCGCAGGGAACCTGATAAACGACCGGGAGGCCGGCTTCGATATGACCCTGATCACCTACAAGTTCATCACCCAGACCAAGAGCCGCACCAGTGGCAACTACTGGCTCAATGCGGTCTACCCGGAGAATTACGTCGAAGTCGCCGCGCAGGATGCCCGGCGGCTGGGGTTGAAATACGGGGACCAGGTCCGCATCGTTTCTGCCAGCAACACCGATGGGGTCTGGGATATCGGCAACGGGCAGCGGATCCCGATGCAGGGCAAGGTCAAGGTCCTGGAAGGGATCCGGCCCGGTGTGGTTGCTTTCTCCCTGGGGCACGGGCACTGGGCGCAGGGTGCGGTCGCCTTCGAGATCGACGGCAAGACCCTGACTCGGGACGAACGACGTGCCAAGGGCTTTCACGCCAACGCGGCCATGCGGGTCGACCCGGTGCTGAATAACACAACCCTGAGCGACGTGGTGGGCGGCAGCGCCGTTTTTTACCAGACCCAGGTGAAGCTGGTGAAACTGTAAAAGGCCTGTTTTAAAAAGACCCGCGTTCCCGCAGATTCGGGGACGCGGGCGTAATTCACCATCTGAGGTCTGACCGAGGAGCGAGAGCCGATCATGAAACCCTTCCACGAATTGTTGGAAACCTCTGCGGCTGCGCATGGGCACCTCTGCCCGGGGCAGCTGGTAGGGGTGCGCATGGCCATGCTGGGCTGCCGACTGATCGGTTTGGACGAGCCGACGCGATGCGACCAGATCAAGAAACTGATCGTCTACGTCGAGATGGACCGCTGCACGGCCGATGCCGTGGCACACGTGACGGGGGTAAAACTGGGCCGGCGCAGCCTGAAATTCGCAGACTACGGGATCATGGCGGCCACCTTTCTGAATCTGGAGACCGGCAAGGCCTTTCGGGTGGTCTCGACCGAGGAGGCGCGCGACCTGGCGGCCGTCTATGCACCCGAGGTGAGCGGAAAGTCCCGGCAGCAGCTCACGGCCTATTGCCGCATGCCGGACAGCGTTCTTTTCCGGGTGCAGCAGGTGCGGGTGCCGATCAAACCGGTCGAGTTGCCCGGTCCGACCCAGCGCAAAGTCGCCTGCAGCCGCTGCGGGCAGGTGGTGAGAGACGGCCGGGAAATCGAAGTCGAAGGGGAGAGCCTCTGCCGGCCGTGTGCGCAGGGTGCCTATTTCCACAACGCGCAGGAAGTCGCCTGGGACGAGATGAACTGGGCGCCCGACGTGGTGCCGGATCTATCGGCGCCCCATGACCACGATCACCATTCCGAAAAACACGGCAAACGGCGTGCGGAAGTGATCACCTTGCGCTGATCGGGCGGAGCGATGTTGAAGACACGTCCAGCACCCAAATGTTGTGTTGCACGCAAGATCCACAGGGTTCTTGAGAAAGGTTGTGCATGTTTCTTCCTGAAATCGGTTTGCGCGTTGAGCGTGAACTGAGGCTTTTATAAACCGTTCCATTCGCTGTAACCCCTAACTCGGCGAAAATAAGAAAGGCGCAAACCGATATGCTGAAAAAAATCAATTTGCAGGATGCGGTGGGGACCAGGCTGGCGCACGACATCACCGAGATCCGGGCCGGTGAGTTCAAGGGGGCGGCCTTCCGCAAGGGGCATACGGTGTGCAACGAAGATATCTGCCACCTGCAGAAGCTGGGCAAGAACCACCTTTATGTCATCGATCTCGCGGAGGACGAAATTCACGAGAACGAGGCGGCCGCCATCCTGGCCGGGGCGCTGGCGGGGGAGAATGTCGCCTGGGAAGACAACCCCAGGGAAGGCAAGATCGGCCTCACCGCCGCCGTCGACGGGCTGCTCTGCGTGAACACGGCGGCGCTGGCGGCTTTTAACATGGTGGACGAGGTGATGTGCGCCACTCTTCACTCGCACACCCTGGTCAAGAAGGGCAAGCTGGTCGCGGCCACGCGGGCCATCCCCCTGGTGATGAAGCGCGCGCCGATCGAGCGGGCGGCGGCCATCGCCCGGCAGGACTGCGGGGTGGTGGCCGTGCGGGCCCTGCGCCGGGCGCGGGCCGGAATCATAGTGACCGGCAGCGAGGTGTTCAACGGGCTGATCCAGGACCGCTTTGCGCCGATTCTGACCGAAAAGCTGACCGCGCTGGGCTCAGAGGTGGCCGGGGTCGCCTTCGCACCGGACGACGCCGAAATGATCCGGCAGGCGATCGCGGCACATCTTGCGAACGGCTGCGACCTGATCCTGTTGAGCGGCGGCATGAGCGTCGACCCGGACGACGTCACGCGGCTTGCGATCCGGCAGGCCGGAGCAACCGAGATGCATTACGGTTCTTCGGTTCTGCCGGGCGCCATGTTTCTCGCGGCCTGGATCGGAGCTGTCCCGCTTTTGGGCGTGCCTGCCTGCGGGCTGTTTCACCGCGTAACCGTGCTCGATCTCGTGCTGCCGCGGATCCTGGCAGGAGAGCGCATCGGCAAGAAAGAGCTCGCCTTTCTCGGCCACGGCGGCCTTTGCCAGGATTGTAAGCCGTGCATCTTTCCGAACTGCGCCTTCGGCAAGGGCGCTTGACCTCTATAGGAGCACCTCCGGTGAAACTGCACCGGACAGGGTCAAGGAGCTGACCTCGTGACGATCCCCAAGGGCCCGACGATCCGTTTGAACGACCTCGATCTCAAGTTCTCCGGGGAGGTCAAACGGCTCGCCGGGACGGACTTCCATGCCTGCCTGCAGTGCCGCAGCTGCAGCAGCGGCTGCCCGTTCAGCGATTACATGGACTACATGCCCAACGGGGTCATGCGCCTGGTGCAGCTGGGGTTGAAGCAGGAAGCGCTGGCCTGCAACACGATCTGGGTCTGCGTCGGCTGCCACACCTGCTCCATCCAATGCCCCATGGCCATCGACATCCCCGGGGTGATGGATGCCCTGCGCGAGATGGCCTTGGCGGAAGATGTGGAAATCGTGGAGCCCGACATCCTGAACTTCCACCGCGAGGTGTTGAACTCCATCGAGCGCTACGGCCGCACCCATAAGCTTGAGATCATGATGCGCTACAAGCTCAAGAAGTTCGACCTGCTGAGCGACCTGGACGTGGGGGTCCGGATGCTGGCCAAGCGCAAACTGGACCTGACCCCCTCCCGTGTGCAGCGGGTGGGCGATGTAAAGAAGCTCTTTCAGGAAAAACCATGACCACAGCCCCGGCCGTTGACGTCTCCTATTTTCCCGGCTGTTCGATGGCCACCACGGCCAAGGAGAACAACCAGTCGCTGATCGAGAGCTGCCGCAAGATGGGCATCAACCTGATCGATCTGTCCGACTGGAACTGCTGCGGCAGCTCATCCGCCCACAGCATCGACCACCAATTGGCCTTCGACCTCGCCTGCCGCAACCTCTCGCTGGCGCCGCCGGACCGGCCCCTGGTGGCAGCCTGCCCGAGCTGCATCCTTCGGCTCAAGCACGCCCAGCACCTGCTGAAAAACGACGAGGCTGCACGCGAACGCTACCTGAAGCTGTGGGGTCGGCCCTTCGACCCGAATCTTTCCATCCGTCATTTTTTCGGTCTGCTTTTGGATGTGAATTTTGAAAGCCTGCTGGCCGCAAACGGCCACAAGCGGATCGAGCTGACCTTCGCACCTTATTACGGGTGCATGCTCAACCGCCCCTTTGCGCTGAGGTCGGGCTCCGATCATCACGGGATCATGGAGAAGACGCTGGGCAATTTAGGCCTGCGGCCCCTGCATTGGGCCTATGCCTCTCAGTGCTGCGGGACGTTTCTTACGGTGGCCCGGCCGGACATCGTGACCCCGAAGGTCAACGCCATCATGCAGGGGGCGGCCGAGAGCGGCGCAGAGTGCATCATCACCGCCTGCGCCATGTGCCACATGAATCTCGAGGTCCGCTGCACTCTGAAAAAACCGATCCCGATTTTTCACTTCTCAGAAATTCTCTCCCTGGCCTTCGGGACCAGAAATTCCCAGAACTGGTTTTCGCGGCATCTGATAGACCCCCGGCCGCTCTTGAAATCCAAAGGGTTTATCTGAAGGCGTGTCACTGCGAAGCCGTATTTTGGCGAGAACCCTCTATTTCGGGTCGAGTTTGTCCAAGGCGATCGCGCAGGACTCCAAGGAGGGGCGCTGGTTGATGTCCGCCACCAGAATGTCCCGGATGATGCCCTTTTTGTCGATGAAGATCAGCGCTCGTTCAGACACGCCGTCGGAGCGCAGCACCCCGTATTTGGATGCAACCTCCCCGTGCGGCCAGAAGTCCGACAGCACCGGAAACCACAGATCGGAGCCCATCTGCCGCGTCCATGCATACAGTGTCGGAATGCTGTCGACGGTGATTCCGAGCAGAATGGCGTTGTGCTGCTCGAACAGGCCCCGCGCAATATTGTAGCCCGGCCACTGGTCGGAGCACACCGGCGTGAAAGCGGCTGGGACGAATGAAATCACCACGTTTTTTTCCCCCCGATACTGGCTCAGCCGGATTTTCTCGCCGGAAATCGCGGGCAGGGTGAAATCCGGGGCCGCCTGCCCTTTTGCGACCTTGAGCGTGCTGTCGATCGGCTTCAGGAATCCGGGGTCGTACAACATCTCTTTCAACGTCTGCGCACCGGTTGGAACCGCAAACACCCCCGCCCACACCATCATCCCCAAAGCCACCATGATCGTCCTTATCTTCATACCCCCTCCATGGCCCCCGTCGGCGTCGCCCTGGATCGGACAGACGCTTTGCGGCCGATCGCTCCGAGTCCTGACACCCGTCAAAAACAGTTGGACTTGCAAATACATTTTGCATATATAACAATAAAATGATCCCACTTCAATCACACCGTGGGTTTTCGCCTCCAACAGCCGCGAACGGCTGCACCCCCAAAGACTATCGGTCCGTGCGTATTGCCTCGGAGCAGAGCTTCGGCCGACGCGTGGCGTTGATTCTTTGTTTGTTCTGCCTGCTGGCCGGATGCCAAACCTCTGATGAAAGCGAGGCTCCCGAAGGTCTCAGCCCGGGGGTGAGCGCGCAAGAAATCCTGCTGGGATCCTCATTGGCGCTCCAGGGCCACGCGGGTTTTCTGGGGACTCAAACGCTGCGCGGGGCGCTCAGTTACCTCAACCACATCAACGCGCAGGGCGGGGTTCACGGCCGCATCGTCAGGGTGATCTCTTATGACGACAGCTACGACCCGCCGATGTGCCTCGCCAATACCCAGAAGTTCATCATCGACGATCAGGTGTTTGCCCTGTTCTGTTACGTGGGGACCCCCACCACGGTCAAGGTTCTGCCCATGATCGAGGAGGCCCGCATTCCGCTTTTGGGCATGTTCACCGGCGCCAACGCCTTGCGGGAGCCGTTCAGCCGTTTCCTGATCAACGTGCGGGCCTCCTATTACCAGGAGACCGGCGCAGCCGTCCAGCATCTAGTCGACGATCTGGGGTTGAAAAAGATCGCCGTGTTCTACCAGTACGACGCCTATGGTTTTGACGGCCTGACCGGGACGGAGCTGGCCCTCAAGCGGTTCAACCTGGCGCCGGTCGCCGGGGGATCCTACAATCGCGGTACACTGGATGTGGAGGAGGGCCTTAACAAGATCATTTCCTCCAGGGCCGAAGCCGTGGTGATGATCGGCACCTACGACCCGTGCGCCAAATTCATCCGGCTGGCCAACACCCAAGGCTTTCGACCGCTGTTTTATCTGGTGTCCTTTGTCGGAGCTGACGAATTGGCCCGGCGGCTCGAGAACCAGCATGGGATCACCGTCGTCATGTCCCAGGTGGTCCCGCCGCCGGATCGCCGAGACCCCAGCCCGTTGCTGACCGGACCGGACGGCTACGTTACGCTGCTCGAGCACTACTACCCGAAAGACCAACCCAACTTCGTAGGCTTCGAAGGGTTCATCAACGCGCGCGTGCTGGTCGAGGGCCTCCGGCGGGCCGGTGCGGAGTTGACCCGTGAGCGTTTCATCGACGCCATTGAATCCATCCGGGAGCTTTCTTTGGGGCCGGACGTCACCATCGCCTTCAGCGCGAGTGACCACCAGGGGTTGGACCGTGTACATTTCACCCAGCTCGCAAACGGTCAGTTTTCGCTGATCCGGGACTGGGCGGAGATCAGGTCCCAATTGAACGCACCACGTTGAGCAGCCATGAGCCTCCACCTCATCAGGCAAACCGTCCAACGCTTCCGCGATGTCAGCCTAAAAAATAAAATCTTTTTTTCCATCATTGCGGTGATACTCATCATCAGCGCCGTCATTGCGCTGCTGGCACGCTGGATCCTGGTCGACAACCTGATCGACGAGCTCGAGCTGCGGGG
This sequence comes from Desulfobacterales bacterium, assembly GCA_046496215.1. Taxonomy (GTDB): domain Bacteria; phylum Desulfobacterota; class Desulfobacteria; order Desulfobacterales; family SpSt-501; genus SpSt-501. Next base: position 41,916 of record JAWOHH010000159.1, read on the forward strand.
CATTGCGATTGCACGCACCATCGCCGAGCGGAGCAGCGGTTATATTCTCGACATGAACCAACCCGAGCTGCTCAGCCTGATTTTCGAAGAGGCCAAGCTCAAGGAGCGCCAGCACCTGGTATCCTACATTTTCGTGAGCGACCGCGAGGGGCAGGTCCTCAGCCACACCCTCACGCGAAAATTACCCGAGACCCTGCGCCTTGCCAACCAGGTCCCACCCGATCAGGCCAAGAGCGTCCGCCTGACCCGAATCGGCGACCAGATGGCCTACGACATCGCCACCCCCATCAACCAGGGAATCTACCGCATCGGCACCGTGCATGTGGGGCTGAACAAGAACCACATCGACCAGCTGGTCGCCAAGCTGCGGACCACGTTTCTGGGGTTTCTTTCGGCGGTGGTTGTGATCATTTTCATCATCACCCACCGCTTGGCCAAATACATCACCCTGCCGGTCTTCAAGCTCACGCAGATTGCCGAGGAAGTGAGCAAGGGCAACTTTGATGTGAGGCTGGACTTCGAACAGGTATCCAAAGGCGGTCAGCCGACGGAATGCCCGGCCTTCGCCAACCCCGAGGTGGCCTGCCGGCATCTGGACGGGAACCTGGCACCCGAAGCGCACGGTGGCGGGCAGGGCGCAATCGATCCCGTCTGCATGGACTGCCGCTTCTACCGCAGTCAAAAGGGCGATGAGGTCGCGCAGCTGGCGGATGCCTTTTACAACATGATTTGGAGCATCCGCCTATACCGGCGCCGCCTGCGCGAGTCCGAAAAGAAATACCGATCCCTCTTCGACAGCGGCCCGGACCCCATCTTCGTCATCAATCACCAGTCGTTCGACATCATCGACGCCAACCCGCGCGCTGTTGAGGTCTATGGATTCAGCCGGGAGGAGCTGATCGGCAAACCATTCACCGAGCTGGCCCCCGAGCACACGCACGAGTACTTCCAATCCCTTCAAAGCCAGGGGGAAGCCCATGGGCTGGTCACCTACCCCAAGGCCCTGCACTACAAGAAGGGCCAAAAGCCGTTTTACGTCAACCTCCACGCTTCCAATACCACCTACAAAGGCCAGCCGGCCATCGTGTTGGCCTCCACCGACATTACGGAAATGGTCGAGAAGGACGCCCAGCTGATCCAGGCCAACAAGATGAAGTCGCTGGGGGAGATGTCCGCCGGCATCGCCCACGAACTGAACCAGCCTTTGAACGCCATCAAAATGGGCAGCGATTTCCTGGCCATGATGGTTGAGCAGCAGCGCGCGATGCCACCCTCCGACCTGCACCAGGTGGTCAGCGAGATGAGCACCCAAGTCGACAGGGCCGCCGAGATCATCAACACCCTGCGCTCCTTCGGGCGCAAGGCCGAACTCGTCACGGAGCGCGTGGACATCAACAAGCCCATTCAGGCGGTTTACACGCTGGTTGCGCGGCAGTTCGAACTGGACAACATACACCTGGAACTCGACCTCGACCGAGCGATCCACCCGATCATGGCCCACGACAACAGGCTGCAGCAGGTTTTTTTCAACCTGGTCGCCAATGCCCGGGATGCGATCATCGAAAAAAACCAGTGGCTACCCGATCGTCCGGCCGGCACGATCCGCATCCGCACGCATCAGAAAGGCAACCGGGTGGCGGCCGTGGTCCAGGACGACGGGACCGGGATCAGAGACGCGGTCAGGGACAAGATTTTCGAACCGTTTTTCAGCACCAAGGAGAGCAGCATCGACATGGGGCTCGGGCTGGCCATAACTTACGGGATCGTCAAGGATTACGGGGGCGACATTCAACTGACCAGCCAGGAGGGAACCGGGACAACCTTCACGCTCAGCTTCGCTGCAGCGTGAAGGAGCCCTTCCGACAGACCGATCGGAAAAGAGGTTGCGGCATGGATAAGATTCTAGTCATCGACGATGAGAAACCCACCTTGACGATGTTTCGGCTGATGCTCTCGGCATACGGTTACGAGGTGCTGACGGCCGAAAACGGGCAGCAGGGGCTGGAAATCTTCAGCCGCGAGCGCCCCAGCATCGTCCTGACCGACATCAAGATGCCCGGCATGAACGGGATCGAGGTGCTGAAAGAGGTCAAGGCGATCGATCCTGCCGCCGAGGTGATCGTCATCACCGGGCACGGCGACATGGACCTGGCCATCCAGGCCCTCAATTTGGATGCCACTGATTTCATTAACAAGCCCATCCAGCGCCACTTGCTCGAGCAGGCGATCCGGCGCGCTCGGGAGCGCAGGCGCATGGCCGGCGAACAGGCTGTGGAAATGGTTCTCCAGCCGACCGGGTCGGCGGCCGTGATCACGATCCAGGGCAACCTTACCGCTGCATCCGAGGAAAAGCTCCAAAGCCTCTACCGGGAGGCGTTGGCTCTCGACAAGCCCCGGATCGTGCTGCACTTCCAGGAGAATGCCGCCATCAACGGCGCCGGGATCGCGCTGGTGACCCAGCTTCTCTTGGAAAGCCAGAGACAGGGGCGCCAGGTCATGGTGGCGGAGTTGTCCGAGAACCTGCGCAAGGTCTTCGATATTGTGGGGCTCTCGAAAATCGTGCCGGTTGTGGACTCATTGGAAAAGGCGCTGGCATGACCCACCGGCGGAATCCATTCGGAACCCAAGCGATGAATGCTCCGCCGGGTCAACGGGTGCGGACGGAATCGGTGGGGGCAACCATGAGACCCTTTCAACTCGCGGTGAAGGTCGCACTGATGACCGCCATCCTATGGGTCGGCGCCGCCGGGCCGGCGTGGTGCGCCGGCCTGCCCAAAAAGGGCGACACCCTTCCGACCTTCGATCTCCCGGCGCCGGCTTCGGACAAAGCGCGGGACTACCTTGGTATTCGCCGCGACCGGTTTCGGTTGGCGGAGATTCCCTGTCGTCTGCTGCTGCTCGAGGTCATCGGCGTCTACTGCCCGCAGTGCTACCAGCAGGCCCCCCTGTTCAACACCCTCTTCAACCGGATCGAGACAGGCAAGCTCAAGGGCCAGGTGAAAATGCTCGCCCTGGCGGCGGGAGGCAATGATACCGAGATCACGTACCTCTACGAACAGGTCCGCTACAGCTTCCCGATTGTCGCCGACCTGAATTTCGAGGTCCACAAGCTGCTCGGGGAACCGCGAACTCCCTTCACACTGCTTCTCGACCCGAGCGGCAAGGTTCTCTACACCCACATGGGAGTCATCGAGAACCTCGATGCCTTCCTTAAGCTGATCAACGAGCTGGTGCGCTGAAAACCATGGCCCTTGCGGACGCGCCCTTGCGGGAGGCCATTGAAAAAGCCTCCCGGGCCCAAGCCGAACTCGAGCGGCGGGTTTTTCAACTAAAGTCTCTGCACAAGGCCGCCTCCGAGCTTTCACGGCTCACGCAGCCCCGCCGGATCATGGAGACCTTTCTGCTGACCGCCCTGGGCCTTTTCGGGGCGATGCGCGGGCTGACCCTCCTCGTGAACACCCAAACCCGCCAGGGGCACCTCGTACAACGGGGGCTCACCCAACTGGAAGCCGAGGCCTGCGAGCGGGACCTCGCCCTCATCGCCGAACACTACCTGCCCGAGGAGCGCCTGCCCCGTCATGCCGATTTTCTCCTGCCCGGGCAGGAAGCGGCTCCGGGGCTTTTACCGGCCGACACCGCGCTCATTCTCGCGCAACGAGTGGAGGGCAGCTACGCCCTGCTCTCCGCCATCGGCCTCAGACTCTCGGGGGAGGCTTTCAGCGAGGCGGATAAAACCGCCCTGCTCAACCTGGCCGAAACGATGGCCAACGCCCTGGCGCAGAACCTCTACCACCATGAGATCGCGCACCTCAGCGCCGGGCTGATGCGCCAGGGCCATGCGCTTCAGGAGGCCCAGCGCCAGGCGGTCCAGGCGCGCGAGATGCTGGACCTGCAGCTCTTTCAGCTGCAGACGATCTACGAGTTTACGCGCGAATTGAGCCCGCTCGCCTCGACCGAAAAACTCCTGGAAGTTTTTCTGCTTTCCCTGATGGGAACTTTTGGAGCGGGCTGCGGGTGCGTTCTGCTCTGCGACCGCAACAGTGCAAGCGTGCGTTGGGTTGCCCGCGGAGTCCCCGAGCGTCGGGAGTGGACGCTTGAGCAGGCGGAAATGCTCCTCTACCGGGGCTTCCAGGCGGCCGAGGAGCGGCGTCTGGCGCCGATGTCGACCGGTTTCATCATGGACCCGCCGGCGGCCTTGCCGGAATCGGAACTGGGGTTTTGCGCAGGCACCGCCGCGCTGTTCACGTTGGACGACACCCTGCTCGGCATGGTCGCCCTGGGCCCGCTTCTTCGTCAGGCCGCCCTGCCCTCGGAATCGCGGGAGCTGCTGCTGGGGCTCACGGTCAACTGGATGGCGTTTTTAAAGAACGCGCGGGCATTCGAAACCATCCAAGCGCTCAATGCAGACCTCAACCGCACCAACGCGGACCTGCACCGCACCATCGCCGAGTTGACCCAAGCCCGCGACCAGATCCGACTGCTGGAGGTTGCCAAAAAACGCCTGAGACTGCTCATCCGGCGCGAGGTCGAGCGGGCGGGGAGTTTCCGCCCGGCCGATGTAATTTTGATGGTGATCCTTTCCGCCGTTTTGGCCCTGGCGTTCAACTATTCCAGCCCGAACGGCATCCCCATCGTGCCGGAAGTTGTTTTCCAGGCTCAGCCCCCCAGGGTCGATGTGTCCACGGCTCAGCAAATGCTCGCCCGCAGCGAGGCCGTTCTCGTGGATGCTCGGCCGTCCGAACTCTTCCAGCAGAAGCACATCCCCGGAGCCATCAACATACCTGCGGCGCTTTTCGACGTGATCTACCCTATGAAATTGGGCCCGGCACTAAAACCCGAGCAGATCGTTCTGATCTACGGCCGCACCGTCAGCAAACGCTACGATGACGAGGTGGCCCAGCGTCTGCTGCAGCGCCACGACCAGGTCAGGGTCCTGGATGGCGGCCTGGCGGCCTGGGAAAAAAATGGACTGGCGGTGGCGCCATGAGATTCCCCGGACGACTGCAGGCTGCGCTGACCCACCCGGTGCTGGGGCTGATGTTGAGGGTTTACGTCGGGGCGGTGTTCGTTTACGCTAGCATGTACAAAATCAACTATCCCGGGGAGTTCGCCGAAACCATCGCCAGCTACCAACTGGTGCCCTACTGGATGGTCAACCTCATGGCCTTGGTCATGCCCTGGGCGGAACTGGTCAGCGGCATCCTGATGGTTTTGGGGGTCCGCACTCGCGCCGCGGCGGCGGCGATCGGGACAATGCTGGTGCTCTTCAGCCTGGCGATTCTGATTACGCTGCTGCGCGGCATCCCCATCGGGTGTGGGTGCTTCACCTCGGTCGAGGACCCCCTGGGGTGGAGCACCCTCAGTCGCGACCTCCTGTGGCTGGCCATGACCATTCATATCTATCGTTTTCCCTCGGCCCTACAGCTGGAAAGCGGGCTTTTCAAATCTCTGCGGGAGGTGGGCGCATGAGGCGGGTGCATATGCTGCCGGCGGTGCTGTTCGTGATCGGGGTGGTAGGCCTTGCCTGCGAATCCAGGCACCCGTGGGAGGGCCGCTACCTGGGCAGACCAGATCGAAGCGAGGCCAAAGCGGTGGTGCTGTTTTTAGAGGGCGGCGGCAAAGGGCAGTGGTCGGCCGGCCAGGAGATTACTCCGCTACGCTGGGAAGAGCGCAGCGGGGCGATCTGGCTGCACCTAAATAGCGGCGGTGTGATGGTGGCCCGACCCTTGCCCGGCCAGCCCGCGCTGAGCATCGAGCTGCCGGGGATCGGAGCACTCACGCTGCGCAAGGAACAGTCTCCGGCTTAAGTCCCTATGAAATAATTACTGACATTCAGTTATTGACATTTTATCAGCCTCATTATAATTGAGCCTTGGGATCTTCCATGCCGCCCGAAATCTGACGACAGTGCCCGACCCCTTTTCCAGGCGTCCACCTCTTTACCGACACATTACCCAACCGGACCCGAGCATGGTTGCAACGAACATGAAGCCGCCTCTCAATAGTTCTCATGAGGCCGGAGGTTTTTCTGTGCAGTGCTATTTCCCGACACCACGCACGAAAGGAGGGGTTTTATGGAATTGACACGCAGGCAGTTTGGCCAAGTCACGGGTGCCGCCGCGGCGGGGGTGGCATTCAGCGGGCTGGGGTCGGACCTCAAACCGGTCATGGCCCACGCTCGGGAGCTCAAGACCAAGGCCGCCAAGGAGACGACCACCATTTGCCCGTATTGCGGTGTGGGCTGCGGGGCCATCGTCTCCACCAGCCAGACGACCGGCCGGGTCATCAACATCGAGGGCGACCCGGATCACGTCATCAACCGCGGGGCTCTGTGCACCAAGGGCTCCTCGCTCTACCAGCTGGTCGAAAACAAGAACCGGCTGACCCAGCCCATGTACCGGGCGCCCGGTGCGAAGCAGTGGAAGCCGGTCTCCTGGGACTGGGCGCTCGACACCATCGCCCAGCGGGTCAAGGTCACGCGTGATGCCACCTTCACGGCCAAGAACACCAAGGGCGATCTGGTCAACCGGACCGAGGCCATCGCCTCGGTGGGCAGCGCCGCCATGGACAATGAGGAGTGCTGGATCTACCAGGCCATGCTGCGTGCCATGGGGCTTGTCTACATCGAGCACCAGGCCCGTATCTGACACAGCGCCACGGTAGCGGCTCTGGCAGAGTCGTTCGGGCGCGGCGCGATGACCAACCACTGGATCGACCTCAAGAACAGCGACTGCATCCTCATCATGGGCAGCAACGCTGCTGAAAACCATCCCATCTCGATGAAATACGTCACCGAGGCCCAGGAACGGGGCGGCAAGCTCATCAGCGTGGACCCCCGGTTCACAAGGACCTCGGCCAAGGCGGATATTTACGCACCCCTTCGTTCCGGTACCGACATCGCCTTCCTGGGGGGTATGATCAAGTACATCATCGACAACCGGCTCTACAATGAGGAGAACCTCATCGCCGCATCGGATGCCTCCTTCCTGGTCGGGGAGGGGTTTGACTTTAAAGACGGTTTGTTTACGGGCTACGACGCGGGCAAGCGGGCCTACGACGCAAGCAAGTGGGCCTACCAGCTGGATGCCAACGGAGTACCCAAGCGGGACCTGACGCTTCAGGACAAGCGCTGCGTGTTTCAGCTACTGAAAGCCCATTACGCGCGCTACACCCCGGGGCTGGTCTCAAAGATCACCGGCACCCCCGAGAAGGATCTTCTCACGGTCTGGAAAACCTATGCCGCCACCGGTGAAAAGGGCAAGGCCGGCACCATTATGTACGCCATGGGCTGGACCCAGCACACCGTCGGCGTCCAGAACATCCGCGCCATGTCGATCATCCAGACCCTACTCGCCAACATGGGGGTGGCGGGCGGCGGGGTGAACGCCCTGCGCGGGGAGTCCAACGTCCAGGGCTCCACCGACCAGGCGCTGCTCTTTCACATCATCCCCGGCTACCTGGCGGCCCCTGCCACGACCTGGCCCAAGCTCGAGGACTACTTGAAGCGCCGGCCTAAGAGCAACGACCCCTTGAGCGCCAACTGGTGGCAGAACGAACCCAAGTACATGGTGAGCTTGCTCAAGGCCTACTTCGGCGATGCCGCCGCCAAGGAGAACGAGTTCGGCTATCAGTATCTGCCCAAGCTCGACGCGGGCAAGGCATACAGCTGGCTCGATCTCTTCGATGTGATGTACAACGGACAGATCAAGGGCTTCTTCGCCTGGGGCATGAACCCGGCCTGCAGCGGGGCCAACGCGGGCAAGACCCGCACGGCCATGGCGCAGCTCGACTGGCTGGTCAACGTCAACCTCTTCGACAATGAGACCGGCTCGTTCTGGCGCGGCCCCGGCATGGACCCCGCCAAGATCAAGACCGAGGTCTTCATGCTGCCGGCCTGCGTTTCGGTGGAGAAGGAGGGCAGCATCACCAACTCCGGCCGCTGGATGCAGTGGCGCTACCAGGGGCCCAAGCGCCTGGGCGAAAGCCGCCCGGACGGCGACATCATCCTCGCCCTGGGCAACAAGCTAAGGGAGCTCTATAGGAAAGAGGGCGGGGCCTTCCCCGACCCCATTCTGAATTTGAAATGGGACTACGGCGACGCGCACGGGGAGTTCGACCCCCACAAGGTGGCGAAGCAGATCAACGGCTACTTCCTGGAGGATGTGAAGGTCGGGGAGACGGTCTACAAGAAGGGCACCCAAGTGCCGAGCTTCGCCTTCCTGCAAGCGGACGGGACCACCTCCTCGGGCAACTGGATCTACTGCGGAAGCTACACCGAGAAGGGCAACATGGCCGCCCGCCGCAGCCAGCAGGATGCTCCGAACGGGATCGGGCTCTATCCCGAGTTCGCCTGGGCCTGGCCGGTCAACCGGCGCATCATCTACAACCGCGCCTCGGTCGACCTCCAGGGCCAACCCCACGACCGCAAGGACTGGGTGATCAAGTGGGAAGGCGGCAAGTGGGTGGGCGATGTGCCCGACGGACCCTGGCCCCCGCTGGTGAGCCTGGAGAACCCGGACCCCAAGGCACGCTGGCCCTTCATCATGACCCGCCACGGGTTTGCCACCATCTTCGGGGCTGGCCTGAAGGACGGCCCCTTCCCGGAGCACTACGAGCCGCTCGAGTGCCCGGTTGAAAAGAACTACATGAACCCCCAGCGGGTCAACCCCACGGCGGCGATGTACGGCACCAAGGCCGACGTGTTTGCGACCTGCGACCCGCGCTTTCCATACGTGGGCACCACCTATCGGGTGAGCGAGCACTGGCAGACGGGCCTCATGACCCGGCCCCAGGCCTGGCTGATGGAGATGCAGCCCCAGATGTTCGTCGAAATGAGCGAGGAGCTCGCGGCCCTGCGGCAGATCAAGAACGGCGAGCGGGTGAAGGCCGTCACCGCGCGCGGGTCGGTCGAATGCACCGCCATTGTGACCAAGCGCTTCAAGCCGTTCAAGTTGGCGGATCTCGTGGTGCACGAGGTCGGGTTCCCCTACCACTACGGCTGGCGCTGGCCGGAGAGCGGGAAGGAGGAGAGCGCCAATCTGCTGACCCCGTCCACCGGGGACCCCAACACGCGCATTCCCGAATCCAAAGCCTTCATGGTCAACATTGTGAAGATCTAACGGAAGGAGGTGATCGAACATGGCAAAGGCATTTTTCATCGACACGACCGTGTGCACTGCCTGCCGAGGTTGCCAGGTGGCCTGCAAGCAATGGAAAGGGCTGCCGGCGGAAAAAACCACCAACCGCGGGTCGTTCCAGAACCCGGAAGATCTCTCCTTCACGACGCTCAAGCTGGTTCGGATGAGCGAGGCTGAGATCGAAAAAAGGCTGCACTGGCTCTTTTTTCCGGACCAGTGCCGGCACTGCATCGAGCCCCCGTGTCTGGAATCCGCCGGGGAGCCGAAAGCCATCTACAAGGACAAGGCCACCGGCGCGGTGCTCTACACCAAGGTGACCAAGGATCTGGACACGGACAGCATCATTCAGTCCTGCCCCTACAACATCCCCCGCAAGGGGCCGGACGGAAGCCTCTCCAAGTGCGACATGTGCATCGACCGGGTCTCCAACGGGCTGGTGCCGGCCTGCGTCAAGGCCTGCCCCACGGGCGCGATGAGCTTCGGGGAGTACCGGGACATGCGGGCCTGGGGCCAGGCGCGCCTGTCCGAACTAAAACAAAAATACCCCAAGGCGACCCTGCTCAACCCGGACAAGACCCGCGTGATTTATCTGGTGGCCTTTAACCCCAATCTTTATTGGGAATACGCGGTGGCCTCCGAGCGCGAATTCGACATCACGCGCGCTGTGGCCATGCAGCGTTTGTTGAGCCCGCTGAGGGGTTTTTTCTCCCAGCTCGGGTAGCCGGGTGCCGAACGAAACGGCGGGGGAGGGCCTGATTTTCTCTCCCCTGCCGGTTCATTCCAAAAACCCGGGTCACCCTCTCACCGGCTCAGGAAATCAGCGCGACGCATGCATCCACCCCTGGAGTACACCCCCGACGCGTTACGGCAGGCGGTTGCGGGAATCATTACCGACAGGCCTTCCTACAGGGATCTGATCACTTTTTACGGGCGGATTTTTTCGGCCCAGGAAGAGGCGCGTCCGCGCATCCGCTTGGCCCCCATTCATCTGCCGGAGGAGTTGATCCGCATCAAACGCCAGGAGCGAATGCCCCTGGTCATGACCTCGGAAATGAACTTCGACCACCAGGTGTCCGGAGAGCTTTTGCGGGACCTTTGCCGAATTGCGATCGACGGCGGGCCGCAGCTGGCCGGGGCGGCCCGGGTCCTCTCCGACCATTCGGGCCAGGCGGCAACGCTTTTTGCGCCGTTTTTAAAAGCGCAGGAATCGGTTGTCCTCGCCGGCGCAGGCGAGATGGGGATCGAGCCGGAATCCCTGGCTTTTTTCCTCTACCACAGCCTGCGGCCTTCCTTTTGCACCTTTGCCGCCCACCTGGCCCAGTACCTCGAGCCCTTTCCCTCTGGGGAGCAAGGCTGCTGCCCGGTGTGCGGCAGCGCGCCTGCGATCGCATGGATCGAAGCCGAAGGCCGGCGCTTCTTGTTCTGCAGCTTCTGCTGGCACAAGTGGCCCGTCAACCGAGCGCTCTGCCCCTTTTGCGGCAACCGGGGCGAGGAGGGCTTGCTCTATTTTTACAGCGAAGAGGAAAAGGAATACCGCGTGGACGCCTGCACATCCTGCAGCCGATATGTAAAAGCGGTGGACACGCGGGTGCTCAGGCGTTCCGGCTACCCTGCCCTGGAACAGGTGGCCAGCCTGCATCTTGATCTCAAGGCGATCGAGGCAGGCTACACGGCCGCCGCGCCCTCTCGGTTAGCGACCTGACCGGATGGCCAGTGAGGAGGACTTACCTTGCGCTCTGCAATAGCAGCCCTAATCCTCGGCATTATCATTGCTGCTCTGCCTGCCCGGAGCATGGCGGCGGGTGAACCGCCCGCTGAGGGCGGGACCCTGCCCGATGTCGTCCTCCCGGCTCCCGAGGACCCGGCGCACCGTCACTACCTGGGCTTGGACCAGGCGAAGGGGTTTCGGATACCGGAAATCAAGGCCGATGTCGTCATCGTTGAAATTTTCAGCATGTACTGCCCGCACTGCCAGCGGGAGGCTCCTACGGTCAACAAACTCTATCGTCAAATCGAGGCTGATCCGAAGCTAAAGGGCCGAGTGAAGATAATCGGCATCGGCGCCGGCAACACCGCCTTTGAGGTCAATTATTTCAGGAAAACCTATGAAGTCCCCTTCCCGCTCTTTGCCGACGGGGATTTTGGCGTTCATCGAAAAATGGGTGAAGTGCGCACGCCTTACTTCATCGGAGTGCGCATCCATTCGGACGGCACGCACAGGGTTTTTTATTCCAAGCTCGGCGGCCCGGCCGATGCAGGGCAAATGCTGAAAATTCTGCTCGAGAAAGCTGAGCTCTAAATTCAACCTGCCAGCTGCGGTCAGCAGGCACGCCAAGCACCTGCAAAAAGGGCAAAACGCGAATTTGGGGGCCCGACTTCATTCGGTGCGCCGTTGGGCGAAGAAGGAGAAAGAAGCGGAAAGAGGACCCATGCCGATCCCATTCGTTTGCATACTGACCGCCGCAATGGCCGTCCTGGCAGCATTTATTGTCGTTGGGGCGGCCGCCGGGGATGAACCCGTCCAGGCGATGCGTTTGGAGCTTGCCCAAATGGATCGGATCATCCATGATCCCTCGAATCAGTGTGTGGTGGTCTTTTTAGCCGCCTGGTGCCACCCCTGCATCGAGGAGATTCCTGCTTTGAATGACATTTTCAGCAAATATGAGGGACAGGGATTCAAACTTGTGGGGTTCAGCCTCGACCTGGAAGGCCCCTTGGCCATTCAACCGATTTTGACTAAAAACCGGGTGCGCTTTCCGGTGTACTGGGTGGAGGGTGCCGTGGAGAAATATGGCATCAAAAGCATTCCACTTCTGTGGTTTGTGCGAAACGGTCAGGTGGTCGAAACCCTCGCAGGGTTGCGGTCAAAGAAGTTTTTGGAGCGAAAGATAGTTGAATTTCTCGGTCGTTCGGGCTGATTGTCGCTTTTTTCCCATACGAAGGTCGGCATCCACTGCGAGGCGACCACCGGATCGATGTCATAAACGCATCCTCTCGAATTTTGGTACACGCAGTCGCCTGAGGCTTGGCCGGACCCACCAGCCCCTGCCTGTGAATGAACCGCCCGTTCATTCCTCCCCTGCGGCTGGTGGTCCGGCCATTCATCAGTTGGATAGAGATAGACGCTCGTTTGATCGCCCCCCGGCCGAACCTTCCGCGGGCTCTCCAGCCGTTTTGGTTTTTGACGTCTTCATTTTCTGAATTTACGAGAGGCGTATCGAGGTTTTGAACTGACGGCTTGCTGAGGTTGCCTTCATACGGCTATTTTCGGCAGGAATTCATCTCGTCCAACACCCGGCGGACATCGGTCAGGCATCAGAAGCCCTTGGGGTTCTTTACAGCGCATTGGCAGGCGCCCATGCGCTTGGCGGCCATGATGGCCTCGAGGATCAGCGAGCGCCCGTTTTGGGCCAGATCCCGCTCGATGTCACCGCGTGTGTGGTTAAAGCAATAGCAGATCAGCTCCGATGGTCCGGCGTTCATTGAAACGGTTCCTTCCAACCAGGGCAAAGGGATGCTTACTCCGAGGCCCCTTTCCAAACCCCATCGATGTCCTCGATGACGTAGCCGATGGTTTTCAACGCCTTAAGTACCCGTGTGAAGTTCATCGCTATTCCGATGCTCTCGGCCAACACCAGCAGCGAATCGACATCTTCCTCCGAGATATCCCAGGCGTCGTGGTGATATAGCCGCAGCGCCCCGATTACCTTCTCGCGGGCGCGGATCGGAATGGATACGATGGCCCCGATTCCCTCCGTTTTGGCATCCTCCGGGTATTGAAGGCGATTGGTTTTGTGAATATCGGGGATGATCGTCGGTTTCCCGTTAGAATCCGCGGACAGACTTTTGTCGGTCAAGACGGGCCCTTTGTGGACATAATGCATGCTCAGCCCGAAACTGGCCAGCATTTCCAGTTCGTCGGTCTCGGGATTCAAGGCGAAAATGGTGCAACCCTTGATCTCAAGCGCGGCGACCAGGAGTTGGGCTATATGGTTGGTCATAACTTCAAGGTCTTCGGATTGTGCCATAGCCCGGAAGACGACTTTGAACACGTTGAAATCGATTTTTTTGTCAGTACCCATGAAGTTCCTCCTAAAACGGTATCGATTGCCGGGTGATGATCCGAAGACTTATGAAACCACGCACACCGTGGTGTCCTTCAGCGACATAATGATTTTATTCGAAATACTTCCGGAAAAGAACCGGCCGATGCGGCCCTGCTTACGGTTGAGGATGATGACATCGAACCGGTTGTAAATGTTCAGTTCGATTATTTCACTGGCGACGTCCTTCTGCCTGGGCTTAAAGATGGTTCTGATGCGGGCCTCTTCGAACCCCTTTGAGGTCAATTTCTGCCTGACGTCATTCAGCTCGGACTCGCGTCGGGCCAACCTGTCGCTTAAATAGGCCATGCTCTCTCTAAGCTTGCCGGTGCCGGTGGCATCCGATGCATCGATATTGGGAAGCGGCGTGTATGCTTTGAAGATGGTTACCTCCACGGCTGTGAGGTGGGAAAAAGCTTCGATTGTGAAATCAACGGCCTTTTGATCAAGCGGGGTAAAGTTGTAAGGAAGCAGGATCTTCTGGATGACCATCGCATCGTCCCTTTCCGTGGCTTTTTTGTTATGGTCAAACACTTCAAAGCAGGGGTGAACAGTCAAACAGATAGTCTGGGAGCTTGGTCAGTTCAAAAAAAGAGCGTATATCTATTCAAGATCAAATTAAAATTTTTTGCAGGGGTGAAGGCGGCCCTGGATCCTGGGCTCTTGTTGATAAGGTACGATACACGACTAAATTGACACGCCTTTATATTTATTGTCAATAAAAAAATCAAAACGTTTTGATGTTTTTTCTTTAATTATTTGAGCTTTGTTCAGTGTGTGAATTTATTTTCTTTCAAGTTTTCCCCCTCGATCCAAACGAACCGGTTTCAGGCGTTTTACCCTTTTTCTTGAATCCATTAGCGGATTCTGTTATTCGAACCGCACGGTTCTGTTCACATGGCATTGCAAAATTTCGGGAGAAGCGAGGAGGTAGAGTGGAGCAGCGGGAGCTATCGCACGAGGAGCTGGACGCTCTGGCCCGGGAGTTCCGGTACGTCGTCACGGACGCCATCTGCCGGTCCGGTTCCGGCCACCTCGGCGGGGTGATGAGTCTGGTGGAGATCGTCATCAGCCTCTATTTCCAGGTCATGAACGTCCGGCCGGAGGAACCCGAATGGCCGGAGCGGGACCGGCTGGTCCTCTCCAAGGGGCACGCCGGCCCCATCGTCTACACCGCACTTGCCTACAAGGGTTTTTTCCCCAAGGCGTGGCTGGCCACCATCAACGCCAACGGGACCCGGCTTCCAAGCCACATGGACCAGATCCTGACGCCGGGAGTGGAGATCACGGCCGGCTCCCTCGGCCAGGGGCTCTCCTGCGCCTGCGGTTTGGCCCTGGCGGCCAAGCTGGACGGCCGGCCCCATCGGGTCTTCTGCATCATCGGCGACGGAGAGAGCGACGAGGGGCAGATCTGGGAGGCGGCGCTTTTTGCCGGCCACCGCCGGCTGGACAACCTCATCGCCATCTGCGACTACAACAAAATGCAGATCGACGGCCGCACCGAGGAGATCGTCAACTTGGAGCCGCTGGCCGACAAGTGGCGCGCTTTCGGCTGGGAGGTCTTCGAGATGGACGGGCACGACTGGCAGGCCATCCGGTCGACCCTTGCCGCCGCCGATGCCGTTGCCGGCAAACCGGCCATGATACTGGCTCACACGATCAAGGGCAAGGGCAACCGCGAGTCCGAGGGGCTGGTGGACTGCCACAACATCAAGGTGCCCGACCAGTCGACCTACGACCGCTACATGTGCGGGCTGGAGTGCAAGCTGGATTTGCCCTACTGAGCAAGGAGCAGGCCCGATGAGCCATCACGAGAAGGAAATGCGCGTGGTCTACGCGCTCACGCTGAACGAGCTGATTGAACGCAACCCGAATGTCCTCTGTCTCGAGGCGGACCTGGCCAAGGCGGATGCCACCATCCCCGAGGTCGCGAGCCGGCACCCTCGCCACTTCATCAACTGCGGGGTGCAGGAGGCCAACATGATCGGGGTAGGCGCCGGCCTGGCGCGCGAGGGCAAAATCCCCTTCTGCGCTACTTTCAGCGCTTTCGCCTCCCGCCGCTGCTACGACCAGATCACCATCAGCGTCGCCTACGCCGACAACAACGTCAAGATCGTGGGTAACTCCCCGGGCATCACCCAGGGCCCCAACGGCGGCACCCACATGTGCTTCCAGGACCTGGCCATCATGCGGGCCATGCCGAACATGCACGTCTACAGCCCCGCCGACGCCCACGAGCTGAGAGCGGTGATGTTCCACATGGCCGAGCACCGCCAGCCGACCTATTTACAGCTGGTGCGGTTCAAGATGCCGCAGATCTTCGAGGAAGGCTGCCGGTTCGACCCGCAACGCGCCGTGCGCTTGGCCGAAGGCGCGGACGTGACCCTGGTGGCCACGGGCTTCATGACCCGCTTCGCCCGCGATGCCGCCCGCGAACTGGCGGCCGAGGGGATCGGCGTCGACCTGCTGCACTACCCGTCCGTGAAGCCCTTCGACGCGCAGGCCCTGATCGACTCCGCGCGGCGCACCGGCGGGGTCGTCACGGTGGAAAACCAGAGCACCATCGGCGGGCTCGGCAGCGCCGTCTGCGAGGTCCTGGCCGAACACCACCCGGTCAGGGTGAAGCGCCTGGGGGTCCCCGACCGGTTCGGCGAGGTGGGAGACCAGGAGTACCTGTTCAACAAGCACGGGTTCGGCCCGCAGCACATTGCCCAGGCCTGCCGGGACATGGCCCGCAAGAACAAGTGATGCTTCCGCCTTGAGCATCCGTGCCGCATGAGGCCCACCTCACCGCCACCCGGCCCGGCGACCCCGTGGCGCCGAACCCTCGCCATCATGGTGTTCTGCCAGACGATCACATCGATCGGCTTCTCCAGCATTTTCCCGTTCCTGCCGCTCTACGTGAAATCCCTGGGTTCGGCCGCCTCCCTCAACACGGACCTCCTCTCCGGGCTGGTGTTTTCGTGCCAGGCCTTCACCATGATGGTGGCCTCGCCGTTCTGGGGAACGCTGGCCGACCGCTGGGGACGCAAGCTCATGGTGGAGCGGGCCATGTTCGGGGGGGCGCTGCTCCTGGGGCTGATGGCCTTCGTGCGCTCGGCCGAGGAACTGGTGCTCCTGCGCACCATCCAGGGGCTGATCACGGGCACCATCGGTGCGGCCAATGCCCTGGTGGCCTCGCAGGTCCCGCGGGAGCGCACCGGCTATGCCATGGGCCTCCTGCAGGTGGGGATGGGGCTGGGGGTCGGCGTGGGCCCGGTCATCGGCGGGGCCGTGGCCGACGCCTTCGGATACCGTGCGGCCTTTTACGTGACCGCCGCCCTCCTGGCCATCGCCGGCGGGGTCGTGGTCTTCGGGGTGGAGGAGACCTTCACGGCCGCGGACCGCCCCGTGGGACGAAAGTTCGACTTCTGGAAGGAGTGGCGCCGGATTTTCGCCGCCGCCGGGGTGCTCACCACCTACAGCCTGCGCTTTCTCGACTCGCTGGTGCGCATGCTCTTTCTGCCGATCCTGCCCCTGTTTGCGCTGGAGTTGATCGCGGACGCCACGCGGGTGAACAGCTTCACGGGGTTGGTGATCGGCCTGGCCTCGGCTTCGGCCGCCGTTTTCTCGGTCTTCTTCGGCCGGCTGGGAGACCGCGCCGGCCACCGGCGCATCGTCGTGCTGTGCTCCTTTTTAGGGTTTTTGTCGTTCCTGCTGCAGGGTGTCGCAACGAGCGGATGGCAGTTTCTGGTGCTGCAGCTGTTTGCGGGCATTGCCCACGGCGGGGTGGTAACCGGGGTGAGCGCCCTGCTCGCCCGCTACACCGCCTGCGGGGACGAGGGGGCGGTATACGGCCTGGACAACTCGATCAACTCCGGCGCGCGCGCCGTCGCGCCCATGGTCGGCGTGTCGATCGCCGTGTGGCTGGGGATGCGCGCGGTCTTCGGCGCCGCCGCGCTGTTCTATCTTGTGGCGGCGCTTCTGGCCCTGCGCGCCCTGCCGCGGGCCGTCACCTGCGACCCCCCCCGACAAGACGATCCGGTGAGGTGATCGCCAGTTCGGCCGACCCTTCCGCCGGCTGATCGGGATTACCTGCTCCCGGGTGACCGGCGGGGCCTGGGGAGTCTTCACTCAGGACATCCCATCGCAGGTGGGAGAGAGCCTCTGCCACACCCCCAAGACGGAAAAGGCCGTCAACTGAGGAATCAGGGGGGCGGTTGGCGGTGGGTGAAGTGCACGAAGACCGCTGCGCGGTGCAGGCCTTCCCGAACCTTGAACTCGCAGAGCTCGATCTCGGCCGAAGGTTCCGATGACTCCGCTGCGGCTTTGAGGCCCAGTGGGGTCAGTCTGAGTCGCAGCGGCTCGACCCACAAATGCTCCTCCGGGTGGGAGAGGATGCGCAGGACGTGTTCGAGGCATTCCGCCGGGCCGCCCAGCTCGGCCTTGGCCGCATCGATTTCCCGAGAGATCTCCTCCAGGGCCTCCTGCGTTCGCACAAATCCCGCATCGCAGGCCTCGGAGCCGCACATCAAAGCGCTGATGTCTTTTCGGCTGCTCTCGCGGATCTTGAGCTTGATCTGAAGCAGCTCGCGCTGCTCTCCCAAGTCGTGCGCCCGCGCTCTCAGTGCGAGGATCCGGCCCATCGCGGTGGAGCACAAGATCGTCAGTGTCCGCCGGCGCAGGTGCTCGCGGGTCTGTTCTTCGAGGGGGGCGGGGGCCAAGAGCCGCAGGTCCACAAAATTCACGGCGGTCCGGCGGACGTCGCGCCTGACGGTGTCCCCTTCCAGCTGGACTCCGAAAACCGACCGCTCCTCCCGGGTCATCGTCAGCAGGGCGCAGAACGGAGCTCCGGCGGATGCCTCCAGAAATTCCCGGGCTTTCGGGTGGGATTTTAAAGTGAGGAGGATCTCTTCCGGTGTGGAAAAAACCGCCCGCAGCAGAGGGTCATGGTCCCAGCGGTCCGGGTGCGCGATGATGGGGCCCGGGATTTTCGCGATCAGCTCATCGGCGTATTCCAGGGTTCGCGCCACTGCGGGTTTGAGCTTCCTGCGGTAGCCCGTCACCCAGCGGATCTTCGGGTCGACCAGACCGGCTGCGGTTTCCACGGCCGCGAGCAGCCCATCTTCGGCCTTGCGCGCATCCCGACGCTGCTCCATCAGGCCGGCAAGAAAATCCGGGATTTTCATGAATGGCTTCTCTTTCGCCCGGCCGGTGGCTACTCCAATATCGCGCCGCGTGTGGCCGGCCCCACCAGCCGGCGGTAGCGCTCCAGCAGGGTCCCCTGGGCGAGGGCCGTGTGCTCCGGGATCTGCCAGCTCTTTCTGCGCTCCTCGATCAGCTCGACCGGCACCTCGAGGTCGATTCGCCCTGCCGGGATGTCGATCGAGATGCGGTCGCCTTCATGGACAAAGGCGAGCGGCCCGCCCAGATAGGCCTCGGGGGTCACGTGACCGACGCAGGCGCCCTGGGTGGCGCCGGAAAAACGGCCGTCTGTGACCAGGGCCACCGATTTGCCCAGGCCCATGCCGATGATGGCGGAGGTGGGCAACAGCTGCTCGCGCATGCCCGGCCCGCCCTTGGGGCCCTCATAGCGGATGACCACGACGTCGCCGGGGTTGATCCGGCCTGCGAAGATGGCTTCCAGGGCCGGCTCTTCGCGCTCGAAGACGCGGGCCGGCCCCCGGTGGGTCATCATCTCCGGTGCTACGGCCGCCTTTTTGACCACTGCGCCCTCCGGTGCGAGGCTGCCTTTTAGAACCGCCAGCCCCCCGGTCGGGCTCAACGGGTTTCCGACCGGCCGGATCACATCCTCGTCGGTGATCCGGCGGGAGGAGATATTTTCAGCCATGCGCATGCCGGTCGCCGTCAGGCACTCCCCGTGGATCTTGCCGTGGTCGAGAAGCTCTTTCATCAACGCCGCCACTCCGCCGGCGTTGTAGAAGTCGAGGGGGAAATGCCGGCCGGCCGGCTTGAGCAGGACCAGGTGCGGCACGCGCCCCGCGGCGGCCGTGAACTCTTCCAGGCCGAGAGCGACACCGGCCTCGGCGGCGATGGCCGGCAGGTGCAGGCAGGTGTTGGTGGAGCCGCCGACGGCCATGTCGACGGCGAGAGCGTTCTGAAAGGCGGCGGGGGTCAGGATGTCCCGCGGCAGGATGTTTTTCGCGTGCAACTCCATGATTTTGCGCCCTGCGCGGCGGGCGATGGCCACTCTGGCTCCGGAGGTGGCCGGGGTGAGGGCGTTGTCGGTCAGGGTCATGCCCAGGGCCTCGGCCAGGATGTTCATGGAGTTGGCCGTGCCCATCATGGCGCAGGCGCCCGGCCCCCAGACCGCCACCTCCTCGAAGGCGGCGAGCTCCTCAGGCGGCATCTTCCCCCGCTCCACCAAACCCTCGGCCTCCATGAGATCGTTGTAGCAAACCCGCTTTCCGCGGAAGCAGCCGGTGTCCATGGGGCCGCCCGCCACCAGCAGGGCCGGGATGTCGAGGCGCGCCGCCGCCATCAGCATCCCCGGGGTGACCTTGTCGCAGTTGGTCAGCAGCACCATGGCGTCGAAGGCGTGGGCGGTGATCATGATCTCGATCGAGTCGGCGATGAGCTCGCGGCTGGGCATGGGCATGCGCATGCCCGCATGTCCGGTCGCCAGTCCGTCGCACACGCCGATCGTGGGGAACTCGAGCGGAGTGCCGCCGGCCTCGGCGATGCCGAGCTTGATCGCCTGGCAGAGCGCGTTGAGGTGGATGTGGCCGGGCATCAGCTCGTTGAACGAGTTGACCACGGCCACCAGGGGCTTTTCGAGGTGCTCCGGCCGCCACCCCATGGAGTAGAGCAGGGAACGATGCGTGGCGCGGTCCACCCCCCGGGTCATGACCGAGGAGCGCAGCGGTCCGCGGGGCTTGATAGGGTCTGCCATTATGGGTGTCCTCTTCAAACGCTTTTCTAATAGCCCATGAACCACTTGGGCAAAAACGTGCTCAGCCAGGGCACGTAGGTGACGATGGCGAGCACCACCAGCGAGACCAGAAACGGGGGCCAGATGGCCTTGCTCAGCTTGTCGATGGTGACGTTGCCCACCGCGCAGACCGCAAAGAGCACCGCGCCGACCGGCGGGGTGATCAGGCCCAGAACCAGGTTGAGGCAGATGACGATGCCGATGTGCACCGGGTCGATGCCCATGCTGGCGGCGATGGGCGCCAGCACCGGGGTCACGATGACCAGCGCCGGCGCGGTCTCGATGGGAATCCCCAGCAGCAGCAGGAAGATGTTGATTAGCAGCAGGATCATGTAGGGCGAAGTGGTCACGCTGGAGATCCAGTCGATCATGAGCTGGGGGATCTGATCGGCCGAGACGATCCAGGCGAAGGGTTCCGAGAGGGCGATCAGCATCATCACCATGCCCGATTCCAGGCCGGCGTTGAGGAGCACCTTCGGAATGCTTTTAAAAGTCAAACGCCGGTAGACCACCGTGCCGACGAATGCCGCGTATATCACGACCACCCCGCCCGCCTCGGTCGGGGTGAACATGCCGCTCAGGATCCCGCCCATGATGATGATCGGCATGAACAGGGCCGGCAGCGCCTTCCATCCCGCAATGACGAGCTCCTTGAACGAAGTTCGCGGGTCACACGGGTAGTCGCGCTTGACTGCAAGCACGTACATGTAAACCATCAGGGCGCCGCCCAGCACCAGCCCTGGGAACACCCCGCCCAGGAACAACGCCCCGATGGAGACGTTGGCCGTGACGCCGTAGATGATAAACGGGATGCTGGGAGGAATGATCGGCCCCATGCAGGATGCGGTGCACGTCAGGGCCGCGCCGACCTCCTCGTCGTAGCCCATTTTTTTCATGGCCGGGATCATGACCACCCCGATCGCCACCGCCGTGGCAACCGCCGCCCCGGTGATGGCCGAAAAGATGGCGCAGGCCAGAATGGTGGCGAGCCCCACCCCGCCGCGGATGTGCCCGAGCATCAGGCGCGCGAAGCGCACCAGATCCGCCGTGATGCCGCCTTCGTTCATGAGGTTGCCGGCCAGCATGAACAGCGGGATGGCCAGCAGTGGAAACGTGGCGAGCCCGCCGAAGGTGGTCTGGATAATGGTGGTGACCGGAAGATTGCCGCTGATCAGGGCATAGGCCAGGGCCGATCCGCCCAGTGCCACGGTGATGGGCGCCGAGATGCACAAGAGCCCGATGAAGGAAAGGGCGAAAACGGCGATCATGCGGCTTCTCCTTTGGGCCCCAAGCCGAGGAAGCCCAGAAATTCCTCCAGCGTCAGGAAAAACATGATGAAGAAACCCACCGGCAGCGCTGCGTAGGGGACGCTCATGATGATGCCGATGGCCGGCGAAGTCTGCTTCCAATTGTAGATGGTTTGGAACAGGCCGAAGCCGAACATCATGCCGAAGAAGAACAGGGCCGAAAGATAGGCGGTGAACTTCAAGGTGTTGGCTACCACCGGCGGTACGGATGCGACCACGGAGTCCATTTTGACCTGGTAGCCTTTCTTCAGGCCAACAGCGCCCCCCAGCATCGACGCCCATGCCAGGGAATAGGTCGAAACCTCTCCGGACCAGGTGCTCATGCTTTCGAATACGTAGCGGCCGATCACCTCATAGGGGATCACGAAGCCGATGACGGCCATAAAGAGAATCGTCCCCCAGCTCCCCAGTTTCACTAGGACTTCGTTGAACCCCTGCAAAACGCGCATGGCCGGACCCTCTGCGATGGCAAGATAAAGAAAGGGCGCCCTTTCTGCCGATCCGAAAGGACGCCCGATGGTTTCATGTGGCTTACTTCGCGTTCATGATGGCTTCGATGTCGGCCTTGCTGAACTGGCTGCTGAACTGGTCGTAGATGGGTGCCATGGCCTTCTTGAAACTCTCGCGGTCCACGTCGCGCACCACGGTGACGCCCTTGCTGGCGATCTCCTGGATCTTGGCCTCTTCCGCGTCGCGGTTGGTCTTGCGCTGGAACTTGCCCGCCTCGTAGGCGGTCTTTACGAACAATGCCTGGTCCTCTTTGGGCATGGCGTCGAACGTCTTCTTGCTCATCAGGAAGGGGGAGGGGGAGTAGACGTGCGCGGTGAGCGAGAAGTTTTTCTGCACTTCCCAGAACTTGGAGGCGTAGTAGACCGCCACCGGGTTCTCCTGGCCGTCGATGACTCTCTGCTGCAGGGCCGTGTAGACTTCGCCCCAGGCCATGGGGGTGGGGTTGAGGCCCGCTTCCTTCCAGGCCGCCAGGTGCACCTTGTTCTCCATGGTGCGGATTTTGAGGCCCTTGGCATCGCCCACCTGCTTGACCGAAACTTTGTTGTTGGTCAGGTGGCGGAAGCCGTTTTCCCAGAAAGAGAGGGCCTTGATGTTGGCTTTTTCGAAGTCGTCGAGCAGCTTGCGGCCGATGGGGCCGTCCAGCACCAGGTCCACATGGGCGTTGTCGCGGAACAGGAAGGGGAAATCGAGAATGTTGATGGAGGGGCTGAAGCCGCCCAGCGGCCCCGTGGAGGTGACCAGCAGGTCGATGGCGCCCTGCTGAATGCCCTCGGTCATCTCGCGCTCGCCCTTGCCCAACTGGTTGCTGGGGTATTGCTTGATCTCGATGCGACCGTTGGTGCGCTCCTTGATCAGGTCGGCAAACTTCTGCGCCCCGATCATGTAGGGGTGGTCCATGGACTGGGTGGAGGCCAGTTTCATGGTGGCTTTGTACTGGGCCGCGGCCGGCCCGCTGAACGCGAACAGCATCAGGACTGCGAGTGCAAACACTAAACCTTTTTTCATGCGTTTCCTCCTTGGGATGGATAAGGTTGGCTGCAACGGCGGCGTTGCGCAACAGATTCAGGTTATCTAATTGTATCCCCGGACTCTGTCAAGGGCCGACCGCGCGCAGTCCGGCCTACCGGGTGAGCGGCGGTCAGGTCGGTGTTCCCCGGAATGCCTCCGCGGTTTCGGACCCGAAATCCTTTAAAAGGGACAGGCCGGGTTCGGTGCGCATGCGGGCTGAAAAAGCCCTGACCAGCCCGCGGTAATACCAGTTCTGGTCGTTTTCCGGCCGATTGAAGCGCTCCCAAAAAGTTTCGCCCTCATCGGCCAGACCCGTGCGGATCGCCCGGACATTGTCGAGCTTGTCGGCCAGGGCCACCAAGAGCACGTCCTCTCCGGCTTCATGCTCGAGGTACGCCAGGGTGTGGGCCTTGCGGTCTTCCCACCGGGCCTGCTTGTCCGGTTCGGAAAGACCGACGACCAGGTCGGCGATCTGCGGGCCGAACCGCGGGCGGATGTCGCCGACGGTCAACGGTGTGTCTTCCAGCGTGTCGTGCAGGATGCCGGCAACGACCAGATCCTCCCGGCAGTGCGCGCGAATCAGGATGGCGGCGACCGCCAGCGGGTGCACCAGGTAGGGGATTTCGGTGCCCTTGCGAACCTGGCCGTGATGAGCCCGCGCGGCCAGCTCGATGGCATCGTAGAGCGTTCCGCTGTATATCCTGGCGGATTGCGGCATGTTCGCGGTCCCCTCCCTCGCTTTTAGGGTAGGTCCGAAAGGCAGATCCGGCATACCGCACTCCATGCGCCGATGCAAGCCTTCGTGGCGGCAGGTGGGGGTCGAAGCCGCCCTGCGTGGAATTTTGGCTTTTCTCTTGGTATGGTTGCGAGTATATAGCCGCTGGTTCGAAACATCCATCCGGGTCCAGAGCGGAGAAGTGCGCATGGTTCTTTGGTTTCTCTACCCCGTGTTCGGCTCCATTGCAGGCATCATTGCCGGGCTGCTCGGCGTCGGCGGCGGGATTGTCGTCGTCCCGATCCTTTTCTTTCTCTTCACCTCTCAAGGCTTCGCACCGGAGCACCTCATGCAGATGGCGCTCGGCACCTCTCTCGGCAGCATCATGTTTACCTCGGTGTCCAGCTTCCGGGCCCACCACCGGCGTGGGGCGGTGCACTGGGACATCGTCCGGAACATCACGCCGGGGATTCTTATTGGCACCTTCTCGGGCACCTATGTGGCGGCGCTCCTTTCGACGATGTTTCTCAAAGTCTTTTTCGCCCTGTTTCTCTACTACGTTTCCATTCAGATGCTGCTCAACCTCAAGCCGCAGCCGGCCCGTACACTTCCCGGAAGGGCCGGCATGTTCGGGGTCGGCGGGGTCATCGGTGTGGTTTCGAGCCTCGTGGGGATCGGCGGCGGGTCCCTTTCGGTGCCGTTCATGAGCTGGTGCAACGTGCCCGTCCACCATGCGATCGGCACTTCGGCCGCCATCGGATTTCCCATCGCGGTGGCCGGCACCCTGGGCTACATCGTCAACGGTGTGGGTGTGCCCGGGCTGCCGGAATTGAACCTGGGGTATCTCAACCTCCCGGCGCTTTTCGGAATCGCCCTGTTCAGCATGCTGACGGCGCCTTTGGGCGCCAGGCTGGCCCACAGGCTTCCGGTCGTCTCCCTCAAGCGGGTGTTCGCCGTCTTTCTGATCATCACCGCCACCCGAATGGTTTGGGGAATGTTCTGACGAGCGCATTCCCCCTGAACCCCCAAAAGCAAAAATTCGTTGTGCGTCCTCCCGCACTTCCTCTATAGTGGAGGCCATGCCTCCCAAGGGGTTGAAGGGCGCAGCAAGCTGACAAGGAAGTATGGACTCACTTTTCTGGGAAATCGTCATCATCGTGGTCCTGGTGGCCGGCAACGGGCTCTTTGCCATGGCGGAGATGGCTCTCGTATCCGCCCGCCGGGCCCGGCTGCAGCAGCAGGCCGAAGCGGGGCATCGCGGAGCGCAGATCGCCCTCGACCTGGCCAACTCCCCCAACCAGTTTCTGTCCACCATCCAGGTCGGCATCACCCTGATCGGGGTGATGGCCGGCGCCTTCGGCGGGGCAACGATCGCCGCCAGGCTCGAAGTGCAGCTGCGGAGCGTCCCCTGGCTGGCGGGTCACACCGGGATCGCCAGCTTCGGCCTGGTGGTGTTCGGGATCACCTACCTTTCCCTGGTCGTCGGCGAGCTGGTGCCCAAGCGCATCGCCCTGAGCCGCGCCGAGGCCATCTCCTCGAGTATGGCGCCGGCGATGCGGGTTCTTTCCAGAGTCGGCGCGCCGGTCGTTCACCTGCTCAGTCTCTCCACGGATTTCGTCCTGAGGGTTTTCGGCTTCAAGCCGGTCGCCGAGCCGCTGGTGACCGAAGACGAGGTGAAGCGCATGATCGCGCAGGGCACCCAGGTCGGTGTCTTCGAACTCTCCGAGCAGGAAATGGTCGAGCGGGTGTTTCGCCTGGGAGACCGCAATGCCAGCGTTCTGATGACCCCGCGCCCCGAGGTGGTGTGGCTCGACCCGGACGAGCCGGCCGAGGAGATCCAGCGCAAGCTCACGGCAACCACCCACACCCACTATCCGGTCGCCGAGGGCCAGATCGACCGGATCATCGGCCTGGTGAACGCCAAGGATTTGCTCTCGCATCACCTGAGCTGCCGGCCGATCGACCTGCGTTCCGTGCTGCGACCGGTCCTTTTCGTGCCGGAGAGCATGTCGGCGCTGCATGTGCTCGAACGGTTCAAGAAAAAGCGCTCCCGGGTGGCCATCGTCATCGACGAGCACGGGGGCTTCCAGGGGCTGGTCACGACCAGCGACATCCTCGAGGCCATCGTGGGCGACCTCCCTATGCCGGATGAATCCGGGGAGGCCGATATCATCCAGCGCGAGGACGGCTCCTGGCTCGTGGACGGCAAGCTGCTCGCGGACGAGCTCAAGGACCTACTGGACATGGACGACCTGCCCTTCGAGGACGAGCATGTCTACGAAACCCTGGGGGGGCTGGTGATGGCGACGCTCGGGCGCATCCCCGCATCCGGCGAGCATTTCGACTGGGGAGGGTTTCGCTTCGAGGTGATGGACATGGACGGCAACCGGGTGGACAAGGTGCTGATCAAGCGCATCGGCCCGGGTGCCGGAGCCTCTGTTTGAGAAGGTCCGGCGCTTGTCAGGTCTTCGGGATTGGGTTATAGAGGGTATCCCAGGTTTCGGAAATTTCACGCTTACTACGGAAGGAGAAACGGTTATGTTCAAACAGGCTCTCGTTGGATTGGCCATTGCGGTGGCGGTGGTTGTCTGGGGGGTCCCGGGGATGGCCCAGGACAGGGTTTACATCAACGGCTTCGACGCGGCCTACCCGCCCTTCTCGTTCGTCGACAAGGACGGCAAACCGGCCGGGTTCGACATCGACGCCCTGGACTGGATCGCGAAGGAGATGGGCTTCAAGGTCAAGCACCAGCCCACCGACTGGGCGGCCATCGTCCCCACCCTGCAGGCCAAGAAGATCGATGTGATCGCCTCCGGCATGAGCATCACCCCGGCCCGGCAGGCGGCCGTGAACTTCACCGAACCCTACTGGGTCGTCCAGCAGCTGCTGGTGGTGAAAGAGGACTCCAAGCTCATCGACAAGCAATGCCTGGAGCCCGGCCGCAAGATCGCCCTGCTGCGAGGCAGCGCCGAGTCCAAATGGATGAAGGAAAATCTCCAGGACAAAGGCTACAAGTTCGAACTCAAGGCTTACGACACCACTCCGCTCGCAATCGAGGATGTGTTCAACGGCCGGGCGGACTGCGCTGCCGTGTCGAACACGGCGCTCAAGAATGCCCAGGGCAAGGGGCTGAAGGTCAAAACCATCGGTAACTACGGCCAGCCCGACACCAACTACGGGTATGCCGTGCGCAAGGAAGACGCCGAGTTTCTCGCCAAGCTGAACGAGGGGTGGAAAAAGCTCAAGGCCTCCCCCAAGTTCCAAGAGCTCGTCACGAAATGGGAGTTGAGATGAACCGTTGGCGCTGATGCCGGCCAACCGTTCATGGCAAGACGATAGGCGGGTCGGAAGGCTGGAGCCGGGCTCCAGCCTTCCATCGCTTTTCAGGGGTCGACGGTTATGAGTGCTCAGGACGGTTTGACGGCGGTTCTCGAGGGGCTTCCCTACGTGATCGGAGGCGTCGGCGTCACCCTCGCTGTGGTCGGTGGGGCCCTGGCCATGGGCCTGGTGCTGGGGCTGCTGATGGCCCTGGCCCAGGTGTACGGGCCGCGGTGGCTGCACCGGGTGACCGGGGTCTACGTGTGGTTTTTCCGGGGCATACCGCTGCTCGTGCTGCTCTTTCTTTTTTATTTCGGACTGCTGGCCGCGCTTGAAATCGAACTCTCCCCGTTTGCCATCGCCATCGTCGTGCTGGGGCTGATCAGCTCCGCCTACCAGTCCCAGATCCTGCGCGGGGCCATCCTGGCCGTGCCCGCCGGCCAGATGCAGGCCGCCCGGTGCATCGGCATGAGCGACACCCGGGCGGTTCTGCTCATTGTTCTGCCCCAGGCCCTGCGCCTGGCGCTTCCCGGCTGGTCCAACGAGTACACCGTCATCATGAAGGACTCCGCGGTGACCTATGCCCTGGGGGTGGCCGAGCTCATGGCGCGGGCCAACCACGTAGCCTCACGCACCTATCAGCATTTGTGGCTTTACCTGATGGTGGGGTTCATCTACCTTCTGCTGACCTACCTGGGAACCCAGGCGCTGCGAGCCCTCGAAGAGCGGGTCGCGATGGCCGGATACACCCGCTGAAAGAGGCGCCCGCCATGACCCCTACCGCACCGGTGCTACGGCTGGAAAATATCCACAAGCGCTATGGGGATGCCGAAGTGCTCAAGGGGGTCTCCCTCGAGCTTCGCAAGGGGGACATCAAGGTCATTATCGGGCCATCGGGCAGCGGCAAGAGCACTCTGCTGCACTGCATCAATTTCCTGGTGAGTTTCGAACAGGGGCGCGTGTATCTACGGGGGCAGGCCATCGACCCCACCAACAAGCCCGAACTTTACGTTTACCGGCAGAAGGTCGGACTGATCTTCCAGGACTTCAATCTCTTCGATCATCTGACCGCTCTCGACAACGTGCAGATCGGCCTGGTGCGGGTCAGAAAGATCCCCAAGCCCGCGGCCCGGGAGCGGGCCCTGGCTGAGCTCGACCGGGTAGGGCTGGCGGAGCATGCCGCCAAATACCCGGCCGAGCTTTCCGGCGGACAGAAGCAGCGCGTTTCGATTGCCCGGGCGCTGGCCATGGACCCGGAGGTGATGCTGCTCGACGAGCCG
Source organism: Desulfobacterales bacterium (assembly GCA_046496215.1). Taxonomy (GTDB): domain Bacteria; phylum Desulfobacterota; class Desulfobacteria; order Desulfobacterales; family SpSt-501; genus SpSt-501. The sequence goes on from JAWOHH010000159.1 coordinate 70,225, forward strand.
ACTTCAGCCCTCGACCCGGAACTGATCGGCGAAGTGCATGTCGTTATTCAAAATCTCGCGGCCGGCGGCATGACCATGGTGCTGGTGACCCATGAGATCGGTTTTGCCGGCACCCTGGCGAGCGAGATCATCTTCATGGAAAACGGGATTATTTTAGAGCAGGGCCCCCCGGAGATGATCCTCAACTGCGCCCAACAGGAGCGTACCCGGGAGTTCTGCTCCAAGATCGCCCGCCTGCACTCCGGTTCCTCCCAGACGGTGTGACCGGCATGGACCTGTCATTCTACACCCAGGAGGTAGCGCCCGCCATGCTGCGGGGTTTTTGGGTCAGCCTCGGCCTCATCCTGCCCTCAGCGGTGTTCGGCCTGGCAATCGGGGTCCTGGCCGGCACTCTGCGGGTTTACGGGCGCCCCCTCTGGAAGCGCCTGGCCGAACTTTACGGTTTGCTGTTTCGCGGCTTCCCGCTGCTGGTTCAGCTCTACCTGTGGTACTTCGGCCTGCCCCAGCTGGGGATCACCCTGAGCCCCTTTGCGGCGGCTGTGCTGGGCTTTTCCCTTTGCAGCGGGGCCTACCATGCCGAATACGTGCGCGGGGCGCTGCGCACGATCAAGCTGGGCCAAATGCAGGCAGCCCGCTCGATCGGTTTCAGCCGGGCACGGGCCGTCTTCTCCATCTTGTTGCCACAGGCCATTCGCCGGGCCTTGCCGGGCTGCGGCAACGAGCTCATTTACCTGATCAAGTACTCCTCGCTCGCCTACATGGTGACCTGCATCGAGCTGACGGGGGAGGCCAAGATCCTGGCCTCCATGTTTTTCAAATACCTGGAAGTCTTTTTTGTCGTGGGCGCCGTCTACCTGCTGCTCGTGTCGTTGGCAACCTGGGGGCTCGGTCGGCTGGAACGCTTCGTAAGCATCCCGGGTTTCGAATGCGTCCGCAGCTGAGCCGGCCGCAGACCCGACCCTGCCTCGTCGCAGCCGCACCGTGAGGATCGTTCCCTATTGATTTGTGCGGCGACACGACCGATACTGCTCTATAGTACTATTGGATGGGCCGGCAACTATCGCCCAGACCGGTGAGAACTCCATGCAGACCATTCCAACTCCACCCAGCAGACGCAGAGCGTTCAGGACACTCGCGGTCGCCCTTACCGTGATCGGTGCGGCATTTGCGGTACTATTTCTTACACGCACCGAAGGCACGCCCCAGCGTGAGAAACGGGAGCCTCTCGTCCCGGTGCGGGTCGCCGTTGCCGTGCAGAAACCGGTGCCGGTCCAGCTGCAGGCCATCGGGACGGTCGAAGCCTTTGCCACGGTCTCCGTGAAATCGCGGGTCGACGGCGAGCTGGTCGGGGTCCACTTCCGCGAAGGGCAGGACGTCAAAAGGGGTGAGCTGCTGTTCACGATCGATCCGCGGCCCTTTCAGGTGGCGCTGCGGGAGGCCCAGGCCAGGCTCGAGCGCGACATCGCCCTGGCCGACAAGGCGGAGATGGATGCGCAGCGCTATGCCGAGCTGGTCGCCAACAACCATGTCAGCCGGGACAAATACGAGCAGTTCCGCGCCAACGCTGAAGCGCTGCGGGCTCTGACCGCGGCGGATCGGGCCATTGTCGAGCGGGCCCAGCTGCAGCTCGATTACTGCACGATCCGCGCGCCGATGGCCGGCCGGACCGGAAGACTGCTCGTGGACGTGGGGAGCCAGATAAAGGCCGGCGACGACAAGGGCGTCTTGGTGGAGATCGCCCAGATCATGCCGATCCACGTCGCCTTCGCGGTCCCCCAGCAGCACTTAACCGCGATCAAGGCCCGCATGGCAGGGGGGGTACTGACGGTGGCGGCCCAGATACCGGGCACTCCGCCGGTGGAGGAGACCGGCACGCTGAGCTTTCTCGACAACAAGGTCAACAGCCAGACGGGGACCATCATGCTCAAGGCCGAGTTCGCCAATGCAGCCCGCGCGCTTTGGCCGGGGCAGTTCGTGACGGCCGTTCTGACCCTCTCCACGCGTCCCGATGCCGTCCTCATCCCGGCCGTGGCGATCCAGACCGGCCAGGATGGGACCTTCGTGTTTGTGGTCAACCCGGACCAGACCGTGGAGTCCCGGCCCGTGACGGCGGGGATGAGCGTCGGCGATGATGCGGTGATCGAAAAGGGATTGGCCCCCGGCGACACGGTGGTGACCGAAGGGCAACTGCGCCTGGTGCCCGGCGCCAAGGTCCAGCCCAAAGACTCATGAATCGAATTTCGATATGAACTTATCCGAGCCTTTCATCCGTCGCCCGGTCATGACGACGCTGGTCATGGTGTCCCTGCTGGCGTTCGGCGTTCTGGCCTACACCAAGCTGCCGGTCAGCGACCTGCCCAACATCGATTACCCGACGATCCAGGTGACGGCCCAACTGCCGGGCGCCAACCCCAACACCATGGCCACGGCGGTGGCTACGCCCCTGGAGAAGGAGTTCTCGACCATCGCCGGGCTGGATTCCATGACATCGGCGAGCAGCATGGGCACCACCCAGATCGTCCTGCAGTTCAACCTCGACCGCGACATCGATGCGGCGGCCCAGGACGTGCAAGTGGCGATTTCGCGGGTGACGCGAAATCTGCCGAAAGACATGCCCACGCCGCCCTACTTTCGCAAGGTCAACCCGTCCGACCAGCCGATTTTGCGGATCGCCCTCACTTCGCCCACCCTGCCGCTCTACGCTCTGCACGAGTATGGCGAGACCCTGATGGCGCAACGCATCTCCATGGTGAACGGGGTCGCCCAGGTGCAGGTCTACGGCGCCCAGAAATATGCCGTGCGCATCCAGATCGACCCCCGGGAGCTGGCTGCCCGAGGTGTCGGCATCGACCAGGCGGTGGATGCCGTGCGCCGCGCCAACGTCAACCTGCCCACCGGGACCCTTTACGGCACCCACCAGGCCTTCACCCTGCAGACGAGCGGGCAGCTCACCCAAGCCGAACCCTACCGCTCGGTGATCGTCACCTACCGGGACGGACGGCCGGTGCGGATCGGCGATATCGGTGCGGTCTACGACAGCGTCGAAAACAACAAGGTGGCCGCGTGGTACATCGACCAGCGCTCGATCATCCTGGCCGTCCAGCGGCAGCCGGGCACGAACACCGTCGAGGTGGCAAGGGGGGTCAAGGCGCTTTTGCCGGTCATCCAGGCGCAGCTGCCGGCCTCGGTTTCCCTGCACATCCTGACCGACGCCTCGGTGTCGATCGAGGAGTCCGTGCATGACATCCAGTTCACGCTGATGTTCACCCTGGTTCTGGTGGTGCTGGTCATCTTTCTCTTCCTTCGGCGGCTCGCCTACACGGCAATCCCCAGCCTGGCGATACCCATGTCGCTGATCGGCACCTTCACGGTGATGTACCTGCTGGGATACAACATCGACAACCTCTCCCTCATGGCGCTGATCCTGGCGGTGGGCTTCGTGGTGGACGACGCCATCGTCATGCTGGAGAACATCGTGCGCCACCTGGAGAAGGGGGAGGGTCCCGTCAAGGCCGCCTTGAACGGCTCCCGGGAGATCGGCTTCACCATCGTCTCCATGACCCTGTCCCTGGTGGCGGTCTTTATCCCCATCCTCTTCATGGGGGGCATCCTGGGACGCCTGTTCAGCGAGTTCGCCGTCACCATCGGGGTGGCCATTCTTATCTCGGGGGTGGTCTCTCTCACCTTGACCCCCATGCTCTGCAGCCGCTTTCTGAAACCGGAGGCGGGCCGGCCCGCCGGCCGCCTGTTCATCGCATCCGAACGAGCCTACGAGGGGATGGTCGGCCTTTACGGCCGCAGCCTGCGCTGGTTTTTAAACCACCGTGGCTTGACCCTGGCGTTTCTGCTGGTCGTGGTCCTCCTGACGGGCTGGCTTTTCAAGGTCGTTCCGAAAGGCTTCATCCCCAGCGAGGACCGGGCGCTCATCTACGGGCCGACCGAGGCCGCCGAAGGCATCTCCTTCGAGGCCATGAAACGGTTGCAGCAGAGTGTCGCCGAGGTGGTGCGCAGCGACCCCAATGTCGAGGCGTTCATGTCGAACGCCGGCACCCGGCCGGGCGGCATTGCCGGTGGCAACACGGGCAGTCTGATCCTGCGCTTAAAGCCCCGTTCCGAGCGCAACCTATCGGTGGATGAGGTCATCCAGGGGCTGCGTCCCAAGCTGGCGCAGGTGCCGGGCATCCGCGTGTTTCTTCAGAACCCGCCGGCCATCTCGGTCGGTGGCCGCGTGACCAAGAGCCAGTACCAGTACACGCTGCAGGGGACCGATGTGGATGAGCTTTACCGCATCGCCCCGCAGCTGGCCGCGAAGATCCAGGCACTTCCGGGTTTCCTGGACGTCAACACGGACTTGCAGCTGCGCAACCCCCAGGTCAACATCGACATCGACCGCGACAAGGCCGCATCGATGGGCATCTCGGCCGAACAGATCGAAGACGCCCTTTACAGCGCCTACGGGTCCAGGCAGATTTCGACCATTTACGCCGACACCAACCAGTTCCAGGTCATCCTGGAGCTCAAACCCGAATATCAGCTGGACCCGGCTGCGCTCGGGCTTCTTTACGTGCGCGCATCCAGTGGGACGCTGGTGCCGCTGAACGCCTTCGTCCGAACGAACACGGGCTACGGCCCGCTCTCCATCAACCACAGCGGGCAGCTGCCCTCGGTGACGATCTCTTTCAACCTGCGGCCGGGGGTAGCGCTGGGCGATGCGGTGGCGGAGCTGAACAAGCTGGCGCGCGAAATGCTGCCGGCAACGATCACCGGCAGCCCTCAGGGCTCGGCCCAGGTCTTCGAGGCTTCGCTCAAAAATCTTGGGCTGCTGCTCGGGGTGGCGATTCTGGTGATTTACATCGTGCTGGGCATTCTCTACGAGAGCTTCATCCACCCGATCACCATCCTCTCGGCCCTGCCCCTGGCCGGGGTCGGGGCGCTGCTCACGCTCCTGGTCTTCGACGCGCCGCTGGACATTTACTCCTTCGTCGGGCTGATCCTGCTGGTCGGGCTGGTGAAGAAAAACGGCATCATCATGATCGACTTTGCCCTCGAAGCCCAGCGCGTAGAGCACAAGCCGCCCGCGGATGCCATCTACGAGGCCTGCATCGTTCGTTTCCGGCCCATTATGATGACCACTTTTGCCGCGCTCATGGGCACCTTTCCGATCGCCATCGGGTGGGGCGCCGGAGGCGAATCGCGCCAGCCGCTTGGATTGGCCGTGGTCGGCGGGCTTCTCTTCTCCCAGATGCTGACCCTGTTCGTGACCCCGGTCATCTACCTCTACATGGATTCGCTGCAAAGGCGCTTCCACCGTCCCATCCACGCAGTGGCGCCCGGCGAGGGCCATCCGATCCAGTCGCGTTGATCCTACCAACTCCGCGTTGCGGCCCCCGTGCGCCGCTCAACCGCATTGCCGTTTCAACATATTAACGGTCTCGAAATTGAATGGACACCTTCTGTAAAATCTCCCCTGCCCCTCTTTGCCAAAGAGGGGTGGTCCCTCCCTTTGGCAAAGGGAGGTTAGGAGGGATTTACGGAAGGCGTCCGATGGTTACTGTTTGACCAGCAAAAAGCCTTAGAGATGGAGAAGATCCGGATGAAGCCAAAGGCAGACCGTGCTAGCAAACGCTCAGGCGCTCTGTTGGGTCTTTACATCGGCGACGCCCTGGCAATGCCGGTGCACTGGTACTACAACCGCGGCGCCCTCCTCGAGGATTACGGCCGGGTAACGGATTATCTGGCGCCGAAACACCCCCATCCGGACAGCATCCTCTTCCGGTCGAGCTACACCCCGCTGAACGCCCGGGGGGAAATCCTGCACGACCAGGCCCGGTATTGGGGAAAGCCCGGCATCCACTATCACCAGTTTCTGAAGGCGGGTGAAAACACGCTGAATGTCAAGCTCTGCAGCCTGCTGATCCGCTCGTTGGACGAAATCGGCAGCTACGACCCCGACGACTACCTGCGGCGCTACATCGAGTTCATGACCACCCCTGGCAGCCACTGGGACACCTATGTCGAGGAGTGCCACCGCAACTTCTTTGCCAACTACGCCCGAGGGATGGCGCCGCGCAAGTGCGGAAGTGATGAAAAGCACATCGGCGGCCTGGTCATGATGATCCCCTTGATCCTATTCTATCACGACCGGCCAGACACGGCCCGAGCGGCCGCTCTGGAACATCTGGCGCTCACACACCCCGGCCCCAAGATGGCGGATGCCGGCCGGCTCCTGGCCGATCTGCTGTTGGAGGTGCTGTCCGGCCAACCGCTGGAGGAAGCCATCCGGCGGATGATCCGGGAGCAAAAAAGCGCGCTCGCGGGGCATCCTTTCGAAAAATGGATGAGCGAGCCGGATGAGCGGGTCATCGGGCCCCGCCTAAGCACGGCCTGTTACGTGGAGCACTCCGTGCCGGCGGTGCTCTATCTGGCGCTCAAATATCCCCGGGAGCCTGAAACGGCTCTCATCGTCAACACCCATCTGGGCGGGGACAACGTGTATCGCGGAGGCGTGCTCGGGGCGCTGGTCGGCGCTGAAAACGGGCTCGCGGGATTTCCTCGGCGCTGGGTGGACGGGCTGCTTCAGCCGCCACCGGTGTCGGCATTAATAAACGCTCAAACGAGCCGCAAAGAAAAGGAGTCCGACCATGAAACAGACGCTGACGGCGATGGTGGCTGTCGCTGTTGTTCTTAGCCTGCTCGCTTCTGTCGGTGTTGCCGCCGAGGCGGTGCGCATGAGTCAGGATGATCTCAAACTCAAACTGGACGATCCCAGCGTTGTGATCGTCGATGTGCGCTCCCACACCGATTGGATCCTGTCGCGGGAGAAGATCAAAGGGGCCGAGCGCGAAAATTATCGCGACTTCGAGGGGTGGGCGACCAAATACCCCAAAGACAAGACCATCGTGTTGTATTGCGCCTGAAAGAACGAAGGCTCGAGCGCAAGTCTTGCGCTCAAGATGGCGGAATCGGGCTACCCCAGGGTGTTCGCCCTGAAAGGCGGCTGGGATGAGTGGAAAAAAAGGGGCTACCCGACCGAGGCGAAGTAACCTGTTGCAGGCCGATTGATTGGCGGTAGTCTCACTGGCGCACGAGGAACTGCATCTTCGTCCGGCCCAGGGAGATGATGTCCAGGCGGTTGAGCTTCGTTGCGGTCCGGACGGCCACACCGTTGACCTTCACCCGGGCCAAACCCCCGACCCGGCTGATGTGCCACCCGTCTCCCAGGCGGTTGATCACCGCCGCCGTTGCGGCGACAAACAGCCCGCCGACCACGATATCCGCGGTCGACTCTCTGCCGATGCGAACCGGCCGCTCGCCCAGTGGGAACTCCTTCCGGCGTTCGGTGAGAAAGGCCAGCACGTGGACCGCTGCGTTCCTGGCATCGGCCCCCGAAGGGGTCTTCAGGCCGTTTTTCTCGAGCAGCTCGCGGAACCGGCGGGTGTCCATCTGCATCGTTTCGATGATCGACGCCGACAGCTTGTCTGGCAGGCTCTGGTTTTTCGGGTTCGAGAAATGCAGCGCATGCTTGCCGATGGTGATCGTGTCGCCGTCGGCAAGCCAGTGGGCCTTGACCCGCTGCTCGTGGACAAAAGTGCCGTTCTCGCTGTGAAGATCGACCAGCAGGAACTCATCCCCGATGGACTCGATCTTGGCGTGGTGAAAGGAGACCGCCAGGTTGTCGATCACGATGTCGTTGGCGTCCTGGCGGCCGATCATGAACGTGTCCCCCATGCCGATCGGGAAGTTTTCCAGGCGCTTTCCGTTGCAGCTCAATGCGAGTGTCGCCATGGGTTCAGCCCTTGCTCCGGGTCACATGAAATCTTGTAGGTTGCGAAGCCGGTGGGCCATCTCCGCGTGCCCGGCCTCGGCCAGTTGAACGAAGGATTGGATGTCCGGGGTCTGCTGGCGGTCGAAATGGACCACCGAGCCGGCGACCTTGAAGGGGACTTGGCGGCCGGAGACGAAAACGGGTTCGGCATTCAGCGATTTCAGCAGGCGGCGCGATGCTAGGTGGGCTTCCTTAGCGGTGGTCATCGGCATCACGGCCATGAACAGCCGCCGGTTCAGGATCCCGATCCAGTCCGTATTGCGAAGCTTATCCCTCAGCTTGCGAAGGATTGTGGTCGTGGCGTCGACCGGGGCGGGCTCGCGGCTGCCGCCCGTTGCCCGACCGGCCGCCTTGTAGACCGAAAACGCGATCGCGCTGAGGTCGGTTCCGTAGCGGGTGGCGCGCGCCAGCTCGATTTCGAGCAGGGTGAGCGTCTGCCGCTTGCCGAAGACGACCTCGTCGATCTTTTTTTCGGCGCGGCGCTGTTTCTTGCGTGCGGCCTCGATCAGTTCGAAGATTTTCTGGAAGTCGTTCGGGTCCAGGCGCTGCTCGCGAAACTGCGCGCCGACCTGCTGCAGGACCGGTTTGAGCGCATGGCCCTCGGCCAGGCTCTCTTCCAGGCTCTGCAAGAGCGTCCGCCGGTCCGGCCCGTCGGTTTTCAAGGTTGCCTTGTACTCCGAGAGCTCCGAGCGGATGGCCTCGACGCTGGCCTCGAGCCGCTGCTTCAGGCGCTGTTCAACATCTTCGACGAGCTGCGCGTCGACACCTCCCGTTCGCAGCCCCTGCACCACACCGGAGTGAAATTGCAGGATCAGCTGGCGCAGGAGATCCCCGCGCGCCGCCGGGTCCTCCCCGGTCTGACGGCCTGCCAGCTTGGGTGCCATGCGTTCAACCTGGGCGATCAGGATGTCACTCAGCGGCTGGGAGCTGCCGGACTCCTTTTCGATTTCGGAGGCCAGATACAAGAGCCGCGTGAAGCCGGCGGGGTTGGATTTCAAACGATTGAGGAGTTCGCCGCCGTCGGCCCCGATCTCCTCCGCGGCCCGGTTGACGGCTTGAACGATGCCGTCGTTCTGCCGGTACGTGCCCAGTTCCTGGATCAACCTCGAGAAGTCCGCAACCGGCATGCCTTCCTCCATCAGGCAATCCCGGATCCGGGGAAGGAGCCGAGCGAGGTCCGGGGGGTCGGGGACGATGCGCTGCAGGAGGAAGGCGAGCCGCTCAACCGGGGTTTTGCCCTGGTCGTACTCTTTGCGGATCAGCTCCAGGACCACCGTGTCGGTGAGGGCGTCGGCCTTTTCGCGGATTTCGCTGTCCGGGTCCAGGAAAATGCCGATGGCGTTCCGTGCCTCGATCTCCCGGACAAGCTCGCGCTTCATCTTCACCATGGCTTCCGCGAGTTCCGGGAGCGCCACGGGGGTGCTGCCGGAGAGGGCGCTGCGGATCTCCTCCCCCAGCGCATTCAGGCGGCTGGCAATCGAAAGGGGCGGATCGTCGGGGCCCCCGCCCGATCCCGCTCCAGGGCTCCCGGCCAGACCCTCTGCCACCATGCGCCGGGAGAGGGCCGCCGGGTTCGCCATTAGGTTTTTAAGCGACAGCCCCTGGTCCAACTCCTCGATCAGAAGCTTGCCGGCGATCATGCTCAAGGCATCTTGGGTCTCGCGGGAGGTGTCGAGCTCGTCGCTGAGCTGCTCGGTTTGCGCCGCCGCCGATTTCGAGACGACCTGATCGTCCTCGGTCATTTTCTGATAGAAGACATGGTTGATTTTGATGTGCCGCACCTGGCGTGCGGCGGCGGCGCTGCGCATCTCTTCGGCGCTGGGGTAGCTGCGGGTGTCCAGAAAAACCCGGATGAAGCTCTCCACTTCGCTTTTCTCCAGGCCGTTTTCGATCGATATGGAGCTGACATCGGTTTTATTGAAATGCGAGGAGATCTTGAACGTATTGAGGTTCGGGTCCAGGGGCTCATCTTCGATAAAGAACTGCTTGCGTGTGTAGATCAGGACCACCGGCGAGCTGGTTTTGAGCAACTCCTGAATCGAAAGGAAGAATTCGTCGACCGCCTGCACCGAAAACGGGTGGCCCGGGCCGTACATGGAAACGCGGTTGAACATGAGCACAAAGGACTTGCCCGCCTTGTGATACCCCTTTTTGATCGACGTCGTGCTGAGCATGGTCAATGCGGTCCCAGGTGTCTGCGCTCGTACTCCTCGAGCGCCGTCAGGAAGTCCCGGCAGGAGTCGTAGCGGCCGGACGGCTCCTGGGCCGTGGACCTGGCCACCAGGGCATCCATGTCGCGGTTCAGGCGTGGGTTGGCCTGGGAGGGCGTGCGGGTGAAAATGGTTCGGCCGGACACCTTCGCCGCCAGAAGCTCATCGGCCGACTGATGGGCGATCAGGGGCAGCGTTTCGACCATGAGGCGGAACAGGAGGACCCCGACGGCGTAAATGTCCGCCCGGGCGTCTATTTCAGGGCTGAGGATTTGCTCCGGCGCCATGTAGAGGGGGCTCCCCCGGGCGGTTGTCATGGCATCGGCCTGCGCCGAGACGATCCGTGAGATGCCGAAGTCTGTGATCACGGGGATGTTGGACTCGGCCGTGACCAGGATGTTTTCGGGCTTGATGTCGCGGTGCACCACGTGGCGGTGGTGGGCGTAGCTCAAGGCCCCGAGGACCTGCCGGGTCATGGCCAATGCGGTCCGTGTCGGCAGGGTGCGCCGTGACGGCACCGGGTTCAAGGCGATTTTCCGGAGCACGGCTGCCAAGCTCTCCCCCTCGATGAGTTGCATCGTAAACCATCGGAAATCCGGGGTTTCGCCGATTTCGTAGATCGGTACGATGTTCGGGTGGGACAAACCCGCCACCGCCTCGGCCTCCTGCTCGAAGAGCCGAATCGACTCTTCGGTGTACATGCTTCTCGGCAACAGCTTGACCGCGATCCGGCGTTTCAGGCTCTGCTGGTAGGCGGCCAGCACCACCCCCATGGAGCCGCGCGCCAGTTCGGAGAGGATGGTGGCGCTGCCCAAGGTCGTTCCGATCACCTGGTTGGAATCAAACGCGTCGATGCTGTTCAACGGGTCCCTCACCACGTTTCATCGGGGGCTGCATCGCTGCGGGCGAGCACCCCTTGATTTTGTTTTCGGCCGATTTTTCAAAACCTTAAGGGGCGGCAATTGATTTAGAGGCAGCGCTCTCCGCCGCGTCAAATTTGCCAGTCGGTCGAAACGGCGAGGCTCCTGCTCGGTTTTCATGCGCTGAAGTTCGGCTGAGGCACGGGCGGCGAAGATCCGGAAAATGGCTTTCGTACGGGGGTCGTCCGGCATGGGCCGGGTGTCGAGGACTGCGAGGTTCCCGATGATCCTTCCGGACTGGTCCAATAGGGGCGCTCCCAGGTAGCTGACCGCCCCGAAACCCTTCAGGGAGGAGGCTGCCGGGAACTGGTCGATCACTTTCTCCGGGCAGTGCACCATGGTCGTCGTCCGGATGACCGCTTCGCATGGCACGCAGGGATGTGTTCTCGTCGGCAACGCGGCGGTCTGACGGGGTGCTCGCCTTAATAGCATCGAACCATTCGGGATGGATTAGAATCGGGCAGTTTTACGACGGCGTCAAGGTCGGGGGGGGCCTAACCGGCATGATGGCGCGCTTCAGCTCCGCGCCGCGCGGGTTACGGCAGCCGCGGATGCCCGGCGCGCGCGGCGATGCGCGACCCACTGCTTGACCACGAATGCAGCGATGACCGCACTGCCGATCACATCGGTTTCGGTGGAAGGGAAAAACAGCATCACGGCGCTGGCTCCGACCACATAGCGAGCCACCCGCCCGATGTCTCCGAAGAAATACCCCACCACGGCCACATTTAAAAATATGATGCCGATGATGGTCACCAGGTACCGCAAGATAATCTGGACCACGGCATCGCCGGTTGCCAGGGTCTGGACCATGGGGATGATCAGCAGCCCGGTCCCGCTGAACGACAAGATGAACGTGATCCCGATCAGGTATTTGGGTATGGCCACCCGGGCGGCGAAGACCCCGGTCTTGATCGGTTCCGTCCCCATCACGGCTGCCGCCGCATAGGCGGAGAGCGCGACCGGCGGCGTCACTTCGGCCAGCACGGCGTAATAGAACAGGAACATGTGGGTGGCCAGCAGGGCCGCCTCTTCCGGGATCCCGTTGATGACCGCAAGTTTCTGGATGGTGGGTGCCGTGAGGGCCGATGTCAGCACGTAGGTGGCCACCGGCGGCACCCCCATCCCCAGGATCAGGCTGAAGATCCCAGTGAGGAGCGTGGCCATGAGGATGCTGCTGCCGCTGACGTTCATCAGCAGCATGGAGAATTTGGACGCCAACCCGCTCATGACCATCATGGACATGATCATGTTGGCCGCGATGACGGCGCTGGCGATGGGCAAAAGCGAGATGATCCCATCCGCCAGGGCGTCGAACAAATTTTTGACCGGCGGGCGGACGGTTTTGTCCACGTAGGCGAACGCGATGAACATCACGGCGGCGACGCTCACCGTGATGTTGATCGAGAAGCCGCGGTAGATCATGATGATGATGAAGACGATGGGCACGAACACGTAGCAGTAGCGCTTGAAGTAGGAAAAGTCGTTGGTGGCGTCGAGCACCATCGCCGGCAGGCGTTTCTTGCGGACATAGAGCTCGTTATACGTTGCGATGCCGAGCAGATAGAGGAGCATCGGCCCGGTGGCCATGGCGATGATCCAGGAGTAGGGGATGGCGAGCAGCTCCACCATCAGGAAGGAGATCGACCCCATGACGGGCGGGGTGATGTAGGCGATGGAGCCGACCGTGGCCACGATCCCCGCGGCGACCAGTCGGTCGTAGCCGACCTTGTCGTAGAGCGGCTTGGTCAGGGCGGCGACGAACTGGGTGTCGGCGGCCCCCGAGCCTGAGAACATGCCCATGAGGACCGCCATGATGGAGCTGGTGCGCCCCGGCGAGGCCGGGCTCTTGCCGACGAAGAGCAGCGCGATGTTGGCGATGATCTTGCCGAAGTTGAGCTTGGTTATCACGGCGCCCAGCGTCGTAAAATAAATCAGGTACTTCAGGGAGACGCCCGTGATGGTCCCGAAAATGCCGGCCTCGGTTTCGCAGTACATCTTGCCGAGCAGCATGTCGATTTCGAATCCGTGGGCGGAAAACAGTCCGGGCACGCGGTCCCCGTAGAGGTTGTAGGTGATGAACACCATGACCAGCATGGGCATGATCGGGCCGCTCAACCTGAAGATCACCCCCAGCACGAGGAGCACCTCGCTCAGGGCCATGACCAGGTCCCAGGGCTCGGGCATGATGGCGCGGTAGATCAGCTGCTCGTAGGTGAGGACGAGATAGATGAACGGGAAGAAGCTCAGGACCGCGCAGGCGATGTTCGACGGGCGCAGGGTGGCCGGGATGAGGGCCGGGAGCATGGTGCAGGCCCAGATCAGTACGGCGATCACCTTGAAGGGGATCTGCAGGTCCAATCTTAGAAAATCGAACACCAGGACTGCCGTAAATGCCGCCAAGGGGATGCTTCCGGCGAGCTTTCGCTTCTTGACCCAGACGAAGTTTAGCAGATAACCCAACAGCGAGATCAGGAAAACGTGGGTGGCCCTCTGGACCTGGGTCAGGTCCAGAATGGAGAACCGGAACTGAAAGAAGGAGAGGTAGGGGTGGACCACGATGTAGAGGTGATAGAGGGTCCCGAGGATTGCGACATAGTACATCAGCCTTCGAATCAGAGGGTCCATAACAGCCTTGCCTCCAGACAGCCGCCCTGCAGGTGAACGTGGTAAAAACCCAGCCTCAGCTCGATCCCGGTGCTGGAGCAGAACTTGAGGGAGCGGGTGGATTCCGCGGCCACCGCAGCCCCCATCGGATAAACGCCGTGCGTGTAGTAGGCCTCGGTGGTCGCGTCGGTCGCAACCGAGAAATTTTGGAACAGCCGGCCGATGCGGAAATCGATGGCGACCGGCTGTCCCGTCACCGAGTTCACGAAACGAATGCCGCCTGTCTGCCCCCTCCACAGCACAAGCAGCTTGGCGCCGCCGTCGGTCTGGAGGAGGGCCGGCTTGACGAGAGCCACTGCACCTGCCAGCAGCAGACAGAGGGCAAGAAAAACACGCCTGCCCATGCGGGGGTTATTTCACCAGGCCTTTTTCCTTGAAGTACTTGACCGCTCCCGGGTGGAAGGGGATGGCGGTCTTGCCGATGAATTTGGCCGTGCTCGCCGGGTCGGTGTCCCGCGCCGGTTTCACCGCGGCGCGCAAGGCCTCCAGGTTCTCGAAGACCGCCTTGGTGGTCTGGTAGGCCAGCTCGTCCGGGGTGGACTCCGGGCACATGAACATGTTCCAGAAGGCCAGGCTGGGCGTGTCGGCCGCAGTCCCATAAATAGTCTTGGGGATTACCGTCGGGTCGCTCAGGCCCTTGAACTCCTTCATGAAGGCGGCGACACCGGGGTCGGATTCGGGCAGGGGCACCAGGGTGATTTTCAGGCCCTTGCGCTCCAGGGTGCTGGCCAGCTCGACGATCGACCCGGTGGGCAGTCCCCCGGACCAGAAAAAAGCGTCAATGGTCCCGTTGGCCAACGCCTCGTCCGACTCTTTCGCGCCGAGTTTCTCCCACTTTTTGAACTTGGCGGGATCGATCTTGGCGGCGTTGAGCAGGTTGAGCGCGGTGAACTCCGTGCCGGAGCCCGGGGCACCGGTGGAAACCCGCTTGTCCTGCAGGTCGGCCAACTTGGCGATGCCGGACTTATCCGTGGTGACGATGTGTTGGAAGTTGGGGTACATCATCCAGAGAATATTGGCTTTGGCCGGTTTTTCGGCAAATTTTTCATGCTTGCCAGTCACGGTGAAGTAGGCGGTGTCGGGCAGGACGGTGGCAAAAAAGTAGGTGTTTTTGGCCGCCTCGGTCTTGTCCCGAATGAGCATCATGTTGTCGACCGAGGCCGCTGTTTGCATCGCCGTTGCGGCGGCCACAGCGTTTTTATTCATTATTTCAGATATTTGTGTGCCATAATAGTAGTAAACACCCCCGATGCCGCCGGTGGCGATCATCACCTTGGCGTTTTGGGCCTGGCCTGCGCCCACCCCGATCACCGCCAGCACTACCAACCACAACGCAATCTTTCTCATGAGTCTTCTCCTTTCAGGTTTTTTGAATCGCATTCATTTCCTGCGCTTGCCGCGATTAGTGAACGCTTACAGTAAAACCGATCCGAATGCAAATGAAATAGGGGTGCTTTTCTACCCTGGATGCCATTTTTGAGTTGAGGGTTGAGGGGCTTTCAGTTAAAAACGCCTCAGGAGGTGGACACGACCATGATGACACGATTTGAAACCGAACGCCTGAAACTCAGACCGGTTCAACCCCGGGATTTGGACGACCCGGCGACCCTGGAGGGGGACCCGGCCAAGATGAAATACATCAGCCCGCCTCTCTCCCGGCAGCAGATGAAAGAGACCCTGGACTGGATGATCAGCGAGTGGAGCCGCATCCGCTGCAAGTACTACGAGATCACGCGCCAAGAGTTTGCCGCGCGCAACCCCTTGCCCTGAGCGCTCCGTGCCGCCCGCAACATCACAAGACGCAACGAGGGGGCCGCTGCATTCCTGAGTCTTGAGGCCTGACCGGTCTGCTCGCTGTTCCGACCGGCTGTTATCAAATCCCCTAATTGTCCAAGAGGCATGATCGGTCAATGGACAGGTTCATCGCGCGTGGGAATTTTTGAAGTCATTGGAAATGCCGATTTCGGGATAGCCGCGGTCGTGGCGCTTCTGGCCGGATTCATGCGCGGCTTCGTGGGCGTGGGGTCCGGGATGCTGATGGCACCGGTGTTTGCGATCCTCTTCGGGCCGCTCGAAACCGTGGGCATGGTGATCATGCTCGATGCGTTCGTCACGGCCCAACTGCTGCCCTCTGTTCACCGTCTGATCGAATGGCGGGTCGTCATCCCGATGGCCACTGTTGCCGCCCTGTTCATGCCGCTCGGGACCTGGCTTTTGGTGTCGGTGGACGCCGGGTTGATGGCGCGATGCATCGCCCTGATCGTGCTCGTGTTCACATTGATTCTTCTGAGCGGCTGGCGCTACCGCGGGCCGAAACGCCTTGGGGTCTCTTTGGGGGTCGGGGGGCTGTCGGGGGTGCTGATCGCCGCCACCAGCATGGGCAACCCGCCGGTCATTGTCTACTTTTTATCGGGGCCGGACACCGCGGCGACCAACCGCGCCAACTTCACGGGCTATTTCGCAGTCACGCTGGCCACTCTGCTGGCGATGATGACGGCCCGCGGATTGATCGAGGCAGCTGCGGTGCAACGCACGCTGGCGCTGCTCCCGGTATTCGCAGGCGGGGCTTGGCTGGGGGCAAAGTTTTTTTACCGATCGAGCGACCGGCGCTACCGCCACGTGGCGCTCGGGCTGCTCCTATGCGTGGCTCTCTACGGCGTGTTCAGGTGAATTCCAGCCGGGCGGCCGGCGGGCTACTTCCGCTCCAGGCGCATCATCACTTCGCGCACGATGTCGCTCACCAGATCCTGCATCCGGACCTCCGTGGCCGCTGCCGCCGCCGGAGCGGGTTTCAGGCCCAGGAGCTGCGCTGCGTTGGAATACATGATCCGCTCACGCACATCCGGGTTGAAGGCCAGCCGCTCGTAGTTCTTGAGGGCCACTTTGAAATCGACGAAGGGGTGGGCGCTGGCATAGAGGATCTTATCGGCGATCATGGTATTGGCCGCCTCCACGTAGGCCTCGGCCATTGGCGAGAATTCGTATTCCGACAGGTCGATGAAAACGTTGCGGTTGCGCTGGGCCACGGTGATGGCTTCGTTCACCCACGGGTAGCCGCCGTGGCTGATGATGATCTTCAGCTCCGGGAAGTCCCGGGCCACGATATCGATGTAGCGCGGCGCGACGTGGTCGATGATGGCGTTGGGCACCAGGGTGGCCGGTCCGGTGGTAAAGATGATCGGGATGTCGAGCTCGCAGCACTTGGCATAGATCGGGTAATACTTCGCGTCGTTCGCGTAGATCTGGGCCAGATAGGGGTCGACCGCGGCCCCGCGCATGCCCATGTCGCTGACCGACGCCCGCAATTCGTAAATGGCGCGCATGCCCTTGTGCGGATCGAGGCCGATAAATCCGATGAACTTGTTGGGGAACGCCTTGACGAATTCGATCACGCTGTCGTTGTTCGATTTGGACCCGTAGGTGGTTTCGCAGTCCCGGCCGGTGATGACGGCCCACTCGATGTTATGGCGGTCCAGCTCGGCAACAACTTCGGGCACCGTCTGCGGCTTCATCTTGGAAAAATCGATGGTCTCGCAAAGCCCCTTGAACATCTTGCTGTTCTGGATGCCGGAGAGCACCTCGGCAGTGTTTGGTCTGAACCGGAAATCAATGATCTTCATCGGAGGCCCTTTCGTGGTTTTCAAACAGAGTCGTTACCCGCAGGCCGAAATACGTCACCCATCCGCCAACAGCATCCCGCTATCATAGCAAACGCAATGCCATTTTCACTGAATGTTCCACCGGGGCCGCGATCCAGTCGCAACAGGCGCCTTTCTTGAAAAAAAGACATCCGCTAACCGAGCCGAAGTGAAGCGCGACGCACCGTTATGGGCCGATTAACATGGGATAGCACCGAAAGCCGTTGCAACACTGCCATACAAATCAATAATGCCCCAGAATCGCAAGAGTTTTTTTAGGCCCTCGATTCGGCTGGTGGTGTAATAATGCACCGGCAAGTAAAAGGAGAAAAGCCAGAATGGATGTGCCGATTAAATTTTTATTCTTTATATCAATTGGTTGTCAAATTCACAGGAAACGCTGTACGCCGGTCAAACCGGAACGGCTGCTGCCTTTTTGCAACGGACCTTTGAGCGCCCCTTCACTCGAAAGGAAATGCGTCGAGCCCTGAGCCGGCGCAATGGATTCGACAGCTTCGCAGCGCAGCGCGTTCTGCTACAAGGCTGTCAGCGTTGAAAGCAAGAAACGTGACACCGCAGCGAAAACCTGCTACATGGCGCGAAGCACTCTGTTTTTGGGTCCGTTCGGATTGCATTCAAGCGAGGATGCATTGGCGCGATAGTTGCAAAGTTGAACGCGGTCCGAGCCGATGATTTGACATGGCATTGCAAAGGGTTGCCTTGCTGCGTGGCCCGGCCAAGGTGGGGGAGGGTTGCATGGGGAAATGCGTCATCACCGCGGTTGATGTGCTGGATGCCGCCAAGGCCGGCAAAAAGAGCATTGCGGCCCCCACGGGAGCGTGCATCGTCACGGCCGGGGCCCGCGACAAAGCGGTCGAGTTGGGGATCATTCTCGAGGAGGGCGCAGGAGTGCCACCGCCATCAGAGGCAACCCCATCCTCGGCACCGCCTGCCGGCGCAGCGGAGATCCTGGTGCGCGAGGTGTGCGACCTGCTTAAAAGCCGGGTCGCGACCGGCACGGACCCCCGGCGGCTCGAGAGTCTGGTGCGCGAGGCGGTTTCGGCTAAAATCGGCGGGGCCGGACCGGACCCGGCCGTTTCCCGCGCGTCCGGCGTTTTTTTCGTCAGCGGTCAGCGCTTGCTCGATACCCCTGCCGGGCCCGTGCCAGTGGCTGAAAAGGCGCTGGTGGCGGAGGCCATCCGCGGCGGCGAGAACACCCCGATGGCCGGCGGGTACATGGAGTGGGAGAAGGCCTCTTTCGGCCGCAGCGTGGAGCATCCCGAAATCGGGATCGTGATCGAAGGTGAATTGCATCTGACCGTGGGCGGGAAGACGCTCGTCGCCAAGACCGGAGACATGCTCTATTTCCCGAAAGGGACCCAGGTGGTCTACACGGCGCCCGCCAGGGTCCGATTGGCCTGCGTGAACTGCCTTGCATAAGCCTGCCGCCACGACCGTCGAGATCCGAAACGTGAACGTTCTGGAGCGCTGCATCGACGCCTGCCGCAGGCAGCCGGGAACGGTGGCGTTCCCGGATTGTCTGGATGAGCGGGTGCTCGAGGCGGCAACGCGGCTGAAAGCCGAACGGCTGGCCGAACCGGTGTTGGTCCAATCACCCTTTTCCGTGCGCCGTAAAATGCGGGAGGCGGCCGCGCGTTCAGCGGGGCTTCTGGTGGTCGACCCTGCCAGCCCGAGCCTGCTGAGAAAAAACATCGAGCAGTTTGTGGAGATTCGGCAACAGGCCGGTAAGCCCGTCTCTGCGGAGGATGCCGAAAAAGCGGTTTCCACCCCCCTGGCGGCGTCCGCCCTAATGGTTCGCCGGGGGGAGGTGGAGGCCGGGGTCGCCGGGAACCTTTCCACCACGGCCGCCGTCCTGCGGGCGGGATTGGCCATCATCCCGCGCAAGCCGGGCATCCGGACGGTGTCGAGTTTTTTTTTGATGCTCTCGCCGGACAACGAGCGCCAGTTCGTGTTCGCAGACTGTGCCGTGGTCCCGGAGCCGACGGCCGAAGCGCTGGCCGACATTGCGATTGCATCGGCCGAAAAAGCCCGCAGCCTGCTGGCACAGGAGCCGCGGGTCGCGCTGCTCTCCTTCTCCACCAAGGGCAGTGCGGACCACCCGCGGGCCGACGTGGTGCGCCGGGCCGTGGAGATGATTCGAGAGCGTGCGCCCGATCTGCTAGTGGATGGGGAGCTGCAGTTCGATGCCGCGGTGGACCCCGAGGTAGCGGCACTCAAGGCGCCGGGCAGCATTATCGCGGGCAAGGCCAATGTCTTCGTCTTCCCGTCCCTGGATGCGGGCAACATTGCCTACAAAATGGCGCAGCGCCTGGCTGGCTTCACGGCCATGGGGCCCTTTTTGCAGGGGTTTGAAGGCGGCTGGCATGACCTGTCGCGGGGATGCAGCGCGAACGACATATTCCAGGTGGCCGTGCTGGCGATCTGCATGCAGCGCGGCTATCTGCCGGACTGAATCTAAAACAGGAGGATGAGTGTGGACGCATTAGGCATGATTGAGACCAAGGGCCTGGTGGCATTGATCGAAGCGGCGGACGCCATGGTCAAGGCGGCGCGTGTGGAGCTGGTCGGCTACAAGCAGATCGGCGCGGGCTACGTCACCGCGCTCGTGCGGGGCGATGTGGCCGCCTGCAAGGCGGCGACCGATGCCGGCGCAGCCGCAGCCAAGCGGATGGGGGAGGTCGTTTCGGTGCATGTCATCCCGCGGCCGCACGGCGACCTGGAAGGGGTGTTCCCGATTGCGCCTGTAAAGTAGCGGGAAGCGGTCTCGACTCATTTTACCGGGGTGAGCGCGGTGGGAATCGACAAACAGGCATTCATCCGGTCGGTACGCGATGCCGGCGTCGTTGGTGAAGGCGGGGCGGGTTTTCCGGCCCACGTCAAGTACGACGCGCAGGTGGATACCGTGATCGCCAACGGCTGCGAGTGCGAGCCGTTGCTCTTGACCGACCAGCATATCATGCGCCGCCATGCCGCCGCGATCGTGGCCGCCCTCAAGACCGTTATGGAGGCCATGGGCGCGGGCCGCGGCATCGTGGCCATCAAGCGCAAATACAGCGATATCGCGAGCAGGATGGAAACGGCTGTCGCCGGCACAGGTATCGAGCTGGCGCAGCTCGATAATTTTTATCCCGCCGGCGACGAGCATGTTCTCGTGCATGAACTGCTTGGCTGCGCCATCCCGCCCCTGGGACTGCCGAAGGACGTCGGTGCCGTCGTCTCCAACGTTGGAACGCTCTACGCCGTAAGCCGCGCCATGAACGGGCAGCCGGTAACCCATCGCGTAGTCACCGTCACCGGCGAGGTGGTTCGGCCGAGCGTGCTGACGGTCCCGGTGGGTGCGGCCGCATCCGAGTGCATCGAGGCCTGCGGCGGTGCGGCCGTATCCGACCCGGTCTATTTGCTGGGGGGCCCCATGATGGGCCGATTCGTGGACGACCCCGAGCAGATGCGCCAGGCAGTGATCACTAAGACCGGCGGCGGTCTCATTGTGCTTCCCCGCGGGCACTACCTGCACCGGATGGCCACGCTCTCCGTGCGCGAGATGCAGAAGCAGGCTGCGGCCGCCTGCATCCAGTGCCGCTACTGCTCGGACCTCTGCCCGCGCCACAACATCGGCCACGGCTTCGAGACCCACCGAGTGATGCGGGCGTTCGGCGGCGGGGTGGACACCGCGATGGGGGTGCTGCAGGCCTTCATGTGCAGCGAGTGCGGCGTCTGTGAGCTTTTCGCCTGCCCCATGCGCCTCTCTCCGCGCCGCATCAACGCCATGTTCAAGGCCAAGTTCAGGGAGGAGGGGTTGAAATACGATGGGCCGCGCGAGATTGTGGACTCGCAGTCGATCCTGAACTCGTTTCGAAAGGTCCCGGTGTCGCGTCTGGCCATCAAGCTCGACCTCCTCAAATACATGGACCTCCACCCCGAGGACGGCGGTGAGCTCGCACCGGGGTCGGTGCGCATCCCGCTGCAACAGCACGCCGGGGCTCCGGCCGTGGCCCGGGTGCGGCCTGGCGCAGCCGTGCAGGTCGGCGACGTGATCGGCGACATCCCCGAAGGTGAGCTGGGAGCAAGGGTCCACGCCTCGCTTAAAGGCACGGTGACCGATGTCGGCAGCGCCATCACCATCAAGGGGGATTGACGATGGAAAACAGGCTCCAGGCCGTGGGGATGATCGAATTCAACAGCATTGCGGGCGGCATCGAGGGCGCCGACACGATGGTGAAAGCCGCTCTGGTCGAGCCGTTCATGATGAAAACCATCTGTCCGGGCAAATTCGTGGTGGCGATTCACGGAGAGGTGGCGGCTGTTCAGGCATCGGTGGGAGCGGGGCTGGAGTTCGGCAAGGACGCCATCATCGACCACTTCATTATTCCCAACATCAGCATGGATGTCATCAATGCCATCGTCGGTTCAATTGGCGACTTCCGCGGCGGTGCGGCGCTGGGGGTTATCGAAACCTTCTCCGCTGCCTCCTGTGTCGTGGCCGCCGATGCAGCCAGCAAGGCCGCAGAGGTGGACGTCCTGGATGTGCGCCTAGCCATGGGACTGGGCGGCAAGGCCTTCTGCCTTTTGTCCGGAGACGTGGGGGCCGTGGAGCAGGCTGTGGCGGCGGGCGTAGAGAAGGCTGCCGGGGAGGGCCTGCTGGTTCGCCAAGTGGTGATTCCAGGTGTCGCGCCCGAAGTGCTGCGGCACATTCTGTAAAAATATGGGTTCGAGGACTCAAGGGTAAGGCGTCCCCCTCCTCTTGCGGGAGGGGAGTCAGGGGGGAAAATGGCTGAGCACGAGGCATTGGGATTTGTGGAGACAAGGGGGCTGGTGGCGGCTATCGAGGCGGCCGACGCCATGGTCAAGGCGGCGCGGGTGAGAATCAAGACCGTGGGCAATGCCGATGCGGCCCTTATCAGCGTGATCTGCGAAGGCGACCTTGCCGCCTGCGCGGCCGCCGTGGATGCCGGCAAGGCCGCGGCCGCGCGTGTGGGCGACTTCGTCTGCAGCAACTTGATCGCCCGCCCCGACGACGACACGGAAATGCTGGTTGCCGGCAGCATCGACACGATTATGCCGTCGCGGCCCGCCGCCGCAGACAAGGCTGCGCCCAAGGCCCGGGGCAGCAAGAGCTGAACACCAACCCGCCGGGATCCGGCGCAATGACACCCTTGACGGGGGAGAGAAGGAGATTGGACATGTCGGACGCTTTAGGAATGATCGAAACCAAGGGGTTGACCGCATTGATCGAGGCCTCGGACGCCATGGTCAAGGCCGCGCGCGTGACGCTGGTCGGCTATGAGCGCATCGGGGGCGGCTTCGTGACCGCTCTGGTGCGCGGCGACGTGGCCGCCTGCAAAGCCGCCACCGACGCCGGTGCCGCGGCCGCCCGCCGCGTGGGAGAGGTGATCGCCGTGCACGTCATCCCGCGCCCGCACGGGGACCTGGAAAAGCTTTTTCCGCTTGGCAAGAAGTAGACTGCGGCACCCCGGCCGGGAAGATCGTCGTTTTTGATTTGCCGGCTCGCCGATCGCTGGCGAGGCGGCCCATGCCGGCAGCGGAGGAGAATTGCTATGGAGCTCGCCAAAGTCAAAGGGCAAGTGGTTTCCACCGTGCGCGACCAGGGGCTTCCGAACCTGACGTTTTTGCTGGTGGACATTGTGGATGAACACGGCACCGTTACGTTTCCGAGCCAGGTGGCCGCGGACACGATCGGAGCCGGGGAGGGGGAACTGGTGCTCCTGGTCCGGGGCAGTTCCGCCCGCATGATTCTGGAGGGAAAAACCCCGCTCGATCTGAGCGTGGTCGGCATCGTGGATCAGATCACCTCCGGGAAATCTGCGATTTACAGCAAATACAAATAACCTCAGACAAGCGGGGTTGTGATGCAACTGCGACGCGAAGAGATCGAATCGATTGTCAGCGAGGTCATGAAAAAGCTCGGGCCCATGGCGGTTCAGGCCGCCGGGCCGGCCCAGCAGGGCGACTGGGGCGTGTTCGAGCGGCTGGAGGATGCCGTGGCCTCGGCCTCCGAGGCCTACAAGCGCCTGGAAACCGTGGCCTTGAGGGAACGGGTGGTGGACGTGATCCGGCGCGCGGCCCGGTCCAACGCCCGGCGGTTGGCGGAGATGGCCGTGGATGAAACCGGGATGGGCCGCATCGAAGACAAGGTCCGCAAGAACCTGCTCGTGGCCGACCGCACGCCCGGGCCCGAAAGCCTCTACCCCAGCGCCATGTCCGGCGACACCGGGTTAACCCTGGTTGAGAACGCCCCCTGGGGGGTCATCGCTTCGGTTACTCCTTCCACCAACCCCGCCGCTACGGTCATCAACAACGCGATCAGCATGATCTCGGGCGGCAACGCCGTGGTGTTCGCCCCGCATCCGACGGCCAAGCGCGTCACCCAGGAGGCCATCCGGATCCTCAACAAGGCCATCTTCGAGGAGGCGGGCATCAACAACCTGATGACCTGCGTGCGCCAGCCCAGCATCGAGACGGCCCAGCAGCTCTTCACCTTTCCCGGTATCCACCTGCTGGTGGTCACCGGCGGCGAAGCCGTGGTGGAAGCCGCCCGCAAAACCACAAACAAGCGGTTGATCGCCGCCGGGGCCGGGAACCCGCCGGTGGTGGTGGACGAAACCGCAGACCTGCGCCGCGCGGCGCGCAGCATTTACGACGGGGCCTCTTTCGACAACAACATCGTCTGCTGCGACGAGAAGGAGATCATCGCCGTGGATTCCATCGCCAACGACCTCAAGCGCGAGCTGGTCGCCTGCGGCGCGGTCGAGATCTCACGCGAGCAGGCCGAAGCCGTCGCAAGGGCCGTGCTGCTGGATTACCCCGGGCCCTCCCCGCGGCCAAACCCCAAATGGGTGGGCCGCGACGCGGCGGAGCTGGCCGCGGCCGGCGGCTTCAGCGTGCCCGAGGCCTGCCGGTTGATGATCGTCGACGCGGGCCGCGACGCGGATTACATCTTTGCCCGGATCGAGCAGATGATGCCTCTCCTCCCGGTGCTGCGGGCCAGGGATTTCAACGAAGCCCTGGACTGGGCCATGCGCCTGGAGCGGGATCGCAAGCACACCGCGAGCCTGCACTCGCGCGACATCGACCACATGGACACCATGGCCCGGCGCGTCAACACGAGCCTTTTCGTCAAGAACGGCCCGTGCATCGCCGGGCTGGGGGCCGGCGGCGAGGGCTGGACCTCCATGACGATTTCGACCCCGACCGGCGAGGGGGTCACCAACGCGCGCACCTTCGTGCGGTTGCGGCGCTGTACGCTGGTCGGCAGCTTCCGCATCGTCTAAACGGACAACGGCTTCTCAGGCCGTGATCCGGCGTTGTGCGGCCTTTCGTGAATGCTCACATACGGGTCCGTATGCTGCGCTTTCCAAAACGCCCCGCGCCTTGGCTGACGGCCTGGGATTCCGTTTTCCACGGACTGGGGTTTGCTCGGGGTACGCCTCGCGCCGCGCGATTTGCGACGCCTTGACCTTGGGCTTCCTGCAACGGCGGCCGGAAGCATTATCGCGCCTTGGCGCAGCCTCGGGTTCCATCTGTGGAAGCGGCATCTTGCCGCGATCTTGGCTCGGCTGGGAACCACTCTCACCCATGTGACACATAGTTTCCAACCGGACGGCGTCTTGCGCCGCCGCCGACCACTGACGGTATGACGATCACCTGGGAAACCGCAAATCAGCGGCTTGAGCTGGCCGCGCAGCTGCTGAACGACACCGGCCCGGCACCGGGCGCAGGCCCCTTTCACGTGGGCATCGATTTAGGCACGGCCGACATCGTTGTGGTGGTCCTGAACGCAGCGGGCGAGCCTGCGGCCTGTTTCTTGGAATGGGCGGAGGTGGTGCGGGACGGGGTCGTGGTGGATTACGCCGGCGCGGTGGAGATCGTGCGCCGTCTGGTCGGTATGGCGCAAGAAAAACTCGGCGTGGAATTCAAAAGGGCGGCCACATCATACCCCCCAGGCACGGACGCGCGCCTCTCCACCTACATTTTGGAAAGGGTCGGGCTCGAGGTGGCTGCCGTGCAGGACGAGCCCACTTGTGTCGCCCGCCTGCTCGAACTCGATCGGACGGCTGTTGTAGACGTGGGCGGCGGCACCACCGGCACCGCCGTAGTGAGCAAGGGCAAGGTCGTCTTCAGCGGCGATCAGCCGACCGGCGGCCGCCACATCTCGCTCGTCATCGCCGGCCATTTCGGCATCCCCTTCCAGGAGGCCGAGGCGCGCAAACGCCAACACGATCGATACGACATCCTCAATTTGGCCAGGCCCACTCTCCAGCGCATGTGCGACATCGTGGCCGGCCACATTCGAGGTCACCGCGTGGAGCGACTCGTCCTCACCGGCGGCACCTGCTGCCTGCCCGGGGTGGGAGGCGTGTTCTCAGATGAGCTCGGCCTGCCCATACAGCTCCCGACCCAGCCCCTGCTGCTCACACCCTTGGCCATTGCCTCGCTGCCCCTGCTACAGTGAGGGGGCCGTATTGAAACGTCCCCCCGCCCCCCATGACAACGGGGGTTGGAGGTTTGGTTGAAAAAAAAGGGGGTGTGTGAAGAGAAGGGTGCCAACACGCGGGGGTCTTAGGATCTCACCGCTGAGAAACGGCATTCCGGAAATTTTCGTTTTCAGGCGCTTTTGGGAAGCACAGATGGGAGAACTCGGATCGAATCATGGTGCGGATCCGCCTCATCTTCTCATCATCGAGTTTCGCGTCGCCCATGGGGAATTCGAGCCCGAGGTATCCGTATTTGGGTTTGCCCATGCGGTGGTAGTCCAGCGCTTCGAACCAGGTGTTGGGCATTTCCTGGATGTGCTCCAGAATGCGACGGATCTCTTCGGTGTCGTCATTGAACCCGGGAACGACCGGGGTGCGCACCCACACCGGCAGGTGCGGGAGCTTATCGCGGGTCCGCTGGAGGTTCTCTAAGACAAGCTCATTGGAAACCCCGGTGTAAACCCGGTGCTTTTCGGGGTCCATGGTCTTCACATCATAAAGCAGTGTGTCCAGAAAGCCGCAGGCGTTCTCGAGGTCTTCCCAGCGGCAGAAGCCGCAGGTCTCCATGGCCGTGTTGATCCGGCGGCGCTTGGCCTCCTTTAGAAGGGCGGCGGTGAAATCAGGTTGATGCATCGGTTCGCCGCCGCTGATGGTGAGGCCCCCGCCGGAGCGCGAGTAAAAGGCCGAGTCCTCCTCCACTTTGGCGACGACCTGCTCCACCGTCATGTTCTCGCCGTAGAAGTTCAAGGCCATCGAGGGGCAGGCACCCGCGCACAGCAGGCACTCGGTGCAGATCTCGCGATCGATGTGAATCCGGTTTTCTTCGCCTTTCTTGATCGCACCCGCGGTGCAGACCTCAAGACAGCGCATGCAGTGGTCGAGTGTGAGGCACTTGTTGGGGTTGTACACGAGCTGCGGTTGCAGATTCTGGGATTCCGGGTTGCTGCACCAGCGGCAGCGCAACGGGCAGCCTTTCAGAAACACGACGGTCCGGATGCCCGGACCGTCGTGCACGGAATACTTCTGGATGTTGAAAACGATGCCCGAAGTTTTCATGGGGCCTCCGCCCGGGCGGCCGGCGGAAACCGGCAGCCCGGACTCGCCTGACGGCAAGGTTATAGCTGCTCGTGCTCGGTCCGTGCGATCAGGTCGTTCTGAAGATCGGGGGACAGGTCCACGAAATAGGCGCTGTAGCCGGCAATGCGCACGATGAGGCCCCGGTATTTTTCAGGGTCGCGCTGGGCGGCAAGCAGCGTTTCCTTGTTGATGACGTTGAACTGCACGTGCCAGAGTCTGAGATCGCACCAAGTGCGGATGAAGGATACCAGTTTACGGGCGCCCTCGTCGCCGGCCACGCACTTGGGGGTGAATTTTATGTTCAGCAGCCGGGCTGCGCGCTCGCGGTAGTCGTAGTTTTTGGTGCCAAAGTTGGACATCAGGATAGCGGTCGGGCCGTTTTTGTCGGCGCCGTGGGAGGCCGACGACCCGTCGGAAAGAGGCGTCCAAGCCTTGCGGCCGTTGGGGGTGGCGCTTACCACCTTGCCGAAAGGCACATGCGAGGTGAACGGCACGTAGCGCAGATCGAGGTGCACCCCGAGTTCTTGGGAGTACTTGTGGGCGAACTCGACCGAGGCTTTGTCGATCGCCTTGGCGATGCTGTCGGCATAGGGGTCGTTGTTGGCATAGCAGGGGACGTTCATCAGCATGTGCCGCACGTCCTCTTTGCCCTCGAAGTTGTTTTGCACGGCGTCGAGAAGTTCCGCCATGGAGAGCTTTTGGTCCTCATAGACCAGCTTTTTGATGGCAGACAGGGAGTCGACGACCGTGCCGTAGCCGATGCATTCGAAATATCCCAGATCGATCCCGCCCGGGATCTTCGGCTGATGCAGATCGATGCAGTTCTCCATGCACAGGTCGTGGAGGGCGGATGCCAGGGGTGCGGCAAAATGCTGTGCCCGCAGCCGGATGATGTGGTGCTGCTGGATGTAGGCGTGCTTGATGAAGTTGACCTGCTGGGCCAAGTAAGCGTTCCAGAACTCCTCCCAGGTATTGAAATTCCGGGGGTCTCCGGTTTCCAGGCCGATCTTCTCATACCCGTATTTTTTCATGCGGCCGTTGTAGAGGGTCATCTCCAGGGCGGCCGCGAAGTTGATGTAGGCGCAGCCGCTGGTGTAGGTGTCGCGGTTGGGCATGCGGGCCTCGGCACACCCGGACACCGCATAATCCAGGACTTCCGCAAAGGTCGCCCCCTTGGAAAGGTAAAGAGGGATAACCTCCTCGTCGTTGATCAGTTTGGGGAAGCCCGAGCCTTCCTTGATGGTCTCGGCCACTTCCCAAAGGAAGCGCTCGGGCGAGCGGGAGTGGATGCGGGCGGCCAGGTCCGGGTAGTGCGTCGGAAACTCCCGCTTGGATTTCAGGAAGAGGTAGCTCAATTCGTTGGTGGCGTCGCGGCCGTCCTTGGTCTGACCACCGACGGTCACGGCTTCCCAGTGGGCATAGCCCTCGTTGAAGGCGCCGCCGGTGGGTGAGATGTAAAGGTCGATGAACTGGGCCAGGGCCACCCACATGCACTCGAGCAGTTCGATGGCGTTCTCCTCGGTGAGGCGGCCTTCGTCCATGTCTTTTTTGAAAAAGGGGTAGAGGTACTGGTCCATCCTGCCGTTCGAGATGATGGTACCGGTCTTCTGCTCCATGCGCGAAAACATCTGAGTGAACCACTGGGACTGCATGGCCTCGTGGAAGCTTGCAGCGGGCTGTTCCGGGACCCTGTCGCAGATCCGGGCGATCTCGGCCAGTTCAGCCTTGCGCTGCGGATCCTTCTCCGTGGCAGCCATCTCCGCGGCCATGCGCGCGTGGCGTTTGGCCCAAATCACGACGGCGTCACACAGGATGGCAATGGCTTCCAGAAAAGGCCTCTTTTCGACATTGTCCACCGGGCTGAAGGGGTCCAAGGCCTGCAGCCGCTCCTCGACTTCCTCGCGCATACGCTTGAAGCCCTTTTTGAGGACTTTCTCGTAGTCGTGGACCCACTGCAGGCAGGAACGGAAGGATGCCGTTTCGTTGACGATGAAACGCGACAAGAGCACATTGTCCGGGTAATACGTCAGTTTCAGCGTCTCCTCGGGTAGGGCCAGAGCCAGGTCTTCATGGAAGGTTTTGCCCTTCCAGAAGGGGGCGATTTCTTCGATTACGACCCTGGCGTCTTCGGCAGAGATATCGGCCGGAGACTGGGTTCGCTCGGACAATTGCTCGACGGCCATGTCGAGAAAGTCGCCGTCCAGCTCAGGATAGAGGATCCCATAGCGGCCTTGCTGACCCGAGCGACCGACCAGAAGCTGATGGTCGTCGATGTGAACCGTGATATTTTCGGCGATGTGCTTCAGGGCTTTAGCCCAGCGCAACACCAGCAACTGGCCTTCCGTCTGCCTCATCGATTCGGTAAAGTATTTGGCGCGCTCGACGTCGATCTTGGGTTTTTGCCCCTGAAAGCTTCTCAAGATGCGGAAAACCCGTTCGCGGCCCTTCTCATATTTCGATCCCTGGCCCAGCTGCTCTTCCTGGAGTCTTGCCTCTTGGGGTGACAACACCTCACAGCATTGCATGGCGGTCTCCTTTTTTTTGGTAAAAAGTTGGAAGTCGGTTGAACGATTTCGACCACCGGATGCCCCAATGGGTCGTTTGCCTGCCTGGGGTTGAATTATTCAAATGGGCCACAAAATGGTCGTTTGCCGCGTCGCGATCTATCCTGCATAATCAACATAGCAAATCTCATGCCTTGGAATTTTTTTACTCCGATATTTCTTGCCCTTCTATGAGTTGAGCAGCCATACGAGGCTGTAATTATAACTATCTGTTTTATAATATAAAAATTAAAATAGCAAAGTTAAGGGACGATGAGAGGCTCTGACGTTCTGTTGCAAAAAAAACACACAAATTACGCTACCCAGTTTTATTTTTGTTGCCGCAAAACCAAATTTGTGCAATTTTGCAAAATGTGTTGCAAAATTGAGATTATCCGCAGCTTAATGGGACCTTGGATCTGAAAATAATGAGACAATAATGACTCAAAGGTTTAGGTCTTTTCTTTTCGAAAATCTTTGTATGATTTATCATTATGATATTACTTAATTTTTTGTTTAATTGATTCCTGTTTTTTTAAGCTATGATTAATCGTCTCAAATATGTCCCGTGGCGTGATAATTGCTTTGTTGTCCGTGAACTTATTTGCGGTTTTTATTCCGACTGCGAAAGGAGGTTGCCGAATTCCCCAAAAAATGTTTCAGGTCGTCGGATGTCGGTTAGTTACTATCAACAAAACCACTGCGGAGGGAGGAAGAAAGATCATGAAACGAATCGCTTGCGGGATTATGGTCCTCGTTTTTTGCCTGGCCTGCCTGGGGGTTGCCAATGCCCAGCAGAAATACGAACTCAAGATTCAGACGGCTGTCCCCAGCTCGAGCATCTACTTCAAGCTGATCGAGCGCATGGCAGCCCGGGTCGATGCCATGTCCGGCGGGCGGCTGAAAGTCGAAACCCTGCCCAACGGCGCCGTGGTCGGCGCCTTCGAGATCCTCGATGCCGTCCACAAGAACATCGTCAACGGCGGCTTTGCCTGGACCCACTACTGGTCCGGCAAACACCCTGCCGGCCTGCTGTTCTCGGCCCCGACCGCCGGGCTTGGCGTGGGCTTGGATCAGACCAGCGTTATGTCCTGGATCTATGACGGCGGCGGCGACGAGCTTTACCAGAAGTATTTTACCGAGGTGCTGAAGTTCAACGTCAAAGGCTTCCTGTGCATGCCCATGGGTCCCGAACCCTACGGTTGGTTCTCCAAGCCGGTCAGCTCGGTCGAAGATCTGAAAAAGATGAAGTTCCGCTCGCCCCCCGGCATCCCGGCCGAGTCCTTCAAAGTGCTCGGCATCCCGACCGTCTCCATGCCCGGCGGCGAGATCGTCCCCTCGGCCCAGCGCGGCGTCATCGATGCGGCCGAGTGGATCAGCCCGGCGGACGATGCGGCCCTCGGCTTGAACACCGTGTGGAAGCACTACTACATCCAGGGGTTGCACCAGGCCATCTCCATCGGTGACATCTACGTCAACCTTGAGTGGTGGAACAAGCTGCCCAAGGATCTGCAGGCGATTTTCCAGGGCGGGATCATGAGCCTGATCTCCGACACGATGAACTGGAACGTGAGCCAGAACAGCAAGGCGCTGAAGAAGTTCGTGGTGGAGGACAAGGTCCAGATCCACGACACGCCGGCCGATTACTACCCGGCCTACATGGCTGCTGCCAAGCAGGTGATCGACAAGTACGCGCAGCAGGATGCGTTCTTCAAGAAGGTGCTCGACTCCATGGTCGACTGGGCCAACCTGACCGTGCCTTACCAGTCGCGCGCCAACGGCACCTACTACAACATGGGTAAAACCGCCCTGGACAAGGGCATCACCGGTTACGAAAAGAAATAGCGGAAAAGCGGGCCGGGCGCCATGTCTCCGGCCCGCTTAATTTTTTTCAAAGGTGGTGTTTATGGAGTCTCGGCCAGAAGAAGACCAGGCAAGGCCGATCGGAGGCCTTCACAACGCGCCCCCTGCCATTGCCAAGATCATCCGGTTTTTCGACCGCGTCAGCATCGTCAGCGGCAAGGCCGTTGGGTGGCTCATTCTGCCCATGTCCTTGAGTCTCGTTTACGAGGTCGTCGCGCGCTACGCGTTCAATGCCCCGACGATCTGGGCCTCCGATCTCAGCAACATGCTCTACGGGGCCTTTTTCATGCTCGGCTCGGCTTACGCGCTTCAGCGGCAGCAGCACATCCGCACCGATTTCCTCTACGGGAAATGGACGATCCGGACCCGCGGCATCGTGGATTCGGTATGCTACATCGGTCTTTATTTTCCGGCGCTTCTTTTCTTTCTGTGGGTCGGGATTGAGTTCGCCTACCGCTCCGTTCTTTTCAACGAGCGGATCGTCACCAGCCCCTGGATGCCGATCATCTGGCCGCTCAAAATAGCCATCCCGGTGTCGACCGTTCTGCTGCTCATGCAGGGGGTGTCCGAACTGTTGAAAAGCCTGCACGCCGCCCGGACGGGCGTGAGCCTCTACGAAGAAACTGCGGGGTCAGAGACATGAACAAGGGGGAGAACGCATGAGTCCCGATATCCTGGGGTTGGTGGCGCTGGGGTCGCTTTTCATTTTTATTTTCGTGGGGTTTCCGATTGCGTTCACCCTCTTGTTTCTCGGCTTGGTGGTGGGCTATATCGGCATCGGCCCGGTGGTGTTCCACCTGATGACACTTCAGGTTTACGCCATCATGAACGAGCAGGTCCTTTCGGCCGTCCCGTTCTTTCTGTTCATGGGCTACATCCTTGAAAGCTCGGGCCTGATGGAGCGGCTGTTCAAGGCCTTCCAGATGCTGATGGCGCGCATCAGCGGATCGCTCTACATTGCCGTCACCGCCACGGCAACCATTTTTGCGGCCGCCACGGGCATTGTCGGCTCCTCGGTCACCCTGCTCGGGGTCATGGCCGGTCCCACCATGAAACAGGGCGGTTACGACGTGCGGCTTTCGGCCGGATGCATCACGGCGGGTGGCACCCTCGGCATCCTCATACCGCCGAGCATCATGCTGGTGGTCATGGGCCCGGTGGTGGGGGTTCCGGTGACCGACCTCTTTGCGGCGGCCATCCTGCCCGGGGTGATCCTCGCAAGCCTTTATATCGGCTATTGCCTGATCCGCTGCTGGATAAACCCCAAGCTGGGGCCGGCTTTGACCCTGGAACTGCGGGCGTCGTCGGGGGCCTGGTTGTTAAAAGAGCTGGTTCTGGGCGTGGCGCCTGTCACCATGGTCATCATCGCCACATTGGGAACCATCATGTTCGGTTTGGCCACCCCCACCGAGGGCGCAGCTTGTGGGGCGGTGGGATCCTTGGTGCTTTCCATGGCTTACCGTAAGATGACCTGGAACCACCTTTTGAATTCCTTCTATCGGACCGTGGAAATATCGGCCATGATCCTGCTGCTGTGCGCCGCCTCCAATTTTTTCGGCGCCGTCTTCTCGCGGCTCGGTTCGGCCACCATGCTGACCAACCTGCTGCTCGGCATGCATTTGGACCCCATGTTCATGCTGCTGGCGATCATGGCGCTCATCTTTGTGCTGGGCTGGCCGCTGGAGTGGGTGCCGATCGTGCTGATCATCATCCCCATCCTCATGCCGCTGGTCCGCGCCGAGGGCTACAACCTGGTCTGGTTCTGCACCCTGGTGGCGGTGACGCTTCAAACCGCCTGGCTCTCCCCCCCGGTGGCTCTCTCCGCCTACTTTCTGAAGGGCGTCGTTCCCGATTGGAGCCTGAAGGACATTTACGTGGGGATGATCCAGTTCATGGGCCTGCAGGTTCTCGGGATGATCCTGCTCCTTTGGTTCCCACAGCTGGCGACCTGGCTGCCGGTCGTTTTGCGGCAGTGACCGTTATGTCAGTGCCGCAAAAAAGGCACATGGAAAGCGGTCTCTCTTCACGCACCTCCCTAGTTTCTAAGGGATTTTTGGTGCTTGCGCTCGGCCGGGTTTCAATTTGACACCCTTCGGCCGCTCGAATAGAATCCTTCTGCCCGATCATCATCATGCGGCCCGACCGAGGCGCATGATCCCTCGATGAGAAGAGGACCCAGCATGGAGAATGCAACAGCCTCTCGGTCTCTGGTCGAAAAAGAGATCGACAGCATCCTCGATGTGCTGAGCGACGGCATTTACATCACCGACCGGGAGGGTACCACCCTCAAGGTCAACACGATGTACGAGAAACTCATCGGCCTCAAAAAGGAGGAGCTGGTGGGGCGCCGCGTTCAGGACTTGGTGCGGGAGGGGGTGTTCGACATCGTCCTGAACCCTCAGATCGTCCAGACCGGCAAACCGGCCACACTGGTGCAGACGGGCAAACGGGGCAACAAACTGGTCCTCAACGGCTACCCTCTTTTCGACGCGAACGGCCGAGTGACGCTCGTGGTCACCTTTGTGCGCGACGTGACCCTGATGAGCCAGCTCCAGGAGCAGATCACCTCCCAGAACCGACTCCTGGAAAAGTTCCGCTCCAGCGTTCAGTACATGATCGAGGAGAATTTTCAGAAGTTTCCGATCACGAGCTTCAAAAGCCGGGAAATGGCAAACCTGGCGAAGCTAATCGAAAAAATCGCCGTGACCGAGGCCACCGTGCTGATCCTGGGCGAAACCGGCGTCGGCAAGGAGTTTTTTGCCCGTGCCATCCACCGCGCCAGCCCGCGGGCGGACAAGACCTTTTTCAAGCTCGACTGCACCACGATCCCTGAAAATCTGATCGAGTCGGAGCTGTTCGGCTATGTCGCCGGAGCCTTCTCGGGAGCCCATGCCAAGGGCAAGTCCGGGCTTTTCGAAATGGCCGACCGGGGTACGCTCTTCCTGGATGAGATCGGCGAGCTGCCCCTGTCCATGCAGGTCAAACTGCTGCGGGCGATTCAGGATCAGGAGATCATCCCGGTCGGTTCCACGCGGGTCCGGAAGGTTGACGTGCGCATCGTGGCCGCCACCAACCGCGAACTGGAAAAAGAGGTGGAGGCCGAAAAATTCCGCAGCGATCTCTACTACCGGCTGCGGGTGGCGGTGTTGACCATTCCGCCGCTGCGCGAGCGGCCGGACGACATCATGCTCCTGGCGCACTATTTTCTGAAAAAGTACGCCGCCAAGTACAAAAAGGACCTGCGCTTCGGCCCCGGGATCGAGGCCGTTTTCCTCGGCCATCGCTGGTCGGGCAACATCCGGGAGATGGAAAACCTGATCGAAAGCCTGGTGGTCACCTGCGACCGGCCCGTCGTCGAAGCGGCCGACCTGGGGAATTGCATGCTCCGAGAGAGCGTGGAGCTCAAGCAAAGTCTCTATCAAAGCCTGGACACGCGGGATCGCTCCCTCAAGGAGATCATGCACCATATCGAGCGTGAAATCCTGACCGGCGCGCTGCAGGTGCACGGTTCGATGGCCAAGGTCGCTGAAGTACTCAAGGTCGATCGGTCGACCATTTTCCGTAAGATCAAGCGGGGCGCGCCGGATTGATATCACAGCGCCGGGTTTGCGGTCCCCGGGCGCCAATTCGAGTGAAGGAGGTGTTTCCATGCCGCTTATCACCATCACCCATAACTTCGGGGGCGATGGAGTCGCTGTCGCCCGTAAAGTTGCCGAGGGGCTTGGATGGGAGCTTTTCGACGACACCAAACTCCATGCGCTGATCGAACGACAGGGCATTTCAACCCGAGAGATCCATCAACTCAGCGAGAAGTCGCCCGGCTACTGGGAGCTTTTTTACAAGAACAGGCCCCAAGTGTTCCTGAGCGTGGTGGAGTCGGTTGTCCTCGAGGCGGCAAAGCGCGGAGACGGCGTGATCGTCGGCCACGGCAGCCAGATTCTGCTGCGGGACTTCGACTGTGCGATGCACGTCCGCATCCTTGACTCGGAAATCCACCGCGCCGAAAGACTGGCGCTTTCGCAGGGCCTGGGCCGCGAGGCGGCTGAAAAGCTGATTCGCCGGCGCGACCGGGAGCAGTCCGGGTTTTACAAGTTTGCCTTTCAAATCGACATCGACGATTTCACGCTCTACGATCTCGTCATCCACACCCAAAAACTGAATGCCGACACGGCTGCCGGCCTGATCATCGCTGCGGCCCGCTCCGACGACATCCGCACCTGCAGCCTCAACGCCTTGGAGACCATGCAGCGCCAGGCCTTGGAGAAAAAGATCCATGCGGCGCTGTTGGAAAACCGCATCGACGCCTGCACCATCCTCGTCGAGGTGTCGGAGGGCGGCGTGACGAGTGTTGCCGGCGTCTGCCCCAATGCCGAGGACAAAAAACGGATTGAAAACATCATCGGTTCGGTGGTGGGCGTATCCAAGGTCGACTCGGCGGTGCAGGTGGTCAAGGCTGCGGTCTGACGAGTGTCCTAAAAAAACAGGGGTCACGGGGCAACGCCGGTTACAAGCTGCAGCGTTTCCCGGGCGATTTCCAACTCCTCGTTGGTCGGGATGACAAGGATTCGGACGCAGCTGCCTTCCGCATGAACGGCCCGCGCAACACCGGCCCGCAGGCCGTTTTTGGACGGATCCAGCGCGATCCCCAATCCCCCCGGCGCCTCCAGCCCCTGGCACACCCGCTGCCTAACTTCCGGTGAATTCTCGCCGATGCCCGCGGTGAAGACCAGCGCATCCAGCCCACCCATGGCGGCCGTGTAGGCGCCGATGTATTTTTTTACCCGGTAGCAGAAGGCCTCCAGCGCGGTACTGGCCAGCGCGTTACCTTTGTCTCTGGCCTCGACGACATCCCGCAGATCGCTGCTGCCGATCTCGGCCATCCCCAGCATGCCGCTTTGCTTGTTGAGCAGGTTGTTGGCCGCTTCGGTGCTCAGCTGCCGATGCGCCATCAGGTGCAGGACGACCGCCGGGTCCAGGTCTCCGCAGCGGGTCCCCATGATCAGGCCTTCAAGCGGCGTGAACCCCATGCTCGTGTCGATGCTCTTGCCGCCCTTGACGGCCGTTATGCTGCAGCCGTTGCCGAGATGGCAGGTGATGATGCAGAGCTCGGCCAGCGGACGGCCTAAAAAGCGCGCGGCCTCCTCGGACACGTACTTATGGCTGATGCCGTGAAACCCGTAGCGGCGGATGCGGTCCTCCCGGTAGAACCGATAGGGCAGGCCGTACAGGAAGGCATGCGGCGGGATGGTGGCGTGAAAGGCGGTGTCGAACACGGCCACCTGGACGGCGTGCGGGATGCGGTGCTCGCATGCCTCGATGCCGGCCAGGTTCGGCGGGTTGTGCAGGGGGGCGATCCGGGCGCACTCGGCGATGACGGCCTTGACGGCCGCATTGATGATGACCGGCCGGGTCAGCGCCTCTCCGCCGTGCACCACCCGGTGACCGACGGCGCTGATCTCCTTCACGGAGCCGAGCACGCCGGTTTGCGGGTCGGTCAGTGCGGACAGGATGGTGCCCACCGCCGCATCGGCATCGGCATCGCCCACTTCCTGCTCGAACGAAGCCCCCGCCGCTGTGGAGAACTTGAAGCGGGGGTGGATGAGCCCGATGCGCTCGACAATCCCGCCTGCCGAAGGGGTTGCCGCATCTGCGCCGAAGAGAGTGAACTTGACCGATGAGCTGCCTGCGTTGATGACCAGAATCGCCATGGCGTTCGCGCTGCTTTCCTCGTGTGGCCGGACCGTCCGTGACCTACCGGCTACCGCGGGCTATGCCGGGCCCGGATTCTTGCCTGAAGCCTCGCGGCCCCTGCGCCGTTCGGCCACGGAGACGGTGCTCTGCGGGCCTTCGGAAAAATAAAATCGGCGAATGAATTTTTCCTGCTTCGTGAACGACCAGTGGACGTCGCGCCAGACGGCGACTGCCGCCTTGCGGTCGCTTTTCTTAAAAGCGTCGATCAGCCGGTCGTGGTCCCGGCAGTTGCGCAGCTCCCACTCCTTGATATAGCCGCGCCGCGGGAAATCGTAGAGGCGCTGTTTGAGCGGCAGGATGATGCGCTTGAGAGGGATGTTGTGCGATAGGTCCAGGAAGACGCCGTGGAACAACAAATTCCGCTGGTAGTAGGCTGTGTAGTCCTCCTGCTGGAGGTCGGCTTTCAGCGCCCTGTTCAAAATCTTCATCTTCTCGATGTGCAGCGGCTGGATCGTGTCGATGACGGAAAGGATGGCCGTCGACTCCAGCGCACCGATGATTTCATAGCAGTCCCGGATATCTTCCAGCCTCAGGCGGTTGACGAAGATCCCGCGGCGCGGGGAAATGGTGACAAAGCCCTCGGTGTCGAGCTGCAGCAAGGCATCCCTGAGAGGGGTTTTGCTGATGCCCAGCTTCCGGCTGATCATGTTCAGGTCGATGGTCATGCCGGGCGTGAGGTTTCCCTGCGAGAGCTCATCGCGAATGTAGTCGTACACCTGCTCGCGCAGGGATTTCTGGTTGATGAACATCGACCCCTCGATTGTGCCGGTGAAAACCCGGGGCGTTTACCCTCTCTTTTTTTGGGAGAACTCGAGCGGCCCGGCGTCGACCCCATCCTTCAAAGAAGTCTCGGCCTCGGTATCGGGGCCGGCTTGTCCCCAAACAGGGGCGGCGCTATTTCTGGTATTCTGCGTCGCAGATCGCCAGGTTCCGGTCGATGACCTCCAGGCCGAAGTCAAGCTCTTCCTGCGTGATATTCAGAGGCGGGCACACCGTGATGACCGACCCCTGGCCTCCCATGATGTAGACCCCGTCCTGCATGCATTGGCCCAGGAATTTCATTTTCGAGTTCGGCGGCCGCGGTGGCTCCAGATTGGCGTCGTGGATCGGCTCCCGGGTCTTGCGATTTTTGACGACCTCCATCCCTTGAAACAGCCCCTTGCCCCGCACCTCCCCGACACACGGGTGCTTGTCCTGGATTTCCAGCAGCCGTTTCGTCAGGTACTGTCCGGTTTGCGCCGCCCGCTCCACGAGATTGTCCTGCCGGTAGATCTCGATGGCCGCCACCGCAGACGCCATGGCCAGCGTGTGACCGGAATAGGTGTGCCCGTGGGTGTACGGCATGGTCTCAAACTTTTCCGCCACCCAGGGGCGAACAATGGTGGCCCCCAGCGGTATGGCCCCGGAGTTGATCCCCTTGGCCGTCGTCATGATATCGGGGACCACCCCCCAGTGGTCGATCGCAAACCATTTTCCGGTGCGGCCGAAACCCACCATCACCTCGTCGGCGATCAGGGCCATTTCATACTTGTCGCAGATGGCCCGTACCATCGGCCAGTATTCGTCCGGCGGCACCATCACCCCCCCGGCCCCGAAGATGGGCTCTCCGATCAGGGCGGCCACGTGGCGCGCGCCGCCCTCATACCGGATGACGTCCTCGACGTGCTTGACGCACAGAAGGTCGCAGGAAGGATAGGTGGCGCCGAAGTGGCAGCGGTAGCAGTAGGGCGGCAGAATGTGAATGGCACCCGGGACGGAAGGCTCGGAGCACCAGTTGCGCCAATCGGCCGAGACCGCCATGGCCCCCATGGTCGAGCCATGATAGGAGCGCCAGCGGGAGAGCACCTTCTGTTTGCCCGTGACCCAGCGGGCGATCTTGAGCGCCCCCTCCACGGCTTCGGTGCCGCCCGTGGAAAAGAAGGACTTCTTCATGTCTCCGGGCGTCACCTCGGCCAGCAGCTTGCCGAGCAGGGCCTTGGGCTCCGTGCCCCACTGCGAATTGACGCTCTGCATCACCTCGGACTGCCGTGCAATGGCGGCGGTGACCCGGTCGTCGCAATGCCCCAGGTTGGTGAAGACGAACTGGGAGGTGATGTCGAGGTACTTCTTCCCCTGATGATCGTAGATCCAGCTCCCCTTGGCCCGGACCGGTACGAAAGGCTTCAACCCCTTCTGCGCCGTCCAAGGCGTCATGACATACTCGGCCTCATACTTCCGGATCGTCTCCGCATCGAGCTGATGGTTTTGAACCGTGCTGGACATGTTTCCCCCTCCTCGATTTTCGTTGCGTTTTTTCCGCAGATTCACCCTCTGTTTTCAGGGGGGTCAGTAGTTCGCCTCCAGGATCCGGATTACATCTTGCTCCGTGACCGAACGCGGATTGTTGCTGATGAGCCGCACCGCCCCGACCGTAGCTTTGGCCAAGGCGCCGAACTCCTCCCGGGGCACGTTATAGTCACGCAGCCGATAGGATATGCCCACGTCGTCGAGCAGGCTCTTGACCGCCTTGACGGAATGCCGTGCCGCCTCTGGTTCGCTGACCCGCTTGGGCCTTTCACCGAACGCTTTTGCGATTTCGATGAATTTTCGGGGAGCGGCGATCAGGTTGTATTCCATCACCCAGGGCAGGATGAAAGCCGTCAGCAGCCCGTGAGGCAGATGGAACTTGCCGCCGATGGCGAGCGCCATGGCATGGTCCAGGCCGTTCTGCGTGTTGGAGAAGGCCATCCCCGCCAGGCAGGAGGCGTGCAGCATGTTTTCCCGGGCCGCCAGGTTGGCGCCGTTGGCATACGCCAGCCGAAGGTTCTCCGCCACCAGGCGGATGGCTTTCAGATTGAGGGTGTCGGTGAAGACCGATGCCCGCACCCCCACGAAGGATTCGATCGCATGCACCAGCGCGTCCATGCCGGTCATGGCCGTCACGCTTGGCGGCAGGGCCAGCGTGAGCTGGGGGTCCAGGAGCGCCGCACGGGCGAACATGTGCTCGCTGACGATTCCCTTCTTGACCTTGTTCCGGGTGTCCGAGAGCACGCAGATGGAGGTCATTTCACTGCCGGTGCCGGCCGTGGTGGGGATCAAGATCAGCGGCACGCCGGGCTGCGGCACCATTCCCATGCCGAAATACGTGTCGATCGGGCCGGTGTTGGCCATCAGCACGGAGGTGACCTTGGAGATGTCGAGTGAGCTACCGCCGCCCAGACCGAGGATAAGGTCGGGTCCGAAGGCCTTGGCGGCCTCGGCGGAGGCCAGGGCGACCTCGATTTTCGGGTCGGGTTCTACCTCGGCAAAAACGCTGAAATCGATCTTGGCGCGTGCGAGCACGCTCGTGACGAGATCCAGGACGCCGGCGGACTTGATCCCCGGGTCGGTCACCACCAGGACCCGGCCGCCCTTCAAACGTTTGACCTCATCCGGTAAGGTTTCTGCGGCCCCAACGCCGAAAACGACTCTTCTCACAGTTTCAAACGATTGCACCTTCATGCGTGCGGCCTCCTGTACCGCTCAGCGGCTATTCTCTTTGGGCAGCCCCTTTTCGATCCGCCATCAGTGGGTTAGAGCACCAACTCGGATGCATCCGTGATCTGTTGCCTGAGCTCTAAAAAATTTATGTCGGTATGTTCCCTGGGCCGCTGCAAGTTGACATCGTAGACCGCGTGCATGCGTCCCGGCAATTTTCCCTTCAGGGTCACGATGCGGTCGCCCAAATAGACCGCCTCGTCGATGTTGTTGGTCACGAACAGGACCGTGCGTTTTTCGGCCTCCCAGATGCGGACGGTCTCCTTCTCCATGAAATAGCGGGTCTGGGCGTCGAGCTGGCCAAAGGGCTCGTCGAGCAGCATGACTTTAGGGCTGTTGGCATATGCCCGTGCGATCCCCACTCGCTGTTTCATGCCCCCGCTCAGCTGGTGCGGATAGTGTTTTTCGAAGCCGTTTAGGCCGACGAGGTCGATGTAATGCTGGGCTATTTGGCGCCGCTCCTCTTTGCCGACGCCGTTCAGCATCGGGCCGAGTTCGACATTGCCCATGACCGTTTTCCACCCGAAGAGCATGTAGCTCTGAAAGACCAGGCCGCGGTCGGGTCCCGGGCCGGCGACCTCCTGGCCGTCCAGCCGGACCGACCCATCGCTGGGTGTCTCCAGCCCGGCGATGATGCGCAGCAGCGTGCTCTTCCCGGATTGGCCCGGTCCCAGGATAACCAGAAACTCCTTGTCTCGGACGTTCAGACTGATGTCCTCCAGAACGTGGACCTGCTGCCTGCCCTTCTGGATGAAGAACTTGGTGATGCTCCGGCATTCGATTTTCGGCGTCATGGTGTATCCTTGAAAATTCCTTGGCTGGTTCAGAGGCCGGCAATGTCGCGTTTCCACGGACACAGAAACTTCTCCAGGCCTATGATCAGCAGAGAGGAAATCCAGGCGACGATGGCGATGATGATCATCCCGCCGATCACCAGGGAGGTGTCGGATATTCTCATGCCCTGTACGATGATGAACCCCAAGCCGGAGCGGGAGGCCACCAACTCCGCGGCCAAGACGCAGGTCCAGGCCATGGAGAGTGAAATCTGCAGCCCGGCGAAGATGGCCGGAAAGGATGCCGGAAAGCTTACCTGGAGGATTTCGTTCCAGCGTTTCCCTCCCAAAACTTTGATGACGTCGTAGAGCTCCGGCTCGATAAGGCGGATGCCGTTGTAGGAGTTGAGCAGGCAGGGCACGAAGGTGCCGATGACGATGATGAAGATCTTGGACGGCTCTCCGATGCCGAACCACAGGATGGAGATGGATATCCAGGCGATGGGCGGCATGGGTTTAAAGATGTCGAAAACCGGTTTGACGATGGCATCCACATACGGGTTGAGCGCCATGAACAACCCCAGAGGGATGGCCAGGGCCGAGGCCAGCACGAAGCCGATGAAAATGCGCTGGGCGCTGGCCCAGATGTGCCCCCAGATCGTTAGCCCCGCCAGCGTGTCGGTCATCAGCCCTTGGAACCGCTCCACCACCTGAAATGGGGTGGCCAGGGCGCCAGCGAAAAAGCCGCTGACG
This sequence comes from Desulfobacterales bacterium, assembly GCA_046496215.1. GTDB lineage: Bacteria > Desulfobacterota > Desulfobacteria > Desulfobacterales > SpSt-501 > SpSt-501. Next base: position 112,274 of record JAWOHH010000159.1, read on the forward strand.
GCGGCGTGGTGCCAAACGAGGAGAAAAGCAGCCAAGGAGAGAACGTGAAGCAGGTATTCGTTGGTAACGACGCGCCGGATGGACAGGGGTTTCTTGTCTTTGACCGTTTGCTGGACTTCGTCGGCGATTGCGCTGGCCTGCCTGCCGAGTCCCTGGATGTTTTCCTGTGGTTCGGCCATGAGAGCTACCTCCTGATTCCGGCGAGGAGCCGTCGCTCCAACTGGTCGATGAGCGCGCCTATGGCTGCTCCTGCCAGACCGACAGAGACCATGCCCAGAACGACCATATCCGGCAGGGCCAGGCGGCGGCCCATCGTGATCAGGTAGCCGAGACCCTGGTCGGCGGCGAGCAGCTCAGCGCCCACCAGGTTGGTCCAGCAGGCTGCCAAGGCGATCTGCAGGGCGCCGAAGACCATCGGCAGGGCGGAGGGGACGCACAGAGTGGTGAAGATCTGCCAGTCCGAAGCGCCGCAGGTGCGGGCCATCTGGATCAGGGTGGGGTTGGTCATGCGCACCCCCACGTAAGCGTTGATGACGCAGGGGACCACACCGCCCAGCCAGATGATGAAGACCTTGCCCCACAGGCCGATCCCGAACCAGAAGATGGTCAATGGGATCCAGGCTATGGGCGGGATTGGGCGGATCAGTTCGAAGAGGGGCCGGGCGATGCCGCGCACCACGCCGAACCAGCCCATGAAGAGGCCCAGGGGGATCCCGATCCCCAGAGCCAAAAGATATCCCAGGAAGGCCTCCTGGGCGCTTACCCAAGCATGCCTGAAAATGGTGGCGCCGTCCGGGTTGGGGTCGGTCAGCTTGGTGACGAAGAGGCTGCTCACCTGCGAGGGGGCTGCCAGCATGGTCTTCGGCACGATATCCAATTGCACGACCAACTCCCAGGTGGCGAAAAACGTCAGCACGCTGATGATCGGCAGAAAAATCAGGCTGAGCGGCTTTTTGACCTTTACCTCCTCGTAAGCCATCTCTTCCCCCCATTCGAATGTTCGGCGGGTATCCGTCCAACGGAAAAAGTTAGTGGTCAAGCCCGAGCCGCCGGCCGGTAAAGCGAAAAGGAGCTGCCCGGCCGGCGGGGCTGAGGTTCGATCACAAAGGGTCTGTGGGGATGGGTGTCTTGACCAGTTTGAGGAACTTGTCAGTCACGTAGCCCATCTTGTTGACCTTATCCAACTCTTCGGGTTTGAAGCGGCCCTGGGCCGTGAAGAACTCGGCGATCAGGCGCTGCCATTTCGCGGCCGTGCTCTCCCCCTTGGAAGAATCGAACAGCTTCAACTGCTCTTCCAGGTTCCAGACGGGGTGGTCGTCGATGTCCTTTTTGGCCATCTCGGCGCTCATGTCCATGCCGCCCCAGTCCTTCATGAACTTCTGGTAGAGTTTGACCACCTCGGGGTGGCTGCCGTGTTTGAGTTGGTAGTTTACCCCCCGCAGGTAGACGCGCAGGAACTTGGCGACGATTTCGGGGTTCTTGTCGCAGAATTCCTTTTCGCCGATCAGGGTGATGGGCAGCGCCGCGCCCGCCATTCGCAGGTCGGATATCTTCTTGTAGCCCTTGCCCTCGGCCGTATAGGTGTAAGGGGCCCAAAGGACGACCACGTCGCCGACGCCCTTTTCAAAGGCTGCCATCGCGGAAGCCTGGTCCATCTGCTTGACGACGACATCGCTGTCTTTCAGTCCCAAGACGCCCAGCCATGTGCTCATCGAGTAGTGGGCGGAGGAGACGGTGGTCACCAGGACGGTCTTGCCCTTCACGGTTTCAGGCGAGCCGAAGACTTCCGGGTGTTTCGGGTTGAACCCCTTGGCTTTCAGGATCGGGCTGTCTGGGCGGACATAGACATTGTTGGTGATGGACTCGTCGTTGCCCAGCCCGACCATGTAGGCGTTGTAGCGCATGGCGCCCACCACCATGGGCACGCCGCCGGTAGCGCCCAGCACCCACTGTTTGGCCGGCAGGGCTTCCATTTGGGCCATGCCCGAATCGAAAAAGAGCAGTTCCAGGTCAAGCCCTTCCTGTTTATCCCAGCCCTTGTGCTTGGCCAGCCAGGGGAAGAAGGTTTCATGTTCCGGCATCCAGCAGGTCTTGAGCTTGACGGGGGTCTGGGCCTGGGCCGGGATGAGGGAGAACACCAGCAAAGCGGCCAGGGCCAGCGCACCGAACGCAGAGAATCTTTTCATCGGTTGACTCCTTTCGGCATAAGGGTTGTCTTGCTCCTTTCGGTTGCCCGTGCGCCTCCGGGCCGTGACCCGGAGACGGCTTCCCCTATCGAACGCTGCGGCACCTCCTTTGGCTTGAGTGGGTTTTCGTTTGCCGGTCCAGAGCCCGGCATTGCTTCGACAAAGAGGCCAAAATCTCACCTACCACCATCGGATCAGCTCCGTGACGTGTTTGCGGATGGCGACGAAATCGGGGTCGATCAGACTCCGGGGCCTGGGCAGATCCACCTTGACTTCGGCCTTGATGCGGGTGGGCTTGTTGCTCAGGACCAGGATCCGCTCGGCCACGTAGACGGCCTCCTCGATGTTGTGGGTGACGAAGATGACCGTGCTTTTCAGTGTCTGCCAGAGCTTGACCAGTTCGTCCTCGAGGTAGTAGCGCAGCTTAACGTCCAGCTGCCCATAGGGCTCGTCCATCAGCAGCAGGTCGGGGTCCACGGCGAAGGCTCGCGCCACGGTGATGCGCTGGACCATGCTGGCGGAAACCTGATTTGGGTAGAGGTGTTGGGTCTCGGTCAGCCCGACCATGTCCAGCATGAAATCGACCCGCTGGCGTGTATGATCAGATTTGAAGCGCTTGATCTCCATTCCGTAGGCGACGTTCTGGCGGACGGTTCTCCACGGAAGGCAGGTCGGCTCCTGGAACACGAAGGAGATGTTGTGCTTTTTGGGGTCCGCCACCTCGCCATCAATAAAGATGTCACCCTCGCTGGTGGGTACGAGTTTGGACAGACAGTTCAAGAATGTGGTCTTGCCGCAGCCCGTCGGTCCGACGATCGCCAGGAACTCTCCCTGGGCGACATGAAAATTGATTTTGTCCAGCACCAGGAGGTCCCCAAATCGTTTGGTCAGGTTCTTGACCTCGATCTTGACATGCCTGCTTTCCAGGGTCATCGCGGCATTCTCCATTCAGTTGCCGGAGCGGTGAGGTTCGCCGGGGGCACATGCCTGTGCGCCGGGCCGGCACAACCTCTCATCCGGCCGTGCAGCTCTTGACGGCAATGGTTTTGGGCGCAGCAGCCTCCCCGGTCCCGCCGGCCATGTGGCGGCCGGCGGCGGGCGGTGCGAAACGCACGGTGGCGACTTTGTTCTGAGTGAAGAAGCCGATGCCGTCCTTGCCCTGTGCCTTGTCGGTGCCGACCAGGGATTGCTTGATGCCGCCGAAGGGCAGGTAGGGGTGAGGCGCCGGGACGCCCACATTGACCCCGACCATGCCGACATCGGCCTCGGCGATGAATTTCTCGGTGTAATAAAGGTTCTGGGTGAAGATGCAAGCGCCGTTGCCGACATCCTGCGCGCGAATCAGCCTAAGCGCATGGTCGAGATTTTCCACCCTCATCACCGCAACCACCGGTCCGAAGATTTCCGTTTTGGTGATCGTCATCTCTGGCAGGGTGTCGGTGAAGATGGTAGGGCCGACATAGTAGCCGTTTTTAATTTCATCGGAAACTTTCGGGCTGCGGCCGTCCAGAACCAGCGAGGCTTTGTCCTCATTGACACCGATGTCGATAAAGCGTTCGATGCGCGCTTTGGCTGCGGCCGAAATGACCGGTCCGATGTGGACATCGGGATCGAGAGCGCTACCGACCTTCATTTTTTTCGAGGCGGCGACGATGCGCTCGACTAGTTCATCATAAATCTCGGGTACGGCGGCCACGATCGAACCGGCCAGGCAGCGCTGGCCGGCGGAGCCGTAGCAGGAGTTGAGATAGTTTTCAACGAACAGGTCCCACTGCAGGTCCTCCATGGCCACAAGGTAATTCTTGGCGCCGCCCAAAAGCATGGTGCGCTTGCCGGCCCGTCCGGCTGCCTCGGCGATTTTTCGAGCGGTGGGCGTGGAGCCGACCATGCAGATGCCTCGTACCCGCGGATCGTCGTACCAGGGGCCGGTGGGGACGTGGTCGCCGTTGATGACGTTGACCACCCCCGGCGGCAAGCCCACTTGCGAAAAAATTTCGCAGATCTTCTGCATGAAATAGGGCGATTGGGGTGACGGCTTGAAGACGAACGTGTTGCCAACTCCGATAGCGAAGGGAATGAACCAGCCGAAGACGAGCGCCGGGAAGTTGAACGGGGCCACCCCGCAGAAGACCCCCAGGGGCTGTCGAACGACTCGGCCCGTGATGTGGGTGCCGATGTGCTCGAGGGTCTCGCCTTGGATCAGGGTGGGTATGCTGCAGGCGGTCTCGATAATCTCGATCACCCGCTGCACCTCCCCGCGCGCTTCGCTGATGTGTTTGGCCTGATCGATGGCGATCGAAAAGGCGAGCTCTTCGCGCCGCTCCTCCATGACCCGGCGGATGTCGAACAGATACTTTACACGCCGCCCGATCGGAAGATGGCGCCAGGAATCATAGGCTGCATGGCATGAATCAATCGCCGCCTGCGATGCACCGGCCGTCGAAAGCGGCACCTCCCCGATTGGCTGGCCGTTGGAAGGGTTTACGAGCGGGATGCGCTCGGCGGCGATATCATCTGTCCATTGTCCGTCGATGAAATTGCGGATCCGAATGAAGTCTTTTGTCGTGTCCATCGATGACGACTCCGTTGAGATGCGATGGTTTCTGGTACCCGATTAAAAGGATGCCCGGCCGTGCAGCTGGTTGCAGAGAGGCTATAGCGCATAATGATGTATGTGATGGGGTGTACGTTGGAAACGACTGAAAGGGGCGCTGTCTTTTGCAGGAAAGCTGCTTTATGAAGATTCGGGCTTGAAAATCATTGCTGGGTGAGCAATTCATCACGGCGGTTATCCTCCACACTACAAAAACGACCTGCATCTGGGCGGTTGAGAGTGAGGGGAAGCAATAAAGCTGATATGTGATATATCTGATAGTGGAAATTCGTGTCAAGGATTTTTCGAAAAGCGTATTTCAACGAAGCGGCATTTCAGGCTCCAGGTCACTGCTGTCCAAAATAGTTTCAGGATGAGTACTCGGTTTCAGTGATATCAATAAGATAGAAGCCCGTTTTGAGAGTTTTCATGGCGAGGTTGCCATTTTGGGTAGCATATGCTGTCCAAGACCACGGAACGGCAATGGCTGTTGACTCGGGGGTGGTTCCAGCGGTGGGGTGTCATCCGGCCGGTCGAGCCAGTCCCATAAGTTCCTGTAGGTAAACAGATTCCATCGCAGAAAGGCCACCAGATTCGACAGCGACCAGGCGCTTGCGGCTTTAAACCGCATGAATTTGATCAACAGTATCGCAATCAATGCTGTCCAAATCTGAATGTACAAAGCGTTTTCGGTGGTGCCGACAAAGGTTTTCACCCTCAGGTTCTGCTTGAGCGCCTTGAAAAACAACTCGATCTGCCAGCGGTCTTTACAGATGGCGCCGATGGTGCTGGCGGCAAACTCGAAGTGATTGGTCAACAGCACGATCGATTGCCCGCTTTCGGGATCAATGGAGACGATGCGGCGTAACGGAAACGGGCAGTCCTTTTGGGCCTTGGGCGCGGCAAAGATGCTCGTCTGATCACAGAGGATATTGGCCCGAGCGCAAACAGGATGCTCTTCGAGGACTCTGTAATCCGCGTTATCCTTGAGCCGGGTCACAAAATAGACCCCGCTGCGAGTCCAGTTGGCGAAAATTTCATGGTCGTTCTATCCTCGGTCCAACGCAATGATGGAGCCCGGCGGTAGCGATACGATCCGGGCGATATGCACATCGGCCTTCTTGCCGTCGGTGATGTGAACGAAAATGGGCAGATAGCCGTCATGGTCCAACAACAGGTGCAATTTGACGGCGCCCTTGGTGCGGCGAAACTTCGCCCAGGGAAACAGCGCCAGACACAACGATATGGTGCTGCTGTCCAGTGAGAGCAGTTTGTTTTTGAATCGAAATTTTTTGAGCTTCCCCGGTGCCGCCTGTTGGCACCAGTGCAGGGTCTCATAGAACAGATCCTGAAACAGCTGCCAGGGACGATGGGCGTTGGCATAGGAAAGGGTGGACTTGTTGGGAGCGCTCTTCACCCCCAGATGCCGCAGTTTGCCCAAAGCGCTGGCTAAACCGCCGCTGATCTCCCGCAGGCTCTTGGCTTGGGCTAATTGGCAAAACAGCATGGCCACAAACTGATCCCAGGAGCTGAACCCTTTCGCATAGCGTTCCGAACCGTGCCGGTAAACCAACTCATAAAAGCGTTGACGGCTGAAAAGGGCAACCAGTTGACTGAACAGGCTCGCATGCCGTACCATGGGGCATCCTCCTTTGCGGGTAAACGGTTGTTGGTTTGGCGATCACAACCATGCCCTATAAGGAGGATTTTTTTCAATTTGGTTTTGGTCACCGAAATTACGCTGAAAGGCGGGAAATTCGTTTTTTTCTCATTAAGCCTCATCCGGCCGGATCACCACGTAATGGGTCGCCGGGCCCCGGCCGGCTTTCTTGAGAAACCCTCGCTTAACCAGGTCCTGAAGATCGTAGATGGCCGTCCGCGGCGGGAGCAGGCCGCCGATCATCTCTTCGTACTGGGTTCGGGTGACCCGGCCGCGGGCCCGGATCAAGTGAAAGGCCTTCTGCTGGCGCGGGTTCAGGCCCGGCGGCAGCTCTGCGTTCGGTTGCGCCGCGACGGCTGCCGGCTTGGCCGTGTGCTCAAGCAGCCCCTCCTCAACGTCCAGCGGAATGTCCTCGGCTTGGATCACCCGGTCCTCGGCCATGACCACGGCCCGGATGATGCAGTTTTGAAGCTCGCGCACGTTGCCGGGCCAGTCGTAGCTCGTGAGCTTGAAGAGTGCCCCCTTGCTCAGGCCGATCCCGCTCTTGCCGCTGAGCTTTTCCTGCAGGGCGAGGAAGTGGCGTGCGAGCTCCACGATGTTCTCCTTCTGCTCGCGCAGCGGCGGGGTGTGAATGGTGATCACCTTGAGACGGAAGTAGAGGTCCTCGCGGAACTCCCCCCGCGCGATCAGCTCTCTTAAGTCGGCATTGGTCGCGACGATCACCCGCACGTTCACCTCGAACTCGCGGTCGCTGCCCAGGGGCTTGATCTTGCGCGCCGCGATGGCTCTGAGGAGCGCTTGCTGGACCCGGGGCGAGGCCACCTGAATCTCGTCCAGGAAAAGGGTGCCGCCGTCGGCCTCCAGAAAGGCCCCCTTGCGGGTGGCCTTGGCCTCGGTGAAGGCGCCCTTGACGTGGCCGAAGAGGGTGTCGAGCAGAAGGTTTTCGTCCAGCGCCCCGCAGTTGATCGAGATGAAGGGCCCCCCGGAGCGGGTGCTCAGCCGATGGATGGCCTCGGCAGTGAGCTGCTTGCCGGTGCCGGTCTCGCCGATGATCAGAACGTCCACATCCGCTTGCGCCGCCTTGATGATCTCGGCTTTGAATCGTTCGATCCGGGGCCCGTAGCCGACGATGGCGGGGATGGGGTCCTTGCCGGCCTCCGTCGGCGGCGCGGTGACCGCCCGGTCTAAAAGCGCCTGCTCTTTCAGCAGGGCCGCGCGGACGGCCCGGTCCTTCTCGCGGATCTCATCGGCCTGCCGCTGAAGCTCGGCCGCGAGCGTGTTGATGGCGGTCTGCAGGACGCTGAACTCTTTGCCGTAGCAATCCAATTCGATCGGCAGCGTTTCCGCGCCCTGAGGGATGCCTTTGGCGGCCTCGGCCAGCTTCAGGATCGGCCGGGTGATGGTGCGGCCCAGAATGAAAATCAAACCGGCAATGATCAAAGCGGATGCGAAGGTGACGACGAGCATCGCGTCGACATACTTGTAGCCGGTTGCCAGGGGCAATCGGCTGACATCCATGAAGGCCACTCCGGCCACCACCTCGGGCGCGGCATTCAGTTCGGAGCGGAACCGGACGGGTGTGTAGGCTAGGAAAAAATCGCGGCCGAACGCGTTGGGTTGATTCGCCGTCACGTTGAGCGAATTGCTGCGCCCTCCCCGCACCTCCTCGACCATCCGCCAGTAGCGCTCGAAAACAGTGTCCGGCCGAAATGCGCTCTCCAGCCCCTGATGCCCAAGGCTGCCGGTGAAGCCGGAACGGGCCAGGTGGGTGGACAGGTCGGCTTGCGGCCTGGCGAGCGCCTCGGATTGGAATAGAATCCAGCCGTCGGGGTCGAACATGTAAAAATAGCGCTCTTCGGCTGTGCGCGGAAAGGACCAGATGGGAGATTCGGTTGAGTTGTAGAGCGAAAGGATGTTGCGCAAGGTCAGGGCATCGACCCAAACCAGGATGTATCCGCCTTCGGCCGGGGTGGCCATCAGCAAGGCTTTGCGGACCAGCTTTTGATTGGGTTGAGCGGGCTCGGGAAACGGGTGCTCGAATACGATGATGGGCGACAACCAAACCTGGCTGGGACGTAGTTGCTTTATTTTTTCATAAAATATCAAAGGTATAGGCTTTATTTCGGAGATCAGTTCGGAGGCAATTTGCACGATTTGGCCGAATTTTGCCATGTAAATGACATGATCGCTATTTTTTTGCGATATAAAGGCAGCACCGGCGTAATTTATCCCTCCCGACGTCCTGCTTCTGGCAAGAAATCGATAAATCGATTCGGTATCGATTCTCTCATGGGACAAATTGCAGACATCCAGGCGCCAGTTTTCAAGAAAAGATTCCACAGCCTCGCGGGCTGAAAGGACTTGAAGTTTGCTCGATCTTTCGACCGCATTGCTTATTATTTCTCTTGATATCGTGTAGTTGATGTACCCGGTGACGATTAATATGACAAGAATTGGAGGTATTAAACCAATGATCAGCCGCGTTCTAAGGCTGCTCGATCTAACGGCGGCAAGAACTCGCACGAAGCTGGAATCCGGCAATTGTTCCCTGAACCAGCGCATCTTCTCATCCTCAAATCGCGCAAAATAAGATTTTCCCCCTGAAAGCTTTTTCCTGTTGCCATAAAACGCAAAAAAAATCAACTAAATAATAATTAAAACAGGTATCTTAGTTTTTGCACGACTTCATGGCACACCAATTGCTGTATTCGGAAACCGATTTGATCTTAATTATGTCACCTTCGCGAAATCAACATATGAAAGGAGGAAAATCATGGGGTCTTTGGTGAGAAGAGCAAGCTATTTTTTGACCGGTTTATGGCTCAGCGCGGGGTCTGCCTTCGCCGCAGGCGGGGGGGATGCGGCACCGATCGTCATCGTAGCCGACTCGCGCAAGCTGACCGGGATCATGGCCTGGTGGGCGAACCTTTACAACGAGAGCCATTTCTACTTCACGCTGTTGACGATCATCCTGATCCCCCTGATCGGTGTCATCTTCGGGCTCCTGGCCGACCTTGTCATGCATTTCGTCGGCATCGACCTGAAGCATCGCGACTTGGCGGAGCACTGAAGCCGGCGCAACCGTTTCGATCGATTTTAAACACTTGTGAGAAAGGAGACATGGCATGGATTGGTTGTATGTCCTCATGCCCATTGCAGGCGTGAAAATATTCTGGCCGGGGCTCGTCATCCTCGGCGTCGGCGTCGGTGTGATCGGCGGGTTCTTCGGCATGGGCGGGGCCTGGATGGTGACCCCCGGCTTGAACATCCTGGGGTTCCCCATGGCCTTCGCCATCGGCACGGACATCGCCCACATGGCGGGCAAGTCGCTGATCTCCACCATGCGCCACGGCAGGTTCGGCAACGTGGACTACAAACTCGGCATGATTATGCTGATCGGGACCGTGGTCGGTTTCGAAATCGGCGCGCAGATGATCATGTGGCTGGAGCGCATCGGGATCGTAGGGACGGTGGTTCGCTGGATGTACCTGGTGCTGCTGGCGCTGATCGCCTGGATGGTTTTCGCCGATATCGCCAAAAAGAGGCGTAAAGAACAGGAGGCCATTGCGGCCGGAAGAGAGGTCGACAAGCTGGCGACGGGTATCGAGTGGCACAAGTCCCTTCATAAGATCAAGATCCCGCCCATGGTGCATTTCCATGCGGCGCAGATCACCTGTACGGCCTGGTTGCCGATTCTCGTTTCTTTCTTTACCGGATGGCTCGCCGGCATACTCGGTATCGGCGGAGGCTTGATCCGCATGCCGGCCCTTATCTATCTCGTCGGCTGCCCGACCCACGTGGCCGTCGGTACCGATTTGTTCGAGGTCATGATATCCGGCCTCTACGGTGCGGCCTCCTATACCTGGAAGGGGCGCACCGAATTGGTGGCGGCCATCATCATGCTGGTGGGCGCGGCGGTCGGCGCCCAGGTCGGCTCGGTGGCGACCAAGTACATCAAGGGCTACGGCATCCGCGTAGCCTTCGGATTGGCGGTAATCGGATGCTTCATCTCGGTGCTCCTTAAGTTGATCCCGAACTACTTCCCCAGGCTCTACACGGTGTGCGACGTCAGTGCCACGGTCCTGATCCTGGGCCTGGTGGCCGCCATGTCGGTCTACATCACGGTCAAGATGGTCCAAGGGGCGGCCGCGGAAGTGGCAGCAAAAAAAGCCCGGTCATGACAGCCGAACGGAAAAACGACGCTTCAAGGAGGAAGACATGCTGAAGAAACGATATTGGAAGTTCCTGCTCGTGGCGCTGCCGCTGGCGGCCCTGTTCGGCTGCGTCGAGGACGGGAAGGTGGACCAGGGCCGGGTGGTCGTCTTTGACGCCGAAAAACGGCTGTTCACCATCATCCGGGATGTGAAGATGGATCCACTCCATCCGCAGTATACCCATCTGCCGCCGCTCGTCTACGAACTGCCGGCCGACCCGGCCGAGACCGGCCCCTTGCCCCGGGCCGGCCGCCGGCTGAAACTGGATGCCGACAACAACCAGATCGTCCTGTTCGACGCCGCGACGCAGAATTTCAAACGGGTCGACTTCACCCCGGTCGAAAAGATCATGAACGTGAGCCCTGACGACGCGCGGGTGAAGGGCAAGAAGTTCCCCATCATCGACCGGGGGGAAAAGAAGACCATTACCATTTATTCAACGCGGCAACGGATACTCGAGACCGTGCATCCGCAAGAGGAAGCGGGCGCCATCCGGTGGGATGGCGGGCGGCCCGCCAGCGGCCAGGGGCGGCAATTCCGCAGGCAGTGCCGCGCCGCGGAGCGGGCCGAGCGCCCGCAAGGCGGGAACCTGGCGCCACCGCCCCTCGGGCGGG
>JAWOHH010000066.1:0-50742 GCA_046496215.1 Desulfobacterales bacterium
CTTCATAGGTGACCTTGTCCGTCTCTATGACAAGGATGGTTTCGCCTTCAGCAACCCGGTTTCCGGAAGAAAAGTCCCAGCGAAGGATTTTGGCGCTTTCCATGGTGAGACCCAGCTTTGGAATAGTAATGTCGATCATCTTGGTCGGGCCTCCACAGTTACAAGGCGTTTGTTTTCAGCACGCCCACGCAAGCACGAAATTGGAATTTATCATCGGTGTTCTTATCCACGCTTGAGCACCTTCCTGGCGCCCTGCACGATATCACCGACCTGGGGAAGAACGAAGTTTTCGAGCACAGGACTGAAAGGAACGGGCACATCCTTGGCCCCGATGCGAGTGACCGGAGCGTCCAGGTCATCGAACAGTTCCTCTCCGATCCTGGCGGCAATCTCCCCGCCGAAACCTCCGGTAAGGCAGGCTTCGTGAACGACCAGAGCGTGATAGGTCTTTTTAACCGACTCCGCGATAATTTCAAAATCGAGAGGTTTCAGGGTCCGATCTCGATCCCGTGGAGAATCTCCGCCAGCGCCTCCCGGGTTGCGACCAGATGCCCGGCCCGTTCGAAAACGGCTTCGATCGGCTCGGGCCGGTAGGTCAGGCAGGCGGCGACCCGGGCCTCCTGGGGCGAGAAAATGTGCTTCAGAATTTTCAGCTCCGACCGCGATCGGGTCGCGGGGAACCCGATGGCCTGCCGGTCCAGGTGACGCTGCAAATCGACGTAGGCCTTTTCACTCGTCTCCAAGCTGCACCTCAAGGCGATGATTGGTTCACTGATCGATATCGCTGCAGAAACGAGAGCATTTCGGAAAGCGTCTCGTCCGGAACCTCCTCCGCCAGAAAATGGCCGGCCGGCAGCGCCCTGCCCGTGGCGTTCACCGCGTGCTCGCGCCAGATGCCCATCACATCGTAAAGGCGGCCGACCGTCCCGCGCTCGCCCCACAAGACGAGCAGCGGGCACACAACCTTCCTCGACCCGTCCTGCCCCGCATGCTCTAAATCGATCGTCGCGCCGGCGCGGTAGTCCTCGCAGGTCGCGCGGATCGTCGCAGGATCCTGGAAGCAGCGCAGGTACTCGGCGAACGCCTTCGGGGCGATCGCGCCGGTGCCGCCCGTCGGCCGCATGAACCGGGAGCGCAGAAAGAACTCGACGTTGCCGCCGATGAGGGTTTCCGGGAAGGGGGCCGGCTGGATCAGGAAGAACCAGTGGAAATACTGCGTGGCGAACTCGCACGTGACCATCGAATAGGGCAGCGGCACGATGTCGAGGAGCACCGCCTGCGTGACGCGCCCGGGGTGCTCGACCGCCAGCCGCCAAGCGACCCGCGCGCCGCGGTCGTGGCCGGCCACCGCGAAGCGCTCGTAGCCGAGCGCCTGCATGACCTCGATCTGGTCGAGCGCCATCGCCCGCTTGGAGTAGTTGGCGTGGTTCACCCCCGAATCGGGCTTGCCGCTGTCGCCGTAGCCTCTCAGGTCCGTCAGCACGACCGTAAAGTGCCGGGCGAGCCGCGGCCCGATCCGGTGCCACATGACATGGGTCTGCGGATAGCCGTGAAGGAGCAGCAAAGGGGGGCCGCTTCCTCCGCGCAGCGTGTGGATGCGCGCGCCCGAGGTCCTAACCCCGCATCTTTCGAAACCGGGGAAAAAGTCTGCCGGTGCCGCGCCGGACGGCGTGGCTTCGGGCGGAGCGAACCGATCCTCTTCCATCGCCATCCTCACTGCAGGCGTTCTGCCGGAATTCCCCGCTGCGACGATCTCGGGTCGGCACTAAGTATCGCAAACCCCGCCGGGATTGCAATACGGCGGGAAAAATGCCAGATTCCGGCCGGTAACTGACGGTGCCGCACGGCAATTCCTAGCCGACCCGAACCGATCCGCCCAGGGAGGGAACCATGAACATCTCCCAGCACGTCGCTCGCGCCGCGAAATTCTTCCCCGACCGGCCCGCCCTTATTTTTGAAGGGTCGGAGCTGACTTACAAGGAGTTCAACGCCCGCATCAGCCGGCTGGCCAACGCGCTCAAAGCCAACCGGGTCGGCCCGGGGCAGCGCGTTGCGCTCTACCTGCCCAACATCCCGTCGTTTGCCGTCTGCTATCTGGCGGTCGTCAGGATCGGCGCCATCGCTTTGTCCGTCAACTCCATGTACAAATCCGAAGAGCTCAACTACATCCTCAACGACTCCGGCTCGGTTCTGGTGTTCACCACGGGCGAGCTGCTGCCGAACATCCCCCGGTCGAGCTGCCCCACCGTTGAGCAGGTGATCGTCTGCGAGGGCGACCCGCAGGGCCACCCCACGCTCGATGCGTGGATCGAAAAGGGATCGGACCACTGCAAACCCGCAGAGATGGACCCGTCCGCCCCCGCCGCTTTGCTCTACACCTCGGGGACCACGGGGTTCCCCAAGGGGGCGACACTTTCGCACGGCAACGTCGTCTCCAACGCCTGGGCAACGGTGCACCACGCCGGATACACCCGTGAGGACCGCCTGATCCTCTTTTTGCCGCTGTTCCATGTCTTCGGCCAGAATTTCATCATGAACGCCACGTTCCAGGCCATGTCGTCGCTGGTGCTCCATCGCCGCTTCGCGCCGGAGGTCGTCCTCGACTCCATCCGCAGGGACCGGGTGACCCTGTTCTTCGCCGTGCCGACCATCTACATCGGACTGCTGAACCAGCCCCCGGCGCATGCGGCCCTGGAATCCCTTCGCTACGATTTCTCGGCGGCATCGACCATGCCGCGCGAGATATCCGCCCGCTGGACGGAGCGCTTCGGGCGCCCCGTCTTCGAAGGCTACGGTCTGACCGAGTGTTCGCCCTTCGCCTGCTACAACCACGACTTCCGCCACAAGTTCGGCAGCGTCGGCACTCCGGTGGAAAACACCGAAATTCGGATCGTTGACACCGAGGACAACGAGGTGCCCCTGGGCCAGTGGGGGGAGATCTGCATCAAAGGCCCGGGGGTGATGCAGGGCTACTGGAACAAGCCCGAGGAGACGCGTCAGGCGCTGCGCAACGGCTGGCTGCATTCCGGCGACATCGGCACGATGGACGACGAGGGCTACGTCTTCATCGTCGACCGGGTCAAGGACATGATCAATGTGTCGGGGTTCAAGGTCTGGCCCGCCGAGGTGGAGCAATTCCTTTACAAGCACCCCGCCGTCAAGGAGGTCGCCGTCTACGGCAAGCCCCACGCGGAAAAGGGTGAAACGGTCGTTGCGGCGATCATCCTGAAGGAGGGCGCCGCGGCCACCGCCGAGGAGATCACGGCGTATTGCCGCCGGCACATGGCCGCCTTCAAGGCGCCCGCACACGTGGACTTTCTTGCGGAGCTGCCCAAGAGCGCAACCGGCAAGATCCTGAAGCGGACCCTAAGGGAAATGGAACCCGTGCAGGTCAAAAATCCTTCAGACCGGCCTCATTCATGGGGATGAGCTGTTCGGCCATCTGCGCGGCCGGCGACCGCTTCGGGCCCCTTTTCTTGGGCTTCGGCTTTTCCATTTGGTCGACGTCACTTGCATTCTTTCGGGCGGCGGCTTTTCGGACTGCTGAACGGTTCCCTTCTATCATGCACAGCAAATCGCCGACCCTGGCTTTCATTTTTTCGGCCTGGGCGCTCATCTCCTCGGAGGCGGAGGCGGACTCCTCCGCGCTGGCGGCATTCTGCTGGGTCACCTTGTCCATCTCCGAAACCGCCTTGTTCACCTGTTCGGCCCCCTGGGCCTGCTCCCCTGAGGCGGCAGCGATTTCACCCACCAACTCGGCCACCTTTTCGGCGCTTTCCGACACCTGGCTGAAAGCGCTGCTGGTCGAGGACATCAGTGCAGACCCATCCTTGACCTTTTTCACCGTTTCCTCGATCAGGTTGGCCGTATTTTTGGCCGCGTCCGCAGCCCGCATGGCAAGGTTTCTGACTTCATCCGCCACCACGGCGAACCCGGCGCCCGCCTCGCCCGCCCTCGCAGCCTCCACCGCCGCATTCAGAGCCAGGAGGTTGGTCTGAAAAGCGATCTCGTCGATGGTCTTGATGATTTTGGAGGTGTCTTCACTGGCGGTGGTGATGTCATCCATGGACCGGCACATCTGGGACATGGACTCCTTGGCCTGGGCCACCACCTTCCGTGTCTCTTTCATCAGGCTGTCGGCTTGTTGGGCGTTGTCCGCATTCTGACGCGTCATGGAGGCCATTTCCTCCAGAGAGGCCGAGGTCTCCTCCAGGGAGGCGGCCTGTTCGGAGGCTCCCTCGGCCAGTTGCTGGCTGGTGGAGGAAATCTGTGAGGAGGCGGACGCCACTTGGTCGGCGCATTCGTCGAGGCCGGCGACAATCCGAGCGATGGGCCGGGTGACGCCGCGGCGGATGAATGCGATGCACACCAGCAGCGCTGCCGCCAGTACGGCCAATGACACCCCTCCAATCCAGGCGATGACGGCACGGATGTTTTCCTGGATGTCCCGTTTGGTGTTTTCAACCCCCTGATTCAACTGGTCCGTTTCGATTTTCAACCGCTGCGCCAACTCGGCCCTTCTCGTATGCACCATGGCATCGATGTCGTCGATGTAAAGCCCGGTGCCCACAATCCAGTTCCAGGGTTTGAAGAGCTTTACGAAGGAAAGCTTCGGCTGGGGTTTATCCGCGCCATACTTGGGCCACATGTAGTCGACGAAGCCCTCCTCGGACTCCTTGCACACTTTGGCGAATTCGACAAATAGCCTTTTCCCGTTGGGGTCTTTGTTCTCGGTGAGGTCCTGGCCGTCCATCTCAGGCTTGTATGGGTGCATCACCATGCGCGGGTGCAGGTCGTTCACCCAAAAATAGTCCTCGTTCTTGGGACCGTATCGCAACGCCTGAAGGATCAGATGGGCTTTCTTCTGCCTGTCCGCAGGGGCAATGCCTGCATCCTTTTCAACAGCCTGCAAAAGGCTCATGGCGGTTTGCACCTGAGACTTGAGGTATTCCTTTTTCAGCGCCGTCAGCTCCTCGCGGAAAGCCGCCTCCTGACGCTCGCCGTCGGTCCTGATGCGCTGAAGGTTGGCTTGCCCCATACGCTCGATCTGGGCAATGGATTCGTTGCCTGCGTGTTGGGTTTTCCAGGCCGCAACCAAACCGGACGAAACCGCTGTGAGAACAAGAGCTGCTGCAATGAGGATGACGATTTTCGTGTTGAGCTTCATGCCATTTGCCTCCTGGAAGGATCTGCTCAATGAGACTTTCAAACGGACCCGGCGTTTCGGATTTAAAAACTGGTTGCAGCAGGAGCCCGGGTGGGGTGCCGGCCGAAACCAGCTCAGAGGATAAGGTGCCGTCGGGCCGAGTCGGGTGAAAAGGGCACGGGCCTCACTGCCTAAAAATGATTTCGGTCATCGGCCGAAAAACTTAAACTATTTTCAAAGTTAAACGGGGACGGACAACCCCTCGTGGGCGAAGATCACCTCAAGCCCCGAGTGCGGCCTCAACCCTCCGTAGGTGTGCGCCAGCGCGTCCAGTTCGTCGTCCGTTCGCAGCGGGTCGTGGTGCACCAGGGCCAGGCGGCGGGCCCCACAGGCCTCGGCCACGGCCACGGCATGCTCGATCGAGGAGTGCCCCCAGCCGGCGCGCCCGCAACGGTATTCGGCCTCGGTGAACTGGCCGTCGTGGATCAGCAGATCCGCGCCGCGGAAGAACGCAGTAAGGCGGGCGTCGGCCTCCCGGGCCGCATGTTCGCCCTCCTGGGCCATGAGTTCGTCGTAGCCGGGGTCGGCGGGGTCGGTGGCAAAGAGATTATGGAACGGTTCGGTGTCGAAGGCGGTGCAGATAACCTTTCCGCCCCGCTCGATGCGGTAGCCCATGCACAGGAGCGGGTGGTTGAGATAGGAGGTGGAGACTCGAATTCCGTCACCCAGCTCCAGAGTACCCTCTCTCAGGTCCACGTAGCGCACCTCGGCGGAAAGCTCCACCTGGCGCACGGGGAAGTAGCGATAGCTGAGCTGTCCGCCGATCACCCGCTCGAGGCTGTCCTCCGCCGATATCACGGGCCCGTAGAGCGTAACCCGGGCGGCAGGGTGATAGATCGGGCGGAAAAACGGCAACCCCAGGATGTGGTCGAGGTGGGTGTGGGTCAGCAGCAGGTCGATCGGCGTCGCACCTGCTGCCGGGCGGAGACGGGACATCAGGTGATTTCCCAAAAGGCGGATCCCTGAGCCGGCATCGATGATCAGGGTCCGGTTGCCGCCCTCGGGCACTGCCTCGATGCAAAGGGTATTCCCCCCGTAGCGAGCCGTATCGTAGCCGGGTGTCGGAATCGATCCCCGCACCCCCCAAAACGTAACCTGCATGAGTTTAGTCCCGTGCGGCTATCTCCAGAAATACCCGCGCCTTTTCGATTTCCTGATCGATCGCGGCGATCAGTTCGGCGGCCGTCTCCGGCCGCAGACCCCACGCATTCAGAAACCGCTGCTGTTCGTCCTCTCCGGGCCCTCCGGTTCCTGGGATCCCTGCACCCATGCCGTGCGCCAGCACATCGGCCAGTGCGACCGCGTCCACCAGCTTCAGCCCGCGATCCCGCAGAGTCGGCGGCTCGTGGTGCAGAGCGAGGGCGTCGGCCAGGGCCGGGCTCAGCTCCCATTTTTTCGCGATGACCTCGCCCACCGCACCATGATCGATGCCGATCACGGCCTGCTCACCATCGCACACGGGGGCTTGCGCCGAGCGCGCCCACTCAGCGGCTTTGCGATACGCTTCGGTAAACAAGTGGTTCAACGGGATTTTGCCGATATCGTGCATCAGGCCGGCAACGAAATAGTCCTCCCGTTCGGCAAACGGCACCCCCTGGTGCCCCGCCAGCAGCTTGGCGCCGGCGGCCACACTCAGCGAGTGGGCCCAAAAGTCATCCGCCGAGAAGGCCCGGAACGCG
Organism: Desulfobacterales bacterium; assembly: GCA_046496215.1. Taxonomy (GTDB): domain Bacteria; phylum Desulfobacterota; class Desulfobacteria; order Desulfobacterales; family SpSt-501; genus SpSt-501. The sequence goes on from JAWOHH010000066.1 coordinate 6,886, forward strand.
TCCCGCTTTGAAAAGCTTTCGAAGAGGGCAAAGCTGAGCACGACATTTTTGACCGTGTTGATCCCCAGCAGGATAATGGCACGGGTGAGGGAGTTAACCTTGCTCGGCAGGGAGTAATAAGCGGAGTTGATGAGCTGGAGAACCCGGCCGGTCAGGACCGGATCCAGGGAGATGACCCGGTTCAGCGTGTTGGCGCAGGTGTTCGCCTCGTTGCAGATCCGGAGCACCTTGATGGCCGTCGTGGACAGCCCGGCCATCCGCAGAATGTAGGCCCGCACCTGGCCCATGGGCCGGGATGGGGACATGAGTTGCGCCTGGGTCACGACCAGACCTTCAGGCGGGCAGATAGTCCCCCCGGCGGAACCTGACGATCTCGACGGATGCGGTAACCAGGGCACGGTTGATGATGTCTCTCAACCCGTCGTTCTCGGGCAGAGAGTCTGCGGCCGGTTTCAAGGCGTCCAGGCCTTTCTCCACCTCCCGTACCGCCCCATCGAGAGTCTTAAGGTCCACCCGGGGATCCACCAGCTTCTGCCGATACCGATCCAGCAGTTCGAGAAAGTACTCCAAACGGCCGGCCGCAACGGTGACGGGGGCCCGTTCCAACGGCCGGACCGCGAGTACGGCCGACGGCGGTGCCACGACACCCGAATCGGCGGACGGCGCAGAGGAAACATCGCCCAGGGCTTGCTTGAGAATATCCCCAAACCCGCCCTCGCCTGGAACCGGCGCAGGCTGTGCCGGCCGGCCGGCGTCGATCCGGCCGAACCCGGGGTCAAACCCGTTGATCCTCATCGTTCATCTCCTCATTAGCTCCCCAGTATGGCACTCGACCGAAGCGTTGCAAGGGCAATCCAATTCGAAACGACAGAGATAATGCAAAAACCGTACACAAGCTTTGACCATTGTCCACACCCGGCCAATACCGGCCCGGTCAGCCCGATCGCCGGCGAGAGTTGGATAGGGGGCCCGCCGACCCGGCAAAATTTGCCGTCCCGCTGCCGGCGGAGGCGCTGCGAATTGCCCATCAAGTGTCCTTCTCCGAGCGCACGCAGTTTTTCCCGCACGCCTTGGCGAAGTAGAGCGCCCTGTCCGCCCGGCCGACCAGAGCGCCCGGCGTGTCGGTGCCGGAGCAGGAGCTCACGCCGATGCTGACGCTCAGCGATAGCGGCTTTTGGCAATTCGAGCCCTCCAGGACATAGCGTGTGGAGGAGATCGTCTCGCAAATCTGCCGGCCCTTCTTGACTGCATCGCGCAACGTTGCGCCGGTCAGGATAATGGCGAACTCCTCCCCGCCGTAGCGCGCTAAAAAATCCTGGCTGCGGATCGACTGCCGGCACTTCCGGGCTACGGCCGCCAGGACACTATCCCCGGCCGGGTGACCGAAGCTGTCGTTGAGGAGCTTGAAGTTGTCGATGTCGACCATCAGCAGCGCAACCGGCTGCGCTGCAGTCATGTTTTTAGCTATAAGGTCCGACAGGAACCGGTCGAAGGAGCGGCGGTTGTAGACCCCGGTCAGGCCATCCCGTTCGGATTCGCTGCGCGCCTGCTGGAGTTCGGTGTTCAGGGCAGCCACCTGTTCGGCCAGCGACTGGATCTTCGCCCCATCGCGGGATTCCTTTTCGTGCACTGTCCGGCGCAGTTGCTCGACCTCCTGCATCAGGCTCTGCTTGAGCCGTCGGATATCCTCCAGATGGGTGAGTTCCTCCAGGCGGCGGCCTTGTTCCATGATGCTGTGGTTATAATCACGGTTCTCGCTGTCCAGCACCGCCATGGCCTGGGCCAGGATGTCGATGATCTCCTTGAGTTCGGTCTCCCGCGTATGCAGGCAGTCGTTCTGGCGCCGCGCGTACTCGCGAATGCTCAGCTGGCGGGTGTCGAACAGCCGTTCCAGCCGGTCGAACCGCACCTCGGAGACGAGCCCGTCGGCCAGTCCGGCAAGCTCCTGGGTGAATGCGGCGTGGGGCAGTTCGGGCAGGTCGAGAGCGAACTCCCGCACGTCCGCCAACAGCGCCTGCGCTGCCAGCAGCAGAAACTCGCGCCGCTTTTCGCTGCGCGCGAACTCGCTCGCCAGATCGGCGTCCGCCCGCAGCGCTTCGCACTCTTTTTTCAACCCCAGAAACATGCTCCCCTCCCTCCGGACCTCACGTTCAGGCAGCCTCGGACAGCCGGGCCGCTTCATCGCCGTTCAGCACCCGGTTGATGTCCAGCAGGATTTTGATCCCGGCGCCCATCTTCGCCATGCCCAGGATAAAGTCCGTGTTCAGCCGGGTCCCGAAGGAGGGTGTGGCCTCTATATCGTCGCCTTTGATGTTGAGCACTTCCGAGACCGCATCGACCACAACGCCCACCTGGATCGTGCCGGCCTGACCGTCGATCTCCACCACGATGATGCAGGTGCGGTCGCTGTAGTCGGCGGCGGGCAAGCCGAACCGCAGGCGCAAATCCATCACCGGAATCACCTTGCCGCGCAAGTTGATGACGCCTTTGATGAAAGCGGGGGTCTGGGGCACAGCGGTGATCGGCATCATGCCGATAATCTCCTTGATCTTGAGAATGCCGATCCCGTATTCCTCGTCCGCCAAGCTGAAGGTCAGGTACTTTCCCTCCCGCTCCGTCATGGCCTTGACCGCCTGAGCCACCTTCTCGCTTTCTTGAATCATACGTCGCTCCTTGTGGTGTTGATCGATTTCAATCGATTGAAACCTCCTCGCTCGGACCGTTCGGCCCGGCCAGGAGCAAAAAGGCGCCTTCGGGTTCATGCAGGGAAATCACCCAGGCGTTGACTGCCCGCTTTCTGCATTGTCGGGCATTGATGAAAATCGGCCCCGTCGTCCCAGCGCTCCGATCTCCAAGGGACATCCGCTTGATCGCCGAAATCACCGTCGGCAGCGAGGATGGGTGCACCACCTTTTCGATGCCGAGTCCGATGAGCCGGTCTTCCGGAATCTCGCACAGAGCGGCCCAGGGGGGATTTCCGCCCCAGACGCTCAATCCCTTGAAGACCGCGGCCGGAAAGTCGATCTGGTGGATGAACTGGAAGCGGGCGAGGAAGGTCTCGTGGTAATACCGGCACTCCCGGCACGCGTGCGGACAGCCCAGGCCCCCGCTTTCGCGGGTCCGGAAGCAGTCCTCGACCTTGTGCCGGAACACCGTGCACGCATCGCAGGCGTGGCCGCCGCCGTTGCCGCCCCAGAACGTCCAGCAGCTTTGGAAGGTCTTGAAGACCGGCCGCTGGGCATGCCCGTTGAGGAGTTCGGGCGGGATCGGCTGCCCCGAGGATTTCAAAAAATGCAGCAGGTCTTCTACCGGGATGCTGTAGTTGCGGCCTTCCCGCTGCGCGTACACCTTTTTGGAGCGCACCCAGTAGCCCACCGTCGTGCGGCCGACCTTGCACAGAGCGGCTGCCCGGGAGACGCTCAACGACCTCGCGGCACTCATCATGCTATCGCTTCCCCATGCGGTGCCGTGCCCCCGCCGGTAAACCCTGCACGGCCCGACCGTTAGACTCCTATAGATCCCTGCCCCACCGCCTCGCGGGGCTTGCGGCGAACCGCCCGTGATAGCTTCTGTATCGGCCTGCAAAACGCAAAACTTGAGCAGATTTCCATCGCATCGGCAACTCCCCCGCCGCCGTCTGACCGGTCGACGGAAAATCGCTGCAAATAGGTAAAATTGACGTGTGGGGTCAACGGATGACGAAATTTTGACGAAAAATTTTCCAAAAACAAACGCGGAAACAAAGGAGGATTTACCCTTAGGCGGCTGCCAAATCACTTCCAAAAAACGCAACGCTTTGGTTTTAATGGTATTATTGGAGTTATGCCCTTGCGCTCGCCTGTTTGTTCAGTAAGATTCTTAAATTGGCACATGGTTTGCTTTAACAAATGCCAAACGGAATGAAGTTTTCCTCCTTTCCTTCATTCCCACCTCCGACTGACCCTGTTCGGCCACCCCCCCGAACAGGGTTTTTTTTAGCGCTTGACCGCGGGCAACGCGGCTTGATCTCGCTGCAGGCGGGGATGCCTCGGTTCGAAAAGACGGCAGCTCTCCCCGTCCATCGCCGCACGGACCTCATCGCTCGGGTAGCGGCTGCTTTTAAAGCCCATCCGCCGACATGCGTGCGGGAAGCGCTCGTCCCACGTGACGAGATAGTGGCGGCAGGCGTGACAGTCGACCCGGCGGTGCACTCAGCCCCCCAGCTTGACCACCACCAGGGTGGCATCGTCCTGCACCTGCAGCGGATGAAGGAATTTTTGGAGCTCTTCGAGCGCCCGCTCGACGATTTCCGCCGCTGGCCGCCCGGCATGCCCCTGTATCACCTCCTGCAGGCGCCTTTTGCCGAACAACCGGCCATTCGGGCCGCATGCCTCCCAGATGCCGTCGGTCCCGATGACGACGATCTGCTCCGGGCCGAGCTCCCGACGGTGCTCCTGATAGGCGGCCTCATTGAACACGCCCAGCGGCAGCCCGCTCTGCCCGTTCAGTTCGGCAAACTCCCCTGAGCGCGGATCGAAGAGCATGGCCGGGTCGTGGCCGGCGCGGACCCAGCGGATGGTGCGGGTGGAGCGCTCGATCTCCGCGTAAAAAAGGGTCATGAAGCGCCCGGTGTCCCGCACGTCCTGCGCCAGGCGACGGTTCAAATGACCGACGATCTGTCGGGCGCTCCCCGGCCGCGACGCGCACTCCCTGAGCGTTGCGCGCGCAGTGGTCATCAAAAGCGCCGAAGGCAGCCCGTGATCGGAAACGTCCCCGACCACGACGCTGATCGCGGGCCCGCCGGCTTCGCTCTTCTCGAAGTAGTCGTAGTAATCACCGCCCGTCTGGTCGCAGAACACGCTCCGCCCGGCGATGTCTAGCTCCTGCCAGTCCGGGTTTTTGCCCGGCAGCAGGCACTGCTGCACTTCCATGGCCTGCTGGAGCCAGCGGCGGGTGCGCTTGTTGTACTTGCGCTCCTTGTGAATGCGGCGGTGTTCCTGAACTCCCGCCGCCAGGGCCTTCAGCAGATCTTCGCTCGCGCAGGGCTTGGTGAGAAATCGGAAGATGTTGCCCTGGTTCACGGCCTGGATCGCCGCCTCCAGATCGGCGCTGCCGGTGAGCAGTATGCGCACGGAGTCCGGCGAGATCCGGCGGACCTGTGATAGAAACTCGATGCCGTTCATCTCCGGCATGCAATAGTCGGTGACGACCACCGCAAAGGGGCCCCCGCTCGTTAGAGCCTCCAGGCCGGCCGCGCCGCTCTGGGCGGTCTGAATGTCCGCTTTCTTGCGCAGCCGGCGCTTAAAGGCCGCCAGGATGTTCGGGTCGTCGTCGACCAGCAGAACCCGGTTAGACACGTTGGACCTCCTGTGTGTGCAGCGAACGGCAGGCCTGTTCCCAGCGGCCCAACACATCTCCGGGGCACGAACGACCGGGGCCCAGCGGGTCGGTGCTGACCGTTCGATCGGGCTCGCCGGCGAGCAGGTGCTCAATCGCGTTCGCCCCACAGACAGCCGCCGCAAGCTCGCCGCTTCCGGTGTTCGGAAACGCCTGGTGGTGACGGGCGATGGCGTCCACGACCCCCTCCTCGATGCCCCACAACCCGAGCAGATATGCCCCGAGGTCCGCATGGGTGGCGCCGAAGCGCTCCTGTTCGCTCTCCACCGCCGTACGCCTTCCGGCCCGGGCCAAGGCTGCGGCCTCGGCATAGTCCTCGGGAAAATTCTGAGCCAGCACCAACTTGCCGATGTCGTGCAGCATCCCGGCGGTGAAGGCCTCGTCCTGGGACTTGCGCAGCAGATTCTCGCCGGCGGCGATCGTGCGGGCGTATAAGGCGGCCTGCGCGCTGTGCTGCCAGAGCGCATCCAGGTTGAGGCAGCGAATGCGCCCGGCGTCGAACTGGCTGAAAATCTTGGAGGTGAGCACCAGGGCCTTGAGGGTGTCATACCCCAACAGAGCCACCGCGTCCTGGGCATTGACGACCCGCCGCGGCAGACCGAAAAAAGCGGAGTTCACGATCTGAAGGATCTTGGCGGTCATGCCGACATCCCGTTCGACGAGCTCGCCCACGCGCCGCAGGCAGGAGTGCGGCGACTGGATCTCCGCCAGCAGCCGGGCGTAAAACTCGGGCAGGCTCGGCAGCGATTCGATCCGCGCCAGAAGCCCTTTCAGCGGATGGGATTCGACCCAGCGGCGCAGCGCCAGGGCTTGCGACAGGGCGGATTTGAGCTCCCCCGCCTCGCAGGGCTTGGCCAGGTAGCGGTGGGCGCAGCACACGGCCGCGAAGGAAAAGCGCGCCTCCATCTCCCCGGACAGGATGATCCGTACGATCTGCGGATGACGCACCTGCACCTCGCGCAGGAGCTCCTCGCCGCTCATCCCGGGCATGCGCAGATCGGTCACCAGCGCGTCGAACTCCGCCTGCGCCAAGAGATCGAGGGCGTCCCGGCCGCCGCCGGCAAACCGCATCGTCCAGACCTCCCGCTGGCTGCGCAGCATCCGCTGCAGACCCTGCAGCACCAGCGGCTCGTCGTCGACGAACAGCACCGCGCTCGGCCGGGCTCCCGTCATGCCGCCTCCCCGGCCTCGGCGAGCGGCAGCTCGATGGTGAAGGTGGTGCCCCGCCCCGCTTCCGACTCGAAATAGATCCGGCCGCCGTGTTTTGCGACGATGACGGGGTGGCAGATCGCAAGGCCCTGGCCGCTGCCCCGGCCCACCGGTTTGGTTGTGAAAAACGGCTCGAAGATCCGCGGCTGCACGGCGGCGGGGATCCCTGCACCGGTGTCTTGAACGCGGACCTGGGCCCACCCGTTGCAGCGGCGCGTGGTCACGGTGATGACACCCTTGCCCACCGCCTGCGGCCCGAGCGCCTCCTCGATGGCATGGGCCGCATTCACGACCAGGTTCAGGACGACCTGGTTGATCTCGCCCGGGTGGCAGAAAAGGGGTGGCAGGCCGGGGTCCAAATCGGTCACCACGTCGGCCACGTACTTCCACTCGTTGCGCGCCACCGTCAGGGTCGTCTCGATGATCCGGTTCAGGTCCGCCGTCACCTTCTCCTCCCGGCCGGGGTGGGCGAACTCCTTCATGGCGCGCACGATCTTCGCAATCCGCTCCACCCCCTCCAGGGTGTGGCGCACGGCGGCGGGGATCTCCGCGGCCAGGTAGTCCAGGTCCGCCCGGCGCAGGGCCTCATCCAGCGCCCGCACCCGGTCGGGGCAAAACCCGCCGGAGCGGGCGTCGGCCAGCAAACCGGCATAGGCGCCCAAGACCTCCATCAGCTCGGCAAACGCCTCTTGGAGGAAGCGGGTGTTGTCTCCGACGTATTGGGTGGGCGTGTTGATTTCGTGCGCGATGCCGGAGGCCAGCTGCCCGATCGAGCGCAGCTTCTGGGACTGGGCCAGCTGCCGCTCCAGCTGCTTGCGCTCGGTGATGTCGGCGCCGATGACGGTCAGCCCGCCTGCGGCACCCGCCTCGCCAATCAGCCGGTGGAGGGTCAGCCCCAGCATCCCGTCCGTGCCGTCGGCCCGGACATAGGCCAGCTCGTCGAGCCGGATCGATTCGCCCTGCGAGCGGCAGAGGTCGATGCCGCGGCGCACCCGTTCCCAATCCCAGCGGATAGCGGCCTCGGCCAATGGGTTCCCGATGACCTGCGCGGCAGAAGCGCCCAGCACCGTTCCCGCCGTCCGGTTCCAGCGCGTCACGCGCAGCTGGGGGCAGAGGCCGATCAGGATGATCGGCAGCGAATCAAGCAAACGCTCGGCCTCCCGCAGGGCGGGCAGGCCGTCCGGCCCTTTTCCGCCCGGCACCGCGGGTGCCGCTGTTGCCGTTGACAGGCTCAAGTTCATATCTTCAGACACGGTTGACCCGGGGGGCCGACACACACCGGGGGGTCAGGGGTGCTGCAGTTCGACCTGGATCCCCATGCTCCGCAGCAGCCGATAGGCCTCGTCGCGTTCGGCATCCGCATCCCGGCGGCTGAGCGCGACGACGGCCTCGAGCACCGCGTCGTTCATCCCGGCCCGCTTGAGCTCGATGATGTCCTGAGCCGTCGCGAAGCGGATCGAGCGCACGCCCCGCCCATAGACGACCGGCTCGCGCTCCTTCAAAAACGAACCGGCGGAGAGGATGGCCTGCAGGGCCTTTTCCCCGATGCCCGCCGACTTCATGGCCACGATTTCATCCACCGTGAACGCGGCGGTTTCGATCACCTTCTCACGGGCGATCATCTCCAGGGTCGCCTCGCTCACCCCGGCCCGTTGAAGCCGAACGGCGTCCCCTGCGCTCAGGGCCCAACCCGCCGAGGCCCACACCCCGGATAGAAGCAGAACCAACAGGAATCGGCCCGCCGCAGCTCCGATCTTTTGCATTCTGCCTTGTTCCTTTCGCCGGCTACCGCAGAAAGTCGACCAGACTGGGTTGGATGATCTTGGCCGCCGCCGCCATGCTGGTCTCATAAGCGGTCTTCAGGTTGTTCAGCTCCAGCGCCACCTGGACGACGTCCACATCCTCGTCCCGGCCGATGGCATCCTGCATTCTGGCCTTGAAAACAGCCCAGTGCTCCTCGGTGGCTTGGAACCGGTAAAGTTTAGGCCCCAGCTCGGAGCGTTTGTTCATGAGATGGACCTCGGCCGCTTGAAGCGGGTCGACCGCGGAGCGAATTTGATCGGTGCCGGCCGCCGGGTCGCCCGCCTCGAACCCATCGATCAACCCCTTCAGCGCGGAGAAGATGTCCACCCCGCCGGTCTGACTTTTGAAGAAGTTGCGGCCGTCGGCGTCCACGGCAACTTCGGCCTGCTCGGCAATCGGGATCCGAAAACTGCCGGAATCCCCATGGTAGTCTTCGGGCGTGTAGTCGCTGGCGCGCGTGAAGGGCACCGTATCGGTCAGGTTTCCGGCGAACATGTAGCGACCGCCGTGTTTGGAATTGGCCAGCTGCAGGATTTGGTCGTAGATCTCCTTGATCTGGCCCGCGGCGAACTCCCGCTCCGCGCTGCTGATCTCGGCCCCGCTCTCTTCCTCGGCGATGCGCCGCGCCTGTTTCACGAGGTCGCCCACCATCGCCAAGGTTTGATCCGTCATTTCCAGACGGGTCTTGCCCTGGCGGATGTTCTCCGTGTACTGGTCGATGGCGGAGAGCATCGAACGGCCGTTGAGCACGCGCCCGATCCCGATCGGGTCGTCCGAGGGCCGGTTGATGCGCTTCTGGGTCGCCAGCTGCTCCTGGCGCTGGAGCAAACCCTCGGCCTGTTTCTGCAGACTGCGCACGAAAATGCTCGACATCATGTTCTGGGTGATCCTCATTTTTTCCTCCGGAAAAAATGTTGATGTAAATTATCGGTTAAATTATATAATAATTTGTATTACCTTGATATATTAAGAAGGCTATCCATCATCTCTTGAGCCATGCTGATCATTTTGGCGGCGGCGTTATAGGCCGCCTGATACTTGACCAGGTTTACCATCTCCTCGTCGAGGGAGACCCCGGAAACGGATTCCCGGTAGTTTTCGAGATAGGCCATCATGTCGGCCTGGTGACTGGCGTAGGCCTTGGCCTCGCGCACATCGTGGCCGACCAGGCTGACCAGAGCGTTGACGGCCGTATCGAAACTCACCCCGTCCATCTCCGGGGCGGTCTGGAGCGCGGCGATGCGTAGGGCGTTGCTCGCATCACCGGGCGGCGAGCCTTCAACGGCGGCCGCGATCAGGTTGACATCGGCGAGGATTGCATCGTTGACCGCCATGTCGGCTGCCCCGGACCCGCTGAAGAAATCGACGTCCGTGGCGCCATCCAATCCCGAACCGGCCCGGTGCAGCGCGTTGACCGCTGCGATCAGGCCCGCTGCCAGCTCGTCCAACCGGCTCATGTAGCCGGCGATCTTTCCGTCGCGAGCCTGCAGCCAGCCGCCGACGCTGCCCGCACGCACCTCGCCGGAAATGTCCGTCCACCCCCCACCGGTGTCGGGCCACAACAGCTCGGCGCGGCCTTCGGCGTTGCTGCGGGTGCTCAAGCTGTACTGGTTGCCGCTTTCGACCAGCACCCGCCCGCTTCCAACCGAGACCACCGCCCGCCCGGCGGAATCCTCGTAGCTTTGGGTCTGGATCAGTTTGGAGAGCTCTTTCAAAGCGAGGTCCCGGCTGTCGCGGTAGTCGTTGGCCGTCTCGGTGCCGCCGACCTCGATGCGGGCGATCTTCTCGTTGAGATCCGCGATGCTCGCCGTGAGCCGGTTGATGGCCTCCACCCCGGCGGCCAGCGACGCGTCGATGTCCCGGCGCACCTGCTCAAGATCCGCGTATTTGCGGCGGATACTCTCCGCCAGGCTCTGCCCGGCGCCGGCCAGCACCAAACGCTCGACCCCGCCCGAGGGGTTCATGGCAAGATCCTGCCAGCCGGCCCAGAATTGGCTCAAGGCCTGGTTCAGGCCGTAGCCTGCGGTCTCGTCGAAGACGACCTCCACCCGCTCGAGCATCCCCTTCTGCGCCTCCCAGTTGCCGAGGTTGGCATTTTCCTGGTCGAGCTGAACCCCGAGGAACCGGTCGTAGATGCGTTCAACGGTCGTGGTGCGCACCCCGAAGCCGACGGTGCCGATGGGGGACGGCGCGGGGATGTTGGTCTCCATGCCCACCCGTTGACGCGAGTAGCCGGGAGTGTTCACGTTGGCGATGTTGTTGCCGGTCACGTTGATGGCGCGCTGCTGGCTGAGCAGGGCGCCGGTCCCGATCGAAAGCAATCCGAACAACTGGGTCATGGTCTGTCTCTCCTGAAGCCGATGCGCTTACAGCATCTGCGTGTCATGCAGCGGGTGGGTGCACCGCCATCGGGCCCTGAAGGGCCGCGATGATGGCCCGGCTCATTTCCACCAGAGGCACCACCTCGCCGGCCGCGCCTACCTTGATGGCCTCCTTGGGCATCCCGAACACGACGCAGCTGGTCTCGTCTTGGGCCAGGGTGGCGGCGCCGGCGGTCCGCATCGCCAGAAGCCCCTTCGCACCGTCGGCCCCCATTCCGGTCAAGATCGCCCCCACCGCGTTGCGCCCCGCCGTCTGCGCCACCGAATTGAACAGCACATCGACGCTCGGCCGCTGGTAGTGCACGCGCGGACCGTCCTTGATCTTCACCAGGTAGGTCCCGCCGCTGCGAGCCAGCAACATGTGGTAGTTGCCGGGGGCCAGCAGCGCCACGCCGGGAACGACGTGGTCGTTGTCCTTGGCTTCGCGCACCTCCAACGCGCAAACCTCGTTCAGCCGTTTGGCGAATGAGGTCGTGAAATGCTCCGGCATGTGCTGAACGATGACGATTCCCGGAGAACTCGCGGGCATCCCGGCGAGCACCGCCTCGATCGCCTTGGTGCCGCCGGTAGAGGCGCCGATGGCGACCACCTTGTGCGTCGTCTGCACCAGCAGGTTTTCGAAGACGGGTTTGGCCGGCCGATCGGACGCCATCGCCGTGGCTACGGGCATCTTGGCCGCCGCCGCCGAGCGGATCGCGTGCACCAGGGGCTGAGCGATGTCCCGGGTCGAATAGGCCGCACCCGGTTTGCACAGGACCTCGACCGCGCCCAGGTCCAATGCCTTCAGCGCGAGATCACTGTTGCGCGGAGTCAGGGAGCTCAGCACGACCACCGCCGTCGGCAGGTGTTTCATCAGCTTCGCCAGGAAGGATAGCCCGTCCATGCGCGGCATTTCCAGGTCCAATGTGACCACATTGGGGCGCAGCGCCACGATCTTGTCGCGCGCCACGAAGGGGTCCACGGCCGTGCCGACGATCTGAATGTCGCTGAACCGCGACAACTCGTCGGAGATCACCTTGCGGACCACGGCCGAATCGTCGACCACCAACACCCGAATCATCCCATGCGCCCTTTCCCGCTCTGCGCCCAACCGACGTCCGGCCCCCCAGGCGGACATTCGGCCAACTCGATCGCCACACGGCAGACCCCGCCCTCCACCGTCAGCCGGCTCTCGACGGCAGCCGACCCCAGCGTCGCGCGCGCCGCGCCGACGATGCGCGGCGTCCCGATGCTGTACTCGGCCTCGCGGCCGCCGATGGCGGGCAGCAGGTTGCCGCAGATCACGTTCGCAAGCTCTCTCAGGGCATCGCGCTGCTTCTCGATCGACACGTCGGCGGAATCCTCCGACCCGAGCATGTTGGCGGCCAGCTCCGTCATGACGGACGCGGAAAGCCCGAACTGCATGCGGCCGGAACACGGGCCGCAAAAGCTCACCTCAGCAGTCTCGAGGGGGTCTGCGACAACCCTTTCCGGGGTGCCCTCCTCCCCGGGCAGTGCGAAGAGAAACGCCATTTTTTCGAGCGTATCGACGACCACCCCGGTCATCACGGCGCTAGTGAGTCGATTCATGGAACACCCCGCTCCCCAGGACTGCTTTCACCGTGTCCCGGATCATTTCCGGCGAAAACGGCTTGTGGATAAAGCGCACCCCCCGGCGCTCCAGACGCTCGATCCGCACCCGACTGCCCTCGGTGGAGACGACGATGGTCGGAATGGACTTCAGGTCCGGGACCGCCTGCATTCGTTCGATCATCTCCTCGCCGTTCATGACCGGCATGTTGATGTCGGCAATGACCAGATCGATCCAGTTCGTTTCGAGGGCGCTCAGGCCCTCGCGGCCGTCGACCGCCTGGTGAATCGTGCCCAGCTGAAGACCGCTCAGCTCGATGGTCTTGCGGATCATTGCGCGCATCACCGCGCTGTCATCGACGATGAGGATGTTCACAGCCATGGGATGCCTTTCCGTTATCTGACGTTGACGTGCCCGGGGTCCAGTGTCTGAGACAACTCGCCAACCCGCTGAAGGGTATGACTGGCAACCTTTTCCAAGTGCGCGGTACTCAACCCCAGCCGGCGGGTCACCGCGGGAGAGGGCCGATGGTGCAGGCCGTCGCGGCCCACCCCGATTCCGATCATCAGGCAGAGCATGTTGGCCACGTGCACCACATCCAGCATCGCCTGCGGAGCGCCGGCCTCCTCCGGTGCATGGTGCCAGCGCACGGCATGGATCATGGGCTCGGGGAGGGCCCATTTAGCCATCACGTCGGCCCCGATCGCCGCATGGGTCGTCCCCAAAACGCTCATTTCGGCGGCCGTAAAGCTCAGCCCGCGGTCCAGGGCGAGGCGGATCTGCTCGGTTTCGTCCTGCAGAAACTGGCCCAGGATGATCTTGCCGATGTCGTGCAGCAGGGCCGCGGTGAAGATCTCCTCGGCCCCTGCGAGGTGCAGTTCGGCCACCAACCCCTCGGCCGCCACGGAAACCGCGAGCGAATGCCGCCAGAGATCGCCCGCCGGCAGGTCGTAGCCCGGCACCGGCCGATCCATGATCGATGCGGCGCAGGCGGCGACCACCGTCTGGGTCAACCGTTTGAGGCCGAGCAGCATCACCGCTTGACGCACGGAGCCCACCTGGGTCGGAAGGCCGAAGTAGGCGGAATTGGCCAATCGCAGCATGTTGGCGGTCAAGCCGGGGTCCTGCCGCAGCACCCCTTCGATCTGCTGGGCCGTGACCCTGGGCTCTTCGACGAGGACCAGGAGCCTGAGCACCGCCCCCGGCATCGCGGGAAAGGCGTCCTGGCGGGCGATGATCTGTTCGGCCCGGCCCGGAGGGGGTCGGTTGCGCCGGAATGGTTCCGTAGTTCGTATCATAGCAGCCTCTTTGCGCCGTTGCTGCTGAGCACGATCTGGCCCTGGCCGACGTCGAAGTGAAGGGTCCGGCTCTGCGAGCCGCCGACATCCTCGGCCGCCATCAGGACATTGTTCTTCCACAACAGCTTCCGGAGCACGGTGTAATTGCGCTCGCCGATCTTGAACACCTGGTCCCCGCCCATCGGGTTCCCGCAGCCGGCGGCCTTTACGATCAGGCGCGACTTCTGGGCGCCGTTGTCGTAGAGCGTCCGGAACAGCATCGGGACCCCTGTGTCGACGAACATGGCCGGGTTGGCCTGCGCCTTTTGGGGGTTGATGCTGGAGAGCGGCAGCATGGCGTGCAGCAGACCGCCCACCCCGGCCAACGGGTCGAACACGACCAGGCCGAGGCAGCTGCCCAGGGCATGCGTCACCAATGTGTCACCGCGCCCCCCTGTTTTCAGATCCCCCACGAGAACCGTCAGGTTCATAAACCGAGCACCCCACCCGTGGCCTGCGCCTTTTGGTAGACTGCCGGACGCATGTACGTGAAACGGTGTCGGATAGCCGACAGACCCTCTGAATGGCCTACGAAGAGGTAACCGCCGGCGGCAAGGTAGTCCCAGAAACGGTTGACGAGCTCCTGTTGGGTCGGCCGGTCGAAATAGATCATCACGTTCCGGCAGAAAATGACCTGAAAGGGGCCTTTCATCGGCCAAGCCTCCATCAGGTTCAGGTGGGCAAAATGCACCAGGTTGCGCACCCGCTCAACGACCCGGCACCCTTGTTCCCCATCGCCTGCCGCCGCAGCGAAGTATTTGGCGTAAGGGGAACCCCGCAGCTCGGCGGCGACCGTTTGCGGGTAGACTGCCCGCCGGGCCTTTGCGATCATTTGCCGCGAAATGTCGCTGGCCAGAATGCGCACGTCACGACTCTCGAGTCCTTTCAAATGCTCGCACAGGATCATAGCCAGGGAGTAGGGCTCCTCCCCCGAGGAGCAGGCGGCGCTCCAGAGCCGGACCCGGTCCAGGGCCAGCTCCGGCAGCACGCGGTCGCGCAGAAAGTGGAAATGCTCAACCTCCCGGAAAAAGCTGGTCTTGTTGGTGGTCATGACATCGATCAGACAGGCCACCTCCTCCACCCCCTGCTCGCTGTCGATGAAGGCGAGGTAGTCCTCCACTCGCTCCACCCCCAGGGACCTCAGCCGCTTCATCAGGCGCGCACGCACCAGGGCTTCCTTGCCTTGCTTGAGGTTGATGCCCGAGGCGCGGTAGACCAAGGCGCTGATCTTGTTGAACTGGTTCAGATCCAACTCGGCGCAGCCCAGGTTCATAACGACGCGTTCACTCCCTAAGCGCCCTCAGGCCGCCAGCAACCGGCCCTGCGGCAATGGACCGTCGTCGCGGTCTTTGTCGGTGCGCTCCGGACTCACGAAGCGCAGCAGCCCGCCCACGTCGAAGATCAAACCGACCCGACCGTCGGGCATGATGGCCCCGCCGGATATGCCGGGGATGTTCTTCATGGTTTCGCCCAGGCTCTTGATGACCACCTGCTGGCGGCCGACCAACTCGTCGACCACGAGCCCCGCCTGGCGCTCTCCGTCCTCGACCACCACGACGATGGCCTGGCTGCGTTCGTTGCGGACGCCGTCGATTTCCAATATCCGGGAGATCCGGTACAGCGGGATGAGCCGGCCCTGCAGCTTCAGCATTTCTCCCTGCCCGAGCACGGTGCAGGTATCCTGCAGCGAGTGCTTCACGGATCGAACGATGGAGACCGTCGGAATGACATAGATTTCGCCTCCGACCCGGATCACCATGCCGTCGATGATCGCAAGCGTCAGCGGCAGACTCATGCGGAAAGTGCTCCCCCGCCCCTTTTCGGAGCGTATCTCGACCTGACCGCGCAGCAGCTCGATGTTCTTCTTGACCACGTCCATTCCCACCCCACGCCCGGAGACGTCGGTGACGACCTGGGCGGTCGAAAACCCCGGCTCGAAGATGAGATTGAACACTTCCCGGTCGCTCAGGCTGCGCTCGTTGAAGTCCGGGGCGCTACTGATCAGGCCGCGCTGCCTGGCCTTGGCGATAAGCACCTCCCGGTCCAATCCCTTGCCGTCGTCGCTGATCTCCACGACCACGCTGCCGGCCGAGTGGTAGGCGGCGATTTTCACCGTCCCCTGTTCGGGCTTGCCGGCGGCAAGGCGTTCCGCGGGGGTTTCGATTCCATGGTCGACCGCGTTGCGCACCATGTGCACCAGCGGGTCGTTGACGATATCCACCAGGTTGCGATCGATTTCGGTATCCTCGCCCTCCGTGAGGAAGTTCACGCTTTTTCCCAGCTTGCGGCCGACATCGCGCGCCAGCCGAGCCATTTTGCTGAAGGTGGCCTTGAGTTCCACCATGCGCATGGACATGCTGATGTCCTGCAGCTCACGCACGATCTTGGTCGTGTGCGACACTTTCTTGGAAAGGGCGTGATTGTGGCTGTCCACCACGACGGCATCCTGGGCGACCATGGAGTGGGCGATGACCAGCTCGCCGACCATGTCGATCAGCCGGTCCAGCCGCTGGGTGCTGACGCGCACGGAGGCGTCCACCATCGCCGCTCCCCCGCGCATCTGCGTTTGTGCCCGCAGGGCCTGCCCCACATCGGAGAGGCTCGCCGCATGGGACTTGACCAGCGCGACCCCGACGGGTTCTCCGGGGTGTTCGGCCATGGCCTTCTCGACCTGGTCGCGGCCGATCTTGCCCTGCGCAACCAGGATGTCGCCCACGCGCGGCGCAGGGGCCGACGGGCTGTGGTCCGAAACGCCGGCCGCCTCCGGGTTCTTCAGAACCACGAGCAGCTCGTCGTAGCCTTGAGGTTTTACCAGGGGGCTGCCTCCCAGGGCGCACTTCACGGCGGCCACCAGGCTCTTGATCATGTCCAAGGCCTGGAGGGAGAGATCGGCATAACCGCCGCTGTAGCGGATCTCACCGTCCCGCACGCGGCTGAGAAGGGTCTCGGCGTGGTGGCCCAACTCCGCGATGAGGCGCAGATCCATGAACCCAGCGGTCCCCTTGACGGTGTGAAACGCGCGGAAAACCCGGCCGACCGCATCCAGGTCTCCGGGGTCGTTCTCGAGCGACAGCAGCGCCTGTTCGGCGCTCTGGATCAGATCGATGCTCTCGGTGATAAATTCGCCAATCAGTTCCGGATCGGGGTTCGGCGGCATATGGTCGGTCAGGTCATCGCCGGCTACGGCCGGCAACTGGCAGACCGGCTCTGCCGCAGGGGCGGGCCCCGTGTCGTCGTCGGCCGCCATGGCCTTTTCGAACAGCCCCCCGAGCACGGATATCGCCGAACGAGGGTCGGTAGCATCGCCTCGACCCAGTTCAGCGCAATGCTCGGCCGCCGACTCCAGAATCTGCCGGCGCGCAGCTGCCTGGACCTCCGTCTGCGCCAGGTGGCGCAAGGCCGCCTCGAGCCGGCTCCAGCCGTCGGAATCCGACGGATCCAGCTGAACCATCATGGCGGCAGCGTCGTCGAGGTTTAGCCCATCCGTGGCCGGCGCCTCCCGGCCCAGGTCGAACTGGGCGCACAACCTGCGGCGCGCCCCGGAGATGGCGCCAGGGTCCACCTGACCGCCGGCCGCCCGGCCTGCGACTTCGAAGGCCCCCGCCAGGCTATCGGCGGCCGCCAGCATGTCGGTAGCCGGAGCCCGGGAGAGCTGCGCCAACCCCTGCGCAGCCAGCTCCAGCAAATCACGTGCATCCGCCGGCTCCGCCGGCATCGTTTTGAGGGTGCGTTTCAAAGACGCCGCCACCTTCCGCCAACCCTTCGGATCGCTCAGACCGATCGCGTCGAGCTCCTCGGCAATTTTCGACAGCTTTTCAGCGACCGTCGGTTTGGTTTTGGCCATTGGTTTTCCCTTCAACCGTTGCGGGTTACGCGATCCTGACGGAATCTCACACCTCCCCGCGCACCACCCGCCCGCTGAGGCGTGCGGCCGGGTACCCCCCGTCACCCTGGTAGACCGGCGCCCCACCGCAAAAACCCTTGAGCAGCCGGTGGGCCCCGTGCAGCATGTCGATGGCCCCGCGGCAGAGGTCTGCGCTGCGGCGCTGCATCTCCTGCAGCCGCCCGAGCCGCTCGCGCAGCTCCGCGCGGCAGCGCTCCAAACGCAGCGCCTGGGTTTGCGGCAGCCGCCCGGCCAGGAATTCGACCGTCAGCGCCGTCTCCGGCACCTGCAGCTCGGCGGACAGGTGCCCGATCAGCACCGCCCGCTGCCGCTCCAGCCCCTTCCACGCCTGCAGAATCGCCTCTTTCTCGGCCGCAGCCGAATGCATCTCTGCCGGGCGGCAGCGGCGCAGCGCCTGGTGCTCGCGCTCGGCCGCCTGCAGCAGCTCGGCGCAGCGGGAGACCTCTTCGCGCAGCAGCCCCACCAGATCATCGATCGATCGGAGCATCACGGGTGTGTCCTTTCGCAGGGCGGCCCCCATACGGTCACTATCGGCCAGGGGCCTGAATGCTTGAGAAATTTGTCAGGGCCGCCGCGGCAGCGCAAACGGAATGCCGGCGGCCGGGGGTGGCTCCGGCGGCGCCGCGCCGGTCGCCCGGCGGCGGCCCAGCTGTTCCATCAGCATCGAGGAGAGGCCCAGGCTGCCGGTCTGTGCCATGCCCTTGGCCATTTCGGCGTCCATCAGGGAGGTGTAGACCTCCTCCGCCCGGCCCCCGTCGATCAGGCCCGATTTGACGACGCTCTTGCGCATCTCGCTCAACATGTGATGGACGAAGAGCGCCTCCATGTCCTGGCAGGCGGCCTTCAGCCGCGGATCGGGGCCGCCGTCGCCGGAGGGGGGCGTCCGAACGGCCGGCCGGGGACGCACGACGCCGGCAGCGGCCGTTGCGGGCGCCGGGCGGTCGAGGGGGTCCGGCATCAAATGATCTCCAGCTCGGCCTGAAGCGCACCGGCGGCCTTCAACGCCTGAAAGATGGAGATCAGGTCGCGCGGGGTGACCCCCAGAGCGTTTAGCGCCCGGACGACTTCGCCGATGCTGACACCGGAGGGCATGACATAGAGCGGCGCACGCCCCTCCTGGACCATGGTCTGGGTGTCCGGGGTGACGGTGGTCTGCCCGGTGCGCGAAAACGGCAGCGGTTGGGACACGTTGAAACTGGTCTTGATCTCCACGCTCAGGTTGCCGTGGGCGATGGCCACGGTCGAGATCCGCACGCTCTCGCCCATGATCACCGTCCCGGTGCGCTCGTTGATCACGATGCGCGACACGCTGTCGGGAGCAACACTCAGGCTCTCGATGGTAGCGATCAGCGGGGCGAGGTCCCCCATGTATTTGGGCGGAACCGCCACCTGCACCGTGCCGGAGTCCTGGGCGCGCGCGACGTTGGTCTCCAACCCGGCGTTGATCGCCTGGGCCATGCGCGTGGCGGTGGTGAAGTCGGGCCGGTGGAGGGCCAGGCTCAGGCTCTCCTTGTCATTCAAGCTGAAGGGGACCTCCCGCTCGACGAAGCCGCCCTGAACGACCCGGCCGACGGTCGTGAAGTTTTTCTGCACCTTGTCGCCGGAGTTGGCGCCGATCGTGAACCCGCCGGTGCTGAGCGGGCCCTGGGCGACGACGTACACCTGGCCGTCGGCCCCCTTGAGCGGGGTCATGAGCAGGGTGCCGCCCTGCAGAGACTTGGCGTTGCCGAGCGAACTGACCAGGATGTCCAGGCGGCTCCCCATGCGCGCAAACGGGGGCAACTCCGCGGTCACGATTACGGCCGCCACATTCTTGACCTCGATGTCCTCGGGCTTTACGGTCACCCCCATCTTCTCGAGCATCGAGGAGAGCGACTGCAGCATGAACTTGGCGTCGTCGCTGTCGCCGCTGCCGGTCAGCCCGACCACCAGGCCGTAGCCCACGAGCTGGTTGGCGCGCACGCCCCGAAACGCGGCCAAATCCTTGATGCGCGCGGCGTGAAGCTCGACCGCCGCGGCCAGCAGCAAGACCACCGTGAGGGCCAGAACACCCAGGGTCCGCCGAGGTTTATTCCGTGTCGTCATCGCTCGCATGCGCGCATCCCTCCGGATTCGGTTCAAAAGGGCCAGACGGTGTTCAGGAAGTTCGCCAACCAGCCCGGCCGCTGGCGGTCGTCGATGACGCCCGATCCGCTGTAGGCGATCTTGGCGTCGGAGATCGAACGGGAGGTGATGATGTTCTGGTCGCTGATGTCCCGGGGCCGGATGACCCCGGAGAGGACGATCACCTGGTTCTCGTGGTTGACCAGGATTTCGCGGGTGCCGACGATTTTCAGGTTGCCGTTGGGCAGCACATCCGTCACCCGGCAGGTGATGTAGGCCGACAGGTCGCCGCTGCGCGAGGTGGTCCCGTCGCCCTCGAACTCGCTCGTCATGCTGCCCTTGACGGAGGCCGCCCCGAAGGGGTTCAGTTTCGGTGCGTTCGTGGGCAGCCGCTTCAGCAGGTAATCCTGCCACCAATCCTCGATCCCGAAGGCCGCATCGATGCCCGCGCTCAGGCTGGAATCGCGCCCCGTCTTGGTGTTGGCCGTGTTCGTCGCCTTCGACGACTCGCTGATCTGCACCGTGACGATGTCGCCCACGTTGCGGGCCTTGGTGTCCTGGAACAGGCTGCTCAGCCCGTTGGAGGCCTGCCAGATCGAGTTTTCCCGGTACTCCGGTCGGTGGACGCCGACCGGCTCGCTTTCCGGGGCCGGTCGCAGGGCCGGCGCCGCAACCGGCGGCGCCGTGGCGCACCCGAACAGTGCTGCGGCCAGCGCGGCCGCCAGCAGGGGGGGTAACATGCGTCGAAAGCGGGCACTCCACATGGGGGCCTCCTTGGCCGACGGGCGGCCGCTCAAAATTCGATCTGTACGGTCTGGCCGTCCACCACGCGGGCGTGGACCACCTTGTTCGAATCCAGGTTCACCACCGGGACGCGCTCGCCCACGCAGCCCTTCTGCTTGACCTCGCCCACGGCCGTGATGCGCATGCCGGCGGTCTCGGCCACGATCTTCACGCGGTCGCCGCGCTTGACCACGGGCGGTAGCTCCACGAGATCCGGGCGCAGCACGGCGTGGGTGTCCACGGCCCGGCGCGTGCGCTTGCCGATGACCGCCTCCGGGTCGCTGATGAAGTCGGCGGGAAGGCCGGCGAGGTCCACCTCGCGGACCTCGATGTCGCCCTCCTCGATGGGCTTGTAGCGCCCGAGCGGACGGCTGCTCACCACGGCCTTCACCCGCACCTCGACCTGCGCGGTCACATTCAGGCGCCGCTCGAAATCCTCATTGACTCTCAGGACCACTGCCAGCGGCACGCTGCCCGTCAGGGACCCGCTGCGCGGCGCCGACACGTGCCAGGAGAGCCGTCCTTTCGGCAGCACCACGGCCTCGACGCCGCGAATCTCCTTGACCTGCACGCGCTCGATCCCCCGGTCCCGGAGCTGCTCGCGGATGTAGGCGGTCACGATCTCCCGGATGTGCTCCCCGCCGAGCTCCAGCGCCCCCCGGCTGATCTGAACCTCCCCGGGCACCTGCAAGTCGACCCCATCCGGCTCGAACCCGCTCTGCCTGAGCCGCATCCGGATGGAGGCCTCGTCGATCACCCGGCTTTTCCCAGGCAGCGGCGCGCGGCCGACGACCAGCTCCTGCAGCTCGCGCACCCGGCCGGCATCGTCCCCGTCGATCCGGGCGATGGCACCGAGAAAAATCTGGTCGCTCTCGACCTCTACCCGGTCGAAAACGCGCACGCTGGTCGGCCCTGCGCCCCATGCCGCTGCGGCGGCGCCCACCAGGGCCAGCGCCGCAGCGCAGGCGGACACCCGCTTGATGTGTTTTACGATCTCCCGGCTCCTCATGGCCCCGCCTACCGTTTCAGGTTATTGGCGACCTGCAGCATGTCGTCGGAGGTCTGGACCACCTTGCTGTTGGTCTCATAGGCCCGCTGGGCCGTGATCATGTTGACCATTTCATCCACGATGTTGACGTTGGACATCTCCAGAAACCCCTGGGCGATGTAGCCGAAATTGCCTTCTCCGGCCGTCCCGGTGACCGCCTCGCCCGAGGCCTCGGTGGGCAGGTGCAGGTTTTTGCCGATGTTGTGCAGGCCGGCCGGGTTGGCGAAGCGCGCCAGTTGAATGGTCCCGATCTCCCGCGGGGCGGCGTCCCCGGCCTGGATCACGCTGACGGTCCCGTCCATGCCGATTGACACCGAGATGGCGTCGTTGGGGACGGTGATCTGCGGATCGAGCAGAAACCCGTCGGGGTTGACGACCCGGCCCTCCCGGTCGAGCTTGAAGGAACCCGCGCGCGTGTAGGCCGTATCCCCGTTGGGCTGGGTCACTTGAAAAAAGCCGTCGCCCTCGATGGCGAGGTCGAGTTCGTTTTTGGTCAGCTGCAGCTCGCCTTCGGTGAAGGTCTTCGAAACCGAAACCGGCCGCGTCCCGTGGCCGATCTGAATCCCGGTCGGCACCTGGGTGGACTCCGAGGAAGACGAGCCCGGCGGCCGCAGGGTCTCGTAGAGCAGGTCCTGGAACTCGGCCCGGCTGCGCTTGAAGCCCGTGGTGGTGACGTTGGCCAGGTTGTTGGCGATCACATCGATGTTCATGCTCTGGGCCTGCATGCCGGATGCGGCCGCCCACATGCTTCGGATCATGGCACTCCTCCCGCTGGTTAGATGGTTCTGCCGACTTCGGCGATGCTCTTGGCGTTGAGTTCGTCGATGCTGCGGATCACCCGCTGGTAGGACTCGTAGCCGCGCATGATCTCGATCATCTCGGTCAGCATCTGCACCGCTTCCACGTTGGCCATCTCCAGAAACCCCTGGGCCACGCGGGCATCCTCCACCGGCGCGGCGTCGACCCCGTCGCCGGAGGGTTTGAAATAGCACCCGTTGAGCTTGGCCAGACCGGCCGAATCGGCGATGTCTGAAATCTGCAGACGCCCGACCTTGCTGCCGTTGACCTGGACCGTGCCGTCCTCCCCGATCGTGACCTCGAGCGCGGTGCGCCCGGCGCGGGCCCCGTCCAGGCGCAGTTCCCCGCCGTCGCCCAAGACAGGCCAGCCTTCCTGGGTCACGAGCACACCCTCCGCGTTGAGGGTGAAATTACCCCGGCGCGTGTAGAGGGTGCCCTCGGGGGACTGGACGTTGAAAAACCCCTTACCGTTCAGGCTGACGTCGAGCGGGTTCCCGGTCTGCCGCAGGGCCCCCGGCGAGAAGTCGGTGTGGCTGCGCAGTTCGACCCAGAACGACTCGGCCGCGGTTGCGGTGGGGAACGGCGGCTGGACCGGGACCGGCAGGCTAGCATCGGAGAGCACGTAGGCCTGAAACGAGACCTGGTCGCGCTTGAAGCCGGTCGTGTTGATGTTGGCCAGGTTGTTGGCGACCGTCTCCAGGCGCTTTTCATACGCCAGGGCCGCCGATGCCGCCAAATAAATGTCGCCGCTCATGAGACCTCTTTTCCTCCGTCCGGGTGACCGAGACAGCCGGTGGGCCGTTGCCCACTTGCCCCTTCGCCCATCACAGCAAAACTCGTACCAGGCAGAATTTCAGGCGAATTCGGTGGAATGCACGCGCCCCGGCCGGCCGGCGGGCACAATTTGCCTAGCCGGGCGCTCATCCGGCGACCCGGTTCAGCTTGAGCGCCAGATCGACCTCCCCGCGCGGGAGATCCAGCGCGTCGGCGATCTGCCGGCTGCTCAACCCTTTGCGGAGCAGTTCATGCACCCCGTCGTAGCGCCCCCGGGCCGCCGGCTCGCAGACCTCCCCCAGGCGAAACGGCGGATCATCCGCCGCCGCACGAGCCGGGGCAAGGAATGGCTCAGGAGCGGGCCTAGCGTCGGCATCGAAGAGCTGCTCAAGCCGAAGCCGCTCGGCCTCCACCGCGCCGAGGATCGCGGAGAGGGCTCGTTCGGACTGCTGCCGCAGCGCCTGGAGACGGATCTCCCGGGTGAACTCGGTGATCTGCGGCCGGCCGGGGCCCTCTCGCCGGGCATTGAGCGGTTCGCGACGCCGGCGCACCCGGTGGATCAGAATGCCGATGCAAAGCAGCACGTTGAACGCGTCGCGAATGAGGTCCCAGCGCCATGCTTCCATGCTCACCCTCCCTTGACCGCGCGGGCTATATGCGGATGTCGATCTGCCTGGGGGCGCCCTCCTCCGGCGCACCCGGCGAAGCGCCGGCGTCCGTCGCGACGCCGGCCGGAGGCGCCGGTTCGGGCTCCGGATCCTCGGGCGGCGCGGTCCCGGGCACCTGCCGACGCAAGTGCCGCTGAAACGCCCCGTCCTGTCCACGGTCTTCGCGCGGCGTCATGCGCTTGACGCGGTCGGCTTGATTCACACCCCTGATCGAACGCGGGAAATTCACCGGTTCCATGACTCGTCCCTCCCCGGTTGCCCGCGCGGCGTCCCTTCCCGATGGGCCGTCAGTCGTCTTCCAGCAGTCGCTCTTTTCGCAGCTTGGTGCGCAGTCGCAGGATCGCCTGAGAATGAATCTGGGACACGCGCGATTCGGTGATCTTCAAAACCTCGCCGGCTTCCTTCATGGTCAGCTCTTCGAGGTAGTAGAGCGAAATGACCAGCCGTTCCTTCTCGGACAGCTGCTCGATGGCCCGTGCCAGCGCGTTCTTTAGCTCCCGCAGCCGCGTCTGGGACAGGGCGTCATCCTCGTGGTGCATCAGGTAGTTGAGCAGCTTCTCCTTCTCGTCCCGCGAGGAGACGCCCAGCTCCTCGAAACTGATGAAGGAGATGCTGGACATCTGCCGCGTGCGGTGCAGCTCCTCGAGCTCGACGCCGAGCTCGTCGGCCACTTCGGTGTCCTCCGCCCGCCGGCCCAGGCGCTGCTCCAGCCGCTGGCTGGCATGCTCGAGCTCCCGCAGCTTGCGCCGGCTGGAACGCGAAAGATAGTCGCGCGAGCGCAGCTCGCTCAGCACGGCGCCCTTGATGCGGAAGATCGCGTAGGTCATGAACTTGTTGTCCCGCTTAGGGTCGAAGCGGTCGACGGCCTGGATCAGCCCGATCACGCCGACGTTCATCAGGTCCTCCACGTCGACGCTGGCCGGCAGGTGCGCGCCGATGCGCTGCACGATCCGCTTGACGTAGGGCAGGTATTCCTGGATCAGCTGCTCGCGATAGGCCGGCCGCTTCTTGGCCGGGTTGCGCGATCGGGCCGCTGTCACTTGCATCTGCATGGTGTTCTCCCGATAGACGTGCCGTCTCCCCTAACGGGGGATGGATCGAACCAGGTGGTGCCAGAAAAAATTGGTGTTGCCCTTCGGCCGGCTCGAGGGCGATGCCTTGACCATCCGTTCGGCCAGCTGGGTGAAGCAGCGACTCGCCCGCGACTGCGGAAAAAGGTCGCAGACCAGCCGCTGGTGTTTGACGCCGCGCGTGAGCTTTTCGTCGTTCAGGACGCAGCCCAAGTAGTCGACGTGGATGTCCAGGAAACGCCCGGTGACAAGCCCCAGCTGGCGGAAGACGTCCTCGCCTTCCCGTGCGCTGGCGGCCATGTTGACCAGCAGCTGGCAGCTCTTTTCGGCGTATTTCAGCGACAGCACCTTCATCAGCGCATAGGCGTCGGTGATGGCCGTGGGTTCCGGGGAAACGACCACGATGATCTCGTGGGCGGTCACGTTGAAATCCATGACGTTGGTCGAAATGCCCGCGGCCGTGTCGATCAGCAGGATGTCCATGTCGTCGATCAGGTGGTCAAGAGCGGTCAGGAACCGGACTTTCTGCTCGTGGGTGAGCTGGGTCAACTCCTGGACTCCGGAGGAGGCCGGCAGGATCTTCATGTTCCCGGGGCCCTCCACGAGAATGTCGGCGAGGCTCTTCTCGCCGTGAAGGACGTGCGATAGGTTGAACTTCGGGGCAATGCCGAGCAGGACATCCAAGTTGCCGAGCCCCAGGTCCGCGTCCAGGACAAGCACCTTCTGGCCGAGGTTGCTGAACGCAAACCCCAGGTTGGCGACGATGTTGGTCTTGCCGACGCCTCCCTTGCCGCTGGTGATGGCGATCACGCGCGCGTGGGGTTTACGCCGGGCGGATGTGTCGCCGCCGCTGCGCGACGAACCGGGTCGCGGCAGATGGATCACGTTTTTCGTTGAGGAGGAAGCGCCCATGGTCTCAGTGTCTCCGCGGCGAAATTCCGTCATCGGGTGCCGGCCAGGCGCAGGCCGCCTGCGGCCGGCGCGTCGGCGGCAGGGGCGCACTGATCCGGGTTGCAGTTGCGGCAGGGCATGAACTGCCGCGACTCGGCTTCGCGCGGCGCTGCGAACTGGATCAGGTTTTCGGGCTTTATCTTGCGGACCCATCGGCAGCCGGGTCGGTGGTAGAGATCGGAGCTGCGGTTGGCCACCAGCGTGGCCGGGGCAGGTTCCAGCCCGGCTCCGGTACCCGGCCGGTCCGCTTCGCTCTGCCGCCCCGCCGCTTGCGACGCGGGCACCATCCGCTCCAGGATCATCGTCAGCGGGTCCGAGGCGAGGTCCTCCGGAATTCGCGTCCCGTGGGCGGCATGGGACACCGGCAGCCCCGTCTGCAGCGCCAGGTTGAGGGCCGGGCCCCACACGTCGGTTTCGTCCAGGCGCGTAAACACGAGGCCGCTCAGCGGAGTGCCCTTCCAGGCCTCGACGCTGCGCCGCATATCCTTTTCGCGAGTGTTCAAGGCCAGCGTCAGGTTCAGCTCCGCCGCCGGCAGCGCACCCAGCATCTCATTCAGCTCGCCTCGCCGCTCCGCCTCCCCGGGGCTGATGCCCGGGGTGTCCACGATCAGGGTGCCGGCCGCGCCGAGGCGCTCCAGCGCCCGGCCAACCTCCGCGGCCGACGCCGCGGCAGCCAGCGGAATTCCCAGGATGTCGGCGTAGATGCGAAGCTGCGCGAGGGCCCCGATGCGCCGGTCGTCCAGCGTCAGCAACGCCGTGGGCTGCCTCCGGGCGACCTGGCGGGCCGCCAGTTTGATCGCCGTGGTGGTCTTCCCCGCCCCGGCGGGCCCCACCAGCACCAAAACCCGCGGCGCGTCCTCAGGCGCCGGGGGAGGCGGCCCCAGATAGGCGAGCCGCTGTCTGAGTTCGACCAGCGGGTCGCGCCCCGGGCATTGCTGCAGATGCCCGATGATCTCCGCTGCCAGAGCCGCCTGCACCTCCTGGGTCGAAAGCTGCCGCTGCCATGCGGCCTCCCCGGAGGTCTCCGCAAAATGCCGCGGGGGGGACGGCTCCGGCCGGCGCCGGAAGGCCAGCTGTCGCAAGCCCTGGTTGAGCGAGCGGAAAAGCCCGCGGCTGCCGCCGAGCGGGTCGGCCGCCTCCGGCAACGCCCGAGGGAGGCTGCGGGCGGCGGCCGAGGGGTTGGGGGAGGCCTGGTCCTGCGCGGCGGTGACTTCCACCGCGGCCTCGCGTCTCGAGCCGAAGATCCCCCGCCCGCCGCGTACGCTGCGGGCGGACAGGATGACCGCATCGGGTCCGAACTCCTCCTTGATCATGTGGAGGGCCTGCGTCATCGACTTGGCTTCAAAACGTCTAATCTGCATCGGAAAGCTCCACGGAACCCATCGAACGGATCTCCACCCGGCTCAGGACCTCATCGTAGGAGAGCACGCTCACGTTGGGAATGAACCGGTCGGCCAATTTTTTAAACGCCGCCCGCACGGCGGACGAGCAGATCACTGCCGGCTGCACGTTCAGGCCGGCGGCCCGCTCCAGCTGCCGCGCCAGGCTCTGCATGACCCGGTTGGCGATCCCGGGGTCCAGGGCTAGGATGCGGCCATGCTCGCCCTTCTGCAGGGCCTCGGCCAGCGTATTTTCCACGGCGTGGCCGAGAGTGACCACGGCCAGCGTCCCGTCGGGCGCCTGGTGCATCTTGGTCAGCGTCCGTGCCAGGGCGCGGCGGACCTGCTCGCAGAGTGCATCCGCATCCTTGGTGTGCGGGGCCCAGTCGCCGAGCGTCTCTAAGATCAGGAGCAGGTCGCGGATCGGCACCTGTTCGCGCAGCAACTGCTGCAGCACCCGCACCACCAGCCCCAGGGGCATCAGGTTCGGCACCAGCTCGTCCACCACCTTGGGGTGGGTTTGCTTGAGATGATCCAGCATCTGCTGCACGTCCTGGCGGCCGAGCAGCTCATGAGCGTGCCGGCGGATGATCTCGGACAAGTGCGTGGTCATGATGGTGGCCGTGTCCACCACGGTGAAGCCCTTGGCGAGCGCCGCCTCCTTGCCGGTCTCCTTGATCCAGGTGGCCGGCAGGCCGTAGGTCGGCTCGCGGGTAGGCACACCCTCCAGTTTGCCCTCGGCGCTCCCCGGATTCATCGCCAGGTAGTACCCCGGCATCAGCTCGCCCCTGGCAAGCTCGTTGCCCTTCAGCAGGATGCTGTACTCGCCCGGGTTGAGCTGCATGTTGTCCTGGATGTGGACCGGCGGGATGATGATCCCGATGTCGAGCGCCATCTGGCGCCGGATGGTCTTGATGCGTTCGAGCAGCTCCCCGTTCTGCTCGGCGTCGACGAGCGGGATCAGGCCGTAGCCGACCTCGATGCCGAGCACGTCGAGCGGCGGCAGGGCATCGATGCGGTCCGCCGGCACGGCCTTGGCCGCTGTTGCCTGCCGGTCCTCTTCGGCCCGCGCCTCGGCGCGCTTGGCCTGCCGCAGCGCAAAGGCCAGGCCGCCGGCCAGGATCGCGAGCACCAGAAAGGGCAGCGTGGGCAGGCCCGGGATCAGCGCGAAGCCGACCAGGATCGCGCACACCATGGAGATCGCCCGGGGGTGGAAGAACACCTGGGAGGTGATCTCGGCCCCGAGGCTCGATTCGTTTCCGGCGCGGCTGACGATGATGCCGGCCGCCGTGGAGATGATCAGCGCCGGGATCTGCGTGACCAGACCGTCGCCCACGGTCAGCAACGTGTAGTTCTGGGCCGCGGTCGAAAACGCCAGGTTGCGCTGGAAGACGCCGATGGCGAGCCCGCCGATCACGTTGACCAGGGTGATGATGATGCCCGCGACCGCGTCCCCGCGCACGAATTTGTTGGCACCGTCCATGGCCCCGTAGTACTCGGCCTCGCGCGATAGGTCCTCCCGGCGCTGGCGGGCCTGCTGTTCGTTGATGAAGCCTGCGTTCAGGTCGGCGTCGATGCTCATCTGCTTGCCCGGCATGGCATCCAGCGTGAACCGCGCGGCCACCTCGGCGATGCGTCCGGCGCCCTTGGTGATGACCGCGAAGTTGATCACCACCAAGATCACGAAGACGATGAAGCCGACCACGTAGTTGCCGCCGACCACGAAGCTGCCGAACGCCTTGATGACGCTTCCCGCGGCCGAGACGCCCTCGTGCCCGTTGAGCAAAATGACGCGGGTCGTGGCGATGTTGAGCGAGAGCCGAAACAGCGTGGTCAGCAGCAGGATGGATGGGAAAGAGGACAAGTCCAGGGGCCGCTGCACGTACATGGCCACCAGCAGGATGATGAGCGCGAAGCTGATGCTGAAAGCCAGGAGCATGTCGAGCACGAAGGTGGGCACCGGCATGACCATGAACAGCAGGATGCAGACCACGGCCCCGGCCAGGGAGACGTCGCTGTTCTTGGTCAAAAAGGGGATCGCGCCGACCGTCGGTGCGATCTGTGCCGTGCTCATGAGCCCGAGATCCTCCATCCAAACGTTATCATCGCTTCCACAACCGAAGTGACACTCTGCATTTTCCATGCCGCAACAGGCCGGGTTTGCGAAAAGCCGCGCCCGTCAAAGGATTTCAACCCGCGGCCCGTATCGGCATGTAGTTAAGCAGTCGGAGCCATGGCGGTGCGCCGCGCGGCGGGCGAGGCGTGGTGGTGGGCCGGCGAAGCCGCGGACATCTTGCGGCCGCCGCCGTCCGAACCCCGGCCGCCTCTCCCGGCCCTCCCCGCCGCCGCCGTCCGCGAGGGCGCCCGACAATATTTTGTCGGCGCCCGCCGCCGTTCGCATGACGTGGGATAATCCCATCGCGTCCATCGCGTCTGTTGCGTCCACTGAGTCTGTTGCGTCTGTGGTCTCGCTGGAGGCGGGGCATGGCGGGTCGATTGGATGGTTTCAGCCGCCGCAGGGACTTAGAGGCTGAGCTTGCCTTTGAGCCGGTAGACATAGGCCAGCACTTCGGCCACGGCGCGGTAGAGGTCGACGGGCACGTAGTCGCCCAGGTCCGCCATCTTGAAGAGCGCCTGGGCCAGGGGCTTGTTTTCGACCATCGGTACGTCGTGTTCGCGCGCGGTCTCGCGAATGCGCTCGGCTATTGTGCCGGCCCCCTTGGCCACCACCCGCGGTGCGGGCATTTCGTCGGGCGTGAACTTCAGGGCAATCGCCAAGTGGGTCGGGTTGGTGATAACCACGTCGGCCTTGGGCACCTCGGCCATCATGCGGTGGTAGGCCGTCTGGCGCTGGAGGCTGCGGATGCGCGCCTTGACCTTGGGGTCGCCCTCGGACTGCTTGCGCTCGTCCTTCACCTCCTGCTTGGTCATCTTCAGGCTTTGCTCGTACTGCCAGCGCTGGTAGAGGGTGTCGAGCGCCGCGAGCGCCAGCATGGCCAGGCAGACATAAAAAATGATCTTGAAGGCGGCCTGGTGCGTGAACGCCCACAGGGAGAGAATGTCGTAGCGCACCAGGCCGGGGAAATCCTGCAGGAACCCGGAGATCACCGCATAGGCGATGGCCCCGACGAAAAGGATTTTCAGAATCGACTTGACCAGTTCGACCAGCGAGCGCAGGGAGACCAGGCGCTTGATGCCGGAAATCGGGTTCATTTTGGAGAATTTCGGCGTTAACGCCTCGGCGTGCGCCTCGAATCCGATCTGGGCGACGTTGCCGACGAACCCCGCCACCAGTAGCGGCAGAAATATCGGGAGCAGGAGGAGGATGATCGTTCGGAACAACTCGGCGGCCAGGGCGGCGGCATCGGCGATGGTTGTTAGGCGCAGGGCGTGCAGGTTGCGGAACATCGCCCCCACGAGCTCCGTGCAGCGCTCGAACACCCCGGGTCCGGCAAAAAAGAACACCCCCAGCGCCGTCAGCAGGATGAGCGCCGATGGGATCTCGCGGCTCATCGCCACCTGACCGCGCTTGCGCGCTTCCTGGCGCCGCTTGGCGGTTGCCCGCTCGGTGCGCTCCTGCCCGGTGCTCTCCGCCATCGCCCGCCCTCCTCAGGGAACGGCCCGGAGCAGCAGAAGTGCGCTGCGGGCCGTCGCCCCGAACAGGTCCCCGATGTAGCCGGCCAGGTGGGGCAGGCTCAAGCCGATGAAGAGCAGCCCCACCCCGATGTTCAACGGCAGGGAGACGATGAAGATGTTCATCTGGGGCACGGTGCGCGCCACCAGGCCGAAGCTGACCGTGCTCAGCATCAGGGCGACGATGATCGGCGCCCCGGCCTTCAGCCCAATGACGAACACCTCCGCGCTCAACCGGGCCAACCGCTCCATGACCGGCCCCTGGATCTGGAAACCCATCGGCGGAACGATCGCGTAGCTTTCAACCAGGCTGCGGATGAACGCGTGGTGGCCGTTGATGGCGAGAAAGATCAGGGTGGCGAGCAGGGTGTTGAACTGGGAGAGCAGCGCCACCTGGTCTTCCGAGGCCGGGTCGATCACCTCGGCGATCGCCATGCCCATCTGGTAGCCGGCGATCTGGCCGGCCAACTGCAGGCCCTCGAAGACCAGACGCACGGCCATTCCGGCCAGCAGCCCCAGCAGGACCTCGCCGGCCGCCGCCACCCCCAGGCTCGCGCCGTCCGCCAGATAGGGCAGACCGAACGGGGGGAGCGACGGCACCAGCAGGAGGCTCGCGGACAAGCCGAGCCCGATGCGGAAGAGCACGGGCACGCTGGGGGCATTGATGACGGGCAGCGACATCAGAAAGGCGCCGGTCCTCAGAAAGACCAGAAAGAACAGCTGCAGCTGCGGCAGGGAGACCGAAAGAGAGACCATGGCCGGGGGTCCGGGGGCCCGCGCGATTCAGCGGATGAACTGGTTCATGTTCATGAACATCTGCTCGGTGAACCCGACGATGGTCTGCATCATCCAGGGGAAGAAGAAAATCAGGGCGACCGCCACCGCCAGCATCTTCGGGATGAACGTGAGGGTCATCTCGTTGATGGAAGTGGCCGACTGAAATATGCTGACCAACAGCCCGACCAGGAGCCCGGCCGCCAGCATCGGCGATGCCAGCAGGATGGTCACCTTGATGGCCTCAAAGAAGAAACCCGTGATGTAGTCGGCGTTCATCGTCCGTGCCTTTCACCCGAAGCTTTTGACCAGGGAGCCGATCAGCAGGTACCACCCGTCGGCCAGAACGAAGAGCAGCAGCTTGAACGGCAGCGAGACCATGATGGGCGGCAGCATCATCATGCCCATGGAGAGCAGGACCGCCGCCACCACCATGTCGATGATCAGAAAGGGCACGTAGAGCAGCAACCCGATCTCGAAGGCGGTCTTGACTTCGCTGATGATGAAGGCGGGCACCAGCACGCTGGTCTGGATTTCGGCGGCGTTGCGCGGCCGCGGCGCCTTGGCGATTTCCACGAACAGGGCGATGTCCTTTTCGCGGGTCTGCTTGAACATGAACTCGCGCAGGGGCGCGGCGGCATTGTCGAACGCCTGCTGGTTGCTGATCTTGCGGTCCAGATAGGGTTGGAGGGCCTCCGCGTTGATCTTCTGCCAGACCGGCGCCATGATGAAGACGGTCAAAAAAAGCGACAACCCGATCACGATCTGGTTCGAGGGCAGCTGCATCGTGCCGAGGGCCCGGCGCAGCAGCGAGAGCACGATCACGATGCGGGTGAACGAGGTGACCATAATCAGGATGGCCGGCGCCAGCGAGAGCACCGTCATCAGCAGGAAGATCTGGAGCACGACCGTAGAGCGCGAGGCGTCCTCGCCGGGGTTCACCCCGATCGAAAAGGCCGGTGTGGAGACCAGCGGGTTCGGCGTCTGGGCCCAGCCCGCCGTCGGGAGGCAGAGCAGTGCGAGCAGAACCGCCAGCGCCAGCAAATTCCGAAGGGTCGCTGCGCGCTCACTCATCATGTTCCTTCACCCTCATGCGGCCGGTCAGCCGGCTCAGGTGGTCGCCGAAGGATGGGCCCGCCTGGGGCTCGCGCCGGCGAATACGCTCCAGGGTCTGCGCATCGTCGATCCGGCTGAGCAGTTGGATCCGGTCGCCGGCGACCCCCAACACCAGGACCGCCCCCGGGATCTCCACCAGGGTCACGGCTTTCTTGACACCGATGTAATGCGAAGCGATCACCCGCACCAGCCGCTCGCCGGAGGCGGCGCCCGCGCGCTGAAAAAACCGCCGCACCAGGTAGAGCGCTGCGAACAGCCCGCCCAGGACCGCCGCCAGCGCCCCGAGCATTTTGATCGCCGAGGGGATCAGTTCGGGCGGGGCGCTCATCGCAGCCTCTCGATGCGCTCCATGGGGCTGACCACCTCCGTCAGGCGCACCCCGTATTTGTCGTTGACCACCACGGCCTCGCCCCGCGCCACGAGCTTCTGGTTGGCCAGAATCTCCAGGGTCTCTCCGGCCAGTTTGGAGAGCTCCACCACCGATCCCTGCCCGAGCTTCAAAAGCTCGTGCACCAGGAGCTTGGTGCGCCCCAGCTCGACGGTCACCTCCAGGGGCACGTCGAGAATGAACTCCATGTTGGCGGCTGCGGCGGGCGGGGGCTGCGGCCCGCTGCCGGCACCGGGCGTGTCGGCCTTGAGGCCGGGCTCGGCGGTTGTCCCTGAAGCTCGTTCGGTCGATGTGGCCATGTTTAGACAGTGCCTCCGTCTCGGTTGAGCGCTGCGGCGATTTCAATGGCCCGGCTGCCCTTAATCACGCCGGGGTATGCCAGGAATTTCGGCACGCGGTCGACCGCCACGACGATCTGGTCGTCGGGGCCGGTCGGCAGCGCAACCACATCGTCCACCTGCAGGCTCAGAATGTCCCCGATCGTCCGGCGGGTGCGGCCGAGCTCGGCGATGAGGGTGACCGGGGTGTCCAGCAGGAGCCGCTGCAGTTGCCGGCTCCAAGTGTTTTCGATGTCCTTCTCGCGCATGTACTTGGAGGAGAGCTTCTCCTTGATCGGCTCGAGCATCAAATAGGAGAGACAGAACTGGAGATGGCCCGAAAACTCCTTGCCCTTCACCGAGAAGACGATCACCACCATCATGTCGTGGGGCGACATCAGGTGCACGTACTCCGGTTTGGTCTCGGTCTTGCGGATGCCGATCTTCACGGGCTGAACGATTTGCCAGGCCTTCTGCAACTGGGATAGGATCTCCGAAGCGAGGCGGGTGATCATGCGCTGCTCCAGCAGCGTGAACTCCCGGATGCGGCTGACCGGTTTGCCCTGCCCGCCGAACATGCAGTCGATCAGCGAGAAGACCAGCCCGGGCTCGAGCGCCAGCAGGGCCGATCCGATCAGCGGTTCCATGGAGAAGATGACGAAGCTCGTCGGGCTGGAAAAGGCGCCGATGCACTCCTGGTACTTGACCATTTCGGTGGAGACGAAGGCCACTTCGATCGACCGCTGCAGCATCGCGGACAACGAGCCGTTCATGAGGGCGGCAAACTTGTCGTAGACCTCCCCCAGAGCGCTGAACTGGTCCCGCAGCATGATGTTCTGCGAGGTGAGGTTATAGGGCGCGGCCTCGCCGGACCCCTTGGTCTGTTCGAGGTCCACGTCGCCCCGGCCCATGGCGGAGAGCAGGGCATCGATTTCCTCCTGGGTCAGGATCTGGTCGGGCATGGCGCGCCTGTCACTGAATGACGAATTCTTTGAAAAAGATCCGCGCCACCGCACCGGGCCCGAGCATGCCGTTCAGGGCGCCGATCAGCTCCTCGCGCAGGGCGGTCTTGCCCTCCAGTGTGCTGATATCGGCAAAGCGCTTGGTCGGGAGGATCATGAGCACGGCATCCCGCAGCTGGGGCACGCGCTTGCCGATCTCGTCGGCCGCCGCCTTGCCCCCTACTTCCAGATCCATGGTCACCCTCAGGTAGCGGTTCCCGCCGGGGTCGGCCAGGTTCACGATGAAGGTGTCGAGCGATACGACCGGTTTGACCTCCTCCGCCTTGCTCCGGCCCGCCTCCGATTCACCGCCCCCGTCGCGGGCGGCAAGCGCGCTCATGGTCGAGAGCTTGCTCCAGATCATGAAGAGGCCGCCCCCCAGGCCGAGCATCAGCAGGAGGACCGCCCCCAGGAGGATCACCGGCAGTTTGTTGGACATGGCTCGTGGTTCCCTTTGCAGAGGTCAGATTGGCACTGCCGGATCGGACTCCGGCAGGCGGAGGGTTGGCCCGCCGCCGCCCGCCGGCGCACCCGTCCCGATCCACCCCATTTTCAAAGCAAGGAGCATGCCATGGGTGGTCGGCGGGAGGGCCGGCGCCGAGTGCAACCGATCGGAAAGAGGCTGAAAAAGGGGCTGGGACGCCCTGCGGGCGACGGCTGCCGGGGGCGGCGGCCGGAAGGGACCGCAGTGCGGTTGATGCGGGTTTTGACCGCATCCAGTCAACGCCTTGACGTTCGGGGGCGGCGGGAGGCGCGCGGACTCAGGCGGCCGGCTGCCATCCGCCGCCGGCGGGCGGCCCGCCATGCTCCAGATGGGCCATCAAGACCCGGCGGTACTGCACGATCCGCTGGGCCACCTCCTCCACCGGCTCCTTCACCAGGAGCCGGTCGCGGTTGACGAAGGTGATCACGGTGTCGGGGTTGGCCTCGACCGACTGGATGTTTTCGGCATTGATCCGCAAGACGGAATTGTTCAAACGCGTGACCTTGATCATGGAACCAGCCTTTCATTGATCGCGTTGCTCGCGTTGATCGCGTTTTCATAACCAACCTCGCGCGCTCCCAACGCGAGCAAAGCTCCCCACGCGACCCACGCGTCAACACGGTTAGCGCTTGATGTTGATCAACTCCTGCAGGATCTCGTCGCTGGAGGTGATCACGCGCGAGTTGGCCTGAAAAGCCCGCTGGGTGGTGATCATCTTGACGAACTCCTCTGCAAGGTCCACGTTGGACATCTCGAGGCTGCTCGGGGAGATGTTGCCCAGCCGCCCGGTCCCCGCGGTACCGGGCAGCGGCTGGCCGGAGGCGAGCGACTCGGCGTAGAGGTTGCGACCCATCTTGGTCAGCCCGTCGTAGCTGGGGAAATCCGCCAGGGCCAACTGGAACATGGGGGTCATCTCCCCGTTGGAGTAGGTGGCGGTGACCACCCCTTCCTCGCTGACGGCGATGCTGCGCAGGGTGCCGGCCGGGTAGCCGTTCTGGTACTGGAAGGTGGTGCCGGAGGCCGAGGCGAAGCCGGTGATGTCGCCCAGGCTTGTGCCGGTGGCGTCATCGTACATGTCCCAGGTTATGCTGAGCGGGCTGGCCGCCCCGTTGGTCAAGGCC
This sequence comes from Desulfobacterales bacterium, assembly GCA_046496215.1. Lineage (GTDB taxonomy): Bacteria > Desulfobacterota > Desulfobacteria > Desulfobacterales > SpSt-501 > SpSt-501. The sequence goes on from JAWOHH010000066.1 coordinate 42,874, forward strand.
ATGGACACAACGACATCGCCACCGGGAGAGAGCATCCGACCGCTCGCATCAAAGGTGATGTCCATGGCGGGGTTTCCGCCTATCGTCACCGGGCCCCCGGAGGCTGGCGGGACCGACCCGGCCACCGACCAGGTGTCCACCGCGGTCTTGGTGAAGGTGAACGTCACGGGGATGGGGTTGCCTAAACTGTCGTAAACCGTCTGGGAGGTGGTGTAGGTCCCGGCCAATTCGGCCTGGGCGCTCAGGTTGATGTCGAAATTGAACTCCGTGGTGGGCGACGGCGCAGAGATGCGCTCGCCGGGGATGTAGATGCTCGAAATGCTGCCGATGTTCCCGCTGGCGTCGATTTGATAGCCCTGGAGCCGCATCCCGTCGGGGTTGACGAGGTAGCCGTTCTTGTCGAACTGGAAATTGCCGGCGCGGGAGTAGAAATTCGAGCCGCTGCCGTCCTGAACGATGAAAAAACCCTTTCCGTTGATCGCCAGGTCGGTGGCGCTCGATGAGTTCTCGATCGAGCCCTGGGTCCACTGGGCGTTGACCCCCCAGAATTCGACCCCGCGGCCGACATTGCCCGTGGAGGACTGCCCGCCCAAAGAGGTGCTCAGGATGTTGGCGAAGTGGGATCGGTTGCTTTTGAAGGCGGTCGTGTTCACGTTGGCAATGTTGTCGCCGATGACCGTCATGGCGGTGGCGTTGGCGCTGAGGCCGGAAATGCCGGCGTACAAGGAAGCAATCATGTCAGAGACCCTCCATAAATGTCGATGGGGTTGAACGTTAGGATGCGGCGGTCGGTTGCGGCGCCAGGCCCACCTGGAGCACATCGCCGATCGCAAACCGGTTTTGACCCGTGATCAGATAGGTGATCCCGTCTTCGAAAACAACGCCCGTGACCACCCCGCGCGACCGAGGCGACACGCTGAGCGGGGCCCCGCTGAGGCCCTCCGCCTGAACCTCGAAACGGTAGGCCCCGTCCGGGACCAGGCCACCGTTGCGGTCGGTGCCATCCCAGGCCACGGCCTGACTGCCGCTGAACAGCCCGCTGAGGTCGATGTCTTTCACGAAACCGCCGGCCGCGTCGTAGATGGTCACCACCACCCGCCTGGCCTCGGCAGGCAGTTCAAACTCGCAGGTGGCCGGACGGCCGGCGGTCTTCTCGAGCGTATTGCCGTTGGCGACGATCTCCTTGCCGATAAAGCCGACCGCCTGGGCATTGTTGATCGAAGCCTGATAGAGCTTGAGCACGCCCAGGTTGGTGTTGATGTTGCTCAGCTGCTCCAGCGAACTGAACTGGGCGAGCTGCGCGGTGAATTCCGTGCTGTCGGCCGGGTTGAGCGGATCCTGGTGCTGAAGCTGGGTGATCAGCAGCTTCAGGAACGCGTCTTTGCCCATGCTCTGGGAGACGCCCGAAACCCCGGATGCAACGCCTGCCGTTGACTGTGAAATTGCTTCGATGGCCATCGTCTTTCTGCTCTCCCGATCATGCCGCCGCTGCCCGTCGGCAGCCGGCGGCGGATTACACGAACATGTCGACGGTGTTCCGTCCGCCGGTGCTCCATCGAGCCCATAGGCCCTGAGCCCGCTGCTCGACCGAGCCGACCGCCGGGGCATCGACCTCACCCGACTCGCGGCCGTTGCGCCGGGTCCCGGCCCGATGACGCCGGCCGGCATCGCGGCGGGGGTCATCGGCGACCGACACTTCCACCCGCTCCACCTGGAGCCCCTGCTGCCGGAGGTCTGCTTTGAGCTGGTCCAGGTTCTGCTCGATCAGGTCCCGCACCATCGGAAGCTCGGCCACGATGCGCACGGTCACCTGCTGGCTGTCGGTGACGATGTGCATACGAACCTGTCCCAGGAATTCGGGTTTGAGGTCGATCCGCGCTTCGCCCTGATCGCTCTTCAAATGGACAGCCGCCCGCTGGATGATCTGCGCGACCACATCCCCCTTTGCCGTCGGCCCATCGGCCTCGCGGTGCTTCGTCATCGCCGCGGTTTCGGCCGGCCGGTCGGCAGCGGTTTCGACCGCCGGAGCCGTCCGCGCACCGCGCAGGATTGCGGCCGATGCGCCATCGTCAGCGCTCTCCTCAACCCCGAGGGTCAGGGGACCGGATGCCTCCGGAGCGGTTTGACGCGACGTCTCAGCAGACCGCGGCAGCTCCTGAATCCCCGCCGCATCCCGTCCCGGGGCAACCGCCGGCTCCCGCCCCGAGGTCGCCGGCAGGCTGTCCGGAACGTGCTGCCCTTCTATCGGGGCGGGCGGAGCCGACACCGGGCGGGGCGGATCGGGGTACAAGGACGTGCGGGGCTCGGCCGGGGGTGGTTTGGGTGCATGCGTCCGGTTTTCGGGTTCACGCGTTTCGACGGCTTCGGGCTTGCTCCGGCCCAGCGCCTCACGCAGCAGAACCGGGAGCTCAGGGTGTCCAACCGGCTCGGGCGCCGCTGCCCCTGTCGGAAAAAGCCCGCTAGCGCCCATGGGCGAATGGCGCACCGGTGCTTCAGCGGCAGCGCCCTGGCCCGTGACCAACTGCGCCAGCCGGCCCCAGGGGATTCCGGACAGCGCGGCGTCCGCTTGCGCGAGCCATTGGTGGATGCGGCCGGGCAGACCGCTTGGTTGTGGGCCCTCGGAGCCGGCCGGGTCCCGGCCAAGCAGGTGCCGGATCTCCAGCAGCACCCGATCCATTTCGGCCGGGTTTGCGCTGGACGTCGCTTGAAGCTGCTTCAACAGATCGATGAAGCGCGGGAGATCCTCACCCTCCTCGCCGGCATCGGCCTCGGGTTGTTCCTCCAGGGGCCGGGTGTCCGCCGCCTCGCCGAGACGGGCTGGCGGCTGGATCATGTTCCAGACCAGCTGAACCAGGGTCTCCCAGGCAGGCTCGCCTGCTTGCGGAAGTTCCGCCGGCCTCCACATCGGTTCGGCGGCCTGATCATCCGGGGTTGCGGCTGGGCTGGGGTCAGCATGCGGCTCGGCTGCCCCGCTGCGAGGTTGGGCACCGGGGTCCAGCGGTGCCGCGGGCTGACCTGCATCGTGCAGGAGGCTGTGAAACGAACGTTGGTGGCCGTGCGCCGCCGGGGTCGCTCCGTTGGCTGCAAAGGGGCTGCCTCCACCCTGCGGTGGTGCGCCTTGCAGACTCGAAACGGCGCCGGGCGCGCCGAGATTCAGTGCGGGGTCAAATCCGAAGTCGAGTGCCAACATGTGCCGTTTTCAGTCCTCCACTGCCCGCGAGGGGCTCGATCCGGGCTCTCATTTGCAGAGAGCATGCCAGGACGAGCCGGGAGGCCCCGCCTGCGGCAGGGCGTGTGCGCAGCAGCGTTTTACCAATTGAAATAACATGATTTTCTATTTACGAGCAGCACCGCTGCCGCCTTTTCGTCTGCGGCCGCGCGGTGGGGTGGGAGCGCATTCATCCCGGCAAGTTTTTCCCGCGCTGGCAATCCTTGCCTTCGGAACCGATGATGGGGATGCACGGGCAGATGACGGGGCAGGAGAAGACAACGTCAGCGGCGGGCATACTGCTGGGCGGCGGCCTCATCGTGCATGCGCTGCTCGTGCGCGGCTTCGCCGCGCTGGTATTCCCGCGCCTGCTTCTCCCGCAGCTTTTCGAAGATTTTTCGCTTTTTTACAGCCTCGACCAGCGCGTGGCGCTTCTGGCTGACCTTTCGCTCGGCAGCGGCCACACGGCAGGCATGGGCCTCGATGGTGTGCCTCAAGCGCTCCAGGTAGGGGAAGTACAGCAGGATGTCATCGCTGCGGAAGCGCTCTTGCTGGGCCCGGCGAAGGCCGCTCATGGACCGGCTGAGGGCGCGCTTGGACTCCCGCAGGGCCGCCTGTTCAGCGGCCAGGGCCAAGCGCGCTTCGGCGAGCTCAAGTTGCAGTGCATTCTCGGCATGCCGGCGCTGGTTGAGCAGAGTTTCGAAGCGGAATGAAAACATCGGTCCACGCGCCAGACGTCGGGGTTTCCAGGAGCGAGGGTAACCCCAAGTTGGGCCCTTGGCGTCCCGTTCACGCCTTCTCGAACAAGGCGTTCAACTGCGCGCTGCTCTCGGCGAGCGGCACACGTTCATCGACCGCCTGCCGCAGGTAGCCGTTGATCCGGTCGATCATCTTGATGGCATGGTCGATTTTGGGATTGCTGCCGGCGACATAGGCGCCGATGTTGATGAGATCCTCGGCTTTGCGGTAGGTCGCCAGGGTCTCCTTCAGCCGTCCGGCATCACGCTTGTGGGGCGCCGCCACCACATCGTCCATCACCCGGCTGATGCTGCTCAATACGTCGATGGCCGGGTAATGGTTCTGCATGGCAAGCTCGCGAGTCAGGTTGATGTGGCCGTCCAGGATCGAGCGCGCCGCGTCGGCGATGGGTTCGTTGGTGTCGTCGCCTTCCACGAGCACGGTGTAAAGCCCGGTGATCGAGCCGCGGCCGGCGCCGGTCCCGGCTCGCTCCAGAAGCCTCGGCAGCAGGTTGAACACCGACGGGGTGTAGCCCTTGGTGGTGGGTGGCTCGCCTAGCGCCAGCCCGATCTCGCGCTGGGCCATGGCGAAGCGCGTGACCGAATCCATCATCAGGTTCACACGGCAGCCCTGATCGCGGAAGTACTCGGCGATGGCGGTGGCGACAAAGGCCCCCCGGGTCCGAATCAACGGCAGCCGGTCGGAGGTGGCGACCACCACGACGGAGCGGGCCAGTCCCTCGACCCCCAGGTCTTTCTCGAGAAAGTCGTTGACCTCCCGGCCCCGTTCACCGATCAGCGCAATCACATTGACGTCGGCGGCTGTATTCCGGGCGATCATGCCGAGCAGCACGCTCTTTCCCACCCCGGAGCCGGCAAAGACCCCCATGCGCTGGCCGCAGCCGATCGTCAGCAGCCCGTTGACGGCCCGCACGCCGATGTCCAGCGGTTCGTGGATCCGCCGGCGCTGCAGCGGGTTGATCGCCTGGGCGTAGAGCGGATACTCGTCGGTCGTCTCCAAGGGGCCGCTTGCGTCGATCGGCGCCCCCAACCCGTCGACGACACGGCCCAGCAGCGCCCGGCCGACGCGCACGGTGGCCCGCTGCTGCCGGGCGACCACGCGGCAGCCTGGGGCGATGCCGCGGATTTCCTCCAGCGGCATCAGTAGCAGGCGGTTGTCCCGAAAGCCCAGTGCCTCGGCCGCCAGGCGCCGTCCGCCCGGCCGCGTGATGATGTCGCAGACCGCCCCCAGCCGGCAGGCGGGTCCGGTCGACTCCACGACCAGGCCGACCACCTGGGCGACGCTGCCCTGGGCCTGGATGGGCGCAAGCCCGTCCAGGCAGGCCCGATATCGGGCCAAGCTCGGCGCGGCTCTCATCGACCGACGCCCCCCGGCGTGCGACCGCCCTCGAGTTCGGCCCGGAAGGCCTCCTCGATGACCTGGAACTGTCGTTCGATGCGCGCATCGACCTCGCCGCTGTCGGTCTCGATCAGGCAGCCGCCGCGGGTCATGCCTTCATCCGCCTCCAGGACAGCACGACCCGCATCCGGGCGCCCGGCCATCAACGTCGGGGAGATTTCCGATAGAAGCTTGAGATCCTCGGGGTTGAGCCGAATGGTGATCCGGTCGGCATGTTCGACCCGGTCAAGGGCCTGGCGGACCGTTGCGGTCACCGTCTCCGGCGCGATGCCGAGTTCGCGGTTGACGATCTTGCGCGCCACGGCCAGGGCCAACTGGACCAGCTCGGTCTCGATCTCGGCTTGAAACTTGCGCCGCAGGTTCTCGAGCTCCTGGAGCATGGCGTCGCAGGTGTTCAGGCCATGTTCCAACCGCTGTCGAACCGCCTCGGACCCGGCCTTTTCGCCCTGCGCATAGCCGCTGCGGGCCCCGTCGTCGAAACCCCGGCAATAGGCCTGGTGTTCGAGGTCCTCGATGCCCCCTTCTGGCATGCCGGCCCGTTGCATCCCGCGCGGGGCGGCGGCACGCGCCCCGGGCGCCGGGCTCAGGGCGGTGCGCCGGAACTCGCAGGCCGCCGCCCGGGACCCGCGGCCCGTCTTGGCGTGCAACAACTCGGGGAACAGATAGCAACTGGAATCCACGTCCGAACCTCTCCCGCGACAGTCGTCAGGTGACCATCTGCTCCCCGCGCCGGCCGCTGATGATCAACTCGCCCTTTGAGTCCATCTCCTGGATGATGGCCGTGATGGCCTGCTGGGCGTCGGACACCTCCTTCATGCGCACCGGCCCGAGGGTGTCCATCTCTTCGCGCAGCATCTCCGCCGCGCGTTCCGACATGTTCCGATACACCTTCTGCTTGACCTCTTCGGAGGCCGCCTTCAGCGCCACGGCGAGCTCTTTGGTCTCCACCCGCCGCAGCAATTTCTGGAAGCCGCGGTCGTCGACTTGAACGAGGTCCTCGAAGACGAACATCTTCTGCTTGACCTGCGCGGCGAGTTCGGGGTTGGCCTCCTCGATCTCGTTCAGGATCAGTTCGCTGGAAATCTCGTCGGTCTGGTTGAGAATCTCGGCCAGGCGGTCGACCCCGCCGCAGACGCTGGCGACGCTGGACTTCTTGTTCTTCAAAATCTCGGTAAAAACGGCATTGACCTCCTCGACCATGGAGGCGACCACCTTGTCCATGCCGGCGATGCGCATGGCGACATCGCTCTTGGCCTCGTCCGACAGTCGCGAGACCACCTCGCTGGCGACGGCAGTCTTCAGGTGAATGATGACGATGGCCATGGTCTGGGGGTGCTCGTCCTTGATCAGCTCATAGACATCGTCGGGCCCGAGCGTCTTGAGCGCCTCCAGCCCATCGACGGCGCGCCCGTCACCCCCGTTGCCGCCCGCGGCTGGGCTTCTTCCGGGTCCCGGCAGAGCAGGCGACCCGGAGAGGGCCCGCTGGGCCATGAGGGTAAACTCGCGCGCCACTTGATCCACCACCTCCGGCGACACCGCCTGGAGCTGGGGGAGATGGCGCTTGACGGCATCGCGCTCATCGTCCGTCAGCCGGTTGAGCAGCCCGGCGGCGTGGCGCTCGCCCATGGCCTTGACGAGAATCGCCGCTTTGATCGAACCTGACAGCTGCCTGGGGTCCATGCCTCAACGCCTCATCACGCGGATGCCCTGAAACCGATCACGGCTGCTTGAGCCAGTTACGCATGGCTCCCACCGACGCCTCGCTGTCCCGGGCGACCAGCTGCGAGGCCTGGTCGAGATAGGGCAGGCCGCGCGCGCCCGCCATCTCATGCTCGAGCTCGCCGACGGTCTTGGGAAGCTGCCGGACGATCTCCACCCCCGCCAGCGACTGCTCCGTCAACCAGCGCACCAACGGCTTGACAAAGACGAAAAAGCTGAACGCCAGGAACAGGGCCGCAAAGAGGTGCTTGAAGTAAGGCGCGGCCTCGCCCAGGTAGGCTATCCATCCCGGGGCCGCGGCGATCTCCTCGCCCCGGGCCCAATCGGCGGCCTCGAAGGGGATGTTGACGATCTCCACCTGGTCCCCGCGCTGCGAGTCGAAGTTCACGGCACGCTTGACCAGGGCTTCGATCTTCTGGATCTCATCGGCGCTGCGTGCCACGTACTGGCGCTCGGTGCCCCCGCCCTTCGAGGGCCCCTGCTTATAGGTGCCGTCCACCATAACCGCCACCGACACCCGGGTGAGTTTGCCCGTGGGCTCGATGATCCGGCTGGTGATCTTGCCGATCTCGTAGTTCACAGTCCGGTCCTGCTTCTCGTAGGCGGCCACACCTGCCCCGGATACCGGCGAGTCGAGCGCGTCGGCCCCGGGCGTGTTGGAACGGACGCCCGGCACCCCCTGGGGGTTCGGGTCGGCGTTGCGGGAGTTCTCGCTCAGGCTCTGCTCGCTGCGGATGACGCGGTTGTCCCCCAGGTAGTGTTCCTCGGTCTTCTCCATGCGCTGG
>JAWOHH010000096.1:0-5564 GCA_046496215.1 Desulfobacterales bacterium
GGATCGATCAGTGTCAGACCCTCGGCTTTCAGCACGCGCCGGGCCCCGCTCAGATTCTGCGACAACAGGTAGAGAAACATGGCCCAGGCCTCCGGCTGCCAGTTGCGGATCACCAGCATACTGGCGATGGGGAAGCCCGCATCGGTGAGCGCGTCCACCACGGTCTTGACGCCTCGTTCGGTGGCCGCCACCTCCACACCGAGGAAAGTGCCGGGAGAGCCGAGGCCGAGCAGTTGAATAAAGCCGTTGAGCATGTCGCGGTCGGAGAGAATGCCGACGAGGCGTTCCTCTTGGTCCAACACCGGGAAGGCCCCGACCTTCTCGTCCCTGAAGCGCACCAGAACGTCCTGAAGGGTTTGGTCCGGAGAGATGGTCAAGGGATTGCGGGTCATGATGTCCTCGGCCTTGATGGCCACGCACGGAGACACATCCCGGGGGTTGCCGATGCATTCGCGCACCTGCATCGGCAGGGCGCTGCGCAGGTCCCGGTCGCTGATGATCCCCACCAGGCGGTGGTTTTCGTCCACCACCGGCAAATGCCGGATGCAGTGGGAGGCCATCAGGACCTTGGCTTTGATGAGGCTCTCCCGGGGGCCGACGGTGATGACCTTGCGGGTGATGTATCGCTCGATCCACATATCGTCTCCTTTCGTCACCGGTGCAGATCAAAGATCTCGCGGATGCTTCACCCGCAGGGGGGAAGCCGCGGGGGCGACAGCGCGGAGTGATCGGTCCGTCAGACGTCGGGTCGCGCAACAGGAGCGGTAGCGGAGATGTGGCGGTGTTGATATGGCCAGGAAACTGAACCTTACTATAAATATATAACGCAAACTGCGGTCTTGTCAATATCGGCATCCCCCTGCGGCGGTTGCGCGGGGGATTGCGCCCCGGTCGGCAGCGACATCACGGCGGCCCGACGCTGCGCCCGGGGTGCTTGTTTTCGGCCCTCCTTTCGCCTCAGGACCCCGCCGGCACCAGGGTCATTTGATACTTGGCGTTTTGGGTCACCTTGTCTTTGGAGAAATGATCCGGGTGGTAGCGGTTTTCCAGGTACAGTGCGGTCTGGTCGCAGTAGTGGGGGCTGGCCGGAACCCCGCAAGTGCCGGTGGGAATCACGGTCAGCGACGCGTCCCAGTCCTCCGGGGTGTAGATGTGCCGGTGCGAGGCCCCGTGATAGACTTTGTAGGGATCGGTGTACTTGTACTGGTAGGGGCTGACGGTGTGCTTGGCGCCGCCCGCCGGATAGGGACCCCGGTTGAGGCTGAAGACCCGGTCGAGAACCTTGACGCTGCCCAGGGGGTGGTTGAGGGTCAGTTGGTGGATGTCCCCCCAGTGCCAGGCGGCCGGATCGTCGCCAAGCTTTTTCTGCAGCCAGGCCACGGCATCCGCGAAGCTCTTGCGCACCACATCGTCGAAGCCCTCCCGCCGGTCGGCGGTGGCCACGTTGTCGTACCAAGCCGAGGCCTTGTCCCGCCACAGCCGTTGGACCGCGAGGTCCACCACCTGCTTCTGGTCCAGAAAGTCCTGGAACAGATCATCCCCGAGTTCGTCCGCCAGAAGGTTGGGGAGCAGGTTGACGCAAAAAACCTCGAACACCGCGGCGGCCGCGCTGTCCGGGGTCATCACGCCGTCCCAGGCGGCCAGGATCTGGCTGCAGCGCTTTTCCAGGGCGCTCAGGTCTTGGGCCCGCTCGAGGCTGGCGGTGATATCCGGGCGCATATCGGCCACCATGGCCGATTTCCAGTCGGCCTGCATGCGGCGGAAGTCCTCCACCGAGAGGCGATCCTTGCCGTCGAGCATCTCCCGGATACGCCGGAAGCGGTAGTCGGGCGAATACCAGGTGCCGATGTAGTGAGGATAGTCGTCGGAGGCTGTCCGGTTGTTGGCCGAGCAGAGCCGGCCGTCGGGCGGGTTGTAGGCGTGGGGCAGGTCCTCGAAGGGGACCATCCCCTGCCAGTCGTGGGCGTCGGTCCAGCCCGGCATGATGGCGATCCCGTCGTCGCCCGGGGCCCGGATGGGTGCGCTGGCGCAGCAGTACAGCCCGATGTTGCCGGCCGTGTCGGCGTAAAGGGTGTTCTGGCTGGCGGCCCCGAAGGTCTTCATCGCGTTTTTGAAGTCGTCCCAGTTGCGGGCTTGCCTGAGCAGATGGAGGCTGCGAAACTCGTTGCTAGGCTCGTTGCCGGTCCAGTGCATGGAAATGGCGGCCCCGCCGGTCTTTTGAAGGGCAGTGAGGATGGGCCCGCGGTGGGTGAAGCGAATCGTGCGCGCCTCGACCTTGTCGCCCTTGACCCGGATCTGCTCCCGGCGCACCGTCATCTTGCGCCAGGCGCCGTTGAACTCGTACTCGTCCGGGTTTTCCGGGTTGATCTTCTCCAGGTAGAAATCCATGTCGTCCGCCGAGACATTGGTATAGCCCCATGCCAGGTGCTCGTTGTGCCCGGCGGTGATGTGCGGCTGGCCGGGCACCACCACGCCGGTGACGTTGAACCGGCCTTCGAGCACGTGATGCATCTGGTACCAGATCCCCGGGGCGTTGAGCCCCAGGTGCATGTCGTTGGCCAGAATCGGGTGGCCGCTGGCGCTCGCGGCGCCGGCGACCGCCCAGTTGTTGCTCCCGGAAAAAACCGCCAGCCCAAGCGCTCCGATGGTTTCGGCATTGGCCAGCAGCAGGCTGCCGAGGGCCGCCTCAGGCTGAGGCCGGACCGGATCGGGATATATAAACTGCGGGTCCCCGGCCCATTGGGGCAGAAGCTCGCGGGCGCGCGCCGCGCCAAGCTTCTGCGCCACGCGGTGCAAAAAGATCTCGGGCTTCCAGCCGGTGGAAAGATCGAAGGCCAAGTAGCCGGTCACGTTGAGGCTGTTCAGCGGCTCCCACGGCTCCGGCGCGTAGCCCAGGAGGGTGAATTCCAGGGGCAGGCGCCCCCGGTGGGCCTCGATGTACTGGTTGACCCCGTCGGCGAAAGCCTCCAGCGCCGCTATCGCCCCGGGATCCAATCCCGCCATCATCGCCTGGGATTTTTCCGAAATGCGCAAGGCCCGCATGAGGTGGTCGACTTCCACGGTCTTTTCGCCGATCACCTCCGAGAGGCGTCCGGTGGTCACCCGGCGGATCAGGTCCATCTGAAAAAGCCGGTCCTGGGCCATGCACCAGCCCACCGCGCGATAAAGATCCGTTTCGTGGGTCGCGTAGACGTGGGGCACGGCATACGCATCGCGGTAAACGGTGACCGGTGCCTTGAGCCCCTGCAAGGCCACTTGACTGTCGTAGTCGGGAACCCCCCGCTGCGCGATATGTCGTATGTAGGCATACCCGCCGATCGCCCCGATGACCAGAATCGCCAGGACAACCAGTGCGACCTTTCTGAAAATTTTCATGCCCGCGCTCCTTGGAATCGATTCATTGTCAAGACGCAAAGGGTCGAGAGCTCTTGTTCTCCGGCGATTATCCCCATCAACAGGATCTTGGCCTTTACGCCAACATCAGATCCAGAGGGATTGCCCACAGCCGCTCGCCCAGGTTCACCGCCGTCTGCCCGTTGTAACCCAGAACCGCGGCCCTGCACCGCGGCGTGGCCGCCAGAAAGGCTTTCAACCCTGCCAGATCCCGATCGTGCCAGCGCGCCGCCGCCTTGACCTCCACGGCCATGCAGTCACGGCCGGCTTCGATGACGAAATCAACCTCGTGGCGCCCCTGCACCGCCCAGAAATGCAGCCGGGCCTGCGGCCAACGGGCGTCGAGGATCGACTGCAGGTTGTGGGCCGCATAGGTCTCGAAAAGGGCGCCGTAAAGCGGATCCTCGTGAATCGTTGCGGCATCGCTCAGACCGGCCAGATAAGCGGCCAAGGCCGCGTCGCTGAAGTAGAGTTTCGGCGATTTGATCAGCCGACTGGCCCGGTTGCCGTGGTATGGGTGCAAGCGGCGGATCAAAAAAGAGGCCTCGTACAGCGACAGGTATCGCGACGTGGTGGCCGCAGCCAGCTTGGCGTCACGCCCCAGTTGACTCGGCGAGAGCAACTGCCCGGTCCGCAGGGCCGTCAGACGCAGCAGGGTGTGCAACGCCATCAAGTCCCCCACACGACTCAACTCGCGCACGTCACGCTCCAGATAGGTCTGCTCGAAGCCCTTGAACCAGACGACCGGATCCTTGACCTGCCCGAGGCACACCGTGGGCATACCGCCTAGAGCGATTTCCGCGGCGCGAATCGGCGCGCCGGTGTCCCGCGGGCCGGGCGCGGTCTGGTCAAAAAAGGTCTTGATGAAGGGCACCGACCGGGTCTGGCCGCGGATTTCCCGACGGTTGAACGGGTGAAGGGGCAGGTAGACCGAACGGCCGGCCAGGCTTTCGGTGATCCGTTTGAGCACGGCGAAGTTGGCCGATCCGGAGAGCAGGAATTGGCCCGGTCGCCGCTGCCGGTCGACGACGCGTTTGAGGGCCTCGAAAATCTCCGGGCATTTATGGGCTTCGTCGATGGTCAAGGGTTGATCGCGGTCGAGAAATCGTTCCGGGTCGGCCTTGGCCGCCTGAAGATGAGCAAAATCGTCGAAGCTGGTGTACAGCCGGCCTTGGAGTTCGGCTTGGGATTGCAACAGAGTGGTCTTGCCCGTCTGGCGCATGCCGGTGACCACGACCACCGGCATGCTTTCAAGGGCCTCAACTAGGGCGGGGGCGATATCGCGCGAGCGGTATTCTGTCATAATGAGCCAAGCTACTATGTCATATTGCCCATATCAAGTGAAATGATTTGACAGTTGCGCCGATTCCGCGTTGCGGCGCGCGGCGGCTCATCGGTAGCGGCTCAGGATGCGGCGCACCCGCGGTGCATTGTTGGCCAAAAAGATCGTCAGGGCCTCCAGGGCCTCCTCGCTGACGTCGAACCCCCGCGCCTGGATCAGCTCGGCCAGTTCGGCCGCAGCGTCCAGCACCCGGTCGTAGGCGTCGAATTCCTTTTTTGAAACAGCGGCCATCAAGATTGCATCCGTCCTGATCCGGGCGCAGCCGGCACTCAATCGCCTTTGGGCTTGGTCTTGGCGGGCCGGGGAGACGGCTTGGGCCTTGTCGGAACCGGCTGGCCGGCAGGATCGGCATCGGCCGGTCGCTCGAGGTCCGCCACCGGCTTGACCCCTTTGAGGATCGCGGTCACCCGCGGCCCGTTCTCGGCCAGGTAAACGGCAATCGCCTCGACGGTGCCCGCGTCCACGGGCGGATCGAGGTCAGCCGCACGGATCAGGCCGGCAAGCTGTTCGGCGGCATCGAGCATGCGGTCGTAGGCTTCCGCCTTCTTTTTGTCGTTAAAGACCTTTTCCAGCTCGACCCCGTTGCGCACCACAACATAGCGGGTAATGACGGCCATGGACGTTTCTCTCCTTATAGAATGGTTTTGTGGGGCGTCGGCACCATTAACGATTCAGGCTAGCCGGTCCAACCCCGATCGTCAATCGGTTTCTCGCCGGCACTAAAATTTTTGGCTCTTCGCTGTTTGATATGGGCAAAATACTCGACGACGGTGCCCGAATCGCGAACGTTGCGTTGTTAAGTGAAACTGATGAACCGATTCTTCGCCGA
>JAWOHH010000143.1:0-127382 GCA_046496215.1 Desulfobacterales bacterium
TTGAACACGCGCTCCTGGATGCCGCGCTGGTGGATGCGGATGCTCCCGCCGCCGACCTCGAACCCGTTCAACACCAGGTCGTAGGCGCGGGATTTGACGGCCAGCGGATCGGTCTCAAGCTTGTCGTAGTCCTCCTCCAGGGGCGAGGTGAAGGGGTGGTGCAGCGCCTGGTAGCGCTTTTCGGTCTCGTCGAAGTCGAACATCGGAAAGCGCGTAACCCACAAAAAGTTGAAGCGATCCGGATCGATCAGGCCGAGCTTCTGGCCGAGGTGGTTGCGGAGCTGGCCCAGCGCATCGTTGGCCACCGCGGCCTGGTCGGCAACGAAAAAGACCAGGTCGCCGGTTTGCATGCCGATGCGCTCCGTCAAGGCCTGTTTCTCGGCGTCGGTGAAGAACTTGGCGATGGGCGACTGCCAGCCCTCGGGCCGCAGCTTGATCCAGGCCATGCCCTTGGCGCGGTAGACCGCAACGAAGGCCGTGAGGTCGTCGATCTCCTTGCGCGACATCTCGGCGCACCCCTTGGCGTTCAACGCCTTGACGATGCCGCCCTTGGCCGCCGCGCCGGCGAAGACCTTGAACCCGGAGCCGGCCACGATGTCGGTCACATCGGCCAACTCCATTCCGAAGCGGGTGTCGGGCTTGTCCAACCCATAGCGCCCGACGGCCTCTTCATAGGAGAGCCGGGGAAAAGGGACAGGGATCTCGCGGTCGAGCACCTCTTTGAACAGGGCCGCCATCAAGCCCTCGGCCATCTCCATCACATCCTGCTCGCCCACGAAGGACATCTCGACATCGATCTGGGTGAACTCGGGCTGGCGGTCGGCGCGCAGGTCCTCGTCCCGGAAGCAGCGTACGATCTGATAGTAGCGGTCGAAGCCCGCGATCATGAAGAGCTGCTTGAAGAGCTGCGGGGACTGGGGCAGCGCGAAGAACATGCCGGGGTTGACGCGGCTGGGCACCAGGTAGTCCCGCGCCCCCTCGGGCGTGCTGCGGGTGAGAAACGGCGTTTCGAGCTCCAGGAACCCGAGTCCGTTGAGGTAGGACCGCACGGCGGCCGACGCCCGATGGCGCAGGATCAGGTTGCGCTGCGGCCGGGGCCGCCGCAGGTCGATGTGGCGGTATTTCAGACGGGTCGTCTCAGAAATTTCCACGCCGTCCTCGACGAGAAAGGGCGGGGTCTGGGCCGTGTTGAGGACCCTGAGCTCCGAGGCCATGACCTCGATCGCCCCGGTCGCCAGGTTGGGGTTGACCATCCCCTCGGGCCGGTGCTGCACCCGGCCGCAAACGCCCAGCACGAACTCACTGCGAATGGCTTCGGCCCTGGCGTGGGCCTCCGGCGCCACTTCGGGGTTGAACACCACCTGGGTGATCCCGTCGCGGTCCCTCAGGTCGATAAAAATGACGCCGCCGTGGTCCCGCCGCCTCAGGACCCAGCCCATGAGCACGACCTCCCGGCCGGCGTCTGTAGCGGCGAGGCTGCCGCAGTCGTGGGTCCTCCGCATCTCTCCCAATTTGTCCACAAAAACTCCTTTCCCAAACGGTGGTTGCGCCACGCCTCATCGATGCAGCATCACCGCGCGTTCAGAACAGCCTTGATCCGCTCCACCAATCCCGCGAAGGGGACCCGGAGCTGCTCCTTGGTCTGCATGTTGCGCAGGAGGGCGGTCTTGTCGCCGAGCTCCATCTCTCCGATCATGAGGACATGCGCGGCGCCCAGCCGGTCGGCGGTCTTCATCTGGCTCTTCAGGCTCTTCTCGCCCAGCTCCATCTCGACGCGCACCCCGTCGCGGCCGAGTCGGCAGGCCCAGTCGAACGCCAGGAAGCGGCTCTCGGGGCCCAGCGCCGCCAAGAACAGATCCGGCCGCGCCTGCAACGCGGCGGCACTCACACCGGCGATTTCGGCCAGGCGGTCAAAGCCGATGGCGAACCCCGTCGCCGGCAGGTCGGGCCCTCCCAGCTCCTTGACCAACCGGTCGTAGCGCCCGCCGCCGGCGACTGCGCTCTGGGCGCCCAGCGCCCCGGTTTGGATCTCGAAGGTGGCGCGGGTGTAGTAGTCCAGCCCCCGCACCAGGCGCGGGTTCACGCGGTAGCCTACACCGAGGCCGTTCAGGGCCGCCTGGAGTTCGTCGAAATCCCGCCGACACTCGCCGCACAGATGGTCGAGGATGGAGGGCGCGCCCGCCAGCACCTCGCGGCAGCCGGGCACCTTGCAGTCCAAGACCCGCAGCGGGTTGCGCTCCTTGCGCCGGTTGCAGTCCGCGCACAGGCGGCCGCCGACCGACGCCAGCATGCCTCCCAGCGCCTCGCGGAAATCCGGACGGCAGGCCGGGCACCCCAGGGAGTTCACATGGGCCTCGACGTCGGCGACCTTGAGCCGCTCGAACAGGGTGACCAGAAGGAAGATCAGCTGAGCGTCGGCCAGGGGCGAGGCGACGCCGAAGATCTCGGCGTCGATCTGGGTGAACTGCCGGTAGCGGCCTTTCTGCGGACGCTCGCGGCGAAACATCGGGCCGATCATGTAGAGTCTCTGGACCGGGTCGGCCGCGTAAAGCTTGTGTTGGATGTAGGCGCGCACGATGGAGGCCGTTGCCTCGGGCCGCAGGGTGACCATTTCGCCGCCGCGGTCGGCAAAGGTGTACATCTCCTTCTCGACGATGTCCGTCTCCTCGCCGATGCTGCGCTTGAACAGCTCGGTTTTCTCCATGATCGGGATCCGGATCTCCCGGAACCCGAAATTCTCGAATAGCCGCTTCGCCTCGGCCTCGATCCTCTGCCAAAGTTCGATCTCGCCGGGCAAGATGTCCTTGAAACCGCGAATGAGCTGAATCATGTTGACGGGTGACCTCTTTTAACTTGTCCGGTGATGTCGATATTGATACATAAACGTTGATTTTTAGCTTAAGGCGGCGTGACCCGTCAACACAATTATAGCCGACTGGATAGCGGTTTGGGATTCGAGTTGCCGGGATAGCTTTGATCCGCTATGGTGCAGGCTGAATTGCGCCTTGGCGAAATTCGCGAAAAGCGGTGTCGACCCAAAAAGATTGGAGCGGAAAATTGTCGGCCCCCGAAACATGCAACAGCTTGACCGATGTCGGCGGCATCCTCGTCGGACACCATACCGACCTACAAGCGGTCAGCGGGGTGACGGTGGTCTTGTGCCCGGAGGGCGCCGTCGCCGCGGTAGATGTGCGCGGGGCCGCGCCCGGAACGCGCGAAACGGACGTGCTCGCGCCGGTGAACCTGGTGGACAAGGCGCAGGCCGTGGTGCTGGCCGGCGGCTCGGTGTTCGGCCTGTCGGCCGCCGACGGCGCGGTGCGCTGGCTGGCCGAACGCGGTTTCGGGTTCCCGCTGGAGGGCGGCCAGGTGGCCCCGATTGTCCCGGCCGCCGTCCTCTACGACCTCGGGCGCGGGCCGCAGTTCGTCCCGCCGGTCTGCGCCGACTGGGGCCGCCTTGCCTGCGAAGCCGCCGGTCCGGGGCCGGCGGCCATGGGCTGCCTCGGCGCGGGAGCCGGGGCCGTGGCCGGCAACATCAAGGGTGGGCTCGGCAGCGCCAGCGTACGGCTCGACTCCGGCATCACGGTGGCGGCGCTGATCGCGGCCAATCCCGGCGGGAGCGTGATCAACCCCGCGACCGGCCGTCCCTGGGAGATCGGGATCGAGCGTGACGGCGAGTTCGGAGAATTGGGCCGGCGCGCGGTCCAGCTCCCCGCCTTTCCGCCCGGGGCCCCGGCCCGCAACACCACCATCGGGGTGGTCGCCACCGATGCCGCACTCACCAAGACCCAGGCCCTCAAGGTGGCCCAGATGGCCCACGATGGGCTGGCGCGCGCCATCCGGCCGGCCCACACCATGTTCGACGGGGACACCATTTTCTGCCTGGCCACCGGCCGCGTGGAGTTGCCGGAAACCCCCGGGTTTTTTCCCTCCGACCGGGCCCAAGCCGTCAGCGACGTCGGCCACGCGGCGTCCGAGTGCACGGCGCGGGCGATCATCCACGCCGTTCTCGCCGCTCGCAGCATTGCGGAGTTGACGGCATTTCGCGACCTGCCGCTCATCTGACTTCAGCATGGACAGGGTGCCTCTCATTGAAGTATAGGAGCCCAATGACCCGCAGTGCATCGACCATTTCAACCCTCATACCGAAGAAAGGACGCGTCGCATGAAAAAAACAATGGCCATTTGCATGGTGATGCTGGTTGCCGCCTCCCTGTCATGGGCGGCGACGGAAACCCCCAAAAGAGGCGGAGGCCTCGTCCTGTGCGTGGGCGACGAACCGCCCGGGCTGGACCCGACGGCCAGCGCCTCGGCCGCCATCGACCGGGTGGTTTACTCCAACATTTTCGAGGGGCTGGTCAAGGTCGACCGCGACGGCAAGCTGGTGCCCGGGCTGGCCGCCAAGTGGGAGGTCTCCGCCGATGCCAAGGTTTACACCTTTCACCTGCGCAAGGGCGTGGCCTTCCACAACGGCGAGCCCTTCAACGCCCAGGTGGCCAAATGGAACCTGGAGCGCGGGGCGGCCGAAGGCACCAAGAACGCCCACCCGGAGTTCTTCCGCGTCATCGAGAAGATCGAGACCCCCGACGACGCCACCCTCAAGCTCACGATCAAGGAGGTGGATGCCCTCTTCCTGTTCCGCATGGCCGAGGGCGATTCGGTCATGCTGCCGATGAAGGGCTACGAAAACACGGCGGCGGCGCCCATCGGCACCGGCCCGTTCAAGTTCGTGGAGTGGAAACGCGGCGACAGCGTGAGCATGGAGCGCAACCCGACCTACTGGAACCCCCAGCTGCCCTACCTGGACAAGGTGACCTTCCGCTTCATCAAGGACCCCAGCGCCCAGGTGGCGGCCCTCAGGGCCGGCGACGTCGACCTCATCGGCTGGCTGCTCGCCCCCGAGCTGGCGAAGGAGATCGCCAAGGACAAGCGCTTCAAGGTGCTGGCCGGCGCCTCCACCTCGGAGGTCGTCATGTCCACCAACAACAAGGCCAAGCCGTTCGACAACAAGCTGGTGCGGCAGGCCATGGCCCACGCCGTCGACCGCAAGGCGGTCATCGAGCTGGTGATGTCCGGCTACGGCACCGTGATCGGCTCCCACTGGCCGCCGGTCACCCCCTACTACAAAGACATGACTGGCCGTTTCCCCTATGACCCCAAGAAAGCCAAGGAGCTGCTGGCCAAGGCCGGCTACCCCAACGGTTTCGATGCCACCATCAAGCTGCCGGCCATCTACCCCTACTCCCAGCGCGCCGGCGAGGTGATCGCCGACATGCTCGGCCAGATCGGTATCAAGCTCAAAATCGAAATCGTGGAGTGGGGATTCTGGCTGGACCGGATCTTCAAGCAGAAAGAGTTCGAGCTTTCGATGATCGGCCACGCCGAGGCCTGGGATATCGGCATCTATGCCAACCCCAACTACTATTTCCAGTACGACTCGCAGGAGTTCCGCGACGCCTACGCCAACGCCCTAAAGGCCGCCACCGAGGAGGAGAAGGCGAAGTGGTTCGGCCGCTGCCAGGAAATCGTCGCCGAGGACGCGGTCAACGGCTTCCTCTTCCTGGCCCCGGCGCTCTCGGCCATGAAAGCGGGGCTGAATAACTGGTGGAAGGACTACCCGACGATTGCGCTGGACTGCACGCAGGTCTGGTGGAACAAATGACGACCTATTGAAACCCGGCTGCGCTTTGTTGCGCCGCCCTATCAAAATTGAGGCACCCCCCTTGTGGGAGTGGCTTCCAGCCACGATATCATCGCGGCAACATGCCGCTCCCACCTGAAGCTCCACTGCGAAGATCGCCATCGCTTTGGATGGAGGGTTCACTTCAACCTATTCTTGGACATAGCAGGGCAGCCCCGATGCCGAGGGGCTGCCTCTATTTCATTCTATGCTGCGGTATATCGTCAAAAAACTGACCACTCTGGTCGTGCTCCTGTTTCTGGTGTCGATCACGGTGTTCTCGGTGCTCTTTGTCCTGCCCGGCGACCCGGCCCAGATCATTTTGGGCATCAACGCCACACCCGAGTCCCTGGCGGCCCTGCGCGCCGACCTGGGGCTGGACAAGTCCTTTATGGGGCAGTACTGGGACTGGGTCGGCGGGCTCCTGGCCGGCCGTAGCCATCAATCGATCCATTACAAAATGCCGGTGTTCGACCTGATCGTGGACAGCCTGGCCGTGACAGGCCCCATGGCGCTGATGGCCATGGGGTTCGCCGTCCTCATCTCCCTGCCCCTGGGCATCTACGCCGCCCGGAACCAGAACCGGCCCGGGGATGTAACGGTGATGTTTTTCACCCAACTCGGCCTGGCGACGCCCGAGTTCTGGTTCGGGATCCTCCTGATCCTGCTGCTGTCGGTTCAGCTGGGGTGGTTTTCGGCCGGCGGATTCCCGGGCTGGGCCGCCGACCCGATGGGGGCATTCAAGGCGCTGCTGCTCCCGGCCTTCGCCCTGGGAGTGATCCGGGCCTCGATCCTGACCCGCCTCACGCGCTCCTCGATGCTGGAGGTGCTGCGCGAAGACTATGTGCGCACGGCGCGGGCCAAAGGCTTGAAAGAGCGCACCGTCATCTACGTCCACGCGCTTCGCAACGCCCTGATCCCGGTTTTGACCATCATGGGGCTGCAGCTGGGCCAGCTGCTGGCCGGGGCCATCATTATCGAGAACGTCTATTTTTTACCCGGCCTGGGGCGGCTGGTGTTCAACGCCATCGGGCAGCGGGACCTGCCCGTGGTGCGCGACATCGTCCTGTTCATGGCGGCAGCGGTGGTGGTCGTCAATTTCATTATAGACGTGGCCTATGCCTATGTGGACCCGAGGATCAAGATTAAATAACAACACGATCTTTTTGATGCGCCGTTTTCTTCAAAACAAGAATTTCACCCTCGGCTTTGCGCTTTCCGCTATCGTCGTCCTGATGGCCGCGCTGAGCCTGGTCTGGACGCCTTACGACGGCAACCGCATGAACGCCCGCGAGCGGCTGCAGGGGCCTTCCTGGACCCACCCGCTGGGGACGGACCAATACGGCCGGGACACGCTTTCCCGGGTTATGACCGGTGCGGTGAACTCGATCATCGTCGGCCTGGTGACGGTGGCGATCGGCTTGACGCTCGGGGTGGGCCTGGGGCTGCTGGCGGCCTACCGCGGCCGGTTCACGGACGAGGCCGTCATGCGGCTTTCGGATCTGCTCTTCGGCTTCCCGGCCGTGCTAACCGCCATCCTGATCACCTCCATCTTAGGCCCCTCCATGGTGAACGCCATGCTGGCGATCGGGATCTTTTACATCCCGGTCTTCGCGCGCCTGACCCGCGCCGTCGCCAGGGTGGTGTGGGAGAGAGAGTTCATCACCGCCGCCCGGGCCAGCGGGATCGGCGAATGGGCCATCACCCGGCGCCACGTGCTGCCCAACATCCTCTCGCCCCTGCTCATTCAGGGCACCATCCAGTTCGCCGTGGCCATCCTGGCCGAAGCGGGCTTAAGCTATCTCGGCCTGGGCACCCAGCCGCCGCACGCGTCCTGGGGCCGGATGCTGAACGAGGCCCAGACCTACATGTCCACCAACCCCTGGATGGCGGTCTTTCCGGGGCTGGCGATCGCCTGGGCAGTGCTGGGCTTCAACCTGCTGGGGGATGGGCTGCGGGACACCCTGGACCCCAGGATGGTGAGAATGAGATAGGGTGGTCGGGGGGGGGGGGTGATGGCTATGCATTCAGGGTTCAGGGTTTGGCATTTGGAAGACGTGGAGCAAAGGAAATGACACCGGAAATGGTCGCTGCAGTATTGAAGGCCATCGAGCCCGAAGCGGTTGTCCAGCTGACGGCCGACCTCGTGAAAATCAACTCCGTCTGGGACCCGGCCGCCGGGACCAGCGAACAGCCGGCGGCCGAGTTCGTCGCCCGCTGGGCCGAACGCAGGGGGTTCGACGTCCGGATAGAGGCGGTCGCCCCGGGCCGCCCCAACGTGATCGTCGCCCATGCCGCCGGGCCCGGCCCGCGCTGCCTCATGTTCGAAGGCCACACGGACGTGGTGACCCCCGGCGATGTGGCGGCCTGGACCTACGACCCCTTCGGCGCGCAGATCGCGGGGACCCGGATGTACGGCCGCGGGACCAACGACACCAAGGGTAACCTGGCCGCCATGCTCTGCGCAATGGACGCCCTCAAACGCTCCGGGGTCCCGCTGGCCGGAACAATCGTCGGCGGCGTCCTCTGCGACGAGGAGGACCAGATGATCGGCGTGCGCAGCTTCATCGATCGGGGCCACGCCGACCGTGTGACCGCCGCCGTGATCTGCGAGCCCCAGGACGGCCTCATCTGCACGAGCCAGAAGGGCGCTCTCCGGGCGGCGTTCTCCGTAACGGGCAAGATGAGCCACGGCGCGATGCCCCTGGCAGGCCTCAACACCGCACCGGCACTGGCCCGGATCATCCTTGCGCTGCACGCCCTGGAGGAGGCCGAAGCGTCCCGCGGCCGGGATGAGCACCTGGGGTGGCCGAGCTTCACGCCGACGGTGATCCAGGCCCCTGCCGGCGGACCGTCGCAGCTGAACGTCATGCCGGGAGAGGCGCGCCTCCTGGCCGACATCCGCACCATCCCCCGCCAGTCCCACCCCGCCATCGTCGCAGCGCTGCAGCAGCTGGCCGCCGGCGTCCAGGACGAGGTCCGCGACCACTACCGCGGCTACGACCGCCGGCTCGGCATTGCGAGGCAACCTGCGCTCACCGTCGCGCTGGAGATTTTGACCGACCGGCCCTGCACGCGCACCGAACGCAGCGACCCCGTAGTCCAGGCGGCGCACTGGGCCACGCAGCGGGTGACCGGCAGGGAGCCGATGTACGGGGGCGTCCCCGGCGCAACGGACGGCACCTTCCTCTGGGCCTGGAAACATATCCCGATCGTCACCATGGGCGCCGGCGACCGCGAGGTCCCGCACCAGAAGGACGAGTGGGTCGACCTGGGGCAGCTCGTCGAAACGGTCAAAATTTACGCCTTGACCGCCCTGCACTACCTCGGGGGCCCGGCTGAGAAATGAGCGCGCGCCTGCTCGACATCGAGGGCCTCTCGGTCAGCTTCGACACGCCGGAGGGCACGGCGCGCGCGGTCGACCGGGTGAGCTTTGCCCTCGATCGGGGCGAGACCCTGGGGGTGGTGGGGGAGTCGGGCTGCGGCAAGAGCGTCACCGCGCTCAGCATCCTCGGCCTGATCCCCTCTCCGCCGGGGGCGATCGAATCCGGTTTCATCCGCTTCGAGGGCGCCAACCTGATCGACTACACCCCCGAGGCGCTGCGTAGGGTCCGCGGCCGTGACATCGCCATGATTTTTCAGGAGCCGATGACCTCCCTCAACCCGGTGCTGCCGATCGGCCGGCAGGTCGCGGAACCGCTCAGGGTCCACCGCGGGCTGAGCCGGCCTCGCGCCATGGAACAGGCCGCCGAGTGGCTCGAACGGGTCAAGATCCCGGCCGCCCGCCGTCGGATGGGGGACTACCCCCATCATCTTTCGGGCGGCATGCGGCAGCGGGTCATGATCGCCATGGCCATGGTCTGCCGCCCCAAGCTGCTCATCGCCGACGAGCCGACCACCGCGTTGGACGTCACCATCCAGGCGCAGATCCTCTCGTTGATGGTAGGGTTGAAGGAAGAGATGGGAATGTCCCTGCTGCTGATCACACACAATTTGGGCGTGGTCGCCCAGATGGCCTCCCGGGTGGTGGTGATGTACGCCGGCCAGGTGGTGGAGGAAGCCGCCGTGTCGGACCTTTTCTACCGCCCCTTTCACCCTTACACCCAGGGCCTGCTGCAATCCATGCCGGAGCCGACCGGGCCGCCGGAAGGCGGCCGCCGGCGGCTCAGGGAAATCCCCGGCATCGTGCCGGCGATCACGGAGACCCTCGTCGGGTGCAAGTTCGCCGGGCGCTGCCCCCACGCCTTCGAGCGCTGCCGCGAGCAGGCGCCCGATCTGTTCGCCATCGGAAAAGGCCAGCAGGCCCGCTGCTGGCTGACGAAATGCCCAGAGCGGAGGCGCGCCGATGCCTGAGACCCCGCTGCTCGAGGTGATCGACATCTCCAAGCATTTCCCGCTCGGGGGCGGGATCTTCACGCGGCCCACGGCATGGGTCAGGGCCGTGTCCGGTGTCTCCTTCTCCGTGCGCCGCCGGGAGCGCTTCGGCCTCGTGGGCGAATCCGGATGCGGCAAGACGACCGTCGGCCGCCTGATCCTGCGGCTGATCGAACCGACGCGGGGCCGCATCGAGTTCGACGGCCAGGACATCCTGACGCTCGACCGTGCGGCCCTCGGGCGCTTTCGGCAGCGCATGCAGATCATCTTTCAGGACCCCTACTCCAGCCTGGACCCGCGCATGACGGTGGAGCAGATCGTCACCGAGCCCCTGCGCGCCGGCGGCAAACACCGTGCGCGAGCGGAGCGACGGCGCGTGGCGGCGGCCCTCCTCGACAAGGTGGGCCTGCGCGCCGCCGACCTGGAAAAATACCCCCACGAGTTCTCAGGCGGCCAGCGCCAGCGCATCGGCATCGCCCGGGCCCTATGCGTCCGCCCCGAGCTCATCGTCGCGGACGAACCGGTCAGCGCCCTGGACGTGTCGGTCCAGGCCCAGGTGATCAACCTGCTCCAGGACCTCGGGGAGGAGTTCGGCCTCTCCTTCGTGTTCATCTCCCACGATTTGGGGGTGGTCCAGCACGTCTGCGACCGCATCGCCGTGATGTACTTGGGCGCGATCGTCGAGCTCGCGCCGGTGCGCCGCTTCAGCCGCGAACCGCGCCACCCCTACACCGAAGCCCTCCTGGCCGCCGTGCCCCTGCCGGACCCGAACCGCCGCAGCGGGCGGCTGGCCATGGAGGGGGACGTCCCCAGCCCGATCGACCCGCCCCCCGGCTGCAGCTTTCACCCCCGCTGCCGCTACGTTTTCGACCGCTGCCAGATCGAGGCGCCGCCTCTGGTGCAGGCGGCTGCAGACCACGCCGTGGCGTGCTGGCTGAATGACGGGAAAGGACTGGAGGCAAAAGACGGCATCGGGCTTGGAACCAGCACGCATATTACGACAACACTATCAAAAGGAAGGAGCAAAACAGATGAGCCGACCCAAGGTCACGATTCTGGACATTCAGAAGGCCAAGGACGAAAAACGCAAACTGGTCATGATGACCGCCTACGACTACCCCTTCGGCCTGATGGCCGATGAGGCGGAGGTGGACATCGTCCTCGTGGGGGACTCGCTGGGCATGGTGGTGATGGGCCTGCAGGGCACGGTGGCCGTGACGATGGAGAACATGATCCACCACATCCAGGCGGTCATGCGCGGCTGCAAGAGCGCCCTGGTCGTGGGGGACATGCCCTTCATGAGCTACAACACCTCCATCCGCGAGGCCATCGCCAACGCCGGGCGCCTGATGAAGGAGGGCGGTTGCGACGTGGTCAAGCTGGAGGGGGGGGCTGCTTTCGCGCCGACCGTGGAGGCGATCGTCAAGGCGGGCATCCCGGTTCAGGGGCACATCGGGCTGACCCCGCAGACGGCCAGCGCGCTCGGCGGCTTCAAGATGCAGGGCAAGGACGCCGCCGCCGCCAAGCAGATTATCGACGATGCGCGCGCGCTCGAGGCCGCGGGGGCCTTTTCGATCATCCTGGAGGCGGTGCCGGCGCCGCTCGGCCGGCTCGTGGCCCAGTCGGTCAAAGTGCCGGTGATCGGGATCGGCGCCGGCCCCGACGTGGACGGCCAGGTGCTGGTCACCCACGACATGGTCGGCCTGTTCGACAAGTTCGTCCCAAAATTCGTCAAGCAGTACACCAAGATCCGGCCGATCATTCTGGATGCGCTGCGGGAGTACCGGAAGGAGGTGCTGGAGATGACATTCCCCGGTCCCGAGCACTCCTTCAAAATGCCCGATGAGACCTTGAAGCAGCTAAAGAAGATCGCCAAGTAATTTTAAAGAATTCAAGGGGTCGAGGGGTCGAGTGAGAAGCAAGGAGAGGGTCATCGGATCCTGCTTTTACCCTTGAACCCTCGAACCCTGGAATCCTATATTCGGTGCAGCTCCAGGGGCTCTTTAAGCTTCGCATTGGCCTCGCGCAGAGACGACTCGCTGGCGATCACGGCCACGGAGCTATCCGCCAGGCCGCGGCTGAAATACCTCTCTGCCGCCGCGCACACCTCGGCCCGGCTCAGGGCGATCAGCCGCTGTTTGAAGGCCAGCCGCACGTCGTCCGACAGCTTGACGATCCGGCGATAGAACGCCTTGCGCGCCGCCGGCCCGGGGGGGTCGGGCTTGTCGATCTCGGCGCAGACCTGAAGGATGGCCTCCTTGACGTCGGTGTCGTCGAAGGCCCCCGAGGAGACGAACTCCCCGGAGCGTTCGAACACATCCAAGGTCGCCGCCAGCTGCGGGTCGCGGTAGGAGGCCAGGCTGAACACCCCGTCCTCGGGGTCGTAGACGGCAAAGCCGCCGTAGGCCCCGCCCTTTTCACGGATCTCCCGGTGCAGGTAGAGCGACCGCAGCATCTTTGCGATCACGGCCAGCGCCGGGGCGTCCGCGTGTTCCAGTCGCACGGCAGGAAAGGCCGCCGCGACGAAGTTGACTGCGGTGGCTGTGCCCCACCCTTCCCGGACCCGGAAAGGAGCCGACGCCTCCCCGTCATAGGAGAAGCCCCCCATTCCGCCGGCGGCCAGCTCGGCGGCGATGCCCTGCAGGCGCCCTTGGGCGTCCGGCAGGACGTCGGGCTCCCCGATCGCAGCGGCGCAGAAATTTGCCTGGAGCCACACCTGCCGGCCGATCTCGGCCAGCCGCGCCGCCACCTCGGCCAGACGCTCCTCCAGAGGCTCCTCCGTAAGGCGTTTCATCTGCAGCAGGTGGTGAACTCCGCTCCAGCGCTCGCTCAGAAGGCGGGTGGCCGAAAAACGACGCGCCGCCAGCGACATGGCCAACCGGTGTCCGTTGTGGACCACCATGGACTCGAGCCCCGAGCGGTACTCGAGCAGCAGGCTTTTAAGCCGCGGGAGGTCGGAGAAGTCATAATGCTGCAGCAGCTCGGCCAAGATGTCGGCCATCGGGTGGAGGTTGCGCTTGAGGCACTTGGCGTTCAGGGCCAGGAGGGGGATGCAGGCCCCCGCGCCGTCGAACCCGGTGCGCGGCTGCAAGGCCAGCCCGATGCCGCCCGTCACCGCATCGATGCGCCGCGCCATCTCGGCATAGTCCCGCAGTCGGGTGCCGATCCGCGAAAACGCGTAGCCGAAAAAAGGCGCCAGCTCGTTCAATTCCTTCGACAGGCCGCCGGCGCCGGCCGCGGCGGCGACGTAGACGATGCCGGAGGTCGCCTGTTCGTAGGCCGTCGTCCGGCCATCCGGCCCTGCGGCGCCGGGCGTGATGACCTCCACCTCGGGCGGAATGTCCTGGCGCTCCAGCGTCGGCAGGCAGGAGACATCCTCCATACCCTCCTGAAGGCGCTTCAACGCCTCGGCATCCCGCTGCAGCCGATCCAGTTGCCCCGGCGACAGCGTCCGGCGGAGCTCTCTCAGCGCGCTCTGCTCCTGGGCCTCTCTCCGGTCGGCCAGTTCGGGATCCGCAACGAGCGTCAGACGGACGCGGTGGGCGTTTTCGAGCAGATAGCGTTTCAGCTGCCGTTCGAAAAAAGGCCCATCCGCCGCCTGTCGGCGGATGGCCTCGAGATCGGCGTCCAGCTTCAGCACGCGCAGCGGGTCGCCCTCGTGGATCCAGGTCCCGGCCAGCGCCACCAGCAGCTTGATCCCGTACGGATAAGGGGTGTTGGTGATCTCCTTGCGGTGAAACTCGAGCTGGTGCATGGCCGACGCGATCAGCTCCCGGTCGATACCCCGCTCGGCCAGCGCTGAGAGGACATCGAAGACGATGGCCTCGATCCGGTCGCCGGCATCGAGCGAAACGTCCTTCAACCCGGCGGCGAACAGCGTGTCGCGGTTCTCGGCATCGTAGCCGGTACCGTCGCTCAGCGCAGTGCCCAGGCCCGAGTCGATCAGGGCCTTGCGCAGCGGGGAGGCGGAGTTGCCGAGGAGGATCTGCTCGAGCAGCGCCATGGACATCACCTCGCGGGTGTCGCGGATGTCCGGGGTCAGCCAGGCGATGCACACCTGATGCTTGCGGCTTGGGTCTTCGCCCTTGGCAAAGGGGTAAGGGAAACTGGCCGTGACCGGTTGCGCCCAGCGCGGCTGCGGCGGTACGGGCGGAGCCGGCTCGGCCGCCTGAAAGCGGGACAAAACGCCTCGCGCGATAAACTCGAGGTGGCCTTCCAGGGGCATGTCGCCGTATGTGTAAAAATAGGCGTTGGAGGGGTGATAGTGACGGCGGTGGAACTCTCTCAGTTGCGCGTAAGTGAGCGAAGGGATGTCGGCCGGGTCCCCCCCGGAATTGTTGGAGTAGGTCGTGTCGGGGTAAAGCGCCTTCATGATCGAGCGCACCATGACCTGGTCCGGAGAGGACATGGCCCCCTTCATCTCGTTGAACACGACACCTTTGTACGTGAGGCGGTCGCCCTCCCCGCTGCCGGTGTCAAGCTCCAGACGGTGGCCCTCCTGCTTTAAGCTGAGTTCCTCCAGGCGCGGGAAGAAGGCGGCATCCAGATACACGTCCAGGAGGTTGTGGAAATCTTTCCAGTTCCGGGTGGAGAAGGGGTACATCGTCCAGTCGGAGGCGGTGAAGGCGTTCATGAAGGTGTTCAGGCTGCGCTTGAGCATGGAGAAGAAGGGGTCGCGGACCTTGAACCGCTCCGAGCCGCACAGCACCGTGTGCTCGAGGATGTGGGCGACGCCGGTGGAGTCCCGGGGCACCGTGCGGAAGGTGACGCCGAAGGTGTTCTCGGCGTCGGGGCGGCTTAGGTGCAGGTGCCGCGCCCCGCTCTGCGGGTGGTCCAGCATGATTGCCGTGGCGTGGATCTCGGGCAGGGGCTCGACCCTGAGCACCCGGTAGCCGTGGAGGCTGTCGCCGGTCTTGAACACGCAGAGGCGTTTAACAGCGGATGGGGTCATGGCTGTTTTTCGACAGGCACGGCGCCTCAGACGGCGACGTAGACGCCGCGGCTGTACCGCTTGATTTTCTGCAACTTGTTGAGGCGAAAAATGATGTTGCGCACCTTTTTCTCGGCAAAACCGGTTTTGGTCTGGATGTCGGCGAATTTCAAACCCTGCTTGGAGCGCCGGATCAGGTCCAGAACGACATCGGCCGCCGCCCCCCGGCCGCCGCGAGCCGGCCGGCTGCGCCTTGCCCCCGGCGCCGCGCTGATCAAAGCCTCCAGGCGATCCAACCGGGCCAGCAGCTTGTCCACATCCCGCTTGGTGGGGATGTCGTAGGTGTGCATGAAGAACTTGACCATGGCGTCGAAGCTGATCGATTTTCCTTTTTTCCTGACCATGCGCTGCCTCCTGTCTCGGTGAAATCGAGGTGCGGCGAATAGCACCGCCTGCATCTGCCGCCGCTCCCCCCGTGCGCCCCTCTTTGACGGCGGAGTGGCGCAGCAAAAAATTCAGGCGGGATGCCGTGCCAGCCAAAAATTTTTGTTCGTAGAACGTAATCAATTGCTAACTGAAAGTCAAGCATGGCCCCACAAAAATACTAGCAGTGAAAAAGCAATTTGATCCTCCGCCCGATTCCTGGTATGGCCCGAAGGCATGACGACCCCTCCCCGAGCCCTGCTCGCCGCGCACCGGCTTCACCCGCGCAGGACGTTGGGTCAGAATTTCCTGGCCCGGCCCGCCGTGGCTGAAATGGTCGTCGCGAGAGCCGGCGTGGCGGCGGATGAGCCGGTCCTGGAGATCGGGGCCGGGCTGGGAGCGTTGACGATCCCTCTGGCGCGGGCCGCCCGAAGCGTCACCGCGGTGGAACGGGACCCTCACCTCGTCCCGCTGCTCAGAGCCGAACTGGCCGCCTGCTCCGCGGACAACGTCCGGATCGTCGAAATGGACGCGCTCGCGCTCGACTTGGCCGAACTGGCCCGCCGCGAGGGCGGGCCGCTGAGCGTCTTCGGGAACCTGCCCTACAACATCTCCTCCCAGATCGTGATCAGGTTGATTGAAGCCCGGCAGCACATCCGCCGGGCCGTGCTGATGTTCCAGCGGGAGCTCGCCCGCCGGCTGACCGCCGCCCCCGGTGGGCGGCAATACGGCCGGATCACGGCCCTGCTGACCTACTGCGCCTCCGTGCGGCGCCTGGCGGAGGTGAAAGCGGACAGCTTCTACCCCACGCCGAAAGTGGACTCGGAGGTGCTGGAGATCGTGTTCAGCGGCTTTCGTGGAGACTACCCCCGCCACGACGAAGCCCGCCTGGTGCGCCTGGTTACGGCGGCGTTCGGCCAGCGCCGCAAGACCCTCAAGAACGCGCTCGCCGGATCGGCCCTTGAACTGTCGCCTGCGGCGATCCTGCAAGGCCTGGCCCTGGCAGGGATCGATCCGTCGCGGCGGGCCGAAACGATGGCGCCGGCGGAGTTCGTCAGGCTGGAGATCAGCCTGCGCAGGATTGAAAAACGCAGCGGCGCCGGCCCGGAGGGCGGCCTGCCTTGACCGCAGCCGACGACCGCGCTAATCTGGAACAAACTGATTCAGCCGCGAAAGGAGGCCCCCATGGCGGTTAAAATCCTGATCAAACGGCGCGTCCCCGTCGCCAAAGCCAAGGAGATCATCACCTTGTTCCGCCAGATGCGGATCCTGGCCACGGCGCAACTGGGGTACATTTCAGGCGAAACCCTGCGCAGCATGGACGACCCGGAGGAGTTCCTGGTCATCAGTACTTGGCAGTCGGCGCAGGAGTGGGAGAGCTGGCTTAAGACCAAGGAACGCAAGGAAGTCCAGGCTCGGATCGACCGGCTCCTGGGAGGCGAAACGAAGTACGAGCGGTTCCATTACGGTTTTACGGCATGAGGCCGGGCGCCGCGCCGGGCTTCATGCCAGGCTGTCTGCGACCGATACCGTCCGGTCCCCCAGCATGTGAACGTAGCCTGCCTTTTCGTTGTCGTACCAGCCGTAAATGACCGCCTGCGTGACGGGGATGCGTAAGACCGTGTTTTCGCAAGCGGCAATCACCCGCGTGTCCACCCCGGGCACCTTGGCGAGATCCACGAACGCCTCGGCCGTCCGGGTGTGGGTTTCGTGGCCCTCGATAATGGCCGCTGCAGGCGGCATGCCGACGATGTCCGCCGACACGTTCTGCTCATCCGTGTAAATCAGGTAACCTTCCGGACTGCCCGACGCCGCCTGACGATAGATGGCGTTGATCGTTTCGCGGTCGATGCGCGGGCCGGCAGGCTCCTCTTGCAGGTTGACGACCAGGATGATCAACGACCCGGTGCTGGTGGGAATCCGCACCGACTCGGCGATGAACGGGATCTCCTTCATTTCGGGGATGACCAGGCGCAGGGCGTTGGCCGCGCCGGTGCTGGTCAGGATGATGTTGTTCATGATGCTGCGGCTCTTGCGCAGGTCGGTTTTTCCGGCCTCGGGCAGACGGTCCAGCACCTCTTGGGAACTGGTGGCGGCATGCACCGTGGCCATGGAGGCCGATAGGATCCGCCGCGCGCCGAAGGCCATGATCAGGGGCCGCATCATGTGCGCCAGGCAGGTGGTGGTGCAGGAGGCGGCGGACACCACGCGGTGGCGCTTGGGGTCGTAGTCGTGGCCGTTCACCCCCATGACGGTGGTGACTGCATCGGCCGGCAGGACACCGGTCTTGTCCTTGACCTTGAACGGGGCCGACACCACCACTTTCTCGGCACCGCAGGATACGTGGCCGCGCAGCGAGCCTTTGGGGTCGTCCGGCGCCGCGGTGGGGTCGAGAAAACGCCCGGTGGTGTCCACCACGAGCTTGACCCCGTGCTCCCCCCATCCGATCCGGGCGGGGTCGCGCTGCGCGCGCAGAAAGGTGACGGACACCCCGTCGATCAACATCCGGCCGTGCGCCTCGTCGATGTCGGTGATGACGGGCTGCGCCCGGTGGCCATAGAGGTAGCCCGGCAGGCGGCCGTAAGTCGAATCCCGCTCGACGTAGTGGGCCACATCGGCCAGAGACCCGCCGGCCGGCCGGCCGAGATTGACCACGATCTCGCCGAAAAACTTCCGCCCCACGTGGTGCCAGAGCGTCAGCTTCCCGATCCGGCCCAGGCCGTTGATCCCCAGTTTCTTTCCCCGGTTGGGTGCAGCGTTCATGCGATTGCCTCCTTTCCCGTCGTTGCGGCCGCCGCGGCCCGCGGGGGCTCAGGGTTCCGCCACCGGGACCGCGCCCCGGTAGACGGACCCCTCGTGGCCGTCGATGCTGACAAGGTCCCCCGAGTGCAGCACGGCGGACCTAAAAACGCAGCGTTTCTCCTTTTCGTGGCAGACCATGTCGCCGCACCCGACGACGCAGGTCTTGCCCAGGCGATGGGCCACCACCGCCGCGTGGGAGGTGAGCCCGCCCCGCTCGGTCAGCAGCCCGTCGGCCGCGTGGATCTCGCGGATGTCGTCCGGCACCGTGTCGGCCCGCGCCAAAATGAGCCGGCTCTCCGGCTCGCGCAGGCGCCAGGCCGCAATTTCCTCGAGGCTGAACACGAGCCGCCCGCTCATGGCCCCCCCGCTGACCCCGATGCCGTGCCCGAGCAGACGGTCGCGCGGGCGGCCCTCGAAGTCGAATTTGAGCACAGTTTTGCTCTCGCGCATGGCCATGTCCCGCGTCTGCAGCAGATACAGGTCCCCGGCCTGCGGGCTTTCGAAGGTGAACTCGATCTCCTGCGGGCTCCAACCGTGCTCGTCGATCAGCATGCGGGCCGATGCCTTCAGCGCGCGGTAGATCTCCGGGAAATGCGTTTCCAGAGTGACGTCGGTGTCGCGCAGCTCGATGTCCTGCTGGAAGACCGAGATGGGCATGGTGCGCACCAGGCCGGACACCACATCCTCCCCCTGGTTGGCGGTGGTGAAGTCGCCCCAGAGCCGCAGGACCTCGCCGGACCAGCGGGGGTTGTGCGTGAAGATCACCCCGGTGCCGGACTGCGGCGAAAGGTTGCCGTAGACCATGGCCTGGATGGCGACCGCCGTGCCCCAGTCGTCGGAAATCCCCATGATGCGACGATAGGCTTGCGCCTTGGGGGACTCCCAGGAGGCGATCACGGTGCGGATGGCGAGGTAGAGTTGGTCGTGGGGGGCATCGACAATCTCGATGCCGGCATCCAGAATCATGCGCTTGTAGTCGAGCGCCACCTGCCGCATCTGCTCGCCGCTGAAAAGCCGCTTCAGGGGCAACCCCAGGCGGCGCTTGTGCTCGGCGATGACGGCGTCGAAGTCGTCCCGCGTCAGTTCGTGCAGCATCCCATAGCTCTGTAGGAAGCGCCGGTAGTTGTCCCAGGCGAACCAGGGGTTCTCCGACCGCGCGGCCATCCCGGCCGTGATCTCCGGATTGTTGCCCACGTTCAGGAGCGTGTCCATCATGCCCGGCTGGGAGATGGAGGAGCCGCTGCGGACCGATATCAGCAGCGGGTTGGTGGGGTCTCCGAATTTCTTGCCGCTGACCCCCTCCAGGCGCGCCAGGTGCTGGTTGATCTGGTCGGTGAAATGCCGCTGCGCCGGCGGGTAGTTTTCGATCACCTGTCGGCAGCGGAAGACCTCCGTGGTGATGATAAACCCGGGCGGCACGCGGAACCCCAGCGCGCTCAGGCGCACCAGGTTGACGCCCTTGGAGCCCAGCAGGATGACGCCGGGGGCCGGCCGCGGGAGCCGATCGATGTCCACCATGGCGAAGTGCGGGTCGTAGAGCAGCAGCTGGTGCATATTCTCTTTGGGCAGCCGTTCGGCCTGCTGAAAGAGCGTGCTCAGGATGCGGCCCAGAAAGAGGTCCAGCTGCTGGAGCCCCAGGCAGGCGGCGATCTGGTCCCGGAAGAAAATCTCGGACGCCCGGTGCTGAAGCCGCTCGCGGTCATCCACCGGCTCCGGCGGAAGGTATTTGGGCTGCAGCGCTTCCACCGGCAGCTGGGCCAGGACCCGGTTCAGGTTGGCGCCGTGCACGTTGTGGAAGCAGTCGTTGATCACGTTGCGGACAGCCTGAACGAACCCCTTGAAAATGTCCACGTACTGGGTGAGCGTGAACCCCCGAATCACGAGCGAGTCGCCCAGAAACTCCAGTTGGCGCTCGAACTCCGCCGAGGCCATGCCGTCCAGCCGCAGGGCCCGGCCGAAAAGCTTCAACAGATCGAACACCTGAAAAAACGTGGCCTTGGTGATCAGGCCGAGGTCGATGTCGTGTACCCGGTTTTCGAAAAGCACATTGACCAGCGCCTCCACCCGCAGCGACAGGCCGAGGCAGTCGAATTTCATTTCGTGGTAGCTGCCGTACATCGACGGGATGTCGATCGTGATGTGGCGCTTCTGGTAGATGTCCTCACGGATCTCGTAAACCGTCTCGGCGGTGATGGTTTTCTTGAGGATTTCCAGATAATCCAGGAGCAGTTCCAGGCGGCGCCTCGGCGTTTCCTCGGCCAGGGCCTGCTCGAAGCGCCCGAGCTCCGGGAGACCCTCCGGCCGGATTTGGGATAGATAGTGCTCGACATCCACGAAGCTGAAATTGTATTTTTGGCACAGCAGCTTGTAAAACTCGATGGCCAGCGCGGCCCGCTCCATGTCCGTATCCGAGGCCCCGGGGATGTAGCCGAGCAGCGACCGGAGCCCGTCCGGAGCCGGTGCCAGGAAATCATCGGGGATGCGCAGCCCCTTGCGGACGAACCCCTGCATGATGCGGTGCAGGCCGTCGACGTGCGGGCCGCGGGAATCGATTTTTTCAAAGATGGCCGGCGGAAGATGCTTTTCCAGGAGGCTTTTGTCGCGGGTCTTCCAGAACTGGAAGACCGCCTCCGCAAAGCCGATGATCTGGTTGCTGCTCTCGACGTGGCTCTGCTTGCGCAGGAAATGGACCAGCAGGTCCCGGCGCTGGGAGAGCTCGTCCAGGCGGGTGGAGACGTCGCGCAGCCGCCCCTCGGCGCCGATATCGTTGTAGAACACCGGCAGCAGCCGGCACAGCTGCTTCACCAGGTTGTAGACCGGCCCGATGGGGGCGTTGAGCAGGGCCGTGACATCCCGGGGGAAGAGGTCGATGTCCCGAATCAAAACGCCGCTCAGGGAGAGATGGATGACCAGCGCCGACAGCAGGCGGATCGACCGCTTCGGGTTGAGTTTGATCAGCTTGAGCCAGGTACGGATGTTGAGCACGTGCGCCGGGTTGACCTGGATCTGCCACTGGTCGTCGATGCCCTTGACCATCGGGGCCTGGAAACCGAAATCGATGAGGCGGTCGATGAAGAAATTCACCAGGTCGATGTCGTCGGTCGCATGGACCCCTTTGCCCATGTTCAGCGCACAGTTCAGGGCCGTCGCCGGATAGGCATGGGATTGCTGTTTCAGGATGGCGAAGGTCTTGCGGATGAGCTTCTCGATGTTGCGGTAGTTTTCGTTGACGATGATCCACGTCAACGTCTGGTTGATTTCGCGCAGAGTTTCTTCGTGGATGAAGGCCAGTCCGGAGATGCTCATGATGTGGAAGAGCATGATCAGCTTCAGGTGATGCCCGCGACCCCCCTCGCCCCCGGACTGCATCAGCGCCTGAGGCAACGCCCGGTAGGCTTCGGTGAAATGCCTGAAGTCTGGGAGCCGGACCAGCTTTTCCGCGGCGGCCCGGGACCCCGGCGGAAGCTCCCGCTGGATTTCGGCCAGCGCCTGGCGCCAGAGCCCGATCCGATCGTGCGAGACGGCCTGGAAGAGAGGCTCCTCGCACCCGGGCAGGCACTCCTCTGCGGCTTCCCGGCCGAACCACTCCGCCGGGTCGCGCTCGCTCAACCAATAGCGGTAGGTCTGCTCCAAGGCGGCGGCCAGCAGCCGGTTGATGGCTTCGAAGTCCTCGCACTCGGCCGGGTTCCGCTCGATGAACTCGGCCGCCACGCGCTTGACCGGGTAGTAGCTTCGCACCAGCCACTGGAACACGCCGGCCGGCAGACCCCGCAGTTGCTCGAAGGCCTCGAGGACCACCCCCCGAAACCGGTCGAACTCATCCCCGGCATCGGTGATGATCTTTTGCACGTATAGCAGAAACCCGTCGATCCCGTCGGATTGGATCTCCTCGGTCTTGGCGGCACACACGGCATGATGGAGAATGTCCAGCATGACACGGGCCGCCTCCGGCCCCCGCGGGTGCTCGCGGAACACGTGAAAATAGTCCAGGGAGTATTTGCGGGCCTCGGCCACGACGAACCGGCAGTTCATGTAGGGGTGGGAAAGCTCCCGCAGGAAGGTGTTCAGGCCGTCCATCAGGCCGAAATACCGGCTCATGACCTCCTGCAGAACGCCGTAACGCGGGTCGACCTCCACGTCGACGTGGTAATCCGCCAGGTTGACTTCGAGGGCTTTCGATTTCGGTTTGGCCTGTGTGTCCATGGTGGGATCTGGCCGTGGAAATGAATTTCAGAATAGCAGACTCAAGGGCGCTTGACAAGGCAGCCGGACCGCGTGAACCCGCGTGCGTCCGGAAATGGCGGGTTGCGGTTCAGGCCGGCGCCGCAGCGATTCCGCAACCGCCCCGCGTAAGCGGGGTGGCGGGTGGCTGCCGGGGGTCGCGAGGAGCGGGATCCCCGGCAGGGACCACAGGACACTGTTTGCGGACGGGCGCGAACTAACGGGAAAGCGCGATCAGGCGGTACACCAGCATCCCTGCCAACCAGGCGATGTCTTCGGGGGAGAGCAGGCTTCCGACACGGCGCTCGAAGAGGATGCTCGCCTCGGCGGGAAACTCCTCGTCGGCCGCGTAGAGGATCAGCCGCAGCGCCACGTGGGGCAGCAGGCGGAACTCGAAGCCCGAGTCCCCCGGCTCGACCGTAAGGCCGCCCAGCCGGCCGGCGGCGGCGGCCAAAGCGCCCGGGTTGCGGCCGAAGCTGTTCTTGAGCGGGTCCACGGCCCGCTTGACGAAGGCGCTGAAGTAAAAACCGGCCCCGGGGATCTCGCGATAGGCCACCCAGTCGTCGGCGTGGAACACCGGCCCGTCCGCCATCAGATAGTGCAGGATGAGCACCTGCTCCTGGAGCGGCACGTCCCGCCCCGCCTCGGCCTCGTCCGCAAACTCGAAGCCGGGGGTGCGGACCCGGTAAACCCGATCGAGGAAGGGCACGCGCAGCACGTCGGCCGCTGCCTCCGCAAACCCCGAGCGGCGGCGGATGCGATCGAAAGGTTCGGCTGCGAGCTTTTCCCGCGCCAGGTGGATGGCGGCCAGGTAATCGTCGATTCGAGGCATGTTTATCTCTGACGACTTCGTAAAAAGCCCAACCTCTGCGTTGCGCTTCATCCCGCAGTCGCTGCAGCGTACTGCAAGTACGCCTCGCGACGCGGAATTCGCGCGCCTTGATCTTGGGCTCTTTACGAAGTCGTCTGTGTCAAGGACTTTTCACAAACCCTTCAGTTCTTGCTCCGTCAGAAAACGAAAAGCCCCCTCGCCACGGCGGCTCAGAGGGCTTTTCAAGACCGGCCCGGACACCCCGGTCAAATTTCCAGCCAGGAGTCCGAATACAGGGTGTTGCCGAGAATGACGTTGACCGTCTTCACGTAGTCCTGCATCTCCTTGGAGAGAGAGCCCATGTCCGGCTGGTTGCCGTTCATCACGCCGTAGATCAGGTCGACGATGTCCTGGCGCTGTCCCTTGGCGATCGCGATCAGTTGGTCGTCCAGCGGGTCGGCGATGACCGAGACCATGCCGTGCTTCTGCAGCATGACCATGTAGGTCTGGTTCAGGATCGGGCGCAGGTGGCCGGGGGGGCCGTTGGAGATGTTCGACAG
Source organism: Desulfobacterales bacterium (assembly GCA_046496215.1). GTDB lineage: Bacteria > Desulfobacterota > Desulfobacteria > Desulfobacterales > SpSt-501 > SpSt-501. The sequence continues at coordinate 23,799 of JAWOHH010000143.1, forward strand.
CCCGCAGGTGCTCTTGGCCCCCGGGGCGATCTCCGGGATCATCGACTGGAAACTCATCAGGCTGATAAGCTGGGGCTGCTGGATGTTGAGCGGCGTCACGATGCCGTCGATCCAGATCTTCTCGTTGGGGATCCCGGCCTCGTTGGCAAAATAGAGCAGCTCGACGCACAGAGCGGCGCGCTCGTTCTCGTCCCGCGGCAGCCCTTCCGGCCCCCACATGAGGGCAATGAAGTCCGCATCGTGCTCCTTGGCGATCGGGACCATTTTTTCATAGCGCTCCGGCCGCACCATGATCGAATTGATGAGCGGCGGCTTGGCGGTGGGCTTGTAGACCTTCAGCGCGGCCGCGATGGCATCGACGTTGGAGGTGTCCAGGGCGAGCGGGATATCGGGCACGACCTCCTGCACGGTCTTGACCACCCAGGGCATCAACTCGTGGCCCTCCTTCTTGGCGGGCCCGAGGTTGATATCGATGTAATCCATGCCCTTTTTCCTCTGAAATAGGGCCTCTTCCTGGATCGGCTTGGGGTCGCGGGACTTATAAGCCGCGCCGATCTTTTTGGAAATGACGTTCAAGCTTTCACCGATCAACAGCATAACACCCTCCCTCTCTTCGCGGCAAAATGTTCGCCCCGGTTATCTGGCTTTCAAAAACGCCGGCAGGTGCGCGGCTTCGCGCGGCCCGACCGTCACCTTCCAACCGGGAAGCTCCTCCTCCATGTCGCCGGCGATCGCCGCGGCATACCCGGGGATGATCACTTCCTGGTTCTTCACCTTGTCGGCGATGCCCGATTTCTTGACGAACATCCCGACGTCGTCGCCGGCGAACTTCCCGGCGGCCCAGGCGGTCATGACCGAGAGGCCCTCGGAGTTCTTGATCAGCAGGTAAGACGGCACGCGGCTCGCCTCGATCTCCCCGGAGACGATGAAATAGGTCAGAGCGAAGTTGGTGGTCACCATGACCGGCGAGGTCTCGTTGGGGTTGTTGATCTCGTAGATGCCTTCGGTGACCGTCATCGGCCGCTGGGGGTCGGTGAAGATATTGAGCCGCTCCAGGAGCAGCGGGAAGAGGCTTTCGCCCGCGAAGTCCGAGAGCACGACGATCCCGCCGTATTTGGCCACAAACGTAGCGGCGATGAGGGTTTCCATGTCCAGGTTGCCGGCCATTTCACAGGGGAACACGATGGTCGGGAACCCCAGCGCACGGTTGCCGTCCTTGAGCGCCGCACGGCGCAGGGCCACCTGGTCCTGGTGGGCCTGCTTGATCTCGCGTGAGCCCGGGTCGAGCACGAGGTCCTTCAGCCCCATCTCGGTCAGTTTCGGCGTCAACGCCGCGAGTTTTTCGATGGAATCCGCCTTGACGGCCAGCGGCAGCCCGCTCTCCTTCGCCAGCGCCCCGAAGTCGGCCAGGTTGGCCTCGGTCGCAGCGTAGATCAGCGGGCGCTTGAACTTGCACGCCGCGACGCCGGCCTTCATGACATCGGACTTTTCGCTCATCAGAACCAGGTTGAACTCCGAGGTCTCGGCCACGGTCTTGGCCGTCTGGGCGAAGGCAGCGGCGTTGCCGTTGACGTCCTTGACGACGACCAGCTCCGGCCGCAGGTTCAGCCCGACCCGCTCGTACTGGAAGGCGTTCCACTTCTTCAGTTTGGCCGCAAGGTCCGCGGCGGGCAGGTCGGATGCGACCATCGCCGCCAGCAGAGTCGGGTTGAAGAAGGTCTTCTCGTGGCGGTACTGCACGGTTTCACCACCCGTGGCCGCCGCCCGCACACCCTTGCCGATGGCCACCGGCCGGATCGGGGGCGCAGCAGCTTCGGAAAGCTGGGCCCTCGCCTCCTCCGACACATAGGGGCAGCTGTCCAGCTCGGCCTTGCCGGATGCCAGGTTCATGGCGAACGCCAGGCAGGTCGGCACCCCGCACTCCTTGCAGTTGGTCTTCGGCAGGAGCTTGAAAATCTGAATCCCCGTCAATGCCATTTCCGTCTCCTTTGTGGGTGGATCGAATCTCGTTCAGCGTGCACGCCCGCCGCAAGGCGAGCGCGCACGCACAGGGTCAAGCCCGAATCATCCGGCGATGAGCGGCTCCATCGAGAGCGCCGGGTGGTTCTTCTCCTTCAGGAAGGGCATAATCTCCTCCTCGGTCGTACCGACGGTCTCGTCGGCGATGCGGTCGACCAGGTCCGGAACGCCGACCTCCTTGCCGCGCTTGATGAGCCGCTCGCGGATCTCCTCCTTGAGGCTCTTGGGCATCCACACCAAGCGCTTGATCCCGCCGTCGCCTAAAATGAACTTGCCCTGGGTGATGTTGAACTTGGAGTGCCCCACAAAGCCCGGGGAGGACGCACCGCCGCCCATGACCCCGGCCAGCGTCGTGAACTTCATGCCGCAGGGGGTCTCCCCGGTGTAGTCCCGGTGGACGGTCATGATCCCGTTGCAGGAGGGCAGCATGGCCGCGATGGCCTCGCAGCAGCCGCAGGTGGTCATGGGGCTCTGCACCAGGGAGTAGAAGTTGTAGTGCGTGACGGCGCCGCGCGAGGCCTTGTAGACGAACTCGTTGACCCCCTTCCACTGGCCGAGCTTGGGGTCGAGGCACTCGCCCTTCTGGATCGGCTGGTTGGGGCCGGTGGGGTTGATCTCGAAAGATGCCTTGCAGTCCATCCAGTTGTAGGCGCCGCACAGCCCCGTGCGCTCCGGGCTGACGGTGCAGACGTGGTTGGGGGCGAAGGACTGGCACAGCGTGCAGGAGTAGTAGGTCTCGACCGCCTCGTCGGTCATCTTCTCGACCCGCTCGTCGCGTGTCTTGTACTCGGACCGGGCGCGCTGGGTGAGTTTGTCCACATCCTCCTTCTTGGTGTAAAGGGTCACCTGGACCTTGTCGACGATCTTCTGGAAGTCCTGGTGGAACTTGGCGTGCAGGACTACGCCGACATGCTTGAGCGAGAAGCCCTTCTCCACCGCCGCCTTGCTGACGCGAATCCAGGAGATGTCCCGCTGGCCGATGTGCATGATGCCCTGGATGTAGTTGACCAGGTGGTGAATCTGACGCTCGATGATGGGCTCGAAGTCGGTCTGGAACTCGCGGCCGGCGATCTGGACGTAGATCCCCAGCGGCAGGGTCCCGCCCTCCTTGACCTCGGTAATGTCGGGCCCGACGATCACGACCTTGCCGTCCTCGATCTCGTTCATCTCGGCCATCTTGACCAGTTCGGTGCACTGGGTCTTGCCGCCGCCCATCTGGCAGAAGAGGTCCTGGCCGCGCACGCGTTCGCCCTCGTAGGCCGGACCGAAGGCCAGCGGGATGTCGATCGTGGAGACCTGGACCTTGAGGCCGCGCACCTCGACCGACTTCTGCACCATTTCGCTGTGGGGGACGTTGGCCACCACGTGCTCGTAGGTGCACACACCGGTGGGCAGAATCTCGGGGATGTCCGTGTCCGCGATGGTGGGGAAGCCCCAGTTGACGCAGCCCGCCGCCGCGGCGGCCCAGTCGGTGCCGACCTCGCCCAGGGCGTTCACGAAGGCGAAGATGCGGTTCTTGTTGTAGAGCAGCATGCGCTTGTAGTCTCCGGGCTGAATGCCGCCGAAGGCCATGGCGGCCCGGTTGGCAAACCCGAGCGCGAAGATGGCCGAGGAGATATAGGGCCCGAAGGGCACGATGCGGGTGTTCCAGCCGATCTGCACCCCGGCCTCGAGCAGCTGCTTCGCCACGCAGGTATTGTTCTGCTCGGCGGCGAGGAAGATGTAGAGGCTGCGCTTTTGGTACTCCTCGACGATCATCTTGGCCGTGGCCGCATCCGGGGCGGCGCCGACGATAGCGGCAAACCCGGGGGCCGAGCCGTCCACGAACTCCACCCCGCGCTTGCGGAAGACGGTGTCGTCGGCGGCTCCCAGCCAGATCTTGCCGGCCTCCTCGTCGATCTCCTCGGAGTGCAGGTAGAATTCAGGCTCGTTCAAATACCGGATGGCCTCGCGCAGCTCGAAGCTGAAAAGCGCCGCCATGCCGGCATCCAAGAGCGGCCCGAGGAAAGGCAGGTGGTTTGAGCCCTTGACATGCGGGGGCAGGAGCTTGCGGATCACATCCAGCACCTTTTTCATGTCTTCGAGCTTTTCCACCTTGATCCCGAGCAGAGAGTAGATGACCGGCAGGTAGTAGGCCGTGTTGGGAAAACCCACCTGGGTGTCGGCGTTGAAGGTCTCCAGGGCCTTCTTGTATTCGCCCTCCACCTGGGAGGTGATGTTGTACGCCCCTTGAATCGCGGCAAAGGCAACCAGTTTAGACATGCGGCATTCCTCCTTCGTTGAGGCTTTAGTTAGAACTTGGTTAGAACTTAGTTAGAAGTATAAAGTTGCGATCATCGATTGCGACGGTGGACCCAGACCAGAGTGTCCAGGATCTGGTCGGCGGTCGACTTGATCGGAGCCCCCGCCTTCTTCTCGACTTCCCGCAGTGCCTCCGGTTTCTTAGCAGCCTTAACCGGGGCCGCCGCAGCTGTTTGGGCGGCCCGTTCTTCGCGCTCCTTGGCCCGCTGCTGGCGGATTTTGTCGATGTCGGCCTCGACCTTGGCTTTCTCCTCGGCCACGCGCCGCGCTTCGGCGTCGGCCTTGGCCTTGGCCTCCGCTTCGGCTTTGGCCTTGGCATCGGCCTCGGCACGCGCCTTGGCTTCCACCTCGCTCTTGGCTCGGGCCTCGGCGTCGGCCTTGGCGCGCTGTTCGGCCTCGGCCGCGGCCTTGGCCTTCAGTGCGGCATCATCGACGACCGTCCGCGCCGCCGGTGCGGCTTGCGGGGCGGTCGGAGCGGCGGCGGGGGCCGCTGCGGCTTGCGGGGCGGCCGGGGCCGACGCAGCCTTGGGGGCGGCTTCGGCTTTCGGGGGCGGAGCCGCCGCCGGCTTCTTTTCCTTTTCTTCGGAGATGGCGAGGTTGGGGGCCGGCGAAATCTTCATCAGGTCGATCTCGACCGCCGGCAGCTTTTTGGCGATCGGGGCCACGGCGGCGGCGGAGCCGCCTTGGGTGATCAGGTCGATGTAGTTTTTGACCAGGCGGATCGCCTCGGGGTGGCGCATGATGAGGATGTTGGAGCCGCTCATCAGGTAGGTGACGGCGCCCACGGCTTCCATCAGGATGGCCCGCCGCTCGGGGTCCCCCAGCGTGGGGGCCTCGGAGGCCGGCTGCTTGGCTTCCTTGCTCTTCCAGACCTCGTTGCCGAGGTTGTTGATGAGGGGCAGTTGCAGTTTGTCGTCCCCCTGGCCGAGGGCCGCCATGCGGATACGCTCCATGACCGAGTAGGAGTACTCCAGGCCGTAGCCCAACCCGCCCGTGGTGGGGTCTATGAGCATCCGGTCGGTCGGCATGCCGAGGTTTTCCAGCAGGATGTTGACCTGCTTGGCCAGGTTGACGTCGATCGGGGAGGAGGCGATGACAAAGTGGCCGAAGCCCATGGCGGCCGCCCCGATGCCCTTGTGGTTCTTGTCTTCCACCGGGCCCAGGATCAGGTTCTCGCCCTGACACGCCTCAGCGACCTTCTTGAGAACGACCTCGTCCTTTTCGGTATTGGCCGAGCCCCAGACCACCAGCGGCACGTCCACCGCCGCCCGGACTTTCTTGACGGTGGCCGCGGCCTCGTCCGCACTGGCGTTTTTACCGTTCGGGTCGATGCTCTTCAACTGCAGAACCAACATTTCGGCGCCGAACTCGTTGACGCATTTCTTGGCCCAGGCCGCCGGGTCCGAGACCACGTCTTTGAACGGCGCCAGCGCCGCCTCGGCCCAATCCTCCGGCGCCATGTCCCAGATCTCCATGGCGATCCGCGGCGGGTTGGGGGCCGAACCTTCGAACTGGTAGAACGGGTAGCAATTCTCCCCGCCGACGGTGACCGTCTTTTTGCCCTTGCCTAGCGTGATCTCCTTGATTTTACCGGTGTAGGTTTCTTTGAAGAATTGGAAGCCCAATGTCCCCTCCTTGTCTTCGTGACAGGTTAATGGGTGTGGCCATGGAACCGCTGCGTCAGTTCATCAAACCAGTGGGAACACCCCGCAGAAACGGATTTTTCCCATTTAGCGGGAGCATCGATTTTTGTCAAGAGAGGAGACGGACAATTTAGAAATAAATTGAATACCCTACTGTTGCGCTCCGCTATTTTCCGATCTGTTGCGCAGCCGCCTGTTCTCCTCGAGCCTCGCCTGCAGCTTCGGGAAGAGGTTCAGGTCGGTGTGGGGCAGGAACAGGGCGGCAATGTAGTTGTCCATGTAGGAGGAGGTCTCGGACAGCTCGAAGTTGGTCATCTTGCGGATGACCTCGGTCACATCGCGGCGGATGCGGTTGGTGAGGGAGCTCATCCGGGCGCCCAGCAGGGACCCATTTCCGAGGTAGGTGACCTTGGCGGGGTCGATTTCGGGCAGCAGCCCGATCGTCATGGCCTTGTCCAGGTCCACGAAGCTGCCGAAGCCGCCCGCCAGGACGATGCGTTCGATGTCCTGGATCTCCATGCCGACTTCGGTCAAAAGCGTCATGCAGCCGCTGTAAATGGCGCCCTTGGCCCGGATGAGGTTCTCGATGTCGATCTCGGAGAGGGTGATGTCCCGCTCGATCTGGGTCTCCTTTTCCCAGGCGAGCACGAATTCCAAAACCCCGTCCGTGCGACGCAGGCGCTCGGTCTTCAGGCTGGGGTCGAATTTGCCCCGGTTGTCGATCACCCCTATCTCGAACATGCCGGCCACCATGTTGATCAGCCCCGACCCGCAGATGCCCTTGGGCCGCTGGCGGCCGATGGTGGCGATCATGGGCTCGAGGGTCGCGGGGTTGAGAGAGAAATCCTCGGTGGCCCCCGGGGCGGCGCGCATGCCGAACTGCAGCCCCCCGCCCTCGAACGCCGGGCCGGCCGAACACGCCGCGCAGGCCAGCCAGTCCCGGTTGCCGATGACGATCTCGGCGTTGGTGCCCACGTCCATGAAGAGGGTCAGCTCCTCGGAGCGATAGATCCCCGAGCCCATGACGCCGGCCACGATGTCCCCGCCGACGTAGCTCGAGACCACCGGGTAGACCAGGGCCGTGACGTGCTCCCCGAGGTTCATGCCGAGCTCCCGCGCCTTGAGCGGCGGGTACAACGAGGAGGCCGGCACATAGGGCGCCCGGCGGATATGGCGCGGCTCGACCTTGAGCAGCAGCTGGGTCATGGTGGTGTTGCCGGCCAGGGTGATGGTGGCGATGTCCTGGGGGTCCACCCCGGAGCGCTGGATGATCTTGGAGAGGATCGTGTTGATCGTTTCGACGACCGTCTCCTGGATGCGGTCGAGCCCGCCCGGCTTCTCCGCATAGACGATGCGCGTGATCACGTCCTCCCCGTAGCTGATCTGGCCGTTGAACTCGGCATATTCGGACAGCACCGCGCCGGAGACCAGGTCGATCAGCTGCCCGTAAATCGTGGTGGTGCCGATGTCCATGGCGATGGCATAACTGCGGCCGGTGGCGTCGCCGGACTGGACATTGATGATCCGGGTCTTGCCGTCTTCGCGCACCGGCCGCACCAGGGTGGTGGTCACCTGGAAGCCGCTCTCCCGAATGACCGCCGGGATCTTGCGGATGACCGCCAGGTCCGCCTCCAGGCGGTGCTCGTCGTGCTCGTGCCGGAGTTGGCCGATCAGCCGGGAGAGGTCCGGCAGATTGTCCTGGGCGGAGGGGGGCGGCAGCTGCAGGCACTTTTTCTCAACCGGCGCCAGGAAGAGCCCCTTTTCCTTGAGCTCGCCCAGGTTGAAATCGCGGATGCGTGCGGTGCGGCGCTGGGAAGCCGGGCGGTTCAGGATCCCGGCATCGACGACCGATTCGACCGGGATGCGCACCACCAGATCGCCCGCCACCTCCGACCGGCACGCCAGGCGGTAGCCCTTGCGGAGGTCCTCGGCGCTCAGCTTCTCCGAAACACCCCCGAGGGGCTCGCCGGACTCGACCCGCACCCGGCATTTCCCGCAGACGCCCTCGCCGCCGCAGGAGGCGTTGATGTGCACCCCGGCATCCAGCGCCGCCTGGATGACCGTGGTCCCGGTGGGGACCTCGATGGAGATGTTGTGGGGCAGAAATGTCACTTTAGGGTTGGGCATTTTGATAGCATCCCTGCAAACAAGGAGTAACTTCTTTTGCCATCACTTTGCCAGAGGTTCGCTGAAACTGCAACGCAGGGTGACCATCTCGCCTTCGAACTGGGTGTTTGTCTTGTAAGGCAAGCTGCCGAAAAGGCGGATCATCCCCTGGTTGTGAGCCGCGGTGTAGGCAAAAAAGCCACGGATGCCGTTGGCCCGGGCCGCCGAGGCGAGCTTTCGCAGCAGGAGCTTCCCGATGCCCTTTTTCTGAAAATCCTTGCTGATGGAAAAAGCGATCTCCGCCTCGTGCGTGGCGGAATCCACCAGATATTCGCCGACCCCCACCACCCGGCCGAAACCGAACTCGCCGACCAGCGCCAGCAGGGTGAGGTCGTTCACATAGTCGACCTGGATCACCCCCTCCGCCTCCTCCCGGGTGAACCGGCTCTTTTCCTTAAAGAAGCGCGCGACCACGTCGTCCGTATCGAGACTGTAGAAATGCTCCTGAATGCGCCGTTCGTCGACCGGCTTGGCCGGCCGAACCGTCACCAGTTCGCCCTCGATCTCGATCACCTCCTCGAGGTGGATCGGGTAGACCCCGTGGATGGACTCGTGCAGGGTGCGCTCGGCGCTCAGCAGACCCATTTTCTTCGCCTGGGAAAAAAGCTCCTCGCGGAATTTGGGGTGGGCGATGCTGATCATCGCCATGGCCCTCTCCTGCAGGCTCTTGCCGAAGAGGTTGACCGCCCCGAACTCGGTCACCACGTGCTGCACGTCGCTGCGCGTCACCACCACGGCCGTGTCCGAGAGCAGGGGCACGATGCGGCTTTTCTTGCCCTGCTGGCCGGTGGAGGGCAGGATCAATATGGACTTCCCGCCCGGGGACATGGTGGCGCCGCGGATGAAATCGACCACACCGGTCACCCCGGAGAAGTGGTTGTGGGGCATGGCGTCGGCCGCGGCCTGCCCGGTCAGGTCGATGGTCATGGCCACGCTCATCGCCACCATGTTCTTGTGGCGGGCGATGACGGTGGGGTCGTTGACGTAATCCGACGGGTGGAACTCGATGGCCGGGTTGTCGTTCAAGAATCCATAGAACTCCTCGTTGCCGATGGCGCTCGAGGCCACCATCTTCCCGTTGTTGAACCCTTTCTTGCGGTTGGTCACCACCCCTTTGGCGAACAGGTGCATCATGTCGCCGGTCAGGTACTGGGTGTGGACCCCGATGTCGTTTTTGTCCGACAGGGCCAGAAGCACCGCCTCGGAGGTGGCCCCCAGCCCGATGGCGATGGTGTCCCCGTCCTCGATGAGCCGGGAGGCGATCAGCCGCGCGATGTCCTTGGCCGATTCCAGCTCCGGGTTGGCCCCGATGGCCAACAGCGGCTCATCGTACTCCACAATGACATCCGCGTCGTTCACATGAATGAAGCTCCGGCCTAAAACCCGGGGCATACGCGGGTTGACCTGGGCAATCACCAGGTCGGCGGACTCGGCGGCGGCGAGCGTGATGTCCACCGACACCCCCAGGCTCATCCACCCGAAGTCGTCCGGCGGGCAGACCTGGATCAGCGCCACATGGACCGGCAGAAGGCGGCTTTTGAAAAGCCGCGGCACTGCGGAGAGATTCACCGGGGTGATGAAGCGCTGGTTGCGGGCGATGGCCCGGGTCTTGGCGGAGCCGGCGTAAAACGAGCGGATGTTCAGGGCCTGGTCTCCGCTCTTGTTGGCGATCAGCGTGAGCGGTGTGGTCTCCAGGTTGAAAAGTCGAATGATCTCTATGTCTTTAAGCGTATCGAACGCGTTCGAGAGCTCCCGCACCAAATGCTGGGGTTCGCCGCAGGAGGATCCGATGAACACCCGCTGCCCGGGCTTGATCCGGCCGATGGCCTCAGACCCCTTGCGCCGGCGGTTGATGTAGTTGTCAGCCCAGTAGGTTGAAGTCGGCATCAGCACCTCCAATAGACATTGATGGTTGCATGGTCAGTTTGCCGCGTCGATTGCGATAAATGCGAATAAAAAAATAACCGCCGTTTAGCAAGTGGGTTGATTTATTTGCTTGACTAGGGTTTAGCCTTACCCTATATAGCGAGCGTTTCCGAATTGCAAACCCTGCTTCGCAGGCATTCCAGTCAGAGAGGGAGTTCGATCGGCATGAGTTTTCTCGCACGCCTTTGCGCCTGGATCGACACACTGAACGAGTGGGTCGGAAGAGGCACCGGGTGGGTCGCCCTGGGGCTGGTCCTGGTCGTTTTCGTGGACGTCGTCATGCGCTACCTGTTCAACACCAGCTTCGTCTTCGTCCAGGAGCTGGAGTGGCACCTGTTCGCCTTTATTTTCCTGATCGGGGCGGGCTACACCCTGCTCTACGACGGCCATGTCCGGGTCGATATTTTCTACCAGCGCTACGGGCTTAAGGGCAAAGCGTGGACCAACCTCTTGGGGGTCGTTCTCTTCCTGATCCCCGGCTGCCTCATGATCATCGCCACCTCGTGGCACTTCGTCTACCGGGCCTGGGTCATCGGCGAGGGATCCCCGGACCCCGGCGGCATCCCCTACCGGTTCATCGTAAAGGGGTTCATCCCGGTCGGATTCAGCCTGCTGCTCCTGCAGGGAATATCCATGGGCTTCCACAGTCTCCTCCAGATCCTGAACATCGAAAAGCCCAAGAGCGCCGGAGACTGACATGGATTACCTCGCGTTGTGGATGTTCCTGTTCCTGACGGTCGCGCTCATGGCCGGATTTCCGGTCACCTTCACTCTGATGGGCACGGCCCTCCTCTTCGGCCTGACCGGCTTCGGCTTCGGCTTCTTCAACCTGCTGCCCCTGCGCATTTGGGGAGTGATGGGCAATGTCACCCTGATGGCCGTGCCGCTGTTCGTCTTCATGGGGGTCGTGCTGGAGCGATCCGGCCTGGCCGAAGACCTGCTCGACACCATGGCCCTGGTGTTCGGGCGTCTGCGCGGCGGGGTGGCCGTGTCTGTGGTCATCGTCGGGGCGCTGCTCGGCGCCACCACCGGGATCGTCGGCGCCACGGTGGTGACCATGGGGCTGCTCTCGGTGCCGACCATGCTTCGCCGGGGCTACTCCAAGGAGCTGGCCACCGGCACCGTGGCAGCCTCGGGCACCCTGGGGCAGATCATCCCGCCCAGCATCGTCCTGGTGCTGATCGGGGACATCATCGGCGTCCCGGTGGGAGACCTGTTCATCGGGGCCATCATCCCCGGGCTGATACTGGTGTTGATCTTCATCGTTTTCATCGTGATCGTGGCCATCCTGCGGCCGGAAATGGCCCCCCCGATCCCCAAGTCGGAGCTTGCGCATTTCACGCGGGGGGTGATGGTCCGGCAGGTCGGGCGCGCGCTGCTGCCGCCGCTGTTTTTGATGACCGCGGTTTTAGGCTCGATCATGGCCGGAGTGGCCTCCCCCACGGAGGCCGCCGGCGTGGGTGCAATGGGCGCCATGCTGCTCACGGCCCTGAACCGGAAGCTCAACCTGGCTCTTTTGCACGAGAGCATGCGCACGACCGTCAAGCTGACCTGCATGGTGTTCATCATCCTCTGCGGGGCGGCGGCGTTCGGCCTGGTGTTCCGGGGTCTGCACGGCGACAACATGGTGCGCGAGTTTCTGGCGGGGCTGGCCGACCGCTACTCCAAGGAGATGGTGCTCGCCTTCGTCATGGGGCTGATCTTTCTGATCGGCTTCTTCCTGGACTTCATCGAGATCACCTTCATCATCGTGCCGGTGCTGGCCCCGATCATGATCGAGTTCGGCTTCGACCCGCTCTGGTTCTGCGTGGTCCTGGCGGTCAACCTGCAGACGAGCTTTCTGACGCCGCCCTTCGGATTCTCGCTGTTCTACCTCAAAGCGGTCACCCCGCCGGGGGTGACCACGGGCCACATCTACCGCGGGATCATCCCGTTCGTCGTCTGCCAGTTGATCGGTCTGATGATCATCGTTTTTTACCCCTCCCTGGCAACCTGGCTGCCCAAGGCGATCATGGGGCCATGAGAGGGCATCCCTGCGCATAACGTTTCCGACAACCCGTTAACAAAACGAAAAGGAGGAGCACATGCAGCGAAGAGATTTCTTGAAGAAAGCCGGGATCGGCGCCGCCGCCACCATCGCCGCCACAGCAGGCATCATCGGCTGCGGGGAGGAAAAGAAGGCCGAGGCGCCCAAGGAAGAGAAGCCCAAGGCCCCGGAGGTCATCACCAAAAAGAGCTATGAATGGAAGATGGTCACGACCTGGCCGCCCAAGCTGCCCGTGCTCCAGGACGGCTGCGAGCGCCTGGCCAAACGCATCGGAGAGTTGACCGACGGGCGCATCAAGATCCAGGTCTTCGCCGCCGGCGAGCTCGTCCCGGCGCTGGAATCCTTCCAGGCGGTCTCGGACGGCACGGTGGAGGTCGGCAGCGGCGCCGCCTACTACTGGGCCGGCAAGGACCCGGCCATGCAGTGGTTTTCAGCCGTGCCCTTCGGCATGAACGCCCAGGGCTATGCGGCCTGGTTTCACGGCGGCGACGGTTTGAAGCTCTGGGAGGAGACCTACGCCCCCTTCAACCTCGTGCCGCGCCCGGGCGGGTCCACCGGGGTCCAGATGGGCGGGTGGTTCCGCAAGCAGATCAACACCATTGACGACTTCAAGGGGCTCAAGATGCGGATCCCGGGCCTGGGCGGGAAGGTCGTAGCCAAGGCCGGCGGCACCGTGGTGCTCACTCCGGGAGGGGAGATCTTCACCAATCTCGAGCGCGGGGTCATCGACGCCACCGAGTGGGTCGGCCCGCTGCACGACCTGCGGCTGGGGTTGTACAAGGCAGCCAAGTACTACTACTACCCCGGCTGGCACGAACCCGGGACCTACCTCGAATACTTCTTCAACAAGAAAGTGTTCGACTCCCTGCCGAAGGACCTGCAGCACATCCTCGACGCAGCCTGCATGGAGAACGAACTCTGGGTGCTCTCCCAGTTCGAGGCCCAGAACGGGGCGGCGCTCCAGGAGCTGATCAACGTCCACAAGGTGGAGCTCGTCCAGTTCCCGGCCGAGGTGCTCCAGAAGCTGAGCAAGATGGCCGAGGAGGTCAACGAGGAGGAGGCCGCCAAGACCCCGACCGCCCAGAAGGTGAACGAGGCTTTCAAGAAATTTGCCAAAGTCGTCGGCACCTGGGGCACGGTCTCCGAAAAGGCCTACTACAACATCATCGTCCCGCCCTATTCGCTCAAGGGGTAGCGCAAGCTGCCTTCACCCAAACAGCATTCAGGATGGCGGCCGCCCCGCAAGGGCGGCCGGCGCCTTATTACCCCGGCAACAAAACACCTTCAGACACCCTATCGCTGGGTTGGCCCGGTGGGAGTGAGGCCCCCATTTGAATAGGTTTTGTTGCCGGTTTGATATCTACGCCTCACCCTCCGGAAGCGGCTCGCTCTCGAGCTCCAGGGGCGCGCTGAGCGGCGTCTCTTCCACCCGGCGCAGCTTGCGCTCGATGGCCCGCGTGCGCACCTCGGCCCGGTCGATGGTGTGGGCCGCCTCCTGAAGCTTTTTCTTGGTCCGGGCCAGTGTGTCGCCGAACTTGGCGAATTCGTTCTTGACGATCCCCAGGAGCACCCACACCTCGCTCGAGCGGCGCTCCACCGCAAGCGTCCGGAAACCCATCTGGAGACTGTTCAGAAGCGCCGCCAGGGTGGTGGGGCCGGCCACGACGATGCGGTGCTCGCGCTGCAGCAGGTCGCACAGGCCGGGGATGCGCAGCACCTCGGCATACAGGCCCTCCACCGGCAGGAAGAGGATGCCGAAATCCGTGGTGTGAGGCGGCTCGATGTACTTCTCGCGGATGGAGCTGGCCTCGAGCTTCACACGCTGCTCCAGGCTTTTGAGGGCCCGATCGGCCGCGCTCTTGTCGGCCGCCTCCTGGGCGTCGAGCAGCCGCTGGTAGTCCTCCTGGGGAAACTTGGCGTCGATCGGCAGCCAGACGACCTCCGCCCGTTCCGGACCCGAACCCGGCAGCCGGATGGCGAACTCCACGCGCTCGCTGCCGCCCGGCCGGGTGGCCACGTTGGCGGCATACTGTTCTGCGGTCAGGATCTGCTCCAGAATGTGGCTCAGCCGGATCTCCCCCCAGGTGCCGCGGGTCTTGACGTTGGTCAGCACCTTCTTGAGGTCGCCCACTCCGGCGGCCAGCGTGCGCATCTCCCCCAGGCCGGTGTAGACCTGCTCCAGGCGCTCGCTGACCTGTTTGAAGGATTCGCCCAGGCGCTTCTCCAGGGTGGACTGGAGCTTTTCGTCCACGATGTGGCGCATCTCGTCGAGCTTTTCGGTGCTGCTCGCCTGCAGGGCGAGCAGGCGGTTCTCCATGGCCGCGCGCAGGGCCTCGAACTTGGCCGCGTTCAGCGCGGTCAGGTCCGCCAGCTGCCGCGAAAAGCTGTCGAGCTGGTCTTTCTGCAGGCGGGCGATCTCCGCCATGCGGCCCAGCAGGGATTCGGTCAGCAGGCCCACGCCGGCCTGCATCTCCTCGCGCATCTGACGGTCCCCGAAGGCCGACTCCTGCCGGCTGCGGGCCAGCTCGTCCCGGAATTCGCGCTCGGTCTGCTCGAAGCGCCCCTCGATGGCGGCCAGCGCCCCCCGCAGCTCGTGAACGACCTGACCCGGCCGGCGCCGCAACAGCAGGATGAGCAGGATCAGCGCGGCAACGGCCAGCACCAGGATCACCGCCAGCAGCTCCATCTCGGTCGGACGGATCAAACGGATTTCACCCATGGGATCTCCCCTTTCAGGGGCCCGATGACATATCCCGGCGTCACTCCGTCCGGCCAGCAGCGGCCTGGTAGCGCCGGTAGAGCCCCCGGAACTGGTTGTAGGTCAGGCCGAGATCGGCGGCCGCCTTGCGCTGATTGTGTTTCGAACGGTCCAACGCCTCCTCCAGCAACCGCACCTGGAGACCCCATGTCGCCGCCTTGAGGCCCTGCCGCGGCCGCTCGTCTTCGGTCTGCGAAGCCGCCGGCGTCACCCGCGGCGCGCTCGGAGCGTGCGGGGAGCGGAAGGGGTCGAAATCGACCTCGGAGAGGAGGGCCGAATCCGACCGGTACACCGCGCGTTCGACCACATTTTTGAGCTCGCGCACGTTGCCGGGCCAGGGGTGCCGCTCGAGCGCTTCGGAAGCCTCCTTCCCTATGACGGGTGGTTCCGTGCGGCCTAGCTCCTTCGCCATGCGCGCAGCGAAGTGCCGGGCCAGGAGCAGCACATCCCCTCGGCGCGCCCGCAGCGGCGGGACGACCAGCACCTCGAATGAGAGCCGGTCCAGCAGATCGGGCTTGAACTGGGCACGGCGGACGAGCTCCCTGAGATCCGCGTTCGTGGCGGCCACGATGCGCACGTCGACGTCGATCCTCTCGGCGCTGCCGACCCGCTCGAAGCTGCCGTATTCCACGACCCTGAGGATCTTACCCTGGACTTCCAGGGGCACGGTGCCGATCTCATCCAAAAAGAGGGTGCCGCCCTCCGCCGTCTCGAAGCGGCCGGCCCGCCGCTGAAGCGCCCCCGTGAATGCCCCTCTTTCGTATCCAAAGAGCTCCGACTCGATCAGTGTCGGCGCCAGAGAGGCGCAGTTGAGCGTGACAAAGGGTCTCTCCCAGCGCCCGGAAAGGTAGTGCAGGCGGGAGGCGGCCAGCTCCTTGCCGGTGCCGCGCTCGCCGATCAGCAGCACCGGGCGGTTGATCGGCGCCACGCGGGAGAGCTTTTCCTGGAATTCCAGAAAGGCCTCCGACTGCCCGATCGCCTCAGTGAGGGTAACTATGTTCGCTGTTTTGATCTCCGAGCTCATGCTTGATTTTTAATATAATATGGTTTTTATTAATATATAATGGTATTTTTTACCAATGTATTTAAAATGTCAACAAAAAATAAATGCAGTATCTACAATATCTTAAAATTAATGCCGGCCGTTGGCACATCCTGTGCTCATGCACGAACCGAAAAGACAATAAAAAATCCCGGCGAGGTTGTTTGAGGGCCGCGCCAAAACAAGCAGGAGGATCACATGGGCATTTTCACACGTTTCCGCGATATCGTCAGCTCCAACATCAACTCCATGCTGGACCGGGCCGAGGACCCCGAAAAGCTGATCCGTTTGATGATCCGCGAGATGGAGGACACCCTGGTCGAGCTCAAGGCGGCCTGCGCCGGCGTGATGGCGGAGACCAAACGGATCCAGCGCCAGTGCGACGAGGCGGAGAACCGGTCCCGGTTCTGGGCCGACAAGGCTCAGCTCGCCGCCGGAAAAGGCCGGGACGAGCTGGCCCGGGAGGCCCTGGTCGAAAAGCGCCGCTACCGGGAGCGCGCCGGCGCCCTGGAGCAGGAGCTCACCGAGCACCAGAGCCTGGTCGAACAGTACCAGGCCGACATCGGCCAGCTCGAGGACAAGCTCAAGTCCGCGCGCGACAAGCAGCGGGTGCTGGTCCAGCGCCACATCCACGCCGAACGCAAACGGCGCGCCCAGCAGGAGATCCGCCGCATCGACAGCTCCGAGGCCGTGTTCCGGTTCGACGAACTCGAAAGCCGCATCGAGCGCATGGAGGCCGAAGCCGACCTGGTGAACTTCGGCCGCAGGGGGTCCCTGGAAGAGACGATCGGGACACTGGAGTTCGACGAGGAGATCGAGCGCGAGCTGCAGGCCCTGAAAAGCCAGCAGCCCGGCCGAGAAAATAGGGCGTGAACCCCTCGCCGCCGGAAGGAGAGTTTTGTGTTGCTGGACGCGGACCGAGGGCATATAGTGGAGCAGGGTCGCCGCCTTCCCGGCCGCAGGTCGGCCCTTCGGCCGAAGCCCGATCCCTGAACTCGCGGCGGCGCGGAGGGTTTCGAGGGGCCGGGCCCGCCGGAGCGCCCACGAGCTAAAAGGAGTGGAGAACGTGAGCATCGTTGTCGAAGCAGCCCTGGTCCTGGTACTCGCCGGAGTGGCGGGGATCGTGATCGTACTGGCCGTCAAGCTTTTCAGAGGGCTGGGGAGCCAGGGCCACCAGGCGGAGGACGCCCGGATCATTCAGGAGACCTATCAGGGCCTTTCCCGGCTGGAGGAGCGCATCGAGGCGCTTGAAACCATCCTGCAGGATCGCAGAGACAGGGACCCGGAAAAATGAGAGACTATTCGCGCAGGGGAATCTATCGCTCCCGCAACGGGGCGATTTTTGGGGTCTGCCGAGGGCTGGCGCAGCACTTCGATTTTTCGGTGTTCTGGGTGCGCGCCATTGCGGTAACCGTGCTCGTCTTTTCGGGGATCTGGCCGGCACTGATCGTCTACCTGCTGGCCGCGCTCATCATGAAGCCCGAGCCGGCGATCCCGCTGGAGAGCGCCGAGGAACGGGAATTTTACGAGCGCTACACCTCCTCGCGGCACGATGCGGCCCAGCGTCTGCGGCGGCGCTACGAAACCCTCGAAAAGCGCATCCGGCGGATGGAGGACACGGTCACCTCCAGGGCCTACGGCTGGGATCGACGGATGGGCCGATAACCCGTTTCGCCCGTCAAATCCGCTCCAGCACTTCTCCCGGCAGGTAATAGGATTCGGCCGCCGAGAAGTTGTTCATGCTGGAGAGGCTGTCGCACAGGGCCGACTGGACCCGGTCCAACAGCGTGCAGCGGTCCATGCAGTCCGGGAACGAGGCGTAACTGCCGCAGTCCCGGCAGGGGCTTTTGACCAGGTAACCGATCTCGTAGTCGAACTTCTGATTCAACGCTCTGCTCTGTTTCATGGTCCCACCTTTGCTGGCATGAGGTGTTCGGTTTTTCCCTCGCGAGGTGAATATCGCCCGCTTTGTGTTTTAGCTTGAATCCCGACCGCCCTACACAACTATACAACTATCATGCCAAAACGGATAAAACTTTAATTTCTAGTTATTTCTGAATGTTATTTGGAATGCCGCGCGGCCACGCCGGGGCGTTCGGCACCATCCGACCCGCCCATTGTCAAATAATTGTCGGCCCTGGGCAACGCAGGCCCCTACTTGGTCTTGGTTTTCGCGGGATTCTTCGAGCCCTTGGATCCGGGGGGTGCGGCTTTTGCCCCTGCCCGGGACCTGTGCTCGAGCCCCAGCATGAAAAGCCCCGTCGAGGCGGCCAGCAGGTGGGTTGCAAAAAAATAGAACAGGGCGCCATCGGGTGCGTGGGCCCCGACGACAGCCAGCGCCACCGCGGACCAGAACGCCAGCTTCACCTTCATCCCCATTTCACCTCCAACGTGCAGGACTGATAGTTCTATCGGCCGCTGCCCCAAAAAACTTGACGCCGACCCGCGCGGGTATCAAGGATCTGCCGGCTTTGGCCGATATAGTCCACGAAGAGCCTAATTAAAGAGCCCCGGACGGTGCCCCTATGGAAAAGCCCGCAAAAAAACCCATCGTCGCGTTCATCCGCGAACTGAAGGCCAGCCGCAAAATGCTCACGTTCGACGAGGCCTCCACCAAGCAGGCCGTTGTGCTGAGGCTTCTCTCCCTTCTGGGCTGGGACATCTTCGATGTGGAGCAGGTGGCGCCGGATTACTCGGCCGACGGCGTCACGGTGTCCTACGCGCTGAGCATCGGCGGAGCCGTTCAGCTGCTGCTCGACGTGAAGCGCAACCCTGAAGACCCGGACGGCCTTCGCAAACAGCTAGTGGCCCTTTCCGACCAGGAGTCGGTCGATCTGTGTGCCTACACGGACGGGCCGAACTGGTGCTTCTACCTGGCCTCGGCCCGCGGGGGGGTCAACCAGAAGCTGTGCCACGCCGTCGACATGCTCGAGCAGAAGCCCGAGGATGCGGCCGCCGACCTGATCGCCTTCCTCAGCCGGGAGAAGGTGGCCGGCGCCGGCCACATCGAGGCCGCCCGGATCGCACTGCAAAACCGGAAGCGCAGGATGGCGGCCGAGATCCTGCCCGAGGCCTGGAACCGGGTGGTGTCGGAGCCGAACAAAATCCTGGTGGAGATCCTGAGCGAGGCCACCGAAATGCTTTGCGGGTTCAAGCCCGAGCCGGAGGCCGTGGACGCTTTCATCCGCCGGCACCGGGGCCTGTGGCTTGTGGAAAACGCGGAAGCCGAGCCCGAACCGAAGGCCCGCGGCGCGAAGAACGATGAGCCTGCAGCCCCGCCGGAGGCCGCCGGTCGGAGTTCGGACGCCAAGGCGCGCAAGCCTGAACCCTTTGCCGGCAAAACGATCGACTCCTTCACGTTTCAGGGCAGGAGCTTCCCAGTCAAGTCCTGGGAACAGATGCTGACCACCCTTTGCAACCAGTTTGCGGCGTCCCACGCCCAGGAGTTCGAGAAAGTGCTCTGGATGTACGACGATCAAAAGCCCTGCTTCACCCGCTACTCAGACCAGCTGCGCATCCCGGAAAAAATCAGGAAGACCAACATCTACGTCGAAACCAAGCTGACGCCCGAAGAAATCGTCAAAACCGTCGGGGACCTGATGACGGAGTTCGGGTACAGCCACGAAGAGCTGGTGATCACCACCCGATAATAGGCGCACGGTTCACCTTTTTTCCTTGACAACCCCCCGGCTCGCATCGCACTCATGCCGGCATGGCCGAGACCTTTCTCTTCTACGACATCGAGACCACGGGCCTGAGCCGCGTGTTCGATCAAATCCTCGAATTTGCCGCCATCCGAACCGACGGCGGCCTGAATGAAATCGAGCGCTTCACCGCGAAAATCCGCCTGCGCCCGGATGTGATCCCCTCGGCGGCGGCCATGCTGGTCACCCGCCTGCGCGTGGCGGAGTGCCTGTCGGGCCGCTGCGAGTACGACGCCGTCCGCGACATCCACGCCCAGCTCAACCGGCCCGGGACGGTCAGCATCGGCTACAACTCCATCGGTTTCGACGACGAGTTCCTGCGCTTTGCGTTTCACCGCAACCTGCTGCCGCCCTACACCCACCAGTTCGCCAACGGCTGCCGCCGAATGGATCTGCTGCCCATCACCCTCATGTACTGGCTCCACCGCCGGGAGCTCTTGAATTGGCCGGAGCCGAACGGCAGGGCCTCGCTCAGGCTGGAGGACATCGGGGCCGCCAACGGGCTCTTTTCGGGGCCTTCGCATCAGGCGCTCACGGACGTGGAGGCGGCCCTGAGGCTCGCCCGCCGGCTCTCACGGGAAGAGCGCATGTGGCAGTACCTGGACGGCTGCTTCCGCAAGGATATCGACGCGCGGCGCATCGAAGAGCTGCCGGTCGGCCTTTCGAGCGCATCGGGGGACCACCGTCTGGCCCTGCTGGTGGCCGGGGAATTCGGGACGCGCCTTCGGTTTCAGGCCCCGGTGATCGGCTTGGGGTATTCGATCCCGTACCCGAAACAATCCCTCTGGCTGCGCCTGGACCTGCCCGCTCTGAGAGGCTGCCGCGAGGAAACCGTCGCCGCAAGCACATGGGTGGCCCGCAAGCGCGCCGGGGAGCCCGGGATCCTGCTCCCGCCCACCGAACGCTACCTGGAGCCGCTTGCGTCCGAGCGCCGGGAAGAGATGCGGGCGAACCTCGATTGGATCCGGTCGCAGCCGGCCCTGTTTGAACGCATCGCCGACCACCACCGTCACTTTCGCTACGCGTTCATCCCCGACCTGGACCCCGATGCGAGCCTCTACCAAACCGGCTTCTGGAGCCGGGCCGACGAGGCGCTGGGCCGCGCTTTCCATGCCGCCGCGACCGCGGAGAAGGTCGCCATGGTCGAGCGCTTTGCCAGCCCTGAGGCCCGCACCTTGGCGCAACGCGTCTTGTTCCGCAATTTCGGCGAAGGGCTCACCCCCTCCTTGATCCAGGCGCGTAGCCTCCACCACCAACGCATCTGCTGTCAGACGCCCATGACCGACTTCAGCGGCGCACCCCGCACCACCCCCCAGGCCGCCGCAGCCGAAATCCTGCGGCTGCGGGACTCCCCGGGTCTGGACGAGACCGGGCACCGCCTGTTGGACGAGCTTCACGACTACATCACCCGGAGGTTCACCAATCCGACGGTTGCGTGAAATGGCTTCGCGCCCCCCCCCGGAGCCTAAGCCGATGCCGACGTCGCCCCCCCGCCCTCAAACGATCTCGCAGCTGCGGCGCCGCTGGCGCCGGGCGTGGATCGCAGCGCTGCCGTTGCTATGCGGCGCCCTGTGGCTATGGCAGGCCCTCTGGGGTGCCGGTGCGGCCGTTCAGGGCGGTTTGCAAACCGCGGCGGTGATGTTGTATCTATGGGTCCGCACGGATCGGATGCTGGAGCTGAACCGGCCGCCGGGGGCTTCGTCCCTGCGGCCGCGCCTGGGGGCGGCCAACACCTTGACCCTGGTGCGGGGCGCGCTGATCGCCGTGCTGGGCGGCTTTCTGTTTCAGCCCGCGCTCGACCCGGCAGGGCCTTCGGGTTGGGCGGCCTGGGCGCCGGGGGGCCTCTACCTGGCGGCGGCCGCCCTCGATGCCTTCGACGGCGCCATCGCGCGGGCGACCGGGGGAGAAACCCGGCTGGGAGAGCGCCTGGACGGCGAGATCGACGCATTGGGCCTGCTGGTGGCCTCAGCGCTCGCCGTGTGGCTCGGCCGAGCGCCGGTCGCTTTCCTTGTGGCCGGGTTCGGATACTACGTCGTGCAGGCGGCCGTCGGGCTGCGGCGGCGGCTCCGCCGCCCCATCGCCCGAGTGCTTCCCCGGACGGCGGCGCGCGTCACCGCAGGCTGCGCGATGGGGTTCACCGTCGCGATACTCATACCGGTGTTTGCCGCACCGGACCTGGTGCCGGCCGCGCTGGCGATCACAACGGCGCTGACGGTGGGATTCGCCCTGGATTGGATGGTCGTCTGCGGACGGGCCGCACCGGAGGGCCGGTTGCTCAACAGGCACACCGCCCGCGTCCAGCAGACGATCGAGCGATGGCTGCCGATCGCCCTGCGCGCGGGAGTCACGGCGGGGGTCGGCCTGCTGCTCGCGCGCTACGGCGGGAGCAGCCCCGGCCACCCGTTGTCGGGCATCGAGCAAGGGGTGCTTGCCGGCGGTGCCGTCATGACGACCCTGGGAATTGCGACCCGGCTGGCCTCCGTGGCGCTCAGCCTGGCCGTGGCCGGAATCGCCGCCGGCCTGACGGCGAACGCCGGGTGGGGCCTTACGGCAGTCTGTGCCGCCGCCCTGATCGTGACCGGCGCAGGCCGCCCGCGGCTCTGGGAGCCCGAAGAGCCCCTTTTTCACAAGCGGATGATGGAGCACGCGCGCCCGCCGCACTCGAAGCGAGGTCGACCATGACAACTACCGCCGCCGCCCGGGAAGCCGTCCGCTCGCTGGAGGACCTCGAGCGCTGCCTGGCCGCAGCCGGCGCTTTCCGCGCAGCGCACCGGCGCCCCTTCATCGTGCTGAGCTACGCCCAGAGCGTGGACGGCAGCATCGCCGGCCGCAACCGCGAGCGGATCCAACTGAGCAGCCCGGAGTCCATGCGGCTCACCCATGGCATCCGCCGCGCGTGCGAGGGGATCCTGGTGGGAATCGGCACCGTCCTGGCGGACGACCCCCGCCTGGCGGCTTTCGACGGTGCCGGGCGCCAACCCCAGCCGGTGGTGCTCGACACGCACCTGAGGACCCCGCTCCAGGCCCGCCTGGTACAGCGCCCGGGGGCCCGGCCCTGGCTCATTCACAGGCACCACCTGCCGGATGCGCGCACTCGGCGGTTCCGGGAAACGGGCGCAACCCCGATGGCCTGCGCCCCCGGGCCCGACGGACGGATCGACCTTTGGGCGCTCATGGAGCTCCTCTGCGAGAACCGGGTCAACAGCATCATGGTGGAGGGGGGCGCGCGGGTGATCACAAGCTTCCTGCGCTGCCGGCTGGCCGATCTGCTCGTCGTCACGGTCAGCCCGCAGTTTGTCGGCGGGCTGCCGGTGCTTGATTCGGCCGAGTCCGAGAAGCCCCTTCGCCTCCATCTTCTGGAACCCGCCTACCATCGGGCGGGACCGGACATGATCGTCTGGGCCCGGCCCGATTGGAAAACCCGATGAAGCGCCGTTGCGTGGTGTTCCAGGCCCCCGGCCGGGTGAAGAGCGCACTGGAGGCAATGCCCGATCCGGCGGCCGATGAGGCGCTGGTGCAAATCGAGGCTTCCGCCATCAGCGCCGGCACGGAGCTGCTCATCTACCGCGGGCAGGCGCCGCCGGACATGCCGATGGACGCCCGACTGCCCGGACTCTCCAGCCCATTCCGTTTCCCGCTGCGCTACGGCTACGCCGCCGCCGGTACCGTCACCGCAACCGGTCGGCAGGTGGACCCCGCCTGGGTCGGACGCAGGGTTTTCGGGTTCTGGCCGCACGCCAGCCACGTTATCTCCAGGCCCGCCGAGCTGGTGCCCATTCCGGAGGGCATCGGCTTCCGGGACGCCCTCTTTCTCGCCAACATGGAAACCGCCGTGACCCTGGTGCTGGACGGGTTGCCCGCGGTCGGCGAGCATGTCGTGGTCTTCGGCCAGGGGATCGTCGGCCTGCTCGCCGCCAGCCTGCTGTCGGCGTATCCCCTGGCATCCCTGTTCGCCGTCGAGCCGCTGGCCCTGCGCCGGAAAGCCTCTCTGCAGGCGGGGGCTCATGCGGTCTTCGACCCGGCCCGGCCGCAGGCCCTGATCGATCGGCTGCGCGAGGCAACCGACGGGGGCATGGCGGATGCAGTCTTCGAGCTCTCGGGGCACCCGGCCGCCCTGGATGCAGCCATCGCGGCGGCCGGGTTCGGGGCCCGCATCGTCGTAGGCTCCTGGTACGGAGCCCGACCGGTGGCCGTGAACCTGGGCGGCCGCTTCCACCGCAGCCGCATCCGGCTGATCGGCAGCCAGGTCAGCACCCTGCCGCCCGAATTCATGGCGCGCTGGAGCCGGCAGCGCCGCTACACCGCGGCCTGGGACCAGATCCGCCGCATCACCCCCTCCCGGCTCATCACGCACGAGATCCCGGCCGAGGCGGCGGGGGAGGCCTACGCCCTTCTCGATCGGAACCCGGGCCAGGCCCTGCAGGTGCTGTTGACCTACCGGCAGTGAGCCCGCCCAACCCGGAGGAAACCGCCATGTACACCGTCGCCGTGCAGCAGGAAATCATCGCCCAGCACTACCTAGTCGGGGGGGATTTCGGCCCGGAGAACCAACCGCACTCCCACCACTACCGCATCGAGGCCCGGCTGACGGGACGCGAGCTCGACGCCCACGGGTTCCTCGTGGACATCGATGCGCTCGCGGCCACGCTGGAGACCGCCGCCGGCCGGTTCCGGGATCGGATCTTGAACGACCTGCCCGAGTTCGAAGGGCTGAACCCCAGCCTCGAGCACCTGTGCCGGATCCTCTGCCGGGTGCTGGCCGCCGGCCTGCCGGCTTCAGGGCCGGGCGCGCTGCGGGTAACCATCTGGGAGAGCCCGAGCGCCTGGGCGGCCTTCCGCCAGGCGCTGCCGTGAAGATCGCCCTGGTCATCACCGGCCGTCTCGAGGCATTGACCGGCGGATTTCTCTACGATCGGTTTCTGGTCGATGCCCTGCGCCGGCGGGGCCACCGCGTCGAGGTGGTCGGCCTGCCGTGGAGGCCGTATGCGCTCTGTCTGGCGACCAACCTTTCCCGCAGGCTGCGCAAACATCTCTTTGGCCGCGGCTGGGACCTCCTGCTGCAGGACGCGCTCGCCCACCCCGGCCTGGTCGGCCTGAACCGCTCGTCCGCCGCCCGGGCCTGTGGCCCGGTCGTGGGCATCGTCCACCAGGTACTCTGCCTTCAGCCGCGCCGGGCCTGGCTCAACACGATTTACCGCTTTTTGGAAAAACGCTTTCTGGAGGAGCTGGATGCATTCGTTTTCAACAGCGAAGAGACCCGCCGCCAGGTCCGCCGGCTGATCGGCCGGGAGCGGCCGCATCGCGTGGCCCGGCCGGCCGGGAACCGTCTCGGCGGCCTGCCCCCGGCGGCGGCGATCGCCGCGCGGGCGCAGCGCGCAGGCCCGCTCGAACTTTTGTTCGTCGGCAACCTCTCGCAGGTCAAGGGCCTGGCGGAGTTGATCGGGGCTCTAGCGCAGCTCCGGCAGGGGGGCTGGCGGCTTACGGTCGTGGGCGACACCGAAATGGACCGCGCCTATGCACGCCGGGTCCGCAGGCTCGCATCCCGGCTGGGCCACTCCTCCACGGTCTCCTTTCTGGGACGGCTGAAGGGCGACGATTTAAGAGAGGTGTTTTTGCGCTGCCACGCGCTGGTCATGCCCTTCGCCCACGAGGCGTTCGGCATCGCCGCGCTCGAGGCCATGGGGTTCGGTCTGCCGGTGATCGGTTCCACCCGCGGCGGGGTGGGTGAATTCGTGCGACACGGGGAGAACGGCTTTCGGGTGGCGCCGGGCGACACGCACTCGCTCCGGCGCCATATCGAAACCCTTTGGGCGGACCGGACCCTTCTGGATCGGATGGGGCGATCGGCGCAGCAAACCCACCGGGCCTGGCCCAGGTGGGAGGAGAGCATGGAGGATGCATGCCTTTTTCTGGAAGGCCTGGGCCGGTGAGGAGCGGGCAGAGCCGAACCGCCGGGGCCGCACGGAGCGTAGCCGGCCGGTGGTCTGCCGGGATCCGGGCGGCGGCTGGGCTCATCTTCCTGAACGCCCTCCTCAACGCCGACCACCTGGCCGGCGGCTTTGCGTGGAGCCGCCTGCTGCAGCCCTCGCCGGAGCTATTAGGGATGGCGGCCGTCATGGGTGCGCTGGCCCGGGGCGGCAAGCGGTTTCACCCCCTCCTGCAAGCCCTCCTGGCCGGCCTGATCCTCTTCCTGAGCCTCTTCCAGGCCGCGGACGCGCTCATGTCCGCCATCTTCTATCGTCCCCTCAACCTCGCCATGGACCCCCTCCGGCTGCCGGACCTGCTGTTGCTGGGCCGGGTCCTTTTATCGCCGGGGCGCTTCGCGCTGACCCTGGCCGGCGCGCTCTTTTTCGTTGCGACCGCCGGCTGGGGCGCGTGGCGCGCCCTGGGGGCCCTGCACGCCTTCCTTACAGCACTGGCGCTCCCGGCAGCAACGAAGCGCCTGGCCGCCGCCGCGATCCTTCTCTCGATCCTGGGGGCCGTGCAGCAGAACGCCCCCGTCGTGTCGGCCTCCCCCCTGCCGCGGCTGGTCGAAGAGGTGCGGTTCCTCCTGGACCTCGACGGCGTGCGGCGCGCGGATCTCGCCGCCATTGCCGACGCGCGGGATCGGGCCTCTGCCCTCCCGGCGGATCTCGGCCGGCTCGGCCGGGCCTCGGTCCTGCTCTTTGTGGTCGAGTCCTACGGCCGCACCGTCTTCTCCCACCCGGACCATGCCGCCCGCATCCTGCCGACCATCGAGGCCGCCGAGGCCGAGCTCGGCGCTGCCGGGTTTCGGATGTGCTCGAGCTTTCTCGACTCCCCCACCTCCGGGGGGGGCTCCTGGCTGGCCCACGCCACCCTATCCAGCGGGCTGCGCGTGGAGACTCAGATCCGGCACGATCTGATGCTCGCATCCGACCTGACCCCCCTGGCCGAGTTTTTCAACCGGGCCGGCTACCGGACGCTGCGCGCCATGCCCGGAACCCTATGGCCCTGGCCGGCCGGAGAGTTTTACCGCTACAGGCAAACCCTTACCGCCCCGGATTTCGGCTACCGCGGCCCCCGGTTCGGGTTTGCGCCCATGCCCGACCAGTTCGTCCTCGATTGGGTGTGGCGCAACGCGATCGAGGGGGAGGCCCGGCCGCTCTTCGTCGAGTTCATCCTGGTCAGCAGCCACACCGGCTTCGAGGTCCATGCCCCGTATGTCGCGGATTGGCGGGAGATCGGCGATGGGAGCCTCTTTCAATCGCTCCGCCCACTGGTGCTGCCGGGAGCGTGGCGTGAGCCCGGCAGGCTCTCCGAGGCCTACGGCACCGCGATCGTCTACGAGTGGACCGTGCTGAGGGAGTTCATCAAACGACACATCCTCACCGACGAGCTGGTCGTCATCCTGGGGGATCACCAGCCCCCCGGACCGGCGGCCGGCGGGGACCGGTCGACCTCCGTGCCGCTGCATGTCATCAGCCGCAATGCCGAGTCGATCGCCCGCTTCGCGGAGCGCGGATGCCGGCCGGGGCTGGTCCCGGACCAACCGTTGCCGCACCGCGGGATGGAGGCCTTTTTTGGGGATTTTCTGGAGGATTTCAGCCGCACGGGGCATGACCGGCAGGAGGACGGCAGGCCCGGTGCGGGGGAGGAGAAGACCCGCGCGGGACGCGTTATCGGAGTCGAAATTGAATTGACACGTTCTGTAAAATCTCCCCTGCCCCTCTGTGCCAAAGAGGGGTAATCCCTCCCTTTGGCAAAGGGAGGTTAGGAAGGATTTTCGGAAGGCGTCTTGATATCAATGAGACCATTAATATACCCGCGGGCTGAGCTCTTCCGGCGGCGCCGCCCTGCAGCGGTGGCGCGCTGCCTCGACCACCTGCAGGATCTCTCCCACCACGCGGTCCACATCGGCGTAAGCGATTTGGCAGGTCCCCACGCGCGCATGCCCCCCGCCGCCGTAGCGCAGCAGGAGGGCCCCGACATCCACCCCGGAGCCGCGGGTGAAGATGCTGTGGCCCACGGAGATCATCGCAAACTCACGCCTCAGGCCGTCGGCCACGCGGATGGAGATGTTCTGCTCGGGGTAGAGCACGTATTCCAGAAAGCGGTTTCCAACCGGCATCCCCTCCACCCCGCGCAGGTCGATCACGACCGCATCCCCCACGACCCGGCTGTGCCGAATCAGCCGGCGGCGATAGCGTGCGTTCTCGGTGCGGTAAAATTCGGCGCGCTCCTTGAAATCGGGCAGCGCGAGGATCGCCTCGACGCTCTGGGTGCGCAGCAGCTGCGGCAGGCGCTTCATCAGCTCCAGGTTGCTGATGCGGAAGGCACGTTGGCGCCCCAGCCCGGTGCGCGGGTCCGAGAGAAAGGCCAGCAGGACGTAACCGCGCGGATCCAGGACATCCTGCCGGCTGAACCGGCCCGAATCGACTACCCCGGCCATGGCGACCAGCGGCGCCAACCGCTCCAGGCGGACGCCATGGGGGGGGCGGCCGCGAAAGTAGTCGAACACCACCCGGGCGGCGCTGGGGGCCTTCGCGCTCAACCCCGCACAGCCGACCGGCAGGCCGAGGCGTTCGCACTCGCTCGAATGATGGTCGAACCACATGGTGCACCCGACGGCATACGGCACGTTGGCGAGGATGTCCTGCGCACCGACCGGGATTTTGCGGTCCTGCAGATCCTTGGGATGGACGAAGAGGATGTCGTCGACGAGGTCTAGTTCCAGGAACAGCGCCGCGCAGACGCAGCCGTCGAAGTCCGAACGCGTGATCAATCGCATCCCCACCCCTCCACAACGCCTGCACCCGAGAATCGAGCCCGGGCGCAGATGAGAAATCGCCGCCGCTGACGGCAGGAGGTGCGGCGACGCTTGCGCGCCGCATCGTCTTCGCCCCGGGGCACCGGCGTTGCACGCATTTCCGGATGCGCCACCCGTGGGGAACTGCGCGCACCGATCAGCAGGGGCGCGGGCGTACGAACAGGCGGCGGGCGGCGCAGATGGATGGAGTTCCGGAGTGCGCCGCAGACGGTTCAGCCTCCGGGATCTTAGCCTCAACCATCGGCAACACCGCGATGATGCCCACAAAGAACCAGAAGGGCTCCATGATGCGCACGATGACAAACGTGTTCACCCCGATGCTGTGAACGACCAAACCGACAAACCCGGCCAAAAACCCCATGACCAGCCCGCGGTAATAAGGCTCGCGCGCCTCCCGGAACCGCCGCCAGGCGAGCTTGAAGACGGCCGTCAGCAGGTAGAGAAAGGCCGCCATCCCCAGCAGGCCGGTCTCCGCGAGCACCCGCGGGAACTGAGCGTCCACGAAGGCGTATCCGGTGACCCCGTGCCCGAGGAAGGGGTGCCGGGTGAAGTCTCGCATTACCTCTTTCCAGCTCTGCAGCCGGGCCGAGGTCGAGGTGTCCAGCCGCACGTCGCCGATGGTGATCTGCCCCGGCTCCTCGGGCTGGTTGAACGTGTAGCGGATGCGCTGCTTGACGACATCCGGCAGGAAGAGCGGGCTCGCCATCAGCCCGACGCACACCAGCCCCACGATGACAAAGCGCCGCTCGGCCATGAGCGCCAGGGCAAGCCCGGCCGGGATGAACGCCAGATAGGAGGAGCGGGACTGGGTGAAGAAGAAGGGCGGCACCAGGCACAGGATGAAGAGCAGCAGCAGGTGCCGTGTGCGGATATCGCGGGTCTTGACGGCAATACCGGCCGCCGTCATCCCGATGAAGAGCAGGTATCCGCCGAAGGTGTTCGGCTCGCCGCCTTCCCCTTCGAACGGGGCCGAGACCCGCTCCCCCCCGGGAATTTGAAGCATGCCGATGACGGCGACGATGAAGGCCGTCAGGAAAAGGCAGAAGACGAAACGCTTGACCTGGGCGCTGCTGCGCGCGTGGTTGGCCATCATGAAGAACACGACGAAATACTCGAAATATTTGAGCACGTAGAGGGCGCCGGTCTTGAGCTCGACCCGGCCGGCCATGAACCCGAAGCCGGTCGAGAGCACGCAGATCAGCATGTATAAAAAGATCGGCAGGTTGAGGGGGGTCTTGAGAAAGAGCCCCAGATCCTTGAGGACCGCCGTGCGGGCAAACCAGCTCAGGCCGATCACCGCCAACAGGATGTCCTCGAACCGCAGGGTCACCCCGCGCCCCAGCGAACTGCCGGCTGTTCCCCCGATGGTGATCTCCGGGGAGAGCAGCATGGAGAAAATCAGGATGTAGAGGCCCCACTCGGTCTTGAGGAAGCTGACCGTGAAGATGGCCAGAAGCCCGACGGCCAGAACCATGTGCGCCGGGGTGAAACTGGCCACCAGCCCCCCCAGCAGCAGGGCGATCGCCGCCGAGCCTATGACGAAAACGGACTGCCGCACGCCGCACCCCTCAGGCCGAAGCGGCCGGGTCAGTTGATGGTGAGCAGTTGGGCATAGGGCTTCAGCCAGGTTGGCAGGTCCGTCGAAATCTCCGGCCAGAGGGCGTTGACCAGGAAGACCGACAGCACGAGGAGGAAGGCGAGGACGCCGGAGGCTTTGGCCAGCGCCGCCGGCCACCACCGGCCCGCCCGCTCGCTCCCTCCGGGGGAGGCGGGATGCCCGTCCGGGTCGGGGCCGTAGTAGTAATGAGAATGGTAGCGGAAATAGTCCGGGCCGGATTCGGGCTTGACGTTGTTGAGGACGATCCCCATGACCTTGGCGTCCACGTTGTCCAGGTTGGACTTGGCGCGCTTGAGCACGCCGCGGCCGATCCGGCCCACGGTGTAGACCAGGAACACCCCGTCCATCAGCGGTGCGATCTCGGTCGCATCCGCCACCGGCAGAATGGGGGGGGCGTCCACAAAGATGAAATCGTAGTGCTGCCGGGCCTCCTTCAGAAACTCGCGAAAGCGCACGGAGCTAAGAATCTCGGTCGGGTTGGGCGGTTTGGTCCCGGCGGCCACGACGTGCAGCTTGTCCATGCCCGGCGTCTTGAGGATCTCCTCGATCTCGAAGTCCCCCAGCATGATGTCGGAGATCGTGCCGACCACCTCGCGCCAGTGGTAGTTGCCGAGCACGCAATCGGTGATGCCGGGCTCGCGGGAGAGGCCGAAGACGCGGTGGATGCTCGGTTTGCGCAGATCGGCGTCCACGAGCAGCACGCGATTGCCCGCTTGGGCCATGCACAGGGCCAGGTTGACCGCGTTGAGGGTCTTGCCCTCCTGGACAAAGGAGCTGGTGATGAGAAACAGCCGGCCCTCGGATTCCAGCCTCAAAAACTGCAGGTTGGTCCTCAGGGCCCGGAACGACTCCGCCGCCTGGGATTTGGGCTCGAAGTGGGTCACCAGGTCCCCGGCGCGGTTGCGGGCGGCATCCGTGCGGTCCTCCCGCCCCGGCCTGCGCCCGTCGCCCTCCAGCTGCGGGATCACGCCGAGCACCGGCACTTTCAGCAGCTCCTCCACGTCTTCGATGGTGCCCATGGAGGTGTCGAACACCTCGGCCAGAAAGGCGAGCACGACCCCGATGATCAGGCCCATCAGGACCCCGGTCGTCAGGATCATCAGCTTGGAGGGGATGTTGAACGGCTCGCTGGGAACGACGGCCGGCTTGACGACGAAGACCTCCTCAACGCGGCCGGATTCCTGAATCTGGACCTCCTGGTACTTGGTCTTGAGCTGGGAGTAGAGCGACTCCTGCAGCTCCACCTCCCGCTGCAGCCGCACCAACGCCAGCCCCTTCTCGGGCAGGCTCAGGTTCTCGCGATGGAGCGCCTCCAGCCGGCGCCCTAAATCGACCTCGCGGTTCGCGGAGGCCTGCCAGGCCGCCTGCAGTTCGCTGCGCGCTTCGCGGAACACCGCCCGGATCTCGCTGGTCGCCTCTTCGACCTGGGGGTGCTTTTCGGTGAAGCCGATCAGCAGCGTCTGGCGCTTCAGGTTCAGCTCGCTCAGCTTGGTGCGCAGCTGCCCGAGCGGCGACGCGGGCACCGCGGCCGACATGACCCCCGTCAGCCGGTCGGGCTGCCCCTGCCCGGCGGCGTCGATCGCCTTGAGCTGGGCTTCGATCTCCGCCCGCTCGGCACGGGCCTTCTCGTGGTCGGTCTCCAGGGCGTTCAACTTGTTAAGGGTGTTGGCCGTCTGCGTGTCGAGCGCGATCAGGCCGTTGGCCTCCTTGAAGGCCTGCAGCTCGCGCTCGGCTGTTTTGAGCCGATCGGAGGTCTGGCGCAGTTGCTCCTCGATGAAGGCCCGGGTCTCGGAGGTCTTCTTGTTGTTCTGCCGGATGTTGTAGTCGCGGTAGGCCTGCGCGAGGCTGTTGGCCACCCGTGCGGCCTGGTCCGGGTCTTCCGAAACCGCGCGGATGTTGATGATGTGGGTCCCCTCCTGAGGCTTGGCCTGCACCATGCGCTTGAGGCGCTCGAGCGGCTCGATGGGGCCTTCCCCGCCGATGGCGCCATCGGCGGTCGCGGGGGAGGCCGGGATCCACCCCAGCTGCTCAGCGGCGCTCATCAGCACCGGGTGGCTGGTGATGATGTAGGCATGGGTCTCCATATTTTCCGACTGGCGCCAGAAGGCGCCGGTCAGGATCGAGGCCAGGTTGGAAAAGCGGTCGATCTTGACGGCGGACCCGGCCTCGTAAAGCGGGACCGGCTCGCGCAGTTTGGCGAAGCCGTAGCTGCACAGCCCCACCAGCAGCACCATGGCCAGGATCGAGGCCTTGCGCTTGCGCATGATGCGCCAGTAATCTCTCAGATCAACGTCATACTGCCCCATGGACGAGCCTCTCTCGGGAAGGTCTCTCTCCCGCGCGGCGCCTTCCTATTTTGCCCCCACGATGTCCGCCGCGCTGTTCCAGTCGATGACGGTCCGCGCCGGCCAGAGCACCATTTCCAGCAGCGGCCTCACCCGGTCGTAAAAGAGCTTGATGTCGCCCAACCCGCTGCGCGGCACGTAGACCAGGTCTCCGCTGGCGAGCTGGATGTTCTGCGACCGGTCGCCGTTTTCGACCAGACGCAGCAGGTTAGCCGAAAGGATCTCCGGCTGGGTGATGTCGCCGCGCACGACCCGGGTATCCGCCTGGTAGGCAAAGGAGGTGATGCCGCCGGCCTCGGAAATCGCGTCGATCAGGCGCATCTCCGAGCCCCGGAAGGTGTAGGCCCCCGGTTTCTGGACCTCGCCGAAGACGTAGACCCGGTTGGCCTCCTTGGAGAGGGTCGGCAGGTAGATCAAGTCGCCGTCGTTCAGCACCAGGTCCTGGGTGAGATCCCCCTGGATGATCGCTTGGTAGAGATTCAGGGAGACCGTTTCGCCGCTCTTGCGCCGGATGCGAACCGACTTCAGGTCGGCGTCGTCGGTGGGCCCGCCGGCCAGGGTGAGCATTTCGAGCACGGTCGTCTTGCCTTGGAGTTTGTAC
The DNA here is from genome assembly GCA_046496215.1 of Desulfobacterales bacterium. Lineage (GTDB taxonomy): Bacteria > Desulfobacterota > Desulfobacteria > Desulfobacterales > SpSt-501 > SpSt-501. Next base: position 56,757 of record JAWOHH010000143.1, read on the forward strand.
TCGCCCGCTCCGGAGCCGAACACATTCGTGCGGGACACCGCGCCGAGCAGCCGGACGGACTTGCTCTTGTGCTGCGTGACGTGCACGTCGACCCGCGGCTTTTTCAAATACTGCTCCAGCCGAACGGTCAGCAGATCGTCCAGTTCGCGGGCCGTGCGGCCCTCGACCGCCAGGTTCTCCACCAGGCCGAAGGAGATCTTCCCATCCGGCCGCACCAGCAGCTCCTGGCGCACCGGCGTGTTGCCTTCCCACAAGGTGATCTCAAGCCCGTCGCCGGGGCCGATCTTGTATTCGACCGCGCCGTCGACGATTCTGAAGACATCGTTTTCCAAGAGGGCGGGCGGCGTTGCGCGGGTGGCCTGCGCCGAAGCACGCGCGGCACCGGCGGCCGAAGCGGCATCCTCGCCCGCTGCCCGGCCGGCCCAAAGGGTGACCCCCTCGCCGAAATGGGCGGCGCCGATGTCCGGTCGCCCGTCGGCGTTCAAATCCGCCGCCACCAGGCCGTAGTAATTGCCGATACTGGGATACACGTCGGTCAGCAGTGCCCAGCCCGCATCCCCCCGGTTCAGCCACGCGCGGATCCCCCGGTTGTCCAGAGACCCGGCCACGATATCAAGCCGGCCGTCGCCGTCCACATCCACCGGCAGCGCGTGCCAGAAGCTCGCCTCCGGTGCGGGTTGCGAGATCATCGGCGCGGCGTGGGTTTTCGGCGGGTCGGGGTCCAGCCCGCTGCGGCCGGCGGCATCCTCGCGGAAACCGCCCCGGCCGTCGCCCCAAAACAGCCGGACCCCGTCCTTGTAGGTGCCGGCAGCAAGGTCGAGGCGGCCGTCGCCGTTGATGTCCGCGGCGTGCAGCCCGTAAAAGCTGCCGCGTGCAAACGGCGCCAGCGCCGTCCAGCCGCCGGGGGCGTTCAACCACACCCGCACGGAGCCCTGCAGACCCCAGCTCGAGCCGGCGATGTCCAATCGACCGTCCCCGTTGAAATCGGCCAGGCTGACGTCCATGAACGTGCCGGTGACAGTCGGGGAGGGACCCAGGGCCCAATCGCCCCGGCCGTTGCCCAACCACACCTGGATACCGCCCTGGGCATCCGAGGAGGCGTTGGCCGCCACGATGTCGACGTGGCCGTCCCCGTTGATGTCCCCGGTGCGCAGGCCCTCGTAGCGGTTGATGTCGATCGGGCTCTTGCCGGCCTCCCAGCGCCGCTGGCCGCGGTTCAACCACACCCGGATCCCCGAGGACTGGCGCTGCACGCTGAAGACGATGTCGGCCAGCCCGTCGGCGTTGACGTCGGCGATGGCCAGGGAGCGGACGTCGCCCTCCACCGGGATCAGATGCGGCGCCGAAACGCCGCCGGCCCCGTCGCCGAAAAGAATCAAAATGGCACCGGGCTCCACCGCGCCGGCCGCCAGATCGAGCTTGCCGTCGTTGTCCAGGTCGGCCACGGCGACGGCGACGGTTTTCGCCGCCGCAGGCAGGCTCCCCGGCCGGCTGTAGGGTTCCACGGGCGCCACGGCGCCCGGGCCGGCGCAGCCGACCAGGGCCGCCAGCACTCCTGCCAACAGCAACACCCGCCGAAGGCCCTGCCGCGGCGAAATTGCTCGGGATATCCGTTGGTGCACCAGCCCTGGCGGCATGCTCACTCCCCAATGTCCTCAATGGCCTCGCGCACGATACGGCTGTCCACCAGCCGGGCGTCGTGCATGACGCCCATCAGCAGCGCACGGTCGCAGAGGTTGTTGATGCGCAGCGGGATGCCCCCGCTGAAGTCGAAGATCAGCCGGACGGCCTCGAGCGTGAAGATCCCGCGGCCGGCCCCCGAGCCCTTGAGCCGAAAGAGCACGTAGCGCATGGTGTTGACCGCATCCAGCGGCTCCAGGTTGAACTTCACGGCGATTCGCTCCTTCAGCGGCTGCAGCTCCGCGATGCTGCGCAAGAGCGGCGGCTGACCGAGCAGGATGAGCGTCACGAGGAACTCCTCGTCGGTCTGGATGTTGAGCAGCATGCGCAGCTCATCGAGGGTGGCCCGGTTGCCGATCACGTGGGCCTCGTCGATGGCGAGCACGGTGCTGAATCCGGCGGCGGCATTGTCGGTCAGGATCTTCTGAAGCTGGTCGAGCATCAGGGTCTTGGACCCGTTCGCCGCCGACCCCCCCAGTTTCAGCAGAATCGCCCTAAGAAGCTCCTCCGGGGCCAGTGCGGGGTTGGAGATCATCTGCAGCCGCACCCGATCGCGGTTGAGGTGGTCCGCCAGCGCCTTGGTCACGGTGGTCTTCCCGCAGCCGACCTCGCCGGTGAGCATGGCCACGCCCTTGCGGTTCTCGATCACGTAGAGCAGGCGGCGCAGCGCCTCCTCGTGCTGTGGCGAGCGAAAGAACATGCTCCGCGACGGCACGTTCGCAAACGGCGGCTGTGTGAAACCATAATGTTCCAGATACATGATGCACCCTTCGCCCGGCCCCACGGCCGGCGTCAGAGGACCGGCTCCCCCACGGTGTCGCAGGTGGCCTCGGCGGGCTCGCGCACGGCCGCCATCCCCTGGCGCAGTTCGCGCAACTCCCTCTCCGAAAGGCTGCGCACGATGTTCAAGAGCGGCGCTTCGGTCAGCGCGATAAACCGCTCCGTCAGCACCCGGCGCCGCTGTGAATCATAGATGATTTGAAGTCTCGGCCGCATGGGTTGGTCCGGCACGGGCTCGACCACCTTGCCGACGGCCTCGGAGTTCAGCTGCACGTAGCTGTCGATCGGGAACACCGTGAAGACCCGCAGCAGCGATTTCATGTAACGGCGCTGGAACTGGGTCTTGCAGCTCTTGAAGATGTATTTGACCGCCTCGAAGAAGCTCAGCTTCTCGCGGTTGGGCCGGCTGTGGACCAGCGCCTCGTACAGATCGAGCAACCCGATGATTTGCGCGTACTCGTGGATCTCGTCCGCCTTGAGCCCGCGGGGGTAGCCGGAACCGTCGATCCGTTCATACACCTGGGCCGCGGACTCGGCGATGAGCCCATGCTCCGGCCCGAGGCATTGCAGGATCCGGGCGGCGCTGTTCGGCCGGTCCCGGAGCATGTTCAGCTCCTCGACGCTGAGCGGGCCTTTTTTGTATATGACCGCCTCCGGTAGCAGGGCGATGCCCACATCGTGCAGCAGCCCCGCAAGCCCGATCTGGACCTGGCGCTCCTCGTCGAAAGCGAGCTCCTGGGCCATCTTGATGGCATAGACCGCCACGTTGACGCTGTGGTGCACGGCGAATCGGTCGGTTTGGTCCCGATGCAGCGCAACGGAAAAGAGCTCATCGCGCGCGGGGCGCTCCGCCGCCATGCGCCGGACGATGGTCGCCGCCGGCTCCAGCGCAAGGGCCTGACATTCTCGCACGGCACTGAAAATCTGGGAGAGGCAGGCGCCGGCCAGGGCGTGCAGCTGCCGCCGATCGGCAGCGGGTCGGGCGGCCGCGGGTGCAACCTGGGGTGCGGCCGCACGGGCGCCATTGGCGGCCTGGACCGCGGCCAGCTTCGCAAAACTGAACTTCGCCTCTTTCATTGGCCTCCGTCAAAACCCGGCTGTGCGACGGCGCCTTGCGCAGCCGTCCGTCAGTGGCGGACGAACGGACGCTGACGCCGTTTCCGATGTGTCCGATGATGAAGATCGCCCGGATTGAAAAAAACTTTACCGCGATGATCAAAAATTTTGCATTTTCCAACGGCGTCGGAAAATTGTTTCCCTGAACCCCGACCCCTCGGCTCAGGGATCGCCGACCCGCCGGGCGGAACAATTCCGGCCGCGCCGCTCGAGGACGGTCACCAGCACCACCAGGATCCCGGCCTGCAGGAGCAGCAGCAAGCTGCCTTCGCTGGAGGCGCCCCGCAGCATCAGGGCGCTGATGCCGAGTCCGATGCCCATCAGGTAGATGAACATCACGCTGGCGCGCGCTGACCCCAGCGCATCGGCCAGGCGGTGATGCAGGTGGTCCCGGCCCACGTATTCGATCCAGCCCCGCACGCTCCTCACCCTGCCCGTGGCGATGCGGTCGACGGTGGTGTGCACCATGTCGAAGATGAGCAGCCAGAAGATCAGCACGGGCGAGGCAAGCGACACCAGCGGCCGGCTCTCGGCCCAGTCCCCGTAGACCGCGATGCAGGCGAGCAGGAACCCGATCACCGTGCTGCCGGCATCCCCCAGGAAGATCCCGGCCGGTTGGCCGCGCCTGAAGTTGAACGGCAGGAATCCGAGGCAGGCGCCCATGACCGCCAGGGCGATCCAGCCCAGAAACGGCTGGTCGGTCTGGTAGGCCACCGCGGCCAGAAAAAAGCCGATGATGGCTCCCAAGCCGGCGGCGAGGCCGTCCATGCCGTCGAAAAAGTTCATGGCGTTGGTGATGCCGACGACCCACGTCAGTGTCAGAAGGCCGTTGCCGATCATTGCCCAGTGCCCCAAACCCTCGGGCACCACCCGCAGCACGACCCCGGCCGCCATCACGATCACGGTGCACACGACCTGGATGGCCAGCTTGACTGCGGCCGGCACCTCGCGCCAGTCGTCGCAGGCCCCGGTCACAAAGAGGATCAGGGCGGCGCCCAGAATGGCCTGCAGCTCCGGGGCCATGACGCCGTTGGTAAGCAGCGCGACGGCGATGCCGATAAAAACCGCCGTCCCGCCGAGCAGCGGGGTCGGCCGGGCGTGGGGCTTGCGCCCATCGGGCGTGTCGAGGACCCCGAAGCGGCGGGCCAGCCAGGCGACCGGCGGGACCGCGCTGAAAGAGAGGCAGAACGCAAGGCTCAAAACGTGAGCCCAGCGCAGCCCCTCGGCCGCGAAGAGAACCCGGACCGGGGCCGCAAGCAGCAGCGCCCCCGCCAGGCAAACCGGTGTGTAGAAATAGACGCTGATGTCCAGTCTGGGCCCCCGGTCGATTCGGGTGGCGCCGTCCAGGGGGATCACGTGAGCGAGGGTGGGATCAGGCGCCATGATGGGCTGGGCTGCGGAATGAAATTTCATCGCTCGGGATTCCGGGTACCTATCCGTTTGTTTTAGTAACGATACAAAGCCTACCTCGGCTGCAATATTGCACAACTTGTACCACAGGCTCCGTTCGCCTGAAAAAATCCACACAATAAATTGTTTTAATTATATTTATTTCAAGTCAGTCGGGGTGCGGCGAAGAGCGGGGCTTATTGGATGTTTGGCAGGGCGACGCCTTCGGGGTCAATATTTTGCCTGCGGAGCAAACCCGAGACCACCTCGAGGATTCGGCCGGTCTCCTCGTCCGTCAGCCGGGGATAGATCGGGAGGGAGACGGCCCGCTTCCATGCAGATTCGGTCCGAGGGAGGCCTTCGATGCCGAGCAGCCGGTGCAGCGGCGTGTGCACCGGCTGCTCGCACCCGATTCCCTGGCCGTGGGCCAGGCGGACGAAAGCGGGGGCATCGGGGATCGCATCGATCACGAACCGGAAATAGATGCGCCCGGGGTCTTGCCGCGGCAGCCCGATCGGGAACCCCTGGAGCACGGCCCGGAAACGTTCCGCGATCTCCAGGCGGCGGCGGATAAACCCGGCCAGCCGCCGGAGCTGGACCCGGCCGACCGCGGCCTGGATGTCCGTCATCTTATAATTGAAGCGCCGCCGGTGGTCGCGCTTCCGGTCGTAGGATTTGCGGTCACGCACGTCCCCGGCCAGGGCCGCGGAGCCGGTGGCCACCAGGCCGCCCTCACCCGTCGCCATCACCTTGGTGGCGTAGAAGGAGCAAATTGCAGCCTGCCCGAAGGATCCCACAGCGCGGCCGCGATGCACGGCCCCGATGGCCTGGGCGCAGTCCTCGATCAGCGGCACGCCCAGGGCCGCCAGCCGGTCGAGGTCCGCCGGCAGCCCGAACATGTGGGGTACAAGGATGGCTTTCGTGCGCGGGCTCAAGCGAGCCGCAACGTCGGCGGGGTCGATATTGAGGGTGGCTGCGTCGATATCGGCCAGCACCGGCGCGGCGCCGGCGGCGGCCACGGCGTTCAGCAGCGCGGAGCAGACGAAGCTCGGCAGCACGACCTCGTCGCCCGGCCCCACCCCCATGGCCGTGAGCGCCAGGTAGAGCGCCGCGGTGCCCGAGCTGACGCTCACCGCATGCGCCACTCCCAGGAAGCCGGCGACCTCGCGCTCGAACGCCTCGACCTCGGGCCCCTCGGCGAGCTGGCCCGAGGCCACCACCGCCGCCGCGGCCCCGGCCTCCTTCTCGCCCAATGTGGGCCGCGAGTGGGGGATGAAGGGGTGAGTCATAAAAAGAGTTATGCGTCAGAGTGATGAGTTATGAGTATGGAAAAAAAGTAACGAGCAGCAAGTTGAGAGCAAGACTGCTCGAATGCCCCTCATCGCGGCTGGAAGCCGCTCCCACACGAAACGCGCCGCAGTGGGCGGGCGGCGCCGCGCAACGCCGGCTCCGGGCTTTCAGCGAAGTCCTCGTCAGATGTTGATGAACAGGCGCAATGCACAAAACGCCTCCGCATACTTCACCCGGCCCTGCGTCCCGCGGAAGTTGGCGAACGAGCGGGCCATCTCGATGATGGAGAGGTTTTCGATGTTGGTCTTCATGACCTGGGACTGATGCGCCCGCAGGGCGTCGAGCTTGCGGTCCAGGGTGTCGGAGATGTCCACGTAGACCTGGGGATTGAAATTCTGGGTGGTCGGCCCTTCGAAGAAGAGCACGTTGCGGATGTAGCGTGTGGCCGACATGACCGCCTGGGCCAGGTGCCGGTGGTCCTGGTGGGTGTCGTCCGGGAAGCTGCAGAAAATGAAGTCCGGCTTCACCGCGCCGATCACGCTTTCTATCTTCTTGATCATCTCCACATCCAGGCCGAGGTGGGTGTCCTGGTAGCCGCCCCAGAAAACCTCAGCAGCCCCGAGGATCTGCCGGGACGCTTGCTGCTCGGCCATGCGCGTCTCCGCCGGAGCCCCTAAGCCGCCACCGGTCATCACCAGCAGATACAGGCGGTGGCCTCTCTGGCTGTATTTTGCAAGCGACCCGCCGCAGCCGAACTCAATGTCGTCCGGGTGCGCGCCGATGGCCAGGATGTTCACATTCTTCATCGCAGTCCGCTTTCGCCCCTCCCTACCAAAGGGGGACGGGAGGATCCTGTGATCGACTCGGCCGGGAACCGGGGGCCGGTCCCGGGGATCACGCGGGACGGTTGCCAGCCCGGATGATCCCGGCGCTTTCCGGCCCGCAGTTGAAGATCAAATCCACGATGGCAAGCTGCGGGGTGAACCCGTTGAAACGCTGCGGGTAGACCGGGTGTTCGAATGCCTGGGTCAAGAGCCGCACCCCGCTCCGCGCAAAGCGCCCGGCATCCATGTAGGCCCTTGCGCCCGCCCCGGCCAGATAGGTGTCCGCCCCCAGCTCCCGGCAGATGTCGATCAGGCGCTCGGTCGGTTCATCGGAGGCGCTGATCGCGGATGCGAGCGCCGCCGGCTTGTGCCCGATCCCCAAAATTCCCCGAATGCATTCGATCAGTTCCAGGTTCAGGGCTGAAAGGCTCTCCCAGCGCCGCCTCAGAACCGCCTCGATCGCCGGAAAGTGGCTTTCGAAAAAAGGCGCGCGGCGGTAGTTGGTCTGCAACGCCTGGAGGTGCTTGCGGGCCCAGTCGGCCGTGTTGTCGATGCCGACCGCCCCGATCCTCTGGGGATAGCGGTACGTCACCGGCACCGTCAGCCACTGCCACCCCTGGGCGGTCTTGATGCGATTGCGGTTCTGCCATTCGTTCTTCTTGAACTGAACGGTGTCGAGGTAGCAGAAGACGTCAGACTGCAGCATCTTGCCGAAGTAGCCCAGCCAGGGCAGATATTGAGGCTGATGAATGGCGACGATCATCACAATGCTCGGGTTCGCGTCCTGGCCGGGGTTTTCATCACCGTCTAAAAAATGCTATCATAACAAAGATGCTTTCGCAAACCGGCAAAGCGGTGAAATCAACCCTTACCTTTTGAAATTCATATAAAAATTTGAAGACGTTCAGCGCCATTCATCGAGCGGTATTCCCGGTCGGAGAGCTTTTGCTGGGCATGGGGCTCTCCCAGCTCCTGGCCACCGTGCAGGTGCACCTCTCCAATTTGCGCCTGCTCTCCGAGATGGCGGCCGTGGCCGCCGCGGGGTTCCAGCCGGTGCCCAACCTCCATATCATGCCGCTTTTGGCCGGCATGGGCTCCGCTTTCGGGGGCGGGGTCTTTTTCACGTTCAGCGTCGGCGCCGGATTGTCGCTCCTCGCGGCGGCTGCCGGCGCGGCAGCGGCCGGCGGGGCATCCCGTCGCGTCCCCGTCCTCGCCGCCGCCGGCCTAATCTGGGCCGCGGCCCTGCTGGCCGTCAACGGCAGCGGATTCAACCTTTGGGCGAGCCTGTATCTCGCCGTCATCCCGCCCCCCGTTTTCGCCGTGGCATGGGGGTTTCTGCGCGGCGAGAGGCCGGTCTGGAGACCCCTGCTGCTCACCCGGGCGCTGCCAATCGCCCTCCTGGCAGCAGGCTGGTTCACGCAGTACGACCCGCATCTTTTCATCGACCTGAGAGACCATCTGCTCATGTCGAACCCCGTGGGGGAGCGTGTCAGCTCGTTTTACTACCGCTACACCCTCTACCCGGCGGAGGCGTTCAAGTCCCGCCAGCAGAGGCAGATCAATGCGCTCCGCCTCGAAACCCCCGCCGAGGATCACCACCGCGCGCCGGTGGCCCAAGCGCTGATCCGAAACGACTGGCTGCCGGTCGCCTCGGCCACCGGCCTGGTTGCTGCAATCGAAGCGGGGGAGGAACGCTTGCGGTTCAGCGAAAACGGCGAGCCTCTGGCCGAGGTTCAAGTCGAGCGCTTCCTGGCAGACCCGCGCGCGGTGTTGGACCGGATCTCCGAGGCGTCCGACCGCTGGGGGCCGTTTCGATCCCTCACGTTCTGGAGCGTGCTGCTGGCGTTCCCGGTCGCCCTCTTCCTGCTGGTCTTTGCCCTCCTGAGGCTGGTGCTGGGGCTTGCGGCCGCGCCCCGAGGCGCCGATCTTGCCACGGCGGCGCTCTGCCTCATGCTGGGTTCAGGCATCCTGATCGGATTTGCCGCCAGCCGCGAGGGGCCGCCCCGGCCGGATGGTTTCGCAACCGCCCTGGCATCCGGAAGCTGGCAGAAACAGGCGGCCGCCCTGCGGGCGGTCCACGAAACCGGAGCCGATATCTGCACGCTGGCCGGCTGGCGGGATCTCCAGGCCGCCGCGCAACCGCAGGTTCGCTACTGGCTGTGCAAAGCCCTGGCGGGCGGCCGCTGCCCCGAGGCGTCCGCCGCATTGATGCGTCTTCTGGCCGACCCGCACCTCAACGTGCGCACCATGGCGCTGGAATCCCTGGCCGAGCGCCGCGAGCGCGGCGTCCGCGAGCGGGTGGCCACCTTCATCGTCGACTCGCGTGACTGGTACGATCAACTTTACGCCTACCGGGCGCTGAGGAGATTGGGATGGACGCAGACCGGCGCGCCCTGAACGCCTGCATCGGCGCTGCGATCGCGATCCTGGCCCTCGAGACGCTCGTTGTTTGGGCGATCCCCCGGACCGGGGTCCCGGTGCTGGCCGCCATTGGCCTTGCGCGCGCGGCCGATGTTGGCATTATCGCGCTCAGCATGCGCCGCTTCCGGCTGGAGCGGGGGGAGATCTTCCTGCCGGTCGGCGGACTGGGCCGCGGCCTCCGCCGGGGGATCCTCTGGTCGGCGGCGTGCGGGGCTCTTGCCGCGCTCGGGTTCGCAGCCGCCATCCTGTTCGGCCTGGACCCGCTGCGCCTCGTCGGTAACTCGGCTGCCGCGCGCTGGCCGGAGGCGCCCCTCTTCTTTGCGGTCGGCGGCCTGATCGGGCCGATCGCGGAGGAGCTGTTTTTCCGCGGGCTGCTTTTCCGCGCCCTCCGCCGCTGGGGGGCGCCGGCGGCCATCCTGGGGACCACGATCCTCTTTGCCCTGCTCCACCCCACCGCGGCGACCCTTCCCGTCATCCAGATCGTCGGCGGGCTGGTCTTCGCCGCCGCCGTTGAGATCGAAAAAAACCTCATGGTCCCAATCACAATCCACGTGCTCGGCAATCTCGCGATTTTTTCGCTGGCCTTTGCAGGCTGACAAGAGATGTGAGCCCGGCAGCTTTCCGGGGCAAGGATTTCACTTTTGAAATCGCGCTTACCCCGGTTGCTGTTTTTTTGATTCGGTAGGCCCCGCCCAAAACACCCCCGCCCGACCCCCGACCCGGTCAGCTCTGTCAAAACAATCATTAACCACAACCACTTACGACCGAGGCGATCCTCTGCCGACCCGCAATCGTGGTTTCAGGTCTGATGGCATGTTGATTGCTTTGCAACAGGTGGCAGAAAACCGTCATGAAGCTGATGGGGGCTCTATGGTCAAACGCAGACTGATCCTTTGTGCAGCGGTCTTTTTGACGCTCGCCGGCGCAATCGCCGGAGCGCCGGCGGCGGAGGCCGTGACCGTCAACCACCGCTCGGTCGGCACCAACGCAGGCGTCCTGTGCAGCGCCGGCACCGCCACGATCCTCGCGGGTTCGGTCGTGGTGAGCTTAGCGGGCGTGGCTCTGCCGGCCGCCATCGGCCGGGGCGATGAGATCGTGATCGACGACGAGGAGCTCTACATCCTCAGCCGCGACAGCGACACCCAGTTGACGCTGCAGACCCCCGCCGATGCGGACCACCGCGGCCACGCCTATGCGATCCGCCGCGCCTACACCTCGATCCAGGCCTGGCAGCGGGACCGCCGGGGCAATCTCGTAGCGGAGGACCGCCTCGAGGTCGGTGTGTGCTACAACGACGGCCCGTTCACAAGCCGCTCACTCTGGGAGCTCGCGCGGATCCAGGGGTCGGTCACGGATGCCGAGCGCTTCATGTGGCTCACGGCGGCCGACGGCGCCCGGCACCAGGGGCTGGCCGGGGCCGGGGTGGTCTTGGACGGCCAGGGCCGCACGCGCTACGGGATCCTGGTGGCCGACGACTACACGCGCATCGAGGGAGTGGAGTTGAAGGGGTTCCGCCGCAACTTCCTCGCTGCCGCCGTTGCGGTGTGGCAGGCGCGCGGGGTCGTGCTGGAGCGCCTCCTGATCCACGATTTCGAATGGCCCCGCTTCGAGGGCGCCGGGATCGAAGGGGCGCTGCACAGCGAGTTCACCGCCCGCAACTGCATCATCTACGACGGCGGCGCCGCCGGCATCATCACCCGCTGGCCGCGCTCCTCCGCACGGGTCGAAAATTGCACGGTTTACGGAATGCGCGGAGTCGGGGTCGACGAATCCCACGGCCGGATCTCGGTCGTGAACTCCATTTCCATGGGCAACAGCCGGGGCGACTTCCGGATCCGGCGCGGGGCCCAGTCCCACAACATCTCCTCGGATCGGAGCGCGGCCGGTGAAGGCTCGCTGGTTTTCCTCAAGCCGGCCGAACAGTTCCTCTCGATCACCCCGGGCGCTGAAGATTTTCACCTGCGAGAGGATTCCGCAGCCGTCGATGCCGGCAAAAACCTGGCGCTGCAGTCGGTCTTTTTGAAAGCATCGGCCCTGCCGTCCTCGGGCTGCCCGCAGGCGGCGGCCGACATCGACGGCCATGACCGCACGGGCGAAACGGACTGGGACATCGGCGCAGACGAGGTGGAGGCGGCCCTGGAGGGGGTTTGGTTCGTGGATGCCTCCCTGGACGGGGACGGCTCCAGCTGGAGGAGCGCTTTCGGTACGATCCAGCAGGCCATCGCCGCCGCCCGGCCCGGGGAGCAGATCTGGGTCAGGGGGGGGACTTACGATCTTGCGGATGAAATCCTGATCGACAAACCCCTTGCTCTCTACGGGGGGTTTGCCGGCACGGAGCGCCGCCTGGACCAGCGCGACTGGGGGCTCAGGCCGTCGGTGCTCGATGGTCGGGGGAGCAGCCGCTGTATCAATCTCGCAGCCGGTGGAACCCGGATCGACGGGTTCGTTTTGACCTACGCCGGCGGCGGCGACGGCGGCGCGGTGCTCGCCCGAAACGTGCCCGGATTCGCCATCGAGAACTGCCGGTTCGAAGCCAACTCGGCAATCAACGGCGGGGCCCTCTACGCCGGGTTTTCCGCCGGCACCGTGCGAAATTGCGCGTTTGCCGACAACGTTGCCAGCCGAAACGGCGGAGCCGTTTACACGGAGTCGTCCGCGCTGGTCATTGCCAACTGCATCTTCACCGGCAACAGCGCCGGGGCCAGCGGCAGCATCATTTCCGGCGGCGGAGCCGTGTATGCCGCCTGGAACGGGGCCGTCATCACCAACTGCTCTTTTTACGGCAATCGGACAGCTTTCGCCCAGAACCAGGGCGGCGCGGTCTACAATTTCATCGCCGACACCGTCATCGCCAACAGCATCCTCTGGGGCAACTTTGCGGAGGTGAACCCGCAGCTGTCAAACTTCGCGTCGGCTGCGGCGCGCACCGTACATTGCAACATCGACCAGGCCGGTTTCGAGGGCAGCGGCGGCAACATTCGCCTGGAGCCTCTCTGGGTGAACCCAGCGCTGGAGGAGTTCCAGCTGCAGGCCGGCTCTCCCTGCATCGATGCCGGCACCGAGGATGCGGCCGGTCTGACGGAGGTCGATTTCGACGGCAACCCCAGGGTCTCCGGGGCCACGGTCGATATGGGGGCTTACGAGTTTGGCAGCGAATAAGCTCATCCCATCGCGCGCATGATACCGTGCCGGCGCCTGGCAGTCCGCGCTCCCAAGACGCCATTGCGGCTGGAAGCCGCTCCCACAATGAGAAAACCCCTCGCTGACCGGTCGCTTCCGGCAAGTGCGAAGGGCTTTCCTTTGCAATCGCAAGCTTTAAAACGATCGCAGCAGGCCGAGGAGCTGGCGGACCCTGAGCGCGTAGAGCTGCCAATCCTTAAGGCTTTCGCGCCCCGCGAACACCTGACGCAGCACGGCGGGCCGCGGGAAAAGGCTCTCCAGGGCAAACTCGGCCTGGGGCAAGACCCCTCCGGCCCGAAGCAGGACCAGAGAGGACCATTTCGGCAGCGGTCCTGTGCGCCGCATCCGCAGCAGGTGCTTCTCCAAGGCTGAAAGCTCGATGTCGTCGCGACGCGGCGCAGCCGGCTGGTCGCCGGGGAGCAAGCTCAGCAGGTAGCCCAGCAGGGCCGGGACCCGGTTTTGGCCGATCTCCCCGGCCCGCTTGCCCAGGGCATCCCAATCCGAGGGCGTCCAACCAGCGGTCAGGCACCTCAAATCCGCCAGCCACACCAGCCGCTCCAGGTTGTGTTTGACCGCATGCATGGTCAGGTAGAGCGCCTGGTCCTGGGGGCTGAGCACCCCCATCTCGCAGCCTTCGTAAGCGAAGCGGCGGCAGTTTTCGAAAATCGATTGCTGGTCGATGGTTAGCAGGAAGCGCCGCGCAGGGATCCGTTCCACCCCCATGAGCTGGGTGCGCAGGTCGATCAGCAGCTCCCCTTTTCGGAAGAGCCGAGGGTAGAGCGCCGTGCTTGCAAAGCCAAGTTTATGCAGTGCGGCTGAAGTCCGTTCGAGCTCCTCCGGGAGCACCCACAGGTCGGTGTCGCTCAGCGGGCGCAGCCCGGGGTCCTTGTAAAGATCGACCAACAGTGAGGCGCCTTGGATGACGACGGCGCGGATGCCGCCTGCATTCAAGGAGAGAAAAATCTGTTTCAGGACGGCCAGGGTCCTCAGGTTGGCCTGGAGTGTCAGGAAGTAAACGGATTTAAGCCGCTGCCCCTCCCTCCCGCAAAGGATCCCCAGACGTCCGGAGCCGCCCAGGACCCGGAAGAGAATGCCCGCCATACCCTCCGTCACCGCTCGCTCGACCAGGCGCGCGCTCCCGGAGGGCCCCAGTTCCGCAGGCACCCATGCCGGGGCAGCGCCTCCGACCGCGCCGGCCGCCCACAGCAGCAGCTTGTCCTCACTTGGTATTATCTTCATTAAGCCCAGCGATTCCCACGTGCTGATTCCCTGTGGAAGCGGCTTCCAGCCGAGATCAAACCGCACTCAAATGCAACATCGCGGCTGGAAGCCGCTTCCACAAAAAATCAGGGGCCGATGAAATCAAGTGCGCTGGAGTCCGGCACGAACGCCAGCTCGGCGCAGGGCACCGCAGAGGTCAGCTCGTCGAAGAATTCGAGCGTGAAGCCCATGCCGGCCGCATCCCAGAGCGGCGGGAAGGAGCATTTCAGAAGCTCGCGAACGTAAAAGACCCTTGCCATCGGCCGCACCGCGTTCCGCTCCCCGTGCCGGATGAAAAAAATCCGCTCAAGCGGCACCCCGCCGGGCGCGGCAAATGCCGCATCCCCGTGCCAGGGGGTCCCGTACAGGCAGAACAGGCCGTTTTGTCGGCGCACGATGACACGGTCGTCGCTCAGAATTTCGACCCCCCGTTTCTGCGCCCACAACCGCGAGAGCGTGCTCTTCCCAGCACCCGATTCCCCCGCGAAAACGATTCCGCGGCCTTCGCGTGAAATCCCGCAGCCGTGCAGGATCACCCCATCGCCCCGCGCAAGGCGGTTGATCATAACCAACTCGAGCGCCGGCCCCAGGAATGGATCGTGGTTGCGCGCACCGAAAAAAAGCCGGGCAACGTGTCCTTCATCCGGAATGGACAGGGTGCGCTTCAGCTCCGGGTAGTCGTGATAGATGCCGAAATGCGAGGTTTTTCTTGATCTGTCCAGGAACCAGATGGGCGGGCTCTCGAAGATCCGTTTTCCTGGCTTAATGTCTCCACGGTTCGCTGTCAGGCGCAGATAAGGGCCGTTGCACCCCTTTGAAAGGAAGGGCCGATAGGAAGGCGGCACAGCCGCTGCACCGATGGGCGAAATGCTTTCGATGGTCAGGGGGAAACCGGCGATAACAAATAAATGGGGATTCGGCATTGACAGGGGAAGGGCCTGTGAGCTGGTTTTCAGGATCCGTTCGTCAGACAGCCTCCTCCGAACCCGTCCGTGCAGGCCCCGACAGCCGGACCGCTGCTGGCACCTTTACAGAACCCGAGCACGGCGCACTTGGCATCAAGAGTGATGCGGGTGACGACAGGCTTTTCATACCTTTTTTTCGGCTTCTTCTCCTCCATTGCATTTGCCTCGCGAATCAGCGGCCCATATCAAGAACCGCATCGATTGTTTTCATCTCCTGCACGAAAGCCAGCAGGTCCGCTTCGGCCTGGTCCCGGGGCACATCGTATTCCTCGGTGATCAGCCCCACAACGGTTTTCAAATCGCGCGCGCCGTCGAGGCTCTGCCACGCCAGGGCTGCAGTCTCGTTGAGGCTGTAAATCGACTCCAGGTCCTCGACGTTGCCTTTGATGGGAACCAGGATGGTCTCCCCCTCGATTCGCCGAAAGACGAAATCATCGCTGCGGCGGTAAATTTGACCAAGTTCGATCATGTTTTGTTTTGATTCTCAAAAGGTGGAATTATTACCTATAATCCTACCACAGCTTCCAGCCACACTCAACCGGGACTCGATGCAGCCGCAGAAGGAGCGCTCGGCAAATAAACGCCTCGCTTGAGGAGCGTGACTGAACTGAACCACTTGAGGAGTGTGTTGGTACCGCTTGACAAACATATTTTACGGAGTATGATCCGAATTAAATAGATTTTATTCGGAGAGAAACATGTTTGAAAGCGTGATCGTCGATCAGAATCCACACTGGGACGGCTCCCGCTATGAGGCTGGTGTGCCCAGGAGCGTGCTCGCCGAAGTTAAAAAGAAATTCGATCTGCCTTACATACTTTCGATTGTCGGGGTGAGGCGCAGCGGGAAGAGCACCCTGATCCGTCAGATCATAAATCACCTGATGGAAGAAAGAAAAATCAGCCCTAAAAATATTTTTTTTCTCAACCTCGAACACCCCGGTTTCAGCCGCTACAAGAACGATGTCGGCTACTTGGAACGGGTTTACGAAGACTATCTTAAACTCGCCTCACCGGAAGGCATGGTCTATTGTTTTCTCGACGAAGTGCACTATTTCAACGAGTGGCAGGTATTTGTAAAAGCCCACTACGAGCAAAAAAAGACCAAGTTCGTTGTCACCGGATCCAACTCGCGACTGCTATCCTCCGAATTTATAACGCTGCTTTCCGGCAGGACTACCCCCGTTGAGGTCTATCCCTTTTCCTTCGGAGAATTCATGCAAGCCAGAGGAGTGGGCACCTCGGACCCCGTAACCCAGATCAAGCACCGGCACATCATTCGGAAGATGATGGACGACTATCTCCGATTCGGCGGGTTTCCGGAGGCCGCTTTCCTGAAAGAGCCCGAAACGATCAAAGAGATCCACGCCATGTATGCGCGCAGCATCATCTACCAGGACATTGCCGCTCGATTCGGCATCAAAAAGCCCGTCGACCTGGAAAGCCTGTTCTATTACCTTGCTGCAAACGTCTCCTCCCTTTACACCTACAACAAATTGGCGAAGCTGACGGAACTCAGCGATAAAACGGTCAAGGAATACATTGCCTGCTTTTCGGATGCTCATCTTCTTTTTACCGTCGATGCATTTTCCTTCTCCGTGAAACAGCAGGTCAAAAGCCCCAAGAAGATCTACGCCATTGATACGGGCCTCGCACGGTCGGTATCCTTCGGGTTCTCCGATGACATCGGCCGGCATCTGGAGAACGCTGTTTTTCTGGAATTGAAGCGCCGGGGCAAGGAGCTTTTCTACTACAAGACGAAAAACGGCAATGAAGTCGATTTCATTTACAGAGAAGGCCGCAGAGTAACGGACATAATCCAGGTCGCGAAGGAGCTGCAAAACGAAAAAACAAGAACCCGTGAGTTGAAGGCGTTGCTCCAGGCGATGGATGAGGTCGGTGTGAAAAGTGGAACGATTGTGACCTACGAAGAGGAAGAGACGATAGAAGATAACTCGAAAACCGTCACAGTCATTCCGGCATATAAATTTTTCAGATGATGTTGAATTACCGCCGCATGCGAGGCGCTCCTCCAGTCCCCTTTTAGGGTGCGCTCCTGCTTCACTCTCTTTTTCTGCGGCTGATAAAGACCAGGCAGACCAGCAGCGCCATGACCCCGATTGGCTTGAGCAGCCCCGGGGCCAGGCCCCAGCCGGCAGTGGAGATGAAGCACCCGCCCCCGCCCCCGCCGGAGTCGGCGATGCTCAGCGCCGCCGCAGCCGAGACCACACTCTCATCGGCCTCCTGGTCCACCGCCGTGACCACGTAGTAGTAGGTCTCCCCGACCACCAGCCCCGCATCGGTGTAGCCCGGATCGGTGATCAGCACCGTGTTCAGCTTCGTGTAGCCCTCCTCGGTCGAACGCCTCCGGTACAAGTTGTAGCCCGCCACCGGGGCACCAACGCAGTCTACCGCCGGCAACCAGGTGAGCGCCGCGCTGCCACCCGAAGCGGCGGCGGCAAGCCCGGCCGGCCGCCGCGGCAGCGGCACCTTGAGCTGCATGGCCGGGTCCCCGAAGAACAGAAAGGTGTCCGCCGTCTGCTCGTAGCGGCCCCCGCCGTTGGCCAGAAGCTGCTGCTTCGCATAGGCCACCGCCTGGCCCAGGATGCGCCGGTCGAGAGTGAAGATCCCCTCGTAGAGCGCACCGGAGAGCACCTGCTGGCCGGTGGTCTCCGTCATGGCGGTTGGCATCAGCGCGGCCACCGCCCCGCGGTCTGCGGGCAGCAGGAACCCCTCGGCCAACGAGAGCCACCCGGGCCCCACATAGTCGCCCGCCGTGGGGTAGATGAAGTAGCCCGACAGGCAGGCCATGTTCACCACAAACGGGTAGCGGCCGGGGTTGGCCAGCGTGTCCACATCCGAGCGAAACGCCCCGCCGCGGTTGTCTAGAATCTGCTCGTCGGCCCAAACGTTGTGGTTTGCATGCCCGCTGTAGTTCACGATCAGCGCCCCGGCACCGATCGCAGCGAGCAGGTCTGCGGTCAGGTCGGCCACCGCGAGACTCTCGTTCTGGTACTCCTGAAGGTAAAAACGCCAGGGAGTCTCCATGCCCGCGGGCAGCAGCGCCGCGGCCTCCTCGTTCATCGCCTCAAAGACCGCCTCCCACTGCTCGAGGATGTTGTCGGCCGCCAGCACCAGGCTGCGCTCCCAGCCCTTGGTGTTGGGGGCGCTCTCGTAGGCCACGATCTTGCCCACCATCGCCGCCGCCTCCGCCGCGCTGTTGGCCGGCAGCCGGCCGATGTAAAGATCGGCGAGCGCATCGGAGCCGCTCACCTGCACCAGCCAGTCGTCGGTGATCGTCTCGCCCAGGTGCGGCGTGTAGATCAGGTAGCCCGGCACGTAGTTCACCGTGCCCAGGCCCCGGTTGTCCTTGTAGTCGTAGGTGGTGTCCCCCACCAGCAGCACATACTGCGGGGCGGGCGGCTGCCAGTTGCGGTAGGCATGGGAGATAAAGGCCTTGATCGCCTGCGGGGTGGGCAGCCCGTAGCCGAACTCATCGAAGATGTCCGCCACGTCCACCACGGCGGCCCTTAGCCCCTGGGACTCGCGCAGCGCAACCAGGCTCGACACCCAACCCTGCTCGGCTCCGCTCTCCAGCCAGCCGATCTCCCGGTGGGAGATCAAAATCCAGTCGGCCGCGTTGGCCGCATCGGACAAAGAGGCGGCCGTGCCCTTTTCGACCGAGACCGGGCTCTTCAACGCCCCGGAGCCCACGGCCAGATAGGTGCGCTCGCCCGCTGCCCCGGAGGGCTCCACCTCCAGGGTGTAGGGGCCGGCTCCGGAGAAGCTGCCGTTGACCACCCGCTGCACGGCGGCGGGGGTGGTGATGTCAAAGAGCTCCGCATCCTCGGTGCTAAACCCCGCTACCCGGTAGCGGGTACCGCCATCGTGCGTGAACTTAAGCGTGTCGGCCGCCGCGGTGAACTCCCGCTCGTACTCTGCCCGGAACCAGTCAAAGTAGATCTTGTCCTCTCCGCTGGTGCAGGCAACCCCGATGGTGTTCTCCCCCTCCACAAACCCCGCAGCGGCAAAGCGCGCCTCGGTAAAGCCGACCCCACTCCAGGTGGCGCTGCCCAGCGGCACCCCGTTTAGGCGCACCGCCGCCGCGTGCTCCATCGCAAAGGGGCTGTAGAGCCGCAGCACCAGATCCCCTGCGCCCGCCACCCCGGCAAGCGACAGGGCAAAGCTCCTCTCCCCCCCGCCGCCGGCAAAACCCGGCCCCAACGCCACCGCCGGCATGAACCAGCGGTCGGTCTCATCGGCCCCCGGGGAGTTCTGAAGATAGGCCTGGTCCGGCTCGTGGTGGTGGGTGAAGTGGTGCAACGCCGCCAGCGGGCCTGCGGCCGGGGCGCCCTCCACCGCTTGCATCCTAAGCGGGCTCTGGCTGCCCGCATCCACCAGCCAGTAGAGGTTGTGCTTGCTGTACTTCGCATAGGCGGCCTCCACCGGGCCGGCATAGAAGCTGATGTGATCGGAGGCGTCCAGCCGGTGGTTGCCGTTGACATCGTGCACCCAGATCGCCTGCTCCGCCCCCAGGTTGAAGAGCTGCACCCCGGACAGATCGATCGCATCGATCTCCGTGGGCCCTATGCCCTGCGCGGTGAGCCAATCTCTGGTTATTCGGTAAATCCCATCCCCGTGGGTGCTGATTTTATAGGCCGCCCCCGGTGGCGGCCTCCAGCCGGCATCGGCTGAAGATGCGGCGCGATAGGTTCCGGAGCCGGCCGCCGCACGGTAAGGGCCCGAGTCGGCTTGAGCGCTGGTGAAGTTCACCCGCACCCGGATGCGCTCGTGGTGCACAAGCTCCCCTGTCGCCGGGTTGAACTGCAAGGGATAAAACACCAGCCGCTGCTTGCTCTCTCCACGGAACAGGTAGGCCGACGAGAGCTCGGCGGCCGGACCGGGGTAGAAATCATCCACCTCGTAGGCGGCCTGGTCCCAGGTAAACACCTCTGTGAGCCGGCCCTCCTCCCCCGCCCGGTGCTCCGGGGCCGGGTAGATGCGGTAACCCGCGTGGCTGCGGCTGGCGGCATCCAAGAGCTCAAGCGTTGCGATTTTGCCCGCCGGAACATCGAGCAACATCCCCTTAACCGGCAGCTGCGGGCGGCCGGCCTCAAGCGTGTAGCCGTGCACCGTGCCGGGAAGCCGCAGCCGCTCGAAGGCCTGCCCGCCCACAGCCACCGGGCTCACATCGAAGAGCGGGCTCGCAAGCTCAAGCGTCACCCCACCCGCATCGGCGGCAAGCGTTACCACCCCCCCCGGCTCCGGGGGCAACCCGGCCGGCGGGCTGCGCTCCTGGCGCTTGCTCTGCTGCCCGTCGGGGACCCCGTCGCCGTCCGTGTCCGGGTTGAACGGGTCCGTGCCCCGGGCGTATTCTAACCAGTTGGGCACCCCGTCCCCGTCGGGGTCGAGATCCGCGTTGTTCTGCGCAGGGTCGAGCCCGTGGGCGATCTCCCAGTCGTCGGGCAGCCCGTCCCCGTCCCAGTCCACGCACACCGGCCCATGGACCGTGTGCGTGCCCGAGGCGTCCACGTCCTCGAGCTTGTAGTAGTAGATCGCCCCCCGGCTCACCCCCGTATCGATAAACTCGTACGCCCGGCCCTCGCTGGAGATCGAGCCGCTTGCGATCAGCCTCGCGTTCAGCTTCACCCACGGCCCTGCCGCGCTCTGGCTGCGGTACAGGTTGAACCCCTTGTTGTCCACCTCCTGCCCCGTCGCCCACCCCACCCGCACCGCCTCTCCATCCCCCGTCGCTCCAAAGGAGAGCAAACGGATCGCCGTCACCCCCAACACCCGCGCCTGGCCGTAGTAGGCATAGTTGTTGAGAACCGTGCTGGAGGTTGAATTCAGCAACCGAAAGCAATAGTCGCCGCCTGCAGTAGCGTTTGTGGTCGCCTGGATCGCAAACTCGATTTCGGTGAAGTCGTCCGCATCCAGCGTGATGCTGCCGGTCGTGTTGCCGGCGTCCTTGAGCTGGCCGGCCGTGAAGGTGCCGCCGCCGGGGTCGGTCAAGCCAGACGAAACGTTAAAGGTGGCGGCGGCATCACTGAAATAGGTAGAGTCCACGATCTGCCAGTGGCCGGTTGAGGCGGTGGGGACGTCGGCATAGGTGCCCGATACGCAGGTCGCGGTCCCGGCCACCTGGAGCTTGTAGGCCGCCGTCGACGTGCCGGTCCCGGAGTTGGAAACCAGGAAACGCAGTCGTTTCTTGGTGCTTTTTGCGATTCCCAGCTTGCTGTCCTCGGCCATTGCGAAGCTCGCCGCAGCGTTGGTGGCTGGCTTTATTGACGCCGCGACCGCCGCCCAGTATTGTGATCCCCCCATCGACCAAGTGTGAGTTTCACTTGCTGAATCGGCCAAGACGTCGCCCCCGGCCCCCCGCCGGCTGGGTGAGGAGTTGACGTTCCAGCGCGAGGTGCTGCCGGTGGTGGACAAGTTGATACTGGTGCCCAAACGGGTTTGCGCGGCTCCGACGACCCAGTCGCCGGAAGCGCTGGTAACCGTCACCGTTGGTGCGGCATCCGACCCGGTCGCGGAATTGCTGTTGCGGACGGGACTGCTCTGGTCGGCTCCGTTGTAGACCACGTAGCCGACCACGGCTTCTACATAGTTGCTGGCTCCATATAGGCTGGAACTCAGCGTGATGCTCAGGCCCGGGCCTCCGGTCGGCGGGTTGACGATATAGTAGAGATACGCGCTCGCAAAGCTCGAGCTGTTGGCGCTCACCACCGAGGTCATGGCCGACCCGTTCAGGGTGATGGAGCTGATGGTCGGCAGCGGGTACGTCGTGGTCGATCGCGCGAACGATACGGCCACCACCATCACCCTATTGGTCCCCGCGTTCACGGAGGTGGTCAAGTAGATCGAGCTTCCCGAGCTGTAGCTGTTGTAGCCCGTGCTGTTGAAGGTGATGGTGTCCGTCGTCGCCTGCTCGATGCCGTCGTCGTTGCGCCAGCGGTAGTGCACCTGCGAGAGGAGGACCGAGGCCTGGGGCGGCTGGGTGGAGATCGCGAAGGCCTTGTGGTTGTGGTTTGAGAAAGCGGGGTCGCCGTAGTAGACGCTGGATTCAATTATCGTAACAGCACTCCAGCTGGAATTGTCCCAAGAATAGGCAAGAAGCCGATCCGAGGTTCCGGTCACATAGTCAGGGCATACCAGATGGATCGTCCCCTCCCGCGTCCGTGCCAGTTCGATCCATGTACAGTCGATGTTGGATGTATTGGTGAGGTCAAGCCAGGTTTCCGCGCCCCAGGCGCCGCTGATATCGCTGGTGTGGCGATACCTCAAACCATTAGTGGTACCACTATCCGAATAAACTATAATGGCGTGGCCGGAATGGCCGCTGGCGGATTCGAAAAGGATGTCAAACGCCCGATTGTCGGTATAGGCCCCATAAAGGGTATCGATCGATTGGATGGTGCCGGCCCCCCAGGCGCTGCCGGTCCAGTTGATCGTCTGCACTTGCTGGTTAACGTTCAGGATCCCGGCCAGCACTTTGTCGCTGTTGGGATCGGCGGCGAGCGTCACCCAGCGGATGTTGTTCGCGAAGCCAGCCTTCGAATTCGCAGCCCCTTCCCAGACCGTCCCGGTCCAGGTCCAGCTGGATAGCGTCTGGTAATTTCCCCAGGCGAAGAGCGCCTGGCCGGCGTTGGTACCGGCCTGCATGTACTCGACGTCGACTATCTCGCCATCATAGCTTGTGGCTGAGCCGAGCACCTTTTCGTTTCCCCAGCTTTGGCTGTCGCCGTCCCAGATCAGAGCCACCGCTTGATTGGCGGTGTTCACGCCGGCCAAAGCGATCTGATTCGACCCGGGCCGTGATGCCATTTGGATCCAATAGAGGGGTCTACTGATGATTGTGAAATCGTATGTCTGCCCGTTGACGACCCAGAAGGAGCCGTCCCAGAGCCAGTAGGTTATCTGATTGGTTGCCGGCGTCCCCTTGACGATCAGCAAACGGCCGCTCCCCAGTTCATAAGCCGCGTTAAAACAACGGTAGTCCGATGACTGTGTGCTGCCCAGGTTCTTGAAGGTGCCGGCATCCCCGTCGCTCCAGCTGGTGCCGTTGTAAAGCGAGGCATAGAGCGTTGTGCTGGTGCGGCCCGCAGCCAGCACCACCTGCTCCCGGCCGGCCGGCCCGGCCTTGGCCACGTGCCAGACCAGTGCCTCCGCGTCGTTGGAGTCGAAGGCGGTCGCTTCGGTCTGCCAGCCGCTCGCGTAGGTCGTGTACTTGACCATGTCGTCGGTGCTGCTGTTGTTCTCGGTGTAGACGATCAGGGGCTTCAGCGGCTCCTTGCCGCTGCTCTCGTCGGCCCCGATGTCCCAGGTGCCGGAGCGTGTGCCGCCGTCGATGTCGTCGGTGAAAGTGGCGGAGAGGTCCTTGCCGGCGTTGATGGCGCTGGAGCCGTTCTTCAGGTGCAGGTCGATCGTCCCGGAAATCGAGACGAATTGGTAGAGAGCACTTTGGTTGGTCAGGTTGCCGGTGCCGCCGTAGTTTCCCGCCGAGGCATCGGAGGAGATGCAGTTGCTCAGGCTGAGCGTCCCGCCCGACCAGAAATCCGGGCTGTTGTCCATGGCGATTACGTTTTCGGCCGTGGCGCTGCCGGATTCGACCTGGATACCCTCACCGGTGCCGCTGCTGTCGTAAAGCGAGCAATTGTAGACCTTAACGCTCGAGGACACCACGTGGATGGCGTCCTCGACGTACTTGTAGATGAAGCAGTTGCGGATCTGCTCGTTGCCGCTGCTGGACTGTGTGAAGATGCCGTCGGTGACGTTGTGGATGATCAGGTTCCGGAACAGCGAGTAGCTCCCCCAGCTGCCGGTGTAGATCCCAGAGGCGGAGGGAATGTCGTTGCCGTCGATCTCGAGCCACTCGATGCGGGTGTACTGCTGGTTGACCGAGAACAGCGTCACACCGTTGGCGGCTTCGATCATGACACCGGTCCCGGCCGCGCCGTTGTGGCGCTGGCTGACGCCGCTCGCGACATGGGAAGACCCCGCAGCCGTGAGGGTGAGGTAGTTGCTCGAACCGGTGGTGTAGCCGGAGATGCTGATCGGGCTGGACACATTGAAGGGGCCGTCTTTGTAGCAGACCCAGGTCAGCGCCAGGTTGTTCGAGACGAGGTTGCTCGTGTTGAGGTAGCTCGCCCAGCTAGAGTTGCTTTCAGCTGTCGCGATGTCGTTGAACACCCGCTTGATGGAGTTGACCGTGGCGTTGCTGACGCTGCCGGGGACGACGCCCGTGGCCGTGCACACCGAAAAGGAGGTCTGGCTGATGACCGCTTTGATGTAGGCCTTGCTGCTCGTGTTGTAGGTGATGACGTCCCCCACGCCGATGTTGCCGGTTTGGGCTACGCTGAGCGTCGCGGTGCTGCCGGAGATGGTGATGGTGGGGGAGCCAGTTTTAAGGTCGGCCGTGGAAGTCCCTACGGAGTAATAGACCTCTGTGACCGGAGGGGGAGACCAGTCGATGGTGATGTACGCCGCCATCGACCCCCAATTGTAATCCCAGCCTGCAAATGCTGCGCTCCTCGAGTTTCCTACCATCAGGATGGAGAGTGGGTTCCAGCTGTACCAGCCGGAGCGGTTGACTATTTCTTGGATAACCGCCGTGACATTAAAGCTTTTGTATCCTGCCCCGATATTCTCGCCGCCATAGCTAGTGTAGGCGGTGGTCCTGGGCCTGGAGAGAACGTACGGTTCTATGTCATAGTCGTTCGACCAGTCCGTGGCCTCTGCGTAAATATTGCAGTAGAGGTCCCCCGAGGAATCCAAGCTGTAAGCGTAGAAAGTGGCGCTGTTGATGATGGCATTTTTGGGAACCTCGACAGAAGAAAACCTGAAGCCGGCAGATGCAGTGGTCGAAACGTAGAGGTAGGTGCCCGAATTGCTGAAGCTCCAATAGTCTTCACCCGCGTCGTCCACTCCGGTAGATACGAATGCCGTCGTGACTTCCGACCTTGCGGAAGCGGTGACAACAAGCGTGGCCAAAATGACCCCCAAGACTAACAACATATAGGGGACGGTCATGATTTGATGCTTTTCTTTGAAACCCTTGAGTCTTAAAACACCCATACCGCGACCTTTGACCTCATTGTCCTTTCCGAACGCGACGATGGCCGATGCTTTTTTTATCGGCCCCTTTGAACTTAGATCCGGTTTGCCTGTCTCAATATGAGATCGAATCATTTCAACAGGATGAAACCTCAAGACGCATCGCCATCTTCCCGTTTAGGGAATTCCGCCGTGATTCTATAGATTAAAATATCGTCATAATATTGAAAAGCTTGAGGAAAGAGTTGCCTGCAGCGGGTGTGAGTGCGTGAGGAGCGCTCGGCGAAAAAATGCCATGCTTGAGGAGCGGGCCGGCTGCGCGGCCTCGGGGGAGCGGTGGGGCACGCCTAGCGGGGAAAAAGTCTAACGCTTGGAATCCTGCGTATTCAGATGGACTTCCGTTTTGTCAATATCGATCCTCTTGCAAGCACCTTGGCAATCAGCCCTTCGCATTCACGGCACTTCATATTTAAAGCCTCGATGCATGCATGAGGCTCTTTGATTGGATTTAAGTTCCGGAAAAAACCACCCCGCGATGAATATAGGGGACGAATATAGGGGACGGACGAATATAGGGGACGGTCATGATTTTATGTTCTACTCTGATACCCTTGTGCTTAAAAACATCCATACCGAACCCTTTATCCTTTTTTGCCTTTCTGAAAGCGACGGCGGCCTATCTCGACTTTTCTCAATTCTTTCAGACCTGAGCCCGGCCTGCCTTGTTCACAGATATCCGGATCCATTCCAACACTTAAAAATAATGCGGGTTCTCGTCATCAGCGCTTTCCGGGCGACAACTGCGATTCTATCGAAGGGAATATCGACATTATATTGAAAAACTTGAGGAAAATTGGTTGCCAAGAAGAGGGGTGCCCAATAGGCTCATAGAGCGGGAGGGTTGCCGACGGCGACGCTGGAGGTACCTTTTTCTTGACAGGTTACCGCCCTGAGTCTACCATAAAATATGCCAACGGTAATGAAATCTGGGCAATTTCGATTTCATTTTTACTCAGACGAAAGAAATGAACCACCCCACATCCATGTCGAGACGTCAGATGGCGAATGCAAATTCTGGCTTGATCCTGTGCGGCTGGCCAAAAACAAGGGCATAACACCGGAGACAATCCGAAAGATTGAAAGGACCGTATTCGAATACAGGGATTTTTTCGAGGAGAAATTTCATGACCACTTTAGCCAGAAAAAATGAACCTGTTGAACCCGCCGCCATCAGGGCTTGGGCAGAAAAGAGAATGATCTATATTGAGCTTACCGACGGACGCATCATCGGTTTTCCAGCGAACCGATTCAAGCTTCTGGCTGAAGCCTCCGAAGAGAAATTGCAGGAAGTGACTCTGCGACTCAATGGCTACGCACTGAGGTGGGAATCCCTTGACGAAGACATCACCGTTCCGGGAGTTGTCGCGGGTCATTTTCAATTGCCCTATCGCGTTGATTGACGCCACCAACCGACAGTGCCTCCTTTCGGTTTTTTTCCCGCCAATTCCCGCGTCGAACAAAATTAGTGGGCATGTTTTGATATTTTGGCAAGCCACCCCTGCGCATTAAAACTTCCATACCGCAGTCTTTCGCCTCATTGTCTTTTCTGAACGCGACAACGGCCGATACTTTTTTCATCAGCTCCCTTGAACTTAGACCCGGTTTGCCTGTCTCAATATGAGATCGAATCATTTCAACAGGATGAAACCACAAGACGCATCGCCATCTTCCCGTTTAGGGAATTCCGCCGTGATTCTATCGATAAAAATATCGTCATCATATTGAAAAGCTTGAGGAAAGAGTTGCCTGCAGCGGGTGTGAGTGCGTGAGGAGCGCTCGGCGAAAAAATGCCATGCTTGAGGAGCGGGCCTTGCGGCCCTTGCGGATCGCCCCCCGGGCGGGGGGGGGTTGAGGAAAAGGCCGGCTGCGCGAGCTTTGAGGAGCGCTCAGCGGATTGAGGATCAGAACAAATCGAGATCAGGCAAGAGGAACGTCGAACTGGGTCCCGGTGGCTTCATTGACGACCAGCAGCTTGCCCATATCAGTGCGCTGCAGCTGCTCGTTGGCGTCCAGCAGCTCGATTCCGTATACAGTTCCGTCTGGAGCCATATCGATGATCATTTCTTCGCTGATCTTTATTGACTCCACATCTCCCGATTTGGGGCGAAAGCGGATATAAGCGATATTGTAGCGGGGATCATAAGTGAATTTCATGGTGCTCTCCGTGATCTTGGTCAAAAGAAGCGGGTTAGAACCGTTATGACCAACCAACCACCTTGCTCTTCTATTGCATAGAGTTCGATCTGCTTTGTCTCGTAAAATTTGCCGCGCCGGTCTTTTTTGAATGGGAAATTCCGTCTAAATCCCGTGCGGCCGAATTTCGCCGGATACCGTTCACCTCTTTCAAGGGTCGATCGTATCTCATCCTCGTCGGCTCCGCGTTCTATCATCCGATCTCTTGCATGAGGATGAATCCGCACGATCATTTCTTGAACCCCTGATACACGGTTGATTATTCATATACCAATTTCAAAGCAAAAAATCAAAAGAGTGGCGGAGGCGGAAACGAAGGAGCGTTCAGCGAGGGAAAGCCTTGCTTGAGGAGCGGCGCTCAGCAGCCTGAGGCAGGAAGACGGTCTATAGGATTTTATTCCCCCAAAGCCGCCTTAAAAACTCCTCCCATGGCAGAATGTCGATGCCGCCTGAGGTTTTACGAGGTTTGGGATCCATTGAGACGGCGATCAAGTGGCGTGCCCGATAATCCTCCCTGAAGGCCCGAAGGCCTTTCAAGTGCCGGTCGGTGACCATGTCTTGAACCTCGGGGTATACCAGCGGGTACAGCTCGTAGCGGACGGCTCGCCCGCCTAACAGGTTGGCCTGTCCGCGCTTTACTTTGCGCGCACTGGAGCCGCAGAGAACGAACCGGATACCCAGATTTTCGATCAGCCAGTGGACCTCGTCCAGCAAGGCAGGGATTTTTTGGACTTCGTCGATGATGACAGGGGGCGCATTGCGTTCCCGCTGCGTTTCATCTGCCTGGCATTCTTCGCGCAGGATACCCGGGTTGCGCAAAAGCCGTTGATACTCGGCAGAAAGAAGAAAATCGTATGTCTTGGCTCCGGGAAAAGCTGCTTCAGCAGGGTGCTCTTTCCTGTCTGCCTCGGCCCCCACAAAAAACAAGTTTCCTGGCTGCTGAGCGCCATGGATAATATTTTCTTATACATGCAAAAACAAATAGATTATTTCGATTTACAAATGAATACCGTAGGGGACATGGGAAAAGGCCGGTCCTGAGGAGTGTGGTTTCACCACAAGAGACGCTGCCATGCGGATAGGGGGTAATCAAACGTTGGTCATCTAAAAACTGCTGTTCGTTAATGTCCAGGAGGATTGATTCGGGTAATGTTTGTTGATATGATTTCCAGAATGAGGATCTGCCAGGGATGATCAAAAAGATTTTTTCTGTCGCCACCGGATTCGACCAGAGTGACGAGAAGGAGTTCTGGATTTCCAAGTCTCCTCTTGAACGCCTGGAAGCCATCGAATTGATGAGGCAAATTTTATATAGTTATGATCCGACTTCCGACCGACTTCAAAGATTTTTTACAGTTGCTGAACTGCCACCGGGTTGAATATCTCTTGGTAGGTGGATATGCGGTCGGCTACCATGGATACCCCCGGGCAACGGTGGACCTCGATATCTGGGTGGCTGTCACTCCTACCAATGCCAGAAAATTAGTCGAGGTATTCAAGGAATTCGGGTTTGCCGTCAACGAATTGAAAGAAGAGTTGTTCCTGCAAGCGAACAAAATCATTCGAATCGGTGAACCGCCACTTCGAATCGAGGTCATGACCTCTGTTTCGGGTGTTGATTTTGATGCCTGCTATCAAAAACGCATTGTCGAAACGGTTGATGGAGCTCAGGTTAACTTCATCAACCTCGAAAATCTCAAGCTCAACAAGCGGGCAGCCGGCCGGCACAAAGACCTGAACGATCTCGAAAACCTTCCTTGACTCCCGCACGACAATGACCGTTTGTTAAGTATTTGGAGGGGGCCAGTCTCTGCGCGTTGAGGTGCTGCGGCACAGCTTATTATTGAGGATTTCTGCGGTGCGAAAAAACTGTTCAGCATTTTAACCAACCGCGTCTGGTCTATCGCCCACTGAATGCCGGTCAGCTTAAAGCAATTTGGAACGAGATTTAAGCAGGTGGTTCCATTTAGATAAAATGCTTGAACGCCTTGCCGTAATGTTTCATCTGCCTGGCATTTTTCGCGTAGGAATCCAGATGGACCGGCCCGACGATAGCGCTTTGGGAAAAAGCGACGGGCAGCTTCAGATTCGCATTTCCGGAAACGATTCGAAAGCGTAAATCAGTGGAAGGGGCGAAGCAGGCGGGAAAGAAGGCGATAGGTGCGGGTATAGAGGGAGGGGAAAAAACCGCAGGGGTTGATGCGCCGGCCCTTGCGTTCGACGGCAATGACCTTCCCAAGCAGATGTTCAGGGCCGGACGGCGAATCGCACACGCTGCAGGCATCGCCCCGCGTGATGAACCTGGGTCTGCGATCCGCAGCCTGCCGCGACGCTACCGCCGGCTCATAATCGATGCCGATCAGGCGGTGGGCGGTTATCTTTTCGCCGCTTTGGCTGAGCACGATGTCGCCGACCGCCAGGGCCGAGGACGAAACCGGTTCGACGATCACTGGTTCGCTTTCCCGGATCGTGGGGTGCATGCTTCGGCCAGGGGCGTGGAAGCGCACGGAACGCCCCTGCTTTAAGCACTCGCTGATGAGGGATTCAAGCATGAGTACAAATTGAGTCAGAGTGGAGAGTCGGATCGCTGACTTCCTTCCTGGTTCTCTTCATCAGCCTTTCCGCCTCCTTCACCATCTCCCCGTGGCGCCGTCCACCGGGGCAATACTCGCAATCGCCGTGAACGGGGATATCCACTTTCATCGTATAGGCCCTCAGATGGGCCACATGGCACAGGAAGTCGACGGGCTGACGCGGGTCGCCGCATTCGAGCTCACCGTTGGCCGGGCACATGCCGCACAGCGACCGCAGGCCGCAACGCGTGCACTTGGTGTCTGATCCGGTTTTGAGCTTGCGCACCCGGGAGAGGTATTGGTCCCAGCCGGCCTGAAAGCTGCCTGCTCTCAGGTCGAACCCGTCTCCGGCTGAAAGCGCACAGGCGCGCAACCGGCCGTAGGGGTCGATGGCGAAGGAAAAGGCGCCGCCGCCGCAGACGTAGAGAGGAACGGCGCCCGTGAGCCCCGGGGCGGCCACCAGCGGGCGGTGTGCGAGCTCCTGCAGGACCCTCATCCGCTCGGCATCCGCCAAGTCAAGCCCCACGATCTCTTCCGGCGACAGACGCACATCGAGCGGCCCAAGGGAGCCGTCGCAGCGGGCGTTGAGCAGGGCGTCAAACCGGAACGGCAGCCCGAGCTCCTCTTCTGCGAAACGTTTGACCTCCCAGATCTCATGAGCGTTCAGCGTGCAGAGCGTCGACTTTAGCTGGAGGGACAGACCCTGGTCCTTGAAGAGGCGGACGCCCTCCATGCAGCGCCGGAAGGAGCCGGACACTCCGCTGACCCGCTCATAGGTCTCGGCCGTGCACCCGTAGAGTGTGACTTCGATCGAGAAGGGTCGCAAGACGGCCAGCTCATCGGCAAGTTTCGGCGTGACGAGAGTGCCGTTGGTAAAGAGCGTGACGAGCAGCCCCCTTCCCTTGGCATGCCGGTAGAGATCCAAAAAATCGGGCCGCAACAGGATCTCGCCGCCGGTCATGAGCAACCAGACGCATCCGGCAGCCGCAATCTCATCCAGTATCCGGCAGGTGTCGTTCGTGCTCAGCTCTGAGGCCAGGGCCTTGGGGTCGGAGGCGGGAAGGTTGTTGTAGCAGTGCCGGCAGCGGTTGTTGCAGCGGCGGGTCAGCTCGATCGTGCCGGCGAGAGGCACGCGCTTGCCGCCGACACGCTCTTTGACGGAGAGGCTCCAGGATGCGTAGTCGAGGGTTTCCAAGAGGATAGGAGTCGATCGAGTCTGTTGCGTCTATTGGGTTAATGCAGATCGATGGCGAGGCAGATATCACCGTAAACGGTAAAAGCGTACAACGCATTTATGGTTGAAGGTTTCTCTCGGCAATATCCCGCGCATCGTTCGAGTCATGGTAGTCCTCCAACGAGGTCAACTTCTCGGCCAGTTTTCATAGAACTGGTTGCATAACCCCTTCTGACGGCTGGGGGCTGCGTTGCAGGCCTCTCGAATGTGCTCACAACCTGATTAGGTTGCTGCGCTTTCGAATCGGCCTGCGTCTTGCCCGCAACCGTGATCCGAGGTTGTGTATCCAGTTCGAGCCGTGAAACTCATTCCTGAACCGCTTTCATTTTTCTTTCGATCGTTTTCATGAGCGGAATACATAATCACGTGGAAGCCCGAGCCGCTCTCTGCGAAGCTCGTGTATAAAGGGGCGGAAATCAACCGGATAGTTCATTATCGGATAAGTTACAGGTTGTCAAATTGGCAGGGCCTGGGGGCCGTTATCGGAAGCGAGGCGGCGGCATCCGCTGCCTCGCAAGGTCCGATCACCCTTTAGAACAACCACCCGGTTGCACAGGCGGGCGATTGAGGGCCGGTGGGTGACGACGATAACGGTGCGGCCATGGCGCCACTGGTGCAGGGAGTCCATGACCGACTGTTCGGCCGCCTCGTCCAGTGCGGTCGTCGGCTCATCCAGGACCAGGATGTCGGGGGCGGCCACCAGCGCCTGCGCCAAGGCCAGACGCTGCTTCTGGCCCTCGGAGAGTTTCAGCCCGCCCTCCCCCACCGGCGTCTCATACCCGTGCGGGAGCGCAAGCACCTCCTCGTGGATACCAGCAAGCACTGCAGCGGCAGAAACCTGGGACGCGGATGCATCCGGGCCGCCGATGCGCAGATTGCCCAGAATGCTGCCGCTGAACAGGTGCGGCCGCTGGGGGACATATCCCACCCTGCGCCGAAGCGAAGCCAGGGCATAGGATGCGGCGGGGCGACCGTCGAAATAGATTTCGCCGGAAGTGGGCCTGTAAAAGAGGAGCAGCAGGCTAAGCAGGGTGCTCTTGCCGACCCCGGTGGGCCCCATGATGGCAACCGACTCCCCCGGATTCACGTGCAGGGAGAGATCGCCTAAAACCGGAGGCCGGCCGCCGTAGGAAAAACCGACCCGACGGAATTCGATCTCGCCTCTCAGCCTGGAGATTCGGATACCGCCCGCTTGCGGATCTTCAGCCCTGATCGCAAAGAGAGCCACCACCCGTTCCAAGGCGGCTCGCGCCCGCTGCAGCTGCAGGTTGGCCGAGGAGAGAAACTGCGCCGGACCGAACACAACCCCCAGGTAGGCCTGGAAGGCCAGAAGCGATCCCAGCGTCCACTCGCCGCGGATCACCAGCACCGCGCCGGCGGCCAGGGCCACCGCGCGGCCGATCCCGGGCACGGATTGAATCAGCGCCCCCGCCAGGGATCCTATCAGGGATTGCTCCAACGTCACCTGGAGCTGTTTGTCCACGCAGGACATGATCCGCTCCCGGGTGCGGGACTCGGCCGCAAAGGCCTTGACGGTCGAAGCCCCTGCCAGGGACTCCTGAATCATTCCCGCTGTTTCGGCCTGGTGTTCAAGCCGGCGGCGGCTGAGAAAGTGAATCTTCCCGGAAACGTATCGCAACCCCCAAGCCAGGCCGGGTAGCAGCGCCATTACCACGAGAGCGATCCGCCACTCGAGGTAGAGCAAAAAACAGGCACCGCCGACCAGGCGCAGCGCCTGACCGATCGTATTGAACGCAAACCCCGAGAAGAGGACCCTCAGCCCGTCCACGTCCTCGGTAATCCTTCGAGTGAGATATCCGGTCTGCTGCTCGTCCAAAAAGGCTTTGGGCAAAGCCAGCGAACGCGCAAGCAGATCCTCTTGGATGTCCCGCAGCATCAGCTGTTCGAAACGGGCGAAACAAAATTCCTCCGCCATGCGCAGCAGCTTTTCGGCGGCCAGGCTGGCGACCAGCAGTAAAACGCCAACGGTTAGAAGACTCATTTGCCGGTCGAGAATCACTTCGTCCACAAGATAGCGGGTGACCAGCGGCGGGGCGAACCCGACCAGGGTCGAAAGCAGGATGAAAACCCCGCCTGCAATCGCAATCCCCCCGTGGCGCCGGACGAAGGGATAAAAGCGTGCGAGGGCCGCCCTGAACGACCCCGAAACTGCGGCATCCGCCACCTGGTCGCCTGCGATCCTGCACGACAATCCGCTTTTGAGAGTGTTCAGCCAGAGGGCATGCACGTGCCACCTCGCATCCCGTCGGCCTGCGGCGCCATCGGCCGGGGTTGAACCGGCATGTCGGGCGTTGGGGCTTTGGCCGCTTGCGGTGCCAGGGTTTTCCTGTAAAGCTCTTCGAGCCCGGCGATCATGGCGGGAAGCCCGAACTCATGGCAGCGGAGCCGGCCACGCTCCCCCATCCGTACTGCCAGCCGGCGGTTGCTCAGCAAGAGCGATATGCTTGCCGCAAGCGCTTCGTCGTCCCTGGGCGCAACCAGGAGCCCGTTTTCGCCGTGGCACACCAAGTCGGGAATCCCGCCGACCCGGCTGGCAACGATCGGCCGGCCCGCCGCCATGGCCTCCACCAGTACGCGGCCCATGCCCTCGTTCAAGGAGGGCAGCACAAAAACGTCGAAGAGCGGCATGATCCGCGCGATGTCGTCGCGCCAGCCCAGGAATTTCACACGCCCGCTGCAGCCCGCGAAGGAGGCCTGCGCCCGCAGCGCCTCCTCGAGGTCCCCCTTACCGACAAGCACCAGTTCGGCGTCCGGGTGATCCCGCCACACCGCGTTCATGGCATTCAGAAGGTACACGGGCCCCTTGATAGGCAACAGCCATCCCACGAAGCCGACCTGCCGCTTTTTTGGGTCGAGCCCCACAGACTGCTTTTCGTCCGAAATGTTGCGACATTCCCCGGCGAACTCGCTCAGATCGACCCCGCTGGGGATGACCGCGACGCCTTCGGCCTTTGCCACGCCAAGGTCGACGTAGTCGCGCTTCTCCCCCACGGTGAGCGCCACCGTCTTTGCGGTAAAACCGGCGAAGAACCGCTCCAATGCCAGGAACAGGCCGGCCGCGACCCGACCGAAATGCCCGTTGAAGACATGCCCGTGCGGGGTGTGCACGATGTGAGGCACACCGGCCATCCGCGCCGCCAGCCGCCCCAGGATCCCGGCCTTGGAGGTGTGAGTGTGGACGATGTCCGGCCGCTCACGCCGGATGTGCCACAGGAGGGCGAGCAGCGCCAGGAGATCCCGGACGGGATTGATCCGGCGCACCAGCGATCCGATGGGGATAAACCGGACGCCACGCTCGCCTGCTTCCCGCTTCCCGGCTCCCAGCCGGCTGCGCTCGGCCTCGGTCATCCCGGACTCGCGCGCCAGCCCGTGTACCAGCACGGTATCATACTCTCCGGCCAGTTCCCGGCAGGAGAGCAGCGTGTTCTGGGCCGACCCGCCCATGTCCAGGCGGGTGATGATGTGCATGATTTTTTTCATGGGTTCAACCAACCGGGGGGCTGGTTACCTGTAAAATTGACATGTGGGTCTTTAGTGTGTACAAATACACACATGAATAGCCGTACCATCATTGCGATGCTTCGAAAGGACGGATGGTACAAGGCTGCTCAATACGGTTCGCACATGCAGTTCAAACATCGAGAGAAAAAAGGCAGGATTACCGTTCCACACCCCACCAAAGACATCCCGACCGGCACGCTGAGAAGCATAGCCCGCCAGTCAGGCGTATCGTTTCGGTAGAGGCATATTATGACAAATTATATCGCTGTGATTCACAAAGAGCTTACTAGCAATTACGGAGTTTCGTTCCCGGATTTTCCCGGTTGCGTCAGCGCTGGCCGAACCATCGACGAGGCCAAAGAGATGGCGCATGACGCCTTGAATTTGCACATCAAGGGCATGACGGCAGACGGAGAAAAAATCCCTGCTCCTTCCAAACTCGACGATATCCTTGCTCACCCCGATTACTCCGATGCCATCGCCATCCTGGTCGTAGGGGTATCCGACCCCAAACCGCGCACCGTGCGTGTCAATGTCACCTTGGCGGATGATATGCTCCGCAAAATCGACCGCATTGCGAAAAAGCGGGGCATGTCGCGATCATCCTTTCTGGTTCATGCCGCGGAGAAGGCCATCGGCTCCCGGTAGGCGGCGAGCATCGGAGCCATCAAGGTTTTTGAGCCCACACCAGTAGCGAGGGGGACAAAATCCACCGGCCGCTTGTCAATCGAAAGACTATATCGGCCAACGCTCCAGCCATGAATTTGCAAAGTTGAACCAATGCGCTTACGGAGGTGTACTCGTAAGGGTCGCCGGTTGTCAGCGGTGAGTTGCGGACCGATAGGTTCACAAAGCCATTGTTTTCCAAGAGCCGTTCGATGGCGCTGCGGGTGAAATTGTAATGATGAAAGACGTGCAGCGGTTTAACCCTGAGTCTCCGCAGCAACCTGAAGGGCCCGGAATACCACCGGCAAAGCCAGAGCTGGATTTCAACATTGCGAACCCGTAAACCGACGATGCCGCCGGGAGCCAAAATCCGATGGCATTCCTGGAGTTCCGCAGCAGGGTCTTCGACGTGGCATAAGACATCCCACATTGTAACGGCATCTATACTTCCAGTGGGCAAGTTAGCCTTCCTGAGGTCACCGAGAAACACCCCTGCGGTCGGCACCCTTCTCTGGGCCGAGAAAACCGCCTCGGGTACGACATCTACCCCTATGGGCTCCCAGCCATAGTCCATGGCTTTCTCCAAAAAATAGCCGAACCCACAACCGACATCCAGCAAATGCCTTGGAATCCGAGTAACCTTTGAATCGAGATAGTCCAAAGCGTTTTGGAAAAAACCCGTTTTTGAAATCGCGACCTTCTCATGGGGGTCCACTGCACGATAGTGCCGGACCATGTTTTCCAGATCCGCTGGACCCTCGCAGTGAGGCTGCACAATCAAGCCGCAGCTTTTGCAGCGGCTGCCTTGCGGTTTTGAATTTTCGGGCATGCGATGCAGAAGCGATAGGCAGGCGGGACAACGAGGAATCGGTCCTGCGGGCATCTCAAAAGCCACACCGCTGTCAGGCTTAGAATGGCAGGAGATCATGCCTTTTTCAGGTGCAGGCATAACGTTCCATCCAATTCTCGAAAACGATGAGGTTCCAGAGCATCCAGGAGGTGTCGGTTGTGCCCGCTCGATGGCTGCAAACGAGTCCATGGACGATGTCGTAGTCAAAAATGCCCTGGTCGCGAATCCGCTCTGAGGATAAATACCGATCGACCAGAAAGCTTACATCGGTCCTCAGCCAAAGGCTGATCGGGATTTCGAACCCTGATTTCGGTTGGCGGGTGTGGCCGGGGGGCAACAGATCCTGAAAGGTCTCTTTTAACAAACGCTTGGTGACTCCCCCGCGCAGTTTTTGAGATCCTTGTATCGCAAAGGCGAGCTCGACCACGCGATGGTCGAGCAGCGGCACCCGCACCTCGAGTGAGTTCGCCATGCTCATCAGGTCCACCTTGGCCAGCATATCCCCGGGCAGCGAGTCGATCAGGTCCGTGACGAGCATGCGGTTTATCGAATCCCCGGAGCTGCGGGTCAACAAATGCTGCACCCAGGCAAGCGCCGGGTCGGTTCCGTTGCTTGCTCCCGCCAGGAGCGTTCGACGTACGGATGCCGGGAACACCTCCTTGAGTGCCAGCAGACGCTCATCGAAAGGGCCGGAGGCGGCCCGGATGAATTTCTTGGCGCGGCGCAGGATCTCCCCAGTGCGGGTTTCGCGGGAATCGGGCAGCACTGCGATCACAGGCTCGATGATCGCCTCCCGCAGGAGCGCCGGCACCATCCGGTATCGAGCACGCCAGTACTCGGCAAGATAGCAGCGGTAGCCGGCAAACAACTCGTCGCCTCCGTCTCCGGACAGGGCGACCTTCACATGCCGCCGGGTTTCGCGCGACACGAGATAGGTCGGGATGGCGGAGGAGTCGGCAAAGGGCTCGTCCAGGGCGCCGAGCACCTCCGGCAGAACATCCAGCATGTCGCGCTGGCTTATCCGGATCTCATGATGGTCCGTACCGTACATGGCCACCACTCGGCGCGCGCGCGTGGTCTCGTCATACAGCCCGTCATCGGCGAACCCGATGGTGAAGGTCTTGACCGGCTGGGCAGACAGGCGCGCCATAAGAGCCACCACAACACCGGAATCGATCCCGCCACTCAGAAACGCACCTACGGGTACGTCGGCCAGCATGCACCCGGCCACGGCCTCGGACAGCGCGTCGATCAGGCGGTGTTTGATTCGACCGGCATCGACCGGTCCCGGATCTTCAGCAACACGAGGCAGACTCCAGTATCGTGAGATTGCAACCTTGCCGTCTTCGAGCACCAGCGAGCAGCCAGGCTCCAATTTTCTGATTCCTTGAAACATTGTCAGCGGAGCCGGCACATAGTTGAACGCCAGATAGAGCATCAGGGCTTGGCGATCCAGCCGTCTGTCTACAGCTATGTCCGTCAGTAGCGCCTTGATCTCCGATGCAAACAGCAGACGGCTTCCATCCCAAGAATAGACCAGCGGTTTGATTCCGATTCGGTCGCGGCAGAGCCAGAGACGCTGCCTCTTTTCATCCCAGAGGCCGAAGGCAAACATGCCGTTGAAGCGCTTGACGGCATCCAGGCCTTCTTCCTCGTATAGATGGATGACGACCTCGGTGTCCGAATCGCTGCGAAAGCGATGCCCCTTGGCCTCCAACTCGCGCCGCAGTTCTTTGTAGTTGTAAATCTCACCATTGTAGGTCAGCCGGATCGTACCGTCCTCATTTGCCATGGGCTGATGCGCCGCCGGGGAGAAGTCGATGATCGCCAACCGCCGGTGCCCGAGTCCCACATGAAGACCGGCTGCGTGATCCTCGCTCAGATGCACACCGGCGTCGTCCGGTCCACGCGCAGCGAGAGCCGTACACATGCTCCGAATCCGGTCGACCGGGACCGGACCGTTGCCGAGGTCGATATAGCCGCAGATTCCGCACATGCGCTAAGGCCTGACAGTTTCCTTGTGCAGGGATGCCAATGGTCCGACCGCCTGGGGCCGGGCTCCGGCAAGGATCTGTTCCAACGCAGCTACGTTGTGGTTCCACGAATAGCATTTTTCGGCAAGCATGCGGCACCGCTGACGCATCCTGCATGCATCCTCGCCGCGGGCGTGGAAGCGCCGATGGCAGTCGATAACTCCGAGGGCCATGCTTTCCGGTCGGCCGTCTTTCAGCAGAAGACGCTCATCCAACCGGGCCAAAATTTCGTGAGTCCCACCCACCGGCGTTCCAAGCACCGGCACGCCGCAGGCAAGCGCTTCGACCGTCACCATGCCAAAACCTTCGAGGTCGATGCTCGGCAGAACGAACAGGTCCGCCATCTGATAATACCGGTGAAGAATTTCTTCTGGGATGAATCCGACCAACCGGACGTTGCCACCAAGCCCCAGGCGGTCGACCATGGCCTTCAACCTGTCTCCCAGGGGCCCGCTCCCACCGATGACCAGGAGGCTGTGCGGAATGGCGGCCGCCACGGTTTGCATGGATAGGACCAGCCTCTCCAGCCCCATGCGCGGGACGAGATTGCGCACCGTCAAAAGGACGAAGCGGCCCCGGGGAATGGACAGTTCCTCGCGAGCCGCCAAAGGATCGTGAACTGGACGGAACCGGACCAAATCAACGCCTCCCGGGATCACCGCCACCCGGTCTTCCGGGATGCCGTGCACCCGCTGCAGCTTTTCCCGTGTGTAGCGACTGAGGGCGACGATTCGGTCGCATCGCCGCAGCACCCGACCTTCGATCAAATGACGTATGGCCGCATTCATTCGACGCAGGAGGCGGCCGGTCAGCCCCTGCCCCACGTGGCGGGAGAGGTACTCCTCCGCGGAGAGGGAATGACAGGTGTAGACCATACGGATCCCGCAAGCGGACGCTTGCGCCACCACTCCGTGGGCTGTGAGCGGCTGATGGATGTTCAGGCAGTCGAACGGCTCCAGCGCATGCAGCCGCGCCAGATGGCGACGCGCCTGCCGCCAGGTTTTCGTCGTCGACCTCAGGCCGCCGTCGGGCACGAAGTCGCAACGGATCTCCTCGACGCCGCGAATGGCTTCGCGCCGCGACCTGTGTTCCGGCCGGCGGCGGGTGATCAGGTGAACAGAGTGCCCTGCCGCCGCCAGGCGTGTGGCCTGCTCAAAGAGCACTCGCTCGGCACCGCCAAGCACGGCCCGGATTGAAACATCCGAAACGAAGAGAAGTCTCATTCCTCAACCCGCCGTCTTCGCCTGCGCAACGGATTGCCCGGGGGAGCAAGCGGCGCCCGCCTCCGACAGCACCTCCTGCAGGGCATCCCAGGCCATCTTCGGCGAGATTCGGCGCATGCACTCGGTATTTTTTTCCGGGCAGGTCCCTTTCTCGCATCCAAGACAATCCAACTGCTCGGCCCGCAAGACACGGGCCGGTGAGCCGACCGGCCACCAACGCGTGGCATTCGTCGGCCCCATAAAGGAGACTGTCGGGATCTGCAGGGCAGTTGCGATATGCAACGGCCCCGAGTTGTTGCACACCAATGCCTCCAGGCGTGAAATCAGCGCCATCGACCGGCGCAAATCACCGTCGACGAACGCCGGGATCGCCCCACCGGCCGCTGACCGGATTTGCTCGACCGTCTCGAAATCGGCCGGGCCGCCGATTAGGATCCACTCCACTGTATCGGAGACGCGCCCCTGTCTGATTAAATCGGCGTAATGACTCGTCCCCCACTTCTGAGTTTCGTAATGAGCGCCGGGATGGATCCCCACGCGAAGCCGCACCCCTCCGGTGTGCGCCGCGAGCCATTGCTCCGCCCGGCACACCTCGGATGGCGTCAGGAACAGCTCGGGGCTCCGGTTGCCGTCCTCAAGGCCGATCCGGTTCAACAAGTCGAAACTGGCCTCGATGAACCCCTGCCGGCATTGGATGCCGGAAACGGCCCGGTCGAAGCAGACTTCTCGACCGAAGCCCTCGAAGCCGATCGCCAGCCGCGGCCGGACCAAGCGCGCGAACAGCGCAGGCTCAAGGTCATGGCTGTCCAAGCCGTCGATAACGAGGTCGAACGCCTCGAGCCGCAGCCGACGGGACAATTGCCATTTCGAAAACGGCCGGCTGCCGGCCGGGTAAATGCAGACGCGGTCAACGTAGGGGTTGTGATCCAGCACCGGCGCATTGGCGCGACTGGCCAGCACGGTCAGATGAGATCCCGGAAAGGCGCGCTTGATCTCACGCAAGGCAGGGGTTGACAGGACCATGTCGCCGATTCGGTCGATTCGAATGAAGAGAATGGTGCGTGGCTCAACAGGTGCCGCCGCAGCCAGGGCAGAACCCGGCCGCGGAAGCCGGCCGGCGGCGGTCAACAGCTCCTGGCGCGCCCTGAGATAGATTTTCTTCAGTGAGCGTTTCGCGTTTGATTTCGGCATTCAGGCCGGCTTTGCGATCATCAGGATCGAGTTGTACCAGTGCCGGTTGAAACACCGGGATACCGCCACCGCAGCAGTGTTAAGCACCCGTTTGGAGCGCTCGACGATGCCGAAATCCGGACCGGCCTCGATGCTCGTAAACCCGGAACGGCCAAGAAGCCGCCTAAGGCTTGGCACGGAAAAGTGGAAAAGGTGCAGTTCCTTGTCTTCGAGCGAAAAGAGGCGCGGCCGGCGGCGCCGGACGATGCGATAGGCAGTTTGCATGATGCGGTCGTCCACGTTCGGCACCGCCACCACCAGCCGCCCGGAGGGTTTCATCACGCGCCGGGCTTCCTCCAGGACCCGGAGCGGCGCCCAAACGTGCTCGAGGACGTGCCAGAGCGTGACCACGTCGTAGCGCTGCGCTGGAAATCCGGTATCCCATATCTCGCCGTGGAAGATAGCTCGCCCAAGTCTTCGGGAGGCGTGATCGGCCGCCCAGGTCGAAACCTCCGTACCGTCGACCGCCCACCCCCTCCGGATAGCGTGATCCAGAAACGCTCCATCCCCGCAGCCGACATCCAGCAGACGGCCTGGGCCGGCGGAGATGCGTTCGATGAGGTTCATTCGCTGCGCCCACATGCGCTCTCGTCCATTTTTCTGACTCGATATCCATTCGGCGTAATACGCTTTCCCATAATGATACTGCAAAACGGCAGGTGCGGGGACCGGGTCGACGTAGACCAGGCCGCAGCCCGGGCAGCGCACCACGCGGTGGGGCGGAGCGGCGTTCTCTAAGATGCGGCCCCAATCGCATCGACAGACGGGGCAAGGGGATACCTGCCTCATGCTCTGGCTGCCTCTTCGTACACCTGCGCCGTCAACTCCGTGTTTCGCTCGATCCCAAAAAGAGCCTCCGCCCTTTCCCGGCCGCATCTGCCCATCTGAGCCCTGAGCTGGGCGCTGCCGATCAGCGTCCGTAGCCGATCCGCCATAGCCCGCGGCGATCGGGCGGGGACGACGAACCCCGTGCGACCCTCGTCGACGGCCTCGCGGGTGCCGCCGGCGTTCGTGGCCACGACCGGTTTACCGCAGGCCATGGCCTCCAGCACCGCCCGCGGAAAGGCTTCGGCTTCAACTGACGGCAGCACGAAAACGCCGACCGTTCGCAGGAAGTCTTCGGCCGGATGGACGTGCCCCAGGAATTGGACCCGGTCGCTGATTCCGGCGTCGCGGCAATAGTCCGTGCAGCGGTTGAAGTAGGCCGCATCGGTGAAGTCTCCCGCCACGCGCAGCCTTACCGTCGACGGGGCGGTCTTCAGAAGGCGCATGGCCTTTAAGAGAGTCAGGATTCCCTTCTCCTTCTCGACCCGGCCGACCGTACCGATCACCACCTCTCCTCCCGGCGATAGTGGACCGGCCACGTTCTCCTCATCTCCCGGGCGGAATCGGTCAAGGTCGACGCCGTTGTGGATGACGCGGATCTTCCGTTTTGCCGCATTCGATGTGAACCGAAATTCCAGAGCGTTCGCCACGAGTAGGATCCTGGACGGAAGCATGCTCAGCAGAGGATCGTAGGGGTCCGGTGTCGATGCCCGGACATGCCATATGACGGGCTTCTGCCGCAGCCGTCCGACGACTCCTGCGTAGAGGGTGTTGCGCGGGCCGTCGGTGTGAAGCAGATCGATGTCGAGCCTGTCCACCAGCGTGAGCAGC
The DNA here is from genome assembly GCA_046496215.1 of Desulfobacterales bacterium. GTDB lineage: Bacteria > Desulfobacterota > Desulfobacteria > Desulfobacterales > SpSt-501 > SpSt-501. The sequence goes on from JAWOHH010000143.1 coordinate 98,955, forward strand.
CGACGCAGGGCGGCCGCAGCCTGATGGCCTCTGTTCCAGCCGATCCTGGGCAAGTCCAGTGAGCAGACCTCCACATCCCGCGCCCGCAGGCTCTGCGCCAGGCTGCCCTCGCCCGGCACGACCACGCATGGTCGAAACCGACTCGGGTCGAGCCTGCAAGCCAGGTGGAACAAACTTTCCTGCCCTCCTCGTCCCCGGTTGGCAAAGCTCGAAAACAGCAGCACTCGGATGGGATCAGGTTGCAAAGCGCCCATCCATAAAAAGCGAGGTGTAGAGCGAGTCGATCTCGGCCACCATGCGCTCCGCTCGGAAGCGCTCCTCGTATTCGCTCCGTGCGGTCTCCCCCAGGCGCGCCCTCAAGCCAGGGTCGGTGGCGAGGGCCAGCATGGCGCCGGCCAGCGCCTCGGAGTCCCCCGGCGGGACCAACAGGCCGGTGCGGCCATGTGCGACGACTTCGGGAATACCGCCGAGCCGGCTGGCGACCGCCGGCAGCCCGTGCTGAGCCGCCTCTATGAGCGACAGAGACAGCGCTTCCCGGTGAAGCGTCGGTTGGATGAGCATGTCGGCACGGCGCAGCACCGGGTGGACGTCGGCCAGGCACCCCGCGAAGCCGATCGACGAGGTGAGATCCGAATCGGCCGCCCGGCGTTCGAGCTCGGCGCGCAGCGGGCCGTCGCCGACGATCAACAGCCGCAGGTCCGGCCGGAACGCCAGAGCATGCCGAAACGCGTCGATCAGCACTCGATGGCCCTTGTTGTCGACCAGAGAGCCGACCGAGACCGCCAGCAGCCCCTCACGTGTTTTATCCCGTCCCGGTGGGCATAAGCGCGATTCAGCCTGGGCCGGGACCCCGTTGTAGACCACCCGGCATTTTTCTGCAGGGAGGCCGATCCGTCGGGTCACGAACTGCTGAACCGCCTGCGACACGCACACGACCGAGCGGGTGAAAGGCGCCAGCAGGCGCTGCACCCGGATGTGGCGACGGCAAAGCCCGGGATCGGTGGTGTGCACGTGAGCAACGATCTTGCGCTTGCCCGCGAGAATGGCCGACAGGCGGCCGAAGGTCCCGGCAAAGTCGCCGTGGGTGTGCACGATGTCAGCGCCGGCGCGGCGCAGCTGCCAAGCCAGCCGCAGGACGTTCAACGGGTCATGGTAGCTGGCGAGCTTCAAGACCCTGACCCGGATCCCCGATCGCCTCACTGCCTCGGCCAGCGCGCCGCCCCTCGCTAGGCACCAGACTTCCGCCTCGAATCTCCGGCGATCAAGGCTTTCGGCCAGGGTAGCGATGATCTTCTCCTGCCCGCCGACGCCCATGTCCTCCGTCAGGTGGACGACTTTGGTGCGACGCTTCATTGGGCGGCCTGCCCGTGGGCGTCGAAGGTGCCCGGAGTGTCCGGCCTCTCGGTCCCACGGCAATATGCCGGGCGCCCCGCTGAACGCAGGGTTTTGAGCATTTGCTCTATCCGATGTTCGTACGTGTGATGGCGCAGGACCTCCTGACGGCCGGCCTTTGCGATCCGACGCCGTTCTGCGGCTCGGTTGAGAAAGTAGAGGACCTGTCGCTCGAGATCGCCGCCCTCCGAAAAGACAGCCAGATGCTCGCCTTCGGCGAAGATTTCGAGAACGTCCTTCTGTCGATCTGTCAGAACGAATGCGCCGCAGGACATAGCCTCAAAGACCCGCGGGCTGGCCTGATAGACCCGAAACCGGTCGTCGTCGCTTCGGTAGTGAATCGACAGGACGATTTTGGCGGCGGAGTAAACGCGGACCCAACTCTCGGGGTCCATGCCCGGCCCTCTGACACAAGCCCGCAGGGGGTCATCGACCTCAAGCGCCTCCCAACCGGGGCCCCACACAGAGAGACCGCAACGCGCCAGCCCTCGCAGCAGCTCTGCACGGCGCGGGTAATAGGACCCAACAAAGACCACATCGCTGCCGAAACGTCGACGCTCTTCTCCGGATAAGGCGACGGGCCGGTGCGCCTCAGGATCGCAGGCCATGGGCAACCATTGGGCACCCGCGACGCCCGACTCTCGGAGACATTCCACGTACTCCGTGCCCTGGCAGAATACAGCGTGATAATGACTGGCTGTCTTCCGCATGACATCATCAGCCCGTGGAGGGTCGGTCGTCCATAGGACGATCTGAACCCCCTTGCGGGCTAGCGGGTCCAGCGCTCGGCGGGTAATCCGGTGCCCCCCAGTCACCACGATCAACTCCGGCTGCATGCGTTTCGCCAGCCGGACCAAACTCATGTTGATGGCGGCAACGCTGATGGACTGTAGCAACGCCCACCGGTGCCGCAATCGGCCTGGAATCACGTGGTCGCGATCATTGAAGGAAATCAGCTCATGGCCCAAGGTTGCGATGGCCCTTTCAATGTACTCGGTCACCGTGCGGTATTGTGGATTATGATAACCGCTTAAAAGAATTCTCATGAAACTGTGGGGAGATGGTGTCTGTGCGAGGTTGGTCTCGTTGGGACCGCAATGGAACGCTGTTTTGTCGCGACCATAAACAAGATGAGGTTTTTAGTGGTTGAAAGTGATTGAAACAGCCATGCGATGGCTTTCAGCAAAAGGTTATATCCTCCCCAATCCCCGATAGTTGTCACCATGATCTTTTGAAAACCGACATCATGGGCAATGGCGGAAAGGGTTTTGGCGCAGAAGTAACGGACATGGCCTTCCTGGTCAGCGCGGCAGTCTACAAAGAAAAATTGATTCCCAATTAGCCACTCAATGACATTCCTCCAATAATGGAGGTTGGGTGTTGAAACCACCAGTCGACCTCCAGGCTTCAGAACCCGCAGACATTCTTGCAGAAACGACTCTGTGTCGAGAAGATGCTCGATTAACTCCGATGAATGCACGACATCGAACGTTGCATCGGGAAAGGGCAGTCCGGTCGATACGTCATGTCTTATGTAGCGTGCCGATCCCACATTCGCCGGGGCATCCTGGAAAATATCCACTCCAAACCTGTCCACTTGATCACCAACCAAAGAGATCAGTATTCCTTCCCCACAGCCGACATCCAGCATGTTGTGGGGGGTCACCTCGCAGACGAACTGACGGCTCAACAACAATCGTTGAAGAACATATCGATTCTTGTTGATGAGGAGCGTCGGCAAGTTCATCCTCGCAGGTTCTGGTGCGGCGCTATCAACAGATCGCAACGGTGATGCAACCGACTGCCGATCGGCTTAACTCCCTTCTCGCTGTGTTCCACCAACTCAAAAAATGCGTATCCTTGCGGAACCCGATTTCGGATATCCCTTAACGTATACTCGCCCGGGTTGAACTCCATTACCAGCACCGGCCTCTGGCTTTCTATTAAGTTCACTCCACCTTTGAGGACTTCAAGCTCATGACCTTCGGTATCGATCTTGATCATCGAGACCGGCAGAGTCTCCGAACTCAGACGGTCATCGAGGGTGCCGATAGGTACGGTGATATTCCCTTGAGGCGTCACGCGCCCTTTCCCGATGTTAAAATCAGAGGTGTTGGCATCAAACGCCACGTCACCGCGCATGCTTCCAAGCGCTTCTCGGTGCAGCTCCACGTTGCTGACGGCGTTCAGTTTCAGGTTTTCCGCCAGCCTGGTGCAGATCGAAGGCAACGGCTCGAATGCATGAACCTTTCCACTATCGCCGACGCATGCCGCCAGCACCAGGGCGTGAATCCCCAAGTTCGCACCCACGTCAACCGCACAAGTGCCGGGTCGGGCGAAGCGCCGATAGGCATCAAAGTGCAGCCCCCCTCTTTCCCGGCCGAACAGGTAGATGCTGCTCGAGTTGCTGTTGCCGCTCGTACAGCGGATGCGCAGATTCTCAAAGCCGATGGGCGCCGTTCCCAAATCCAGCGGGTCGGAAAAGTGCCTTCTGAAAAATTTCTGCTGGGCGTCCAGCGTGCAATCCAGGAGCCACTCGTAAATCCAAGGAGGTCGCCTACCATTGTGCTGACTCTCAGACCACCGGCGGCCGATCGCTTTGATCCATCCGTGCGCCCGCTGGTCCGATTTCCGGTAGGCGCGACTCACCAGCAGTAGGAACAAACCTCGCTTCAGGGGACCCGCGATCGTCTTGACGATTTGAAGCCGCCGTTCCATGGCTCACGCCTGCAGCGCGCGTTCATACACAGCTGCATATCGATCCGCCGCGACGTCTGGCGAAAGATTGACCGCTGCGAACTTTCCGGCCGAGGACCCCAGGCGCCGCCGCAGCGCCGGGTCGGCCGCCAAGCAGTGCAGGGCCTCGGCGAGCTGCTTCACGTTGCCCGGTTCAATGTGAATCCCATTCTCCCCATCGGCAACCATCTCCCGCAGCCCTCCGACGCCGCTAACCACCACGGGGATCTGCATGGCCATCGCCTCTGCCGTTGCAACACTAAGGGCCTCCATGAAAGACGGCTGAACGTAGATATCCGTAGCACGCAGCACAGGTTCGGCATCGCGACACCCCTGCACGAACCGGACCCGGCTGATGCATCCCGCGCTCGTGATCGACGCTTCGACCTGCCGTTTGATCTCGAGATGGTCTGCCCGGCCGTTCGTATCACCAATGAGAGCCAGTTTGACGTGAGGTGTTCTCGTGGCCAGCATCGCGAACGCATCCGCGAGCACGACATGCCCTTTGATGGGATGAAACGTCGCCGTGCAGGTGATCAGAACCTCTTCCGGTCCGATCCCAAGCGCCTCCCGGCTGGCCGCCCGCCCAACAGCGCTCGTCCCGTTAAAAAAACGTCCGTCCGGAACATTGTAGATGACTTCCGATGCAACTCCATCGAATGCCGGCATACGCGACAGGTCTTCCGCCATCGACCGAGTGACCGACACGACGACCCTGAGGGGGCCCTTCCATTTGCGGTAATGATCTGCGTAACGACGGGCCCAATCGAGATACGAGTAACTCTGGCAGGTGACAACGACGGGATGCGAGGTTCCCGCACAGGCTTTCAGTGCAAGGAGATCCGCATCGAAACTGTGGGCATGGATGAGATCCACACGCGATTCCCGCATGGCCTGCTTGATACGGGCGATCACCCATCGGCTCTGAAGGGATCCCAACCAGGCCGGCAATCTGGGAATGCGGTTCACCGGTATTCCGTTTTCGATAAAGCGCCTTGGTCCGATATTGCTCGGCGGGTAATGATAGATCTGCGGCTGCCAGCCTCTCGATTTGAGCTTGTGCGCCACCAGCCGCAAGTTGCTGTTGACGCCGCTGACGCCGTGGAAAGAGACGAGGTGCAGCACGTTTCGGCTGCAGCCGCACCGCCGGACGCACCGGGGGCTCCGCGGACACAAACCGCTCACAGGGGCTGCGCCGAGCCCCTCATGGAACCCGTCCTTCTCGCGCGCAGGATGGTGCCGCCGGGAGCTGGCATTCAGCCTTTCGCGCCAGCGGCCGGCCGCGGCCGGCGCATGTTTCCCCTCACTCTGCAAGCGGCCTCCGAACGGCGGCGAAAAGGCCTGCGATCATGCCGCGGGTTTGGGACGCCATGAAGATGGAGTCGAGGATCAACAGGAACACCCCATAGCTCCCCGCGCCGACGGCCACCAGCGCTGCGAATCCCGCGGTGCCCGGCCCAACCATCTCCTTCGCGCAGCCGACCACTGCCACCATGCCCAAGGAGGCGGAGAGCGGAACCGCCAGGATTCGGATGAACTGAATCCATCCAGCGCCGAGCAGCGACAGCAGCCGAAATGCATAGAGAACCTCCAACGCCAGGTAAGACAAGAGTACGGCCGCTGCCACGCCCTCCAGTCCAAACACGTGTGCGGCCGGGCCGATCAGCGCCCCCAGCAAGGCCAACTGAACCAGGGCGTATTTGAGCGCATACCGCGGTACTCCGATCCCCCAGAAGAGGGCGACGGCCGTCCCGCCGAAGGCCCTCAGGCAGCCGAGCACGCTCATGATCTGGATGAGGGGCACGGCCGCGTTCCATTTTGCACCCAGAACCAGCTGAGAGAACTCGGCGGAAAGAATGAAAATCCCAGCAGACAGCGGAAAGCATATCACCGCGATGAACTGGAAAACCCTGAAGAAGGCCTCTTTGAGCCTGCGAGGATCTTCCCGTATCTGCGAGTAGGAGGGAAAAACCACTTGAGAAACGGTGTTGGTGATCTCGGTCGCCAGAACATTCGATATCAGAAAGGCCATTTGATAGCAGCCCAGTGCGGCGGCACCGAAAACTTTGCCGACAAACACGCTGTCTCCCTGGGTTATCACTGTGACCACCGCCCCGGAGAGCAGGACCCATTTACCGAAATTAAAAAGCTCGTTGAACTTGACTCGATCGATTCGAAACGCAGGCCGGTAAGGATGCAGCAGGAAGGAGAGCAGCAGGCGGCTCAGATTGAAGGCCATTCCGCCCCACACCAGAGCCCACACATTCCGCAAATACCATGCAGCGGCGAGCGAGACCACCAGGTCCACAAACGTGGGGACAGCCTCCAGTACAAAACACTGCCTGAAGTTCAGCTCCTTCTGAAAGAGCACGACCCCAATGTTGGTCAGTCCGTTCAAGAGGATCGAAACGGAGACCACCCGCATCAGGGCGGTGAGATCGTCGATGCGGAAGAACGCCGCCGCCGCAGGAGCCATCCCCCAGACGATGAGGAACAGTGCGACACTGCGCAGCAGCGAGGCCGTCCAAGCGGTGTCCAGGCTACCGGCGTCCTGACCCTTGCGCTGCATCAAGGCCTGCGTGAAGCCGAACTGAGTCACGCAGTCCAGAATCGTGAATATCGTCATCACGATCCCGATCTGTCCAAAATCCTCGGGAAACAGCAACCGCGCGAGAATCAGAGTGCGGATCAGGCCCATGCCTCTGCTGACGACCCTCAGAAAGCAGCTCCACAGACCACCGCTGACAATTTTCGAAATGAGAGGGATGGGGCGAGGCATGACTATACGCGGCGGCCGTTCGTCCGAGGTCGTAATGCGGTGAGCAACAGAGCCGGACTGAACTCCGCTGGTGCCGGCGCCTTGGCCGGGCCCGTGCGGCCGGCAGATTCAGCTTGCCGGCACAAATCGCCTGGCCTCCGAGCGACTCACTCCCGGCATCCGGACACCGGGTGGAAGCGGTTTGGCATCCCCCCGGCATCGCATTGAGGCGACTCGGGTATCTTGGCCAATCGCCGCAGCTGCCGGTATGCGATGGCGCTCGTATTCGATGGTGCGCTCCAAGATTTCGATGAGCCGGTACCGGGGCCTCCACCCAACATGGTTTCGTATTCTGCCCGTATCCGGCATCCGGTACGCCATGTCTTCAAAACCTTCGCCGTATGCATGCTCGTAGGAAACAAGGTGGATCGGGGAAGGGCTGCCGGTGAGCTTTTTGATCTGCTGGGCCAGCCCGAAAATGGTCGTCTCCTCCTGACTTCCGATGTTGAAGACCTTTCCCGAATACCGGGTTTCTTCCGCCAAAAGCATGATGGCGGCTACCACATCGCGCACATCGCAGAAACACCTCCTCTGGGATCCGTCTCCGTAAACGGTGATCGGTTGCCCGCGCAACGCCTGTCGAATGAAGGACGGGATGACCATCCCGTATTGATCTGTTTGCCTTGGCCCCACCGTGTTGAACAGGCGGAAGGCCACCACATCCAGACCATATTCTCGATGGTAGGCCAATCCAAGCGACTCATCGATCATTTTGCTTTGGGCATAGGCCCATCGGCATTTGCTGGTGGGCCCGAGCACCACATCATCGTCTTCTGCGAAAGGAGGCCCGTTTCCTTTACCGTACACTTCGGATGAACTGGCCAGAAGCGTGAAACACCGGTAGCGTAGCGCAGCCTTCAACACCGCCTGGGTTCCGATGACGTTGGTTTCGATGGTGTGGACAGGGTGATCGACAATTAGCTTGACTCCAACAGCCGCCGCAAGATGAATAATCACATCCGAGACCGAAGCCAGTCGATCCATGACCAGTTCATCGGTTATGGAGGCTCTCGCAAAGCTGAAACTCCGATGGCTCAGCAGATGATCGATGTTGTCCCTCTTTCCGGTCGACAGGTCATCGATGGCAAGAACAACGTGGCCGGCCTTCAGCAACGCTTCAGCCAAGTGAGAGCCTATAAAGCCCGCACCACCCGTAACCAAGAACGTTTTCTTCTTCTTGCCGTCGTTCTTCATGCCTTCACCCTAAGAAATCGAGATGGTTCGTCGCCGAAACGCTGTGTTCATACTCGCCGACTACCTCAGATGAATCCTGGTTTATAGTTGCGGCTCCGCCCGGTCGATTACATCGACGGGTTTTTTTTAAGATTTTGTTTTTAATTAATAATTTGCCAAAATAATAGAGGTTCGGAGCACAGCTTGCGATGATTTTGCAAGTTGCATGCCGCTGCTGGAAAGACACCGAGAGGAAGAAGCGCATGGCATCGCAAGACTTCGGCAGCAATGGGTTTTGGGCGATAACGTTATGATCTTCAATCATAAAATTATGAAAATGCTGCTCAGTATAGAAAAGCCGCCTGGCAGTAGGTTTCAAAACAGCCGGTTCATCCACCCGGCATAATATTGACGCGATTTTATCGATAGTTTGAGCATCCGGACCGCGGAAAAACGCTCTTTTTCCTACAACGATCGCCCGCCTTGCCGCCCAATGATCCGCTCGCCCCATCTCATGCGTTTAAGATTTTCAAATTACATCAAAATAATAAAAGCCGACCCGCATTTTTCGCTTGACTCTTTAAAGGATTTGGCTTTTAATGGAGCAAAGTGGTGGAAAGTGGTGGAGATTTGACTGGCATGTTTCGCGGGAGTTCATACCACACGATCGACGACAAGGGCCGCATCGTCATCCCGTCCCGCTTCCGGGTGCTCGCCCGCTCAGAGGAGGCCGACGGCCTCATGGTCTCGCGCATGGACAGCTGCCTGCTCGCCTACCCGTTCGCCGAATGGCGCAAGCTCGAGGAGCGCATCCTGCAGCTGGCCGAGAAGAGCGACACCATGCGCCGGTTCCGGCGGATCTTCATCGGCGGCGCCCACGAGTGCGCCTGCGACAAGCAGGACCGCATCCTCATTCCGCCCGTGCTGCGGCAATACGCCGACCTGAGCAAGGACATTGTCCTGGTTGGGGTGCTCGACCACTTTGAAATCTGGTCCCGGGAGAACTTCGAAAACGAGAGCCTGACGCTGGAAAACGAGCTCAGGAACCCGGAGGCCAGAAACGAAATCGCCAAGCTCGGGATTTGATCCCATGGCGTACCGCCACGTGCCGGTCATGCGCCGCGAGGTGCTGGCCTATCTCGACTGCCGGCCGGGGGAGATCGTCGTGGACGGCACCCTGGGCGGGGCCGGGCATGCCCGCGAGATCTGCGAGCGCATCCTGCCGGGTGGGCGGCTGATCGGGATCGACCAGGACCCGGAGGCCATCGCCAACGCCCGTATCGTCCTGGGACCCTTTGCCGAGCGGGTGCAGCTGGTCCAGGAGAATTTCGCAAACATGGCGGATGTGTTTTCCCGGATCGGGGTCGGCGGGGCCGACGGCATCCTGCTCGACTTGGGCCTTTCGCTGAACCAGCTGGAGAACAGCGGCCGCGGGTTCAGCTTCCAGCGCGAGGAACCGCTCGACATGCGCATGGACCCGCGCACGGCAGAGACCGCCGCGGACCTAATCGGCCGCCTGAACGAAAGCGATCTGGAACGGATTTTCCGGGACTTCGGCGAGGAGCGCCATGCCCGCGTCATCGCCCGCCGGCTGGCTGCCGAGCGGCGGCGCCAGTCCATCCGCACCAGCGCCGAGCTCGCCCGCATCGTGTGCGCGGCCCTGCCCCGGGAAAAAGCTGGCCGCCGGCGCATCCACCCGGCCACGCGGGTGTTCATGGCACTGCGGATCGCGGTCAACCGGGAGCTGGAGCAGCTGGAGACCTTCCTCGAAGCGCTCCCGCGCCTGCTCAACCCGGGCGGGCGCGTGTGCATCCTCTCCTTCCACTCCCTGGAGGACCGGATCGTCAAGCAGCATTTCAAAGCAATGGCGCAGGAGCCCCGGCGCGACCCCTGGCCGGGGGAGCCCGCGACACAGCCCGGGGGTATCCTGAAGCTTCTGACCCGCAGGGTGGTCCGTCCCGGACCGGAGGAGATCGCCGAAAACCCCATGGCACGCAGCACCAAGCTGCGGGCCGCGGAACGCGTGAGATAGGCTTCGCCGATGAGCTCACCCGCACCCAACACCCGGCGCCGAAACCCCGGACGGATCGCCCTGTGGCTGTCGCTGTTGATGGTGTTCATCGCCGAGCTGCTGGTGACCACGTGGGTGCGCGTCCAGTGCGTCAACGTCGGCTACGAGATTTCCGCCCTGAACCGTGAGACCCAGCGCCTGGCCGAACTCCAGGAGAACCTCAAGGTGGAGCTCGCCCGTCTCAAATCCCCGCAACGCATCACCCGGATTGCGCGCGAGATGGGGCTGACCATGCCCGGCCCGGCGCAGGTGAGGGTACTGCCGTGAGCGCCGCAAAATCGAAATTCATCCGTCTGCGCATACTAATCGTCGGCCTGACCTTCGCCGCCGGCTTTGCGGTCATCGGCGGCAAGGCCCTGATGCTGCAGCTCACCCAGGGTTCATGGCTTTCCAAGAAGGCCTCCGGCCAAGTCGAGGAGTCGCTGCGGTCGGTCGGCAAGCGGGGGACCATCTTCGACCGCCGCGGCCGCGAGATGGCCGTCAGCGTCGATGTCACATCCATCGCCGTCCGTCCCGCCCGCGTGAAGGACGTCGACGCCACGGCCCGGGACCTCGCAAAGGTTTTCAAGAAGCCGGCGGCCGAGATGAAAGCCAAGCTCGCCTCGGGCAAACCCTTTGTGTGGGTCAAACGCCAGGCCACGCCCAAGGAGGTCGAGGCGGTCCGGGGGCTGCGCACCGCCGGCATCGAGTTCATCTCTGAAACCAGCCGCTTCTACCCCAACCGCACCCTCGCCGCGCATGTGGTCGGCTTCACCGGCATGGACGGCAAGGGCCTAGAGGGCGTGGAGTTCTACTATGACGGGCAGCTGCGGGGAACGGACACGAGCAGCTGGGGGCGACGCGACGCCCTGGGCAACCGGTTCCAATCGGAGCCGCCGGCCGACGAGAGCGCCAGCGGCAAAAACCTGATCCTGACCCTGGACCAGGGGGTGCAGTTCGCCGCCGAGACCGCCCTGAACGAGGCGGTGGCCAGCACCCGGGCGCGCTCCGGCATAGTGGTGGTCATGGAGCCGCAAAGCGGGGCGATTCTGGCGCTGGCCCTGGCCCCCTCCTTCAACCCCAACGCCTACGATGAGTTCAAGAAACCCCTCTGGCGCAACCGGGCGGTCACAGACCCCTTTGAACCGGGCTCCACTCTCAAAATCTTTGTCGCCGCGGCGGCACTCGAACATGCGAGCCTCTCGCCGAGGACGACGTTCGATTGCGAGAACGGCACCTATCGCATCGGTCGGCACACCGTGCACGACGTGCACCGCTACGGCGTGCTCTCGCTCGCGGACATCATCAAATTCTCCAGCAACATTGGGGCGGCCAAGATCGGCGAAAAAGTGGGGCCGGAAAAGCTGCATCAGACCCTGCGCATGTTCGGCTTCGGCGAGAGAACCGGGATCGACAGCCCGGCGGAGACCACCGGCGTGCTCATGGCGGCCCGCAAATGGAAGGAGATCGACACCGCCGCCATCTCCTTCGGCCACGGGGTTTCGGTCTCCGCCGTCCAGCTGATCAGCGCGGTCTCGGCCATTGCCAACGACGGCGTCCTGATGAAACCCCGCATCGTCCAGGCCATCACCGACCGCCAGGGCCGGGTGCTGCAGCAGTTCGACCCGGAGCCGGTCCGCCAAGCCGTCACCCGATCGACCGCGCGCACGCTCAAGGATATCCTGCAGGCCGTGATGCTGCCCGACGGCACCGGGACCCAGGCCGCCCTCGACGGTTACACGGCCTGCGGCAAGACCGGCACCGCCCGCAAGGTGGACGATAACGGCCAGTACGCGAGCGACCGCCACGTCGCCTCGTTCATCGGGTTTGCGCCGGCGGATGAGCCTCGGGTCGCCGTGCTGGTGGTGATCGACGAGCCCAAGGGGCAGATCTACGGCGGCGCAGTGGCTGCCCCGGTCTTCAAGAAAATCGCTCAGTCCACTCTCAACTACCTGAATGTCCCGCCGCGGCCGACGACCGAAAAGCTGAGAGTCGCGCGGGACGACGAGGGCCAGGGGTGAAGCTCGCTCGCCTGATCGCAGCCGTCCAGCCGACCTCCGTGAGCGGGCTCGCGGGCGACGGCCCCGATGTCGCTGCCATTCACTACAGCTCGCGCACGGTGGCGCCCGGCGGCCTGTTCGTCGCCCTGCGCGGGCTGAACGCCGACGGCCACGACTTCGTCGCGGAGGCGATAGACCGCGGGGCTGTGGCGGTGGTCGCTGAAAAAGCCGTGGCCGCTCGCGTGCCCGTTGTCACTGTCCCCAGCACGCGGCGGGCCCTGGCCGAGCTCGCAGACTGCTTTTTCGGGCAACCCTCGGCCGCCATGACGGTTGTGGCCGTCACCGGCACCAACGGCAAAACGACCACCGCGTTTCTGCTCGAACACATCCTCAAGCAGGCCGGGTTGAACACGGGCCTGATCGGCACAATCGAGACCCGCTTTGCGGGCCGTGTGCTCCCCAGCCCGGTCACCACCCCCGAGTCCCTCGACCTGCAGCGGATCCTTGGAGAGATGCGCGCCGCCGGCGCCACCCACGTGGTGCTCGAGGCCTCCTCGCACGCCATCGACATGGCCCGCATCCACTGCTGTCGGATGGATGCGGCCATCTTCACCAACCTGAGCCAGGACCACCTCGACTACCACGGCAACATGGCCGCCTACTGGGAAACCAAGAAGCGGCTCTTCACCGAATACCTTGCCGACGGGCCGAAGGCCGGGCGGGCGGCTGCCGTCGTCAACACCGACCACTCCCGCGGCCGCGAGCTGGCCGCCCAGCTGCGCGGGACAGTGATCCGAGTGGGGACCGGCGAGGGGTGCGCGGTGCGCGGGGTGGACCTTGCCTGCAGCCTCGCCGGGATTCGCGGCAACATGATCCTACCCGGCGCCCGCGTGGAGTTCGCCTCGCCCCTGGTGGGCCGCCACAACATCGAAAACATCCTCTGCGCGGCCGGGGCCGGGGTTGCGCTCGGGATCCCGGCACCGGTCATCCGCGCCGGCATCGAAACCCTGGCAAAGGTCCCGGGCCGACTCGAGCGGATCGAGCCCAGCGGCGGCCGCCACGTCTACGTGGACTACTCCCACACGCCGGATGCCCTGGAAAACGCCCTCTCGTCCCTGAGAGCGATCGGCGCCCGGCGCATCATCTGCGTCTTCGGCTGCGGCGGGGACCGCGACCGCACCAAGCGCCCGCTGATGGGGGAGATCGCCGCACGGCTGAGCGAGCTGGCCGTTGTGACCTCCGACAACCCGCGCTCGGAAGCCCCCCGGGACATCATCGCGCAGATCGTGCCGGGGCTGCGCCGGGCCGGCGCCTGGGAAACGACCGCCGCGGACCCGGCGACCCCGAAGCGGTTTGTCGTCGAGGCCGACCGCCGCCGGGCCATCGAAATCGCCATCGCCGCCGCGACCCCCGGCGACACGGTGCTGATCGCCGGCAAAGGCCACGAGACCTATCAGGTCATCGGCGGCCGCACAATCCACTTCGACGACCGCGAGGCGGCGGCAGCGGTGTTGAAAACGCTGGAAGCAGAGCGCATCGGGCATGGCGCATAGGGTAAAGGAAAGGTTCGTTGCTTTAAAATGCTCTGGACGCTGAACGACATACTGAAGGCCACCGGCGGCGAATTGCTGTGGGGGGACCTCCCGCAGGAGGCCGGCGGCATCTCCATCGACTCGCGCACGATCGCCGCCGGCGAGGCGTTCGTCGCCATCCGCGGCGAGGTGCACGACGGCCACCGCTTCATCCCCGATGCAGTCGCCCGCGGCGCCGCCGGCCTGGTGGTCGAGGGCCGCAACCGGGAGGTGCTGCCCGCCGGGGCCCGCGGCCGGGACCGGCTGTTCTGCGTGGCGGTGGCCGACACGACGCGCGCCCTGGGCGACCTGGCCGCCTTCCACCGCCGCCGCTCTCCGGCCGCGGTGGTTGCGATCACGGGCTCCAACGGCAAGACCAGCACGCGCCGGATGACGGCCGCCGTGGTCTCCCGGCGCTTTGCCACCCTGGAGGCGGACCGCAACCTCAACAACCAGATCGGCGTCCCGCTGACCCTCCTGCGGCTCGCCTCCGAGCACCGCTGGGCGGTGCTCGAGTTCGGCACCAACCGGCCCGGCGAGATTGCGCGCCTGGCGGAGATCTGCACCCCCGAGATCGGCGCGATCACCAACATCGGACCGGCCCACTTAGAGGGCCTGGGATCCATGGAGGGGGTCTTGGCGGAGAAGCGCTCTCTCGTGCGCGGTCTGCGGCCGGGCGGCCGGGCGGTGCTGAACGCGGACGACCCCCGCCTGTGCGGAGTCCTCGCTGAGCTCGGCGCCGCGGCCGTCGGCTTCGGCTTGTCGCCGGATGCGGCCGTGCGGGCCGCCGGCGTCACGGAGACCGCACGCGGGATTGACTTCGAACTGATCCTGCCCGGGCAGTCGGCCGCCGTGCGCCTCCGCGTTCACGGCCGCTTCATGGTGCACAACGCCCTGGCCGCCGCGGCCGTGGGCAGCCTGCTGGGCCTGCCCGCGGCCGAGATCGCGGCCGGCCTCGAACGGTTCACCCCCGCGGCCGGGCGCATGCAGGTCAGCGAGCTGCCCGGCGAGGTCCGCCTGATCGACGACACCTACAATGCCAACCCGGCATCGATGCAGGGGGCCCTGGACGCGCTGGCATCGCTGCGGGGGCCCAGCCGGGGCATCCTGGTCGTCGGCGACATGCGCGAGTTGGGGCCCGGCGCGGCCGCCCTGCACCGCGACCTGGGCCGCATGGCCGCCGCGCGGGGAACGGGCAAGCTTTTCGCGTGCGGCGATTTCAGCGCCGAGATCGCCGCCGGGGCGCAGGCGGCCGGCATGCGGGCCGCAGACATCGTCACCGGTTCGCGGGCCGAGATCCAGGCAGCGCTGCTCGCGGAGCTCAAACCCGGCGACTGGGTGCTGGTGAAGGGTTCGCGCGCCATCGGCATGGACCACGTGGCCCGGGCGGTCCGGCAATGGGCCGACGACCCGGGTCGATCCCCTGAACCCAACGCGGCGAGGCGATAGCCCATGCTCTACCACCTGCTCTACCCGCTGCACACGGTGTTCTCGGCCCTGAACGTGTTCCGCTACATCACGTTCCGGACGATCTATGCCGCCCTCACGGCGTTTTTCATCTGCTACCTGCTCGGCCCCTGGGTCATCGAGCGGCTGTCCCGCTCCCAGGTCGGCCAGTACATCCGCGAGGACGGCCCCCGGAGCCACCTGGAAAAGGCCGGTACCCCGACCATGGGCGGCATCCTCATCGTGGGCGCGATCACGCTGTCCACCCTGATGTGGGCCGACCTCGCCAACCCCTTCGTCTGGATCGTGTTGATGGTGCTGCTCGGGTTCGGGGCCATCGGGTTTCTCGACGACTACCTGAAGCAGGTCAAAAAGCAGAACCGGGGGCTGAGCGTGCGCGGCAAGCTGGTGATGCAGACGATCCTGGGGGCCGCCGCCGGCGGGTTGGTCTTCCTAGTGCCGAATTTCTCCACCGAAGTGACGGTGCCCTTCTTCAAGACCGTTTCCCCGGAGCTGGGTTGGGGCTACATCCTGTTCGCGGTGGTGGTGATCGTCGGTGCGGCCAACGCCGTCAACCTCACCGACGGGCTGGACGGGCTCGCCATCGGCCCGGTCATCATCGCCGGCGTCGCCTACATGATCTTCGCCTACATCGCCGGGCACGTGAAAATCGCCAGCTACCTGCAGATCTCCTACGTTCCGGGCAGCGGCGAAATCACCGTCTTCTGCGGGGCCATGGCGGGTGCCGGCCTTGGGTTTCTGTGGTTCAACGCCTACCCGGCCGAGGTCTTCATGGGGGACACGGGGTCGCTGTCGCTCGGGGCCGCGTTAGGGGCAATCGCCGTGATCACCAAGCAGGAGATCCTGCTGGTCCTGGTCGGGGGGCTGTTCGTGATCGAGGCCCTCTCGGTGATTTTCCAGGTGGGCTTCTTCAAGATGACGCACGGCCGCCGGATCTTCCGCATGGCGCCGCTGCATCATCACTTTGAGCTGAAAGGCTGGGCGGAGCCCAAGGTCATCGTGCGCTTCTGGATCATCGCGATCGCCCTGGCGCTCTTGGCCATGAGCACGTTGAAGTTGAGATAGCCCGGTGTGCGTCCCGCCCGGCTTCGGCGCGGGTCCGGAGAGCGCCCTCCACCGGACCCGGCCAAGGCCGGGCGGCGCCGCCGCCATGAAAGAGCGCATGCAGATCGCCGACACACGCATCCTCGTCGTTGGGCTGGCCCGGACCGGGTTGGCCGCCGCGCGCTTTCTGCGCCGCCGCGGCGCCGTCGTCCGGGCGACGGACCGCGCGGCGGCTGAAGCGCTCGGCCCCGCGGCAGCGGAACTGGAGGCCCTGGGCGTCGTGCTCGAGCTGGGCGGACACCGCACCGAGAGCTTTGTCTCCGCCGACCTGATCGTGGTCAGCCCGGGGGTGCCTTTGAACATTGCGCCGCTCGAGGCGGCCCGCCGGCGCGGGGTGCCCGTGATCGCGGAGGTCGAGCTGGCCGGCCGCTTCATCCGCGAGCCCATCGTGGCCGTCACCGGCACCAACGGCAAGACTACGGTGACGGAACTGATCGGGCGGATGCTGCTCGCCTCCGGCCGCCGGGTCTTCGTGGGCGGCAACATCGGCCGCCCCCTGATCGGGTATGCCGACGGCGGCGCGCCGGCCGAAATCGTCGTGGCCGAAATCAGCAGCTTCCAGCTCGACGCCATCGAGCGCTTCCGGCCGGCGGTGGGGGTCCTGCTCAACATCACCGACGACCACCTGGACCGCTACCCGGATTTTTCGGCCTACGCCGAGTCCAAGATGCGCCTCTTTAAAAACCAGACGACGGCGGACCTGGCCGTGCTGAACGGCGGGGACCCACTCATCCGCAGCCGGGCCGCGGCCGTCCCCGCCCGCAGGCTGTTCTACAACCACCCCGACCCCGCCGAGGGCTCGGCGCAGGCCGAGGGCCCAACGCTGCGATTGCGCTGCCCCGGCCGGGAGCCGGTGGCGCTGGATCTGGCCCCCTATCGCCTGCCGGGACCCCACAACATCGAAAACGCCAGCGCCGCCGCGCTGGCGGCGCTGGCGGCCGGGGCGACACCGGCGGGAATCCAGACGGCCTTGAACGCCTTCACCGGCCTGCCCCACCGCCTGGAGCCCGTGGGGGTCGTCGACGGGGTCTCCTTCGTAAACGACTCCAAGGCGACCAACGTGGATGCGGTGGGGCGCGCCCTGGAGTCGTTTCCCGCGCCGGTAATCCTGATCATGGGTGGCCTGGACAAAGGGGGTAATTTCGGCCTGCTGGCCGAGCTGGTCCGCCGCCGCGTCAAGGCCCTCGTTCTGATCGGCAAGGCCGCCTCGGCCATCCGCGCAGCCTTGGGAGACCGGGTGCCGACTGTCCCGGCGGCGGGCATGGGCGCGGCCGTGCGCGCGGCTGCGGAACTGGCCGCGGCCGGCGACGTGGTGCTCCTCGCCCCGGGCTGCGCCAGCTTCGACATGTACGCGAATTACGAGGCGCGGGGAGAGGATTTCCGCCGCGAGGTCCTGGCGCTCCCGTCTGCCGGGCCGCGTGACGCATGAGGTCAGGAACCCGACGATGACCGCAGCCGCCATGAACGCAACCGTTCGACGCACCCAGAGCACGGCCTACGACCTGCAGCTGCTCTTCCCGGTGCTGTTTCTGGTGGGGATCGGCATCGTCATGGTCTACAGCGCCAGTTCGGCCCTGGCCCTGAAGAAATTCGGCTCGGACTATTATTTCCTGAAAAAGCAGGCCGTGTTCGCCCTGATCGGCATCTGCATGCTCGTGACCGGCCGCCACGTGCCCTATGCGCTCTACCGGCCCCTGGTCTACCCGATCCTGGCCCTGGCGGTCGCGCTGCTGCTCGCCGTGCTGGTCTCGCCCTGGGCGGTCACCGCCGGCGGGTCGAGTCGGTGGCTCGGCATCGGCAGCCTGCGGTTCCAGCCCGCGGAGTTCGCCCGGCTGGCCCTGATCGTCTACCTGGCCTACTCGCTGGAGAAAAAGGCGCCTCTCATCAAAAGCGCGGCCGTGGGGTTTTTCCCGCATGTGGTCGTGATGGGGATGCTCGCCCTGCTGGTGCTGAAGCAGCCGGATTTCGGTTCGGCGGTGATTTTGGCCGGCCTGACCTGGGTGATGATGTTCGTCGGCGGGGTGCGCCTCTCCTACCTGCTCGGCAGCTGCGTGGCGCTGGGGGCGGCCGGAGCCTATTTCATCCTGCACGCCGAATACCGCCTGCGCCGGGTGCTGAGCTTCCTGGACCCCTGGCGCTACTCCTCCGACGAGGGCTATCAGATCGTGCACTCCCTGATGGCGTTCGGCACCGGCGGCTGGTGGGGGGCCGGCGTCGGCAACAGCTATCAGAAACTCTTCTACCTGCCGGAGCCGCACACGGACTTCATCTTCTCGGTGATCGGGGAGGAACTGGGCTTGGCCGGCGTGTTCGGCATCGTGTTGCTCTATGCGCTGATCGTGTGGCGAGGGGTGCGCATCGCCCGCAACGCCCCCGACCTCTTCGGCTGCTACCTCGCCCTGGGCCTTACGACCGCCCTGGGGCTGCAGATCTGCATCAACATGGGCGTAACGCTGGGGCTGCTCCCGACCAAGGGGCTGACCCTGCCGTTTCTGAGCTACGGCGGAACGTCCCTGGTGCTGAACATGGCGACGATCGGGATCCTGATGAACATCGGCGCCTCCGGCAAAACGGCGCGAGGCCTGGTGCGATGAACGCTCGCAGCGCACAGACGATCGCATGCCCGCCGCCGGCCAGCGTCGTCATCGCCGGCGGGGGCACCGGCGGGCACCTCTTTCCGGGGATCGCCATCGCCGAGGAGATCCGGGCGCAGGCCCCGGAGTGCCGGCTGCTGTTCGTCAGCCGGGGCAACGACTTCGAGCGCGCGGCGCTGGGCCGTGCGGGCTTTCCTCTCGCGGCCATCCGCATCGAGGGGCTGAAGGGCCGCGGCCTCTGGAACCAGGCGCGGACCCTGCTGCGGCTGCCCGGGGCGATCCTGCAGTCGGCCGCGCTGATCGGCTCCGCCCGGCCCGAGATCGTGATCGGCCTGGGCAGCTATGCGGCCGGCCCGGTGGCCCTGGCGGCATGGATGCGGCGGGTGCCGATTGCGCTCTGCGAGCAGAACACCCTGCCGGGTATCACCAACCGCCAGCTGGCACGGCTCGCGGACCGGATCTACACCGCCTTCGAGCAGACGGAGGGGGGCTTCGACCCGCGCAAGGTGCTGTGGACCGGAAACCCCCTGCGGCGGGAGATCGTCCGCGCCGCGGAGAGCTTGGCGGGCCAGGCGCCCCAGGGTCGCCGCGAGCGGTTTTCGGTGCTCGTCCTGGGCGGCAGCCAAGGGGCGCATGCGATCAACACGGCGCTCGCCCAGGCGTTGGCCCACCTCGCCCCGCGGGAGCGCTTCGAATTCGTGCACCAGACCGGGGCGGCGGATGCGGCGGCAACGCGCGCCGCCTACCGCGCGGCGGGCATCCCCGCGCGGGTGGAGGCCTTTTTCGAGGACATGGCCGCACACTACCTGGCAAGCGACCTGGTCGTCTGCCGGGCCGGGGCCACCACCGTGGCGGAGATCACGGCCCTGGGAAAACCCGCGCTCTTCATCCCCTTCCCGCACGCCGCGGACGACCACCAGCGCTGGAACGCGCAGCGCCTGGTGGCAGCCGGCGCCGCGGAGATGATCCTCGAAAGCGAGCTGACCGGCGAAGGGATAGCCGAGCGCATCCGCTTCTTCGCGGCCCACCCGGAGAGGCTCGGGCCGCTGGCGGCCCGCGCGGCGGCCCTCGGCCGCCCGGATGCCACCCGGCGCATCGTGGACGACTGCTGCCGTTTGGCGGCGGCGCGCGCCACCCGAAAACCGACCGACGGGACAACGACATCATGTACCTAAAAAAATACCGCATCCATTTCGTGGGCATCGGCGGCATCGGGATGAGCGGGATCGCGGAGCTCCTCCTCAATCTCGGCTACCCGGTCTCGGGGTCGGACCTCAAGGCGACCGAGACCACCGCACGCCTCGAGGCCCTCGGGGCCGTGATCACCGAGGGTCACAGCGCCGATTGCGTCCAGGGCGCCGATTTCGTGGTGATCTCCTCCGCGGTACGGCCCACCAACCCCGAGGTGCTGGCCGCCCAGCGCCTGTCGATCCCGGTGATCCCGCGCGCGGAAATGCTGGCCGAGTTGATGCGACTGAAGTACAGCGTTGCCGTCGCCGGGGCCCACGGCAAGACCACCACCACCTCCATCGTGGCCGCGGTGCTCGCCAGCGGCGGGCTCGATCCCACCGTGGTGATCGGCGGCAAGCTGATGAGCGCCGGGACCAATGCCGTCCTCGGCAAGGGGGACTTCATCGTGGCCGAGGCCGACGAGAGCGACGGCTCCTTCCTGCGCTACTCCCCGGCCATCGCCGTGGTGACCAACATCGACCGCGAGCACCTGGACTATTACCCCGATCTGGAGGCGATTCAGCGGGCGTTCCTGCAGTTCATCGACCGGCTGCCGTTTTACGGACTTGCCGTGCTGTGCCTGGACGACGAACCGACCCAGGCCATCCTGCCGCGGGTCAAGAAACGCCACGCCACCTACGGCATGAGCCCGCAGGCCGACTTCCAGATTCGAGATGTGGCCTTCGAGGGACGCCGCAGCCGCTTCCAGGTGCTGCGCCGGGGCGAACCGCTCGGCACCTTCAGCCTGAATCTGCCCGGCACCCACAACGTCTACAACGCCACCGCCGCCATTGCGGTGGGCCTGGAGCTGGACATCCCCGTTGCGCGCATCCGCGCCGCCCTGGACGAAACCGCCGGCGTGCAGCGCCGCCTGGAGGTCAAGGGGGAAACCGGCGGGGTCATCGTGGTGGACGACTACGGGCACCACCCCACGGAGATCAAAACGACCCTCGAGGCGGCCAAAGCCTGCTGGCCCGGGCGGCGCATGGTGGTGGTCTTCCAGCCCCACCGCTACAGCCGCACGCGCGCCCTCTTCGACGAATTCACCCGGGCTTTCTACCAGTCGGACGTGCTGTGCGTGCTGCCGATCTATGCCGCCGGTGAGGACCGCATCGAGGGCGTCAGCAGCCGGGCGCTCTGCGAGGGGATCAAGGCGCACGGGCACAAGCAGGTGGTCTGCGCGGACAGCCTGCCCGCCGCCACCGCGTATCTCAGGGAAGCCCTCGCGCCCGGGGACCTGCTGCTGACCCTCGGGGCCGGCGATGTCTGGAAAGTCGGCGCCCGGATCCTGGCCGGCGAGGAGCGGTCATGAACCGCCGGATCCGAAGCACATCGCGCCGCGCGGGCGCACCGCGCCGGAACATCAGCCGGCGGGAGAGAGCCGCCCGCCTGCAACAGCTTCTGCGCCGCCTGCTGTTCGGCATGAAGCTGGCCGCCGGGGCCGCCGGGGTCGTAGTGGTGAGCTTGATGTTCGTGTTCATCCACGATCTGTTCATCCAGAGCGATTACTTCAACGCCCAGCAGATCCAGGTGGAGGGGAATCAGCGCTTGAGCCCGGCAGACATACGGGCGCTGACCGGGATCCGGCCGGGGGTGAACGTGCTCGGCGTCAATCTCTCGGCCGCCCGCAGGCAGCTGCTCGCCCACCCCTGGGTCGCCGAGGCACACATCCAGCGTCATCTCCCCGCCGGCCTGCACATCCGCGTCCGTGAGCACCGGGCGGTGGCGATCGTGGAGTTGGGGCAGCGGTTCCTGCTGAACGCCGAGGGGGAGATCTTCAAACCGTGGGAGTCCACGGACCCGGCCGGGCTGACGCTGGTGAGCGGTCTCCGCGCCTCCGATGTGCAGGTGGCGAACCGCTCGGGGGCTGCGGGGACGCGCGTGTCGCGGCCCGGCGGCCCGGGTCCCGCGCTGGAGCCTGTGCGCAGCCGGCCGATGGAGGCGGTCATGCAGGTGCTGGCGCTGGGACGCGAGCCGCATTCCGCCCTGCCCGTCCGGCAGGTGCACGCGATCCGCGTGGACCGCGAGTTGGGGCTCACCGTCACGGCCTTCGACGAGGGCGCCGCCGTGCGCCTGGGGTACGACAATTTCCAGACCAAATACCGGCTGCTGGCGGAATTGCTGGCGTTTTTCAAGGCGAACCCGCCGGCGGTCGACTTCGACCGCATCGATCTGACCGACGTGAACCGGGTCATCGTCAACCCGGTGAAGACGGACCCGGCACGCGTAAGAGGAGGCTGAACATGCAGCGCAAGGAGGACATTGTCGTCGGCCTGGACATCGGCACTACCAAGATCTGTGCGGTGGTGGGCGAGGTCACCGACGCCGGCATCAGCATTATCGGGATCGGGACCCACCCCTCGATCGGTCTGCGCAAAGGGGTCGTCGTCAACATCGAAGCGACGGTCGACTCCATCAAAAAGGCCGTGGAGGAGGCCGAGCTCATGGCCGGCTGCGAAATCTCCTCAGTCTACACCGGCATTGCCGGCGGGCACATCACCGGTTTCAACAGCCGCGGCATCGTGGCCATCAAAGGGCCGGAGATCACGCCCCAGGATGTCGAACGGGTCATCGATGCCGCCCGGGCGGTGGCCATCCCGATGGACCGCGAAGTCATCCACGTGCTGCCCCAGGACTACATCGTGGACGGCCAGCCCGGAATCCAGAACCCGGTGGGGATGTCCGGGGTGCGGCTGGAGGCAAAGATCCACATCGTCACCGGCGCCGTGACCTCGGCCCACAACATCGTGAAATGCGCCAACCGCTCGGGGCTGGACGTGTGCGACATCGTCCTGGAGTCCCTGGCCTCGGGGGAGGCGGTGCTCTCCGATGAGGAAAAACAACTCGGTGCGGCGCTGCTCGACCTCGGCGGCGGCACGACGGACCTGGCCGTGTTCTCGGGCCGGAACATCAAGCACACCTTTGTGCTGGCCCTGGGCGGCGACAACCTCACCAACGACATCGCCATCGGGCTGCGCTGCCCGCACCCGGAGGCGGAAAAAATCAAGAAAAAGTTCGGCAGCTGCGTCGCCCAGAGCATCCGGGCCGAGGAAACCATCGAGGTGCCGGGGGTGAGCGGACGCGACCCGCGCAAGCTCCCGCGCCAGATCCTGGGCGAAATCCTGCAGCCGCGGATGGAGGAGATCTTCGCGCTGGTGAACCGGGAGATCTACCGGGCCGGCATGGAGAACCTGGTCCCTTCCGGGTTGGTGCTGACCGGGGGCACGGCATTGCTCGACGGGGTGACCGAGATCGCCGAGTCGGTGTTCAACCTGCCGACCCGCATCGGCAGCCCCATAGGGCTCAAAGGGCTGGCGGACGTCGTCCAGAACCCCATGTACGCCACCGGCGTGGGCCTGGTGCTCTACGGCGCGCGCCGCCACCCGAAGGAGAAAAAGAAGTTCCGGATCCGGGACCGCAACATTTTCAACCGACTGGTGAACCGCATGAAACGCTGGTTCAAGGATGTTGTTTGAAACCAACCACCAACCACAGGCAGGAGGGCAACCGATGTTCACGTACGTAGACAACGAAAAGTCGGCAAAAATCAAGGTGATCGGGGTCGGCGGCGCCGGGGGCAACGCGATCAACAACATGATCCGTTCGGGGCTTCAGGGCGTCAAGTTCATCGCCGCCAACACCGACGCCCAGGCGCTCGAGATCTCGCGCGCCGACACCCGGATCCAACTGGGCGACAGCATCACGGAGGGCCTGGGCGCGGGCGCCAACCCCCAGATCGGCCGGGATGCGGCGCTGGAGACCGTGGAGGAGTTGCGCAACGCCCTGCAGGACAGCCACATGGTGTTCATCACCGCCGGGCTCGGGGGGGGCACCGGCACCGGGGCCACCCCGGTCATCGCCGAGATCTGCCGCGAGATGGGGGCGCTCACGGTGGCGGTGGTCAGCCGGCCCTTCTCCTTCGAGGGCAAGAAGCGCGCCCAGATCGCCGAGCAGGGCCTGTCCGAGCTCAAAAAGGTGGTCGACACCGCCATCACCATCCCCAACGACCGCCTGCGGGCGCTGGCCTCAAAGAAGGCGACCCTGATGGAGATGTTCATGCGTGCCGACGAGATCCTGCTGCACGCGGTGAAAGGCATCACCGACCTGATCATGATGCCGGGCCTGGTCAATCTCGATTTCGCCGACGTGCGCACCACCATGTCCAAAGCCGGCATGGCGCTCATGGGCGTGGGCATCGCCTCGGGCGAAAACCGTGCCATCGACGCGGCGGAGAAGGCCATCTCCCACCCGCTGCTCGAGGATATCTCCATCGCCGGCGCGCGTGGGGTCCTCATGAACATCACCGCATCGAGCAGCATGGAGTTCGAGGAGGTGGCCGAGGCCTCAGAGCGCATCCACAAGGAAGTCGGGGAAGAGGCCGAAATTTTCTGGGGCACCTCCGTCGACGACAGCCTGGGGGATGAAATCCGTGTAACGGTGATCGCCACCGGGATCGGCACCGAGGCCGAGTCCTGCCGCTCGAAGGACAAAGACAAGGAGAAGGACCGCGACCGGAAGGTCGTCCAGCCCCTGCGGGGCAAAGTCCGAGACGTCACACCGGCCGACATGGAGCGGAGCGACATCGTCTCGGATTTCGAGGAGCCGACCTTTATCCGCAACCGGCGCGCCGTCGGGGAGAATTCAGGCGCTCTTTACCGCGGGGTGGGTCGTCTGGCGCTCGACGACACCGATCTCGATGTCCCGACCTTCCTGCGTCGCAAGGCGGATTGAGGCCCAGGCGATCCGCCGCCCCGCAGGTTGCCGCCCCGAGCCCTGCGGTGTATAGTGACGCCGGAGGGCAGCGGAGCATTGAAGCACACCCCAAGCGACCGTAAACCCGGCGTCGGAGAGGTCGGCACCATTCGCAAGGATCGGCACGGGCGGACCACCGTTGCCCTGGTCTACCCGAACCGCTACCATGTGGGCATGGCCAACCTCGGCCTCCAGTCCGTATACGGGCTGCTCAACCGCTACGATGAGGTTGTCTGCGAGCGCGCGTTCCTGCCTGAAGAGAGCGCCTCGCCCCCCGGCCGCCTGACGACTATCGAGTCGGGCCGGCCGGTGGCCGAGGCCGACCTCATCGCCTTCTCCATATCCTTCGAAAGCGACTACCCGCATCTGCTGCAGCTCCTTGAACTCTCGGGGGTCCCCCTGCGCTCCGGCGACCGCAGCGAACGTCACCCATTGGTCATCGCCGGCGGGGTGGCCTGTTTCCTGAACCCCGAGCCGATCGCCGCCTTCGTCGACCTGTTCCTGATCGGGGAGGCAGAGGCCATCCTGCCGCGGTTCCTGGAGCTCTTCCGGCCCGGCGCCGCGCGGCAGGAGCTGCTGTTAGAACTCGCACGGGAAGTCCCCGGGGCCTACGTCCCCGCCTTCTACGAGGCGTCCTACGCCCCGGGGGGCACGCTGGCGGCATTCCGGCCGACCTGCGATGTCCCCGCGCGTATCACCCGCCCCATCCTCCGGGAGCTTTCAGGCACAACCACCTGCAGCGCCGTGCTCTCCCCTGACACCGCCTTCGGCCGCTCCTTTCTGGTGGAGGTGGGCCGCGGCTGCCCGCACGGATGCCGCTTCTGCGGCGCGGCTTTCGTCTACCGGCCCCCGCGCTTCCGGCCGGTGGCGGAACTCGCCCGGACCGTGCGCCGGGGCCTGGAGCAGACCGACCAGATCGGCCTGGTGGGCGCGGCGGTCTCGGATCTGCCGGGAATCGGGGCGCTGTGTGCCCAATTCGCCGGGGAGAGGGCCGGCTTCTCCTTCAGCTCCCTGCGGGCGGACGCCCTCTCCCCCGAGCTGGTGCACGCGCTCAAGCAAAGCGGGGTCAAGACCGCCACGATCGCTCCGGAGGCGGGCTCCGGGCGACTGCGCCGGGTGATCAACAAGGGCCTCTCGGAGGCCGACGTGCTCGCCGCCGCCGAGACGCTGGTCTCCCACGGCATCCCCAACCTCAAGCTCTATTTCATGATCGGGCTGCCGACCGAGACCGACGAGGACGTCCAGGCCATCGCCACCCTCGTCAAACGCATCAAGCACGTGTTTCTATCCGTGAGCCGAAGCCGCCGCGCCATCGGCACCATCACGGCCGGTCTCAGCTGTTTCGTGCCGAAGCCCTTCACCCCGTTCCAGTGGGCGGCCATGGAGGAGGTCGGCCGTCTCAAGACAAAGATCCGCACCATTAAAAACGAGTTGGGCCGGATCGCGAACGTGCGCGTGCACGCGGACGTCCCCCGCTGGGCCTACGTGCAGGCAGTGTTGTCGCGCGGCGACCGGCGGACGGCCGACATCCTCGCCCGCGTGCACGCGGTGCAGGGCAACTGGCCGCACGCGCTCAAGACCGTGCCCCTGAACGCGGACTTCTACGTGCACCGCGAACGCGACCCGGAGGAGATCCTGCCCTGGGACTTCATCGACCACGGGGTCACCAAAGAGTTTTTGAAGCAGGAGTATCGGCGGGCCCGCGAGGGTCGGCCGGGCGCCGCGTGCGGCGGGGATTCCTGCCGGCTGTGCGGGGCCTGCACGGACGTGAAGGAGCACCCTGCGGAGGTTTGCGGCCGAAACCCGGAGTGAAGCGGTTCGCCGAGGCCGGAGGTGCTGCGGCGGGAGCCCCGCCCCCTCCCCCCCGGTGGGACCGCGATCTCTGTTGCGCGCGGCGGACGCCGGTCGCGGCTGAAAGCCGCTCCCACTCGAAAAATCACCCCCCCTCCGGGGCTTCGCCGGCAACGGGCGCCAGGGCTGCGATCAGCTCCAGCATGTCCGCCGGCGGCGGCGACTCGAACCGCAGGCGTTCGCCGGTGACCGGGTGGGAGAATTCGAGCCGCCAGGCATGCAGCATCTGGCGCCGCACGCCGGCGAGAATGGATCGGACAGCGACCGGGAGCAGCGCGGGCAAGGCCCGGCGCGGGGCGTAGACGGGGTCGCCGACAACGGGATGGTGGATGGCGGCGCAGTGCACGCGGATCTGGTGTGTGCGCCCGGTCCGCAAGTGGACCCGCAGCAGGCTGAAGTCGCCAAAGCGGCGTTCCACCCGCCAGTCGGTCTCGGCCTCCCGGGGGGAGCGGCTGCGGGTGGACATGCGCTTGCGGTCTACCGGGTGGCGCCCGATCGGCAGCCGGATGGCCCCGACCTCCTCCGCCATGCGCCCGTGCACGAGCGCCAGGTAGTCTTTACCGACCGTGCGGGCCTTGAACTGGGCGGACAGCCGATCGAGGGCGGGGGCATTTTTGGCTGCCACCAGGGTCCCGGAGGTGTCCTTGTCGAGCCGGTGTACGATCCCCGGACGCAGCTCGGCGCCGATGCCGGTCAGATCGGGGCAATGGTGGAGCAGCGCGTTGACCAGCGTGCCGGAGCAATGCCCCGGCGCCGGGTGCACCACCAGCCCCGCCGGCTTGTTGACGACGACCAGGTGCTCGTCTTCGTAGAGGATGTCAAGGGGGATGGGTTCCGGCAGAAATCCGCTGGGCCGCGGGGCCGGCACGCTGACAGTCACGATCTCCCCGGCCTTGACGCGATGGCCGGGTTTCCGGTCTTTGCCGTCGACGCTGGCGGCGCCGGCGGCGATGAGCTGGGCGGCAAACGATCGCGAGCAGCTGGGCAATCGCTCCGCCACGAAAACGTCCAGCCGCCGGCCCGCATCCGAGGGGCCCACAGGCAGACGGAAGGGGCCGACGCGGGTCATGCCGGGGTCAGGCGGCTTCGGAGGCGAACAGGGATTCGATCTCGGTGATGATGGTCTTCTCGTCGGTTTTCTTAGCCCGCGACAGCTCTTTGACCAGAAGGATCTGCGCCGTGTCGTAGAGCTTGCGCTCCCCGAAAGAGAGGTCTTTGGTGAGTTTGAGACGGAACAAATCGCGAAACACCTCGGCCACGTCGTAGAGCGACCCGGTTTTGATCTTTTCCATGTATTCGCGATAGCGGCGGTTCCAGGTCTGGTTGTCGGCCAGCAGCTCGCGCTTGGTCTTCATGACAGCGTAAACCTTGGGGACCTCCTTGGCATCGATCAAGCAGCGCAGGCCGACGGACTCTACGTTGCCGATCGGGATCATGATCACCATCCCGTTCTCCAGCACCCGCAGAATATAAAAATCGTGGGTCTCTCCGTTGACGACCCGGCTTTCGATGGCGAGGATCTGACCCACACCGTGCGCCGGGTAAACGGCGAGGTCGCCGATTCGAAATTTCCGGATTTTGGCCTTGGGCGTTGTCGGCACGACGGCGGTGGTCTTGACGGCTGCAGCTCCGCTCTTTTCTACGGCGAGGTTGCCGATTCGAAATTTCTGGATTTTAGCCTTGGGCGCCA
>JAWOHH010000047.1:0-38318 GCA_046496215.1 Desulfobacterales bacterium
AACACCGCCTGCTTCGGGAACGGGAAGAGGGTCTGGGGCCGGACCATGCCGACCTCGACGCCTTCGCGCTTGAAGTTATCGATCACCGTGCGGCACACGCGGCTCATCGTGCCGTAGCTCACGATCAGCACGCGGTAGTCCCCCTCGAGATTGTAGGCCTCGCAGCGGATCTCCTCGCGAGCCATGCGCTCGTACTTGGCCTTCAGCTTCAGGTTGTGGGCGTTGAGCTCCTCGGGCACGAGGTAGAGCGTCTTGACGAGGTTGCGCCGGGCGCTGCCGCGCGTCGCCATGCCGTTCGTCGCCCAGCCGTCCTTATTGGACGGCTCGCTTTTGAGGTGATCCGGGAACTCGACCGGCTCCATCATCTGGCCGATCAGGCCGTCGCCCAGAATCATGACCGGGTTGCGGTATTTTTCCGCCAGCGGAAAGGCCCGCATGACCATCTCGACGGCCTCCTGGACACTGGAGGGCGCCATGACCAACAGCCGGTAGTCGCCGTGTCCGCCGCCTTTCACGGCCTGAAAGTAGTCGGCCTGCGAGGGAAGGATGCCGCCCAGGCCGGGCCCGCCGCGCATGATGTTGACGAAGACCGTCGGGCACTCGGCCGCCGTGATGTAACTGATGCCCTCGGACATGAGGCTGATCCCCGGGCTCGAGGATGTCGTAAATACCCGAGCCCCGCAGGCGGCCGCGCCGAAAATCATATAGGACACAGCCACTTCGCTCTCGCCTTGAAGGAAAGTGCCGCCCGCCTCGGGCAGTCGCTTCGAGAGGTATTCGGCCACCTCGGACTGGGGAGTGATCGGGTAGGCGAAGTAGTTCAGGCACCCGGCCCGGATGGCCGCCTCGCCGATGGCTTCGTTGCCCTTCATCAGCACCTTGCCCATGTCAGGACCTCCGTTTCGCGCGGCCGGCGGCTTCGCCGGCAATCTCGTTGATGGCGATGGCCACATCCGGGCAAACCGTGCAGCAGATCGCGCAGAAAATGCAGTCATCCGGCCGCGCCTGGACGGCGGGAAAATAGCCCTTGAGGTTCACCTCGCCGGCAATCTCCAGGACGTTCTTGGGGCAGGCGGCCACACACAGCCCGCACCCCTTGCAGCGGTCCTTGTCGATGATGTGCTCGTAGGTCATGCTCTCACTCCTCCTGTCGGCCCGGCGGCCGCGCTTTGATCCACGGGGGCACCAGCTGCCGGCGGATCGCCAGCAGCGGGCAGGCAACACGCAGCTCGGCCAGCTCGCCCAAAAGCTCCTCGGCCGCGGTGATGCAGACCAGCGGCTGCCCGCTCTCCCGCTCGAGCGCCTGCATGAAGCGGTAGCCCTCGCCGATCTCCCGCGCCGTGGTCTCGTCGATCAGGTTGGCGTTGCCGATGAGGCCGTTGATCGTCAGCTTCGAAGCCGCTTCGATCTGTCGGCGGACCTCCAGGCAGCCGGTCAGGGTCCCGGTCGCCGGGCGCATGGGGTTGACCACCTGCAGCACCTGCGGCGAAGCGCCCGCAAACGCGTCCCCCAACGCCGCCAGCACCCTGCCGCCGACCGGGTCGCCGCCGGCATCCAAAAGGGTGAGCCCCTCGGACTGCCGGATGATTCCCGCAACGATCGGGCTCAGCACCGGAAGCTCGGAGTGCAGGTAGGCCTCCGGCGGCAGCACGAGCTCGATGCCCAGCTCCGCGAGAGGCCCGCGAAGTTCGCGCGAGCGGAAGTAGGGGTTCACCAAGTCGAGGTCGGCCAGGCGCACCGGCATGCCCGCCAACCGATGGTGGACCGCGAGGTGGATGGCCACCTCCGATTTGCCGCTGCCGTAACTGCCGACGATGACGACGGTGCCTGCCAGCCGCAGTTCCACCCCGGCCCCCGTTCGTTGGGTTGAGGCTTTTGCCTGGATGATCTGCAGCGGGCTAAAAGCCGAATCGCATTTTTAGAAGTTTATGCGCATGCTGTCAAGCGATTTGCGGGCCCCGAGCCGGAGCCGGAGGGCGCTGCGTGCGATTTGCCCTTCCGCTGCGGGCCATGCTGTGCTAAAGGCCCGGCCATGGCACTCGTCCAAACCGGCCTGGAGCGCCTGGTCGAAGCCCCGCCGTCGTGGATGACCGGCGGCCGGCTGGGGCTGCTCTGCAACCCGGCTTCGGTGGACCGGCGCTTCCGGCATGCCCGACAGCTGGTCGACGCCCGGTTCCCGCGAGCCCTGCGCGCGCTCTTCTCCCCGCAGCACGGGTTTTTCGCCGAGAAGCAGGACAACATGATCGAGTCCGAGGACCTGGTCGACCCGGTCCTCGGCATACCGGTCTTCAGCCTATACGGCCGCACCCGCATCCCCACACCGGAAATGTTCGCCGACATCGACCTGCTGCTCGTGGACCTCCAGGACGTCGGCACCCGGGTCTACACCTTCGCCGCCAGCCTGTCCCACTGCATGGAAACCGCCGCTGCGTGCGGCAAAACGGTCGTGGTGCTGGACCGGCCTAACCCCGTCGGCGGACGGGCCGTGGAGGGCAACCTGCTCCGGCCCGAGTGGGCCTCCTTCGTGGGGCGCCACCCGATTCCCATGCGGCACGGCCTGACCCTGGCCGAACTGGCCCGGCTGCTCAACACCCGTTTCGGGATCGGCTGCGATCTGAAGGCCGTCCCCATGGCCGGCTGGACGCGCGAGATGATGTTCGCGGACACGGGCCTTCCCTGGGTGGCCCCCTCCCCCAACCTGCCCACGCCGGCCGCAGCGGCGGTCTATCCCGGGCAGGTGCTCTGGGAGGGCACCAATGTCTCCGAGGGGCGCGGGACGACTCAGCCCTTCGAGCTGTTCGGGGCGCCCTTTCTCTCCCTGCCGGGCCTGGAGGCCGGCCTGGCGCGCACGCCCATCGATGGGGCCGTCCTGCGTCCGGCGGTGTTCGAGCCGACAGCCCACAAATGGCAGGGCCGCGTCTGCCGTGGGTTTCAGATTCATGTCACCGACCCGCGTCGGTTCGCACCCTACCGCGCGACCCTGCGGCTCATCCAGGCGCTCCTCCGCCTCCACCCGCAGGAGTTTGCCTGGCGACCGCCCCCCTACGAGTACGAGCACGAGCGCATGCCCATCGACCTGCTCATCGGCGACGGGTCGGTGCGCCGGCGGCTCGAGGCCCTGGAGCCGCTCGAGAGCATCGAAGCCTCGTGGCGACAGGAGCTGGAGGAGTTCGACGCACTGCGACGGGAGGTCTTTCTCTACAACGACGGAGGCGCGCTCCGCGGTTGAATCCGGGGCGCCGGGGACTCGACGCGAACGCTCTCTCGGCCCTGCCCCGGGGGGCCGGATGAGACAGATAGGAGCGCTGCGCGTCGGACGTTTTCCAAACGATGAGTGGTTTCCGGAGCAACGATGACCCCAACCGAAAAAAGCGAGCCGGCCCGCTGGGTCCGGATGCGCTTCAAGAAGAACAAGGTCTGGGTGGCAGCCGACGCCGGCGAGCGCCCGCTCCAGGCCGGCGGTCTGGCCCTAATCAAGTACCAGCTCGACCAGGACCAGGATTACCGGGTGCGCGCAGACGCTCTGCGGCCGCTGGAGGAGAAACCCCCCGACCCTCCGCCGCCGCTGCCGAAACCGGCCCGCCGGTCAGCAATTACGGCGGCGGACCATGACCCGCGCTGCGTGCACATCTTTACGGACGGCGCCTCCTCCGGCAACCCCGGCCCCTCCGGCATCGGGGTGGTGCTGCTGCACGGGGCGCACCGCAAGGAGATCGCCGAGTACATCGGGATCGCCACCAACAACATCGCCGAGCTTACCGCCATCCAACAGGGGCTGGCCGCGCTCAAAAAGAAGGACATCCCCGTGCGTGTCTACACCGACAGCAGCTATGCGCACGGCGTGCTGACGCTCAACTGGAAGGCGAAAAAGAACCAGGACCTGATCGCCGCCATCCGCCGGGAGATGCAGGCGTTCAGCGACCTGAAACTGATCAAAGTGGAGGGGCATCGGGGGGTGGAGGAGAACGAACGGGCCGACCGGCTGGCCGTGAACGCCATCCGGGATGCCGCCCGTCCGAGGTGACCCCTTGCCGGCGGCGGCACGGGGGCCCGGAGATTCGCGTGAAAAGAGATAGGAGCGCCCGACCCCGATAGAAAGGCCGGGCGCAGGTTGTCTTGAGGCTATTCGGGTTTGCGCTCCGACTTGAGGGTTTCGAGCTCCTTTTTGAGCTCGGAGATTTCACTCTTGTATTTGTCCATCTCATCCGGCGCCACCGTGGTCGAGGGCGTCTCGTCCTTCTTCCAGGTGTCCTTCATCTCGTCGAAGCCGAGATAGATCGCCAAGCCGCCCCCCAACAGCAGCAGCGCCGGAATGGTCCCTTTGAGGACCATGAGGAAATCAAACCACCACAAGCCCAGCCCGATCAATCCCAATGCTGCCGCCACGGCACCGCCAACCAATGTTTTCATGATGTCGGATCCTCCTTTCAGCTTTCAAATGGTGGAAAACGTGATATCGCGATATCGGATCAGCTCGGTTGCACAGATTGAAGCTGCGTCTTCCAATCAAAATTTTATAGCACACCTCTTTTTTCAAAACAAGGCCCTTTTAGGCCTCCGGTTGCAGCGGCCCCTAACCGATCCGGGCCTGTTTGCGACCGGCCGGCCAGTTGCAAACAGAGCGCGGGTTTGATATGACCCGGGCAAATGGAAGAACCCGCCTCTCAGCCGCTGCCGGCCGGCAGCCGGGTCCGGCGCTGGATTGACCGGGTCCTGCACAGCACCCCGCACCACCACCGCAGTGTCTTGCCGGAGTCCCCCGGTCCCATCCTGTCCCGGGCGCTCACGCTTTTCTACTGCGGCGTGCGCCTGGAAGAGCCCCAGCGGGCCGCCCTGCGTCATCTGCCCGAGGAGGCGATCGTCGTCTACGCCTCGAAAGACAAGAGCGATTTCGCATTCCTCTTCGCCTACAACCGCTATCGCGCCCCCGGGATGCGATTCCCCCGGGTCGGCTTGGGCGGCCGCTTCTTTATCTGGCAGCCGCCGGCCCGGATGTTCCGCATCCTGCTCGCCCACCTCGACAGCCTGCTGCGGCGCCGGCGGTTTCCGGACCCCTACGGCAGCGGGTATTACCGCGACGAGCTGCTGAACGCCAGGGCCGGCTTTTTCACCCTGATCCCCAACCGGCGGTTCTGGTGGCACTTCGGCCGGGCCCCCCTGGACCCGGTGGAGTTCCTGATCACGGTCCAGCAGAGCGTCGATGTGCCGGTGCTCATCGTCCCGCAGCTCATGCTCTTCAGCAAAAGGCCGCGGCGCGCGCACCCCACCCTGATCGACATGCTCTTCGGACCCGAGGACGAACCGGGACGGCTGCGGACGCTCGCAGCGCTCTTCAAGAAACGCGGGCAGGCCTTTGTGGAGATCTCGGAGCCGATCCATCTGCGCGAATTCTTGGACCGGCCCGACATCCAACCGCATGGAGCCGACTACCAGGCCGCCATCCTGCGCGGTGAGATCCTCGAACGCTTTCAACGCCACCGCCAGAGCATCACCGGGCCGGTTCTCAAACCGCGCGCCGAGCTGAAAGAGAGTATTCTCGCCGGCGACCGCCTTCAGCAGTTCCTGCAGTCGCACGCCGACTCCCAGGGGATCAGCCTCGGCGAGGCGCGCGCCAACGCCGCCGAGATCATCGACGAGATCGGGGCCGATTCCAGCCCGAACTGGATCCTGCTCTATTCCGAAATCGTGGGCTGGATCCTGAACAACCTCTTCGACGGGTTGGTGATGAAACCCGAGGAGCTGGCCGCTGTCAAACGCTTGAGCCTGCGCGGGCCGCTCGTGTTCATTCCATCGCACAAGAGCCACGTGGATTACCTCATCCTCTCCTATGTCATGTACCAAAACGACCTGCCCTGCCCGCTGGTCGCCGCCGGCAAGAACCTCTCGTTCTGGCCCATCGGCCCCCTGTTCCGCCGCGGGGGCGCCTTCTTCATCCGGCGCTCCTTCCGGGGCGCGGTGCTGTATGCAAACGTCTTTGCCGAATACATCCACAAGGTGCTCGAGGAGGGCTACAACCTCGAGCAGTTCATCGAAGGCGGCCGCAGCCGCACCGGCAAGCTGCTGGCCCCCAAGCTGGGCCTGCTCTCGATCATCCTCAACGCCCACCGCAACGGCGCCTGCCGGGACCTGGTGTTCATCCCGGCGGCGATCGCCTACGACCAGGTCCTCGAGGAGAGGTCCTACCTGCAGGAGCTCGGAGGCGGCGACAAAAAGCCGGAAACCCTGCGCCAGGTGCTGAGCGCGAGCAAGTTCCTGAAGAAGCGCTGGGGGAAAGTCTACCTGACCTTCGGCAGCCCCTTTTCGCTCCAGGAGATGGCTGCACGCGAAGGCGTCTCGGTGCGCGACGCGGACCCCCCGGAGCTGAACCGCTTCTGCCGGAGTCTCGCCCACCGCATCGCCCACGACATCAATCGCATCAGCGTCGTCACCTCCCAGGCGCTCACGGCGGCGGCCATTCTCAACGGGTCACGGGAGCGCTTCTCGTTCGAGGAGTTGATGGCGGTTGTCGAGGCCTACCTGGTCCACCTCGAGGCGATCGGGGCGCGCCTCGCCGACACCCTGGTGCTGGACCACCGGCGGGCCATCGCCCACGCGGTCAGCGCCTGCGTCCAGCAAAAGACCCTGGAGGCGCTGAAAACCGACCCGGGGCAAGCGGCGGAATCGACCGGGTTCATGTTGAACGAAAACCGGCGCCCGGTGCTCGACTATTACAAGAACACCTGCATCGCGTTCTTCGTGCCCGTGGCCTTCACGGCCCTGGCGATCCTCCAGCGCGATGCGTTCCAGTTCGTGGCGACCGACCTGCACACCGAAGTCGAGTGGTTCCAGGACCTCTTGCAGCACGAGTTCGTTTTCGACCCCGAGATCCCGGCCGAAACGCAGGTGCGTCGGATGCTCAAAGTGTTAATGGACGACGCCGTGCTGATTCCCCACCCGAGCCTGCCCGACAGCTTCAACGTGACAGCCGCCGGGTATCGCAAACTGAAACTCTTCGCCATGTTCCTGAAAACCCTGCTGGAGTCCTACGGCATCGTGATCCACTACCTGATGCAGACCCCGCAGGAGGCGACGGCCGGCAAGGAGCGCATCCGTAAAATCGCCTCGCTGGGAAACCGCATGCTCCGGCGCAAGGAGATCGACCACCCCGAGGCCCTTTCCCGGATCGCCTATGAAAACGCCCTGCAGTATTTCAGCGAGATCGGCATTCAGGGCTCCGAGGACCGGGAGAAGGCCTCCGCCAGCGCGGCCCTGATCCAGCGGGCGCTGAAACACCTGGCGCCATGAAGTCGCTAATCCTGGCTGCAGGTCTCGGCACGCGGCTGCTGCCCACCACGACCGCCGTGCCCAAGCCGCTCTTCACGCTGGCCGGAAAGCCGCTGCTGGATCTTCATATCGAGCGGCTGCGGGCGGCCGGCGCCGAGGCCGTCCGGGTCAACACGCACCACCATCACGGCATGATCCAGCGCCACATCGCCTCGCGGGATTACGGCATTCCGGTTTCGATCCGCTTCGAACCGGCCATCTTAGGCACCGGCGGCGCCATCCGCAACTCGGCGGACTTCTGGGACCACCGGCCGTTCATGGTGGTCAACGCGGACATCGATCACGATATCGACCTGCGAGGGGTCTACGCCGCCCACCTCCGTGACCGCCCGGCCGCCACCCTGGTCCTGTGCGAGGATCCCGAATTCAACTCGGTCCGGGTCGATTGCCAGGGGCGGATCACTGGCTTTGCGGGGGACTGCCGGCCCGAGGAACAACGGCGGCTTACCTTTACCGGCATCCAGGTGCTCGACCCCCTCATCCTTGACTACCTGCCCGCGGAGGGCTTCAGCCATTCGGTGGAGGCGTTTCGGGCCATGATCGCCGCCAAGCTGCCCCTGCGGGCATTCATCCCCGAGGCACCCCATTGGCGGGACCTCGGGACCCCCGAGCGCTACCGGGCGTCCGCCCGCGAGCGCTCGGCCGCCGAGGCCTGGCGTCTGGCATTTGCCGAGGCCTTGCCCCGGGGCCTTTGCTGGGAGCCGCTCGCCGGCGACGGGTCCGAGCGCCGCTGGTTCAGGCTCGAGGCCGGCGGCCGCTCCCTGGTCATGGTCGATCACGGCCTGCGTCCGGGGACCGGCATCGCGGAGGCGGATGCCTTCGTGGCGATCGGCCGGCACCTGCGCGCGGCAGGCGCACCGGTGCCCGCGATTATTTTCGAGGACACCTTTGCCGGCCTCGTTTTCCTGCAAGACCTCGGGAACTTGCGCTTGCAGGAGGCTGCGGCCCGCGAACCGGGACGCGACCGGGTCTTGGGCTGGTACCGCGAGATCATCGACAGCCTGGTGGCCATGGCCATCGAGGCCGGCCGGGGGTTCGACCCCGCCTGGGCCTACCAGGGCCCCCGCTACGACCGCGAGCTGATCCTGGAGCGTGAGTGCCGCTATTTTGTCGAGGCGTTTCTAAACCGTGTGGCCGGGCTGGGCGCCTCTTTCGATCACTTCGGGGAGGAGTTCGAGCGGATCGCCGAAAACGCCCTGCAGCATGGCGTACGGGGGTTCATGCACCGCGATCTGCAGTCGCGCAACATCATGCGCTGGCAGGGTCGCTGGTATTTCATCGATTTCCAGGGCGGTCGAATCGGCCCGCTGCAGTACGACCTGGCCTCGCTGCTGATCGACCCTTACATGGACCTGACGGCCGCCGAGCAGGAGGAGCTTCTGCGCCATGCGCTCCGGCGGCTGGCGGAGAAGCTCCCGGTGGAGCCGGCACGCTTCAGGCGCTGCTACGCCCACTGCGCGCTGGCGCGCAACCTGCAGGTGCTGGGCGCCTTCGGCTTTCTTGGCACCGTAAAGGGCAAGCCGTTTTTCACCCGGCACATCCCCGCGGCCCTCGCGCGGCTGAACGCCCGGCTGGCGGCTCTCGACCCCGAGCGGTTCCCCCGCCTGCGGCAGGCGGTTGCGGCGGCCATGGCGACGCTGGGGGTGGAGGGGTAAGAGGTTAAGGGCTCGGGGGGAAAGGGACCGGGGCCCAGGGCGGGTGCCGCGCAGCGATTGGAGTTTTAACACGATCTCATCCCGATGGAGGGCCCATGAACACGATCAAAGTCGTCGTCAACGGAATCCCCGGCAAGGTCGCCTGCACCGTGGCCGCCCGCGTCCAGGCCGATGCGCGCTTCGAGCTGCTACCGGTCTCCCTCACCGGGCCTGAGATCCGGCTCGCGGAACACGCTGTCGCAGGCGTGTCGATCGCGCTCATCCAGCCCGCGGCCCGCGGGGATGCCATGGAATCGATCCGCGCGCGGCACGGCCGGTTTCTGACCGTGGACTACACCCACCCGAGCGCCGTGAACCCCAATGCGCAGTTTTATTGCCGCACGGGGCTGCCCTTTGTCATGGGCACCACCGGGGGGGACCGGGCCGCACTCGAGGAGACCGTCCGGCGCTCCGACACCGCGGCCGTGGTCGCACCGAACATGGCCAAGCAGATCGTCGGCTTCCAGGCGATGATGGAATACGCGGCCGACACGTTTCCGGGCCTGTTCCAGGGGTACACCCTGGAGATCCGGGAGAGCCACCAGCAGGGGAAAGCCGACACCAGCGGGACCGCCAAGGCCATGGTCCGCTATTTCAACCGGCTGGGAATCCCGTTCACAGAAGAGCAGATCGTCATGGAGCGCGACCCCGAGGTGCAAAAAGCGCGCTGGGGAGTGCCGGGACAGCACCTCTCCGGCCACGGCTGGCACACCTACACCCTCGTGTCGGCGGACCGCACTGCGCGCTTCGAGTTCACCCACAACATCAACGGGCGCGAGATCTATGCCCTGGGCACCTTGGACGCACTGGTCTATCTGCAAGGGAAACTCGACGAGGGCGCCCGCGGAAAGCTCTTCACCATGATCGACGTCCTCAAACGGGCATAGCCGGCCGAGGCAGGCCTTGTTCCACCGCCCGCATCCCCTGCGGTCGCGGGTTTTCCCCCGAACCCTCAAATATTATTGTAAATATTTGAAATATATATATAATAATAGAATATCGCCATCCCGCCGCGTTGACTTCGGGCCTGGATTCCGCTAAAATTGTAGAATACCTTCACTCTGGGCAAGGAGTCGCATGGACCCGACTGCCGCACAATTGCTTCAACAGCTCTCTGACAGCCTGCGCGGGGCGGGGCCCTTGCCCGCAGCGGCGGCCGATACCCTGCCGCCGGAGGACCTCGACCGCCGGCGCATCCTGCTCGTGGAGATGGCCTACCTGCTCAACGCCTGTTTCCGGGA
Organism: Desulfobacterales bacterium; assembly: GCA_046496215.1. Classification (GTDB taxonomy): domain Bacteria; phylum Desulfobacterota; class Desulfobacteria; order Desulfobacterales; family SpSt-501; genus SpSt-501. The sequence continues at coordinate 10,259 of JAWOHH010000047.1, forward strand.
CGTTCAGTACTGGGAGGGGGTCAAGACCGAAAAGGACACGTTCAAGCAGCTCGCGGCGGTCTTGCTTCAACTGGCCAAGCTGCCCGGCCATCAGGGCCTGCTGCAGATCGGCCGCCGCAGCGGGGCGCAGGGCAGGTCCGGCGACCGCCCGGATTATGTCATCCGGCTCGGAGAGCTCTGCATCGACACGGCCATTGTCGCCGCCGTCATCAAGCGCATGGGCATCCAGTTCAAGCACATCGAAGGCCGCATTCTCAAGTTCAACGAGACGCTGGCGGCCGAGGGGATCGATTCCATGCTGCTGCGCCTGCCGGAGGAGTCGCCGGAGTCCATGGAAACCTTGCGCGTGGCCCTGCGGATCCTCTCCTGCTACCGTCTGGCCGCCGAAAAGAGTGCCCCCATCACCTTCGTTCGCAATGGGACGTCGATTCAGCTTGCCCCGGTCTGCGACGACCGCCACCTGCCCGACCCGAACCTGACGATGCTGGCCGCCGTCAACGACCTCTCGGCCGCCGCGGTCCAGGAGCTGACGCTCAAGGTGTCGGCCCTGATGCAGCGGCCGGAAGGCGCCGCGCTGCGCCGCCGGGTCCCGAACGTTTTTCAGGCCATTTTCGCCATCAAGAGCCTGCGCGAGAAACTGAGCCGGCCGCCGATCGAGATCAACAGCGACCGGGGGGCCGGGGAGTCCCTCGCCGGGGCCCCGATGGGCGGGGGCGCTTTTCCACCGATGGTCGCCGGCGGGGCGGCGAACCCGGCTGCGGCGGCGGCCGCCATCCGCGCCGGCGCACCGGAAGACGCCGCACCGGCGGCGGGCAGCCCCCCCGGCGGGGAGCCTGCAAACGCCCAAACGACGGCGGCCCCTTCGGCGATCATGGACGATGCGGCCTTGCGCGCCGGCGTGGTTCACGCCATCGCCGACACCCATGCAGGCGCAGCGGCCGATGCCGTGCGGCACCTGTTCGCCCAGGATTACGGAAGCATCGGCGCCTCCGACCTCGGGGGGCGCCTGGCGCAGATGAGCCAGCTGCTCGCCGCGATGCAGGCCAACCCGGCGGGCGCCCAGCTGATGGAAGCCGTCCTGCAGCGGGTGCAGACCGGCATGGATCAACTGCCGGTCGAGCTGCTCAACGATGTGGTGGTGGACAAAAACGAGATCAAGGTCTGGGAGGGCGGCCGCGAGCGGGTGGTCGGCCGGGTCGAGGAGCACCTCGCCCAGGCCATCGATGCGGCCAAGGACCATGCCGCCGTTCGCCGCAAGCTGCGCGCGGAATCCGGCGCGGGCCCCATCTATCTCTCACGGGACCCCTCGGCGCTCTGCAGCTTCTTCGACCTGCCGGCGGAGGAGATGGAGTCCATTCTGAGCCTGTTCCGCAGCTGTTTCGACCACCGGGGCAATTTCCAGAAGGCGCTCTTCGAAAAGCGGGTACCCGAATTGGCCCGCTACCACAAGAAGATTTTTCTCGTGCTCTGGGAGTTTCTCAAGGACATGCCGCGCCGCGCGGACCGGCTGCCCTTTCTGAACTCCCTGCAGCTCATGATCAAGGAGATCAAACAGCCGCTGCAGGCTGTCCGGATCCTGCTCTCCGACCTCACGGGCGACCCGGCGCAGGTCAGCTACCCGGACCGCAATGCGGTCATGCTCTCCACTCAGTTCCTGCGGACCTACAACAAGGAGATCAACGTCGACATCGAACTGACCCCGGAAGAGATCCTGCGGGTCCACGCGGGGCTGGACAGTAAAGTGGTCAACTATGCGGGGTGGAAGGTCAACGGGGATCAGAAGCGCTTCCTGACCAAGGCCGTCAACATCCGCAAGCGGCTGACGGCGGCGTTCGCGCCCGGGATGGGCGGCCCTGAGGCGATGCCGGCGAAATTTTTGCTGGCCCTGGAGCGGGAGATCCACATCTTCATGGCGCTGGTCGGCGGGAACACGGCCGCCTCGATCCTGCACAGCGCCCTGGGCGTCTTCGGCAACCCCGAGTCGCCGTTTTTTAGCGCGGAGCAGGGACGCCAGCACTTTTATGCGCTACTCCAGCACCTCTCGGTCCTGGTCCGGGGAATCGGCCGGGTCGGTACGGAAATCGACCTCCTGTTGATCGATCAAGTCCGGCAGCGCGAGAAGCAGTTCCTGAAGATGGCCGCCGACCCCCGCCAGGCCGCGCTGGTGCGGCGCGTTTTCAACTGGGCGGACCCGGCGAAAAAGGAGATCGAGTTCCGGCTCAAGGGCGGGGCGCCCGGCGCCGGGCCGGACGCGCTCCGCACAACCGGACTCTCCAGCACCAACACGATCGACTTCTGACCCGAAGGTCCCGAGCAAACCGCTTCGCCGCAGCGCCGGGGATGAACCGACGACACGCAGCGGCCGCCCTTGAAAGTGCCGCGTCAACGGCTGCACCCGGGGCGCTCCCGGCGCTACGCGCTTCGAATGACCTCCAGGGCCCGCTCCAGCGCCTGATCCAAGTGCTCCGGCTGCGAACCGCCCGCCTGGGCCATGTCCGGCCGCCCACCGCCCTTGCCGCCCACCGCGGCGGCCGCCTGCTGGATGATGCGGCCGGCATGGAAGCGGTCGGTGAGATCCCGCGTCACCCCGGCGATCAGCATGACCTTGGAATCGTGAATGCTGCCCAGCACCACAACGCCGGACTTCATCTGGTCCTTGAAGCGGTCCAGGAGGTCCCGCAGCACCGCCGGCGAATCCGCCTCCACCCGCTTGACCAAGGCCTTCACGCCGGCGATCTCCCGCACCTCGTCGGCCGTGCCGGCCACCGAGGCCGCGGAGAGCCTGCCCTTCAACTGGTCGACCTCGCGCTCGAGGCCCCGCAGGTCGGCCAGCAGCTTCGCGAGGCGCGTCGGGAGCCCTTCGGGGCTCTCCCGCACCAGCCGGGCCGCCTCGTGCAGGGTGCGCTGCGAGCGCTGGACGAACTGCAGCGCGGCCGCCCCGGTCAGGGCTTCGATGCGCCGCACCCCGGCGGCCACGCTCGACTCGGAGACGATCTTGAACACGCCGATGTCTCCCGTGCGCTGCGTGTGCGTGCCGCCGCAAAGCTCCTTGCTGAAGTCCGCCAGCGAGATCACCCGCACCCGGTCGCCGTACTTCTCCTCGAACAGGGCCATGGCCCCGCTTTGAAACGCGTCGTCCGCCGCCATCTCCTCGATCTGGGCCGGGATGTTCTCGCGGATTTTGTCGTTGACGATCGCCTCGACGGCCTCGAGCGCCTCCGGCTCGATGTGGGCGAAATGGGTGAAGTCGAACCGCAGCCGTTCGGGGCCGACCAGAGACCCCGCCTGCTTGACATGCTCGCCGAGCACGCGGCGCAGCGCGGCGTGCAACAGGTGCGTGGCCGTGTGGTTCAGGGCCGTGGCCGAACGCGCCGCCGCGTCAACCGCCAGCGTCACCGCATCGCCCTTGCGAATCGCACCGGAGAGCAGTTGCAGCCGGTGGATCACGAGCCCGGTGGGGTCCTTGACCACCCCCGTGACCTGCGCTGCGCTCCCCGCCGGCCCGATCACCCGGCCGATGTCGCCGACCTGGCCGCCGGATTCCGCATAAAAGGGCGTCGCCTCGGTCACCATCTCCACCGCACGCCCGGGCCCGGCCTCGGCCACCTCCTCGGCGCCGTCCACGAGCAGCACCACGCGCGATTCGCAGGTAAGCAGGTTATAGCCGACGAACTCCGGCTTGAACCCGGAGGCGGCGAGGCTCTTGTAGGCGTCGCCGATGCGCGCAAAGGTGGCGACGGTGCGCGACCGCGCACGCTGCTCGTCCATGGCCGCATCGAACCCGGCCGTGTCGAGCGTCATTCCCTCGTCGCGCACCACGTCCCGCACGATGTCCACCGGGAACCCGAAGGTGTCGTAGAGCTTGAACATGAGCGCCCCCGGCACCTCGCTCCGCCCCAGCGCCTTGAGCTCGGCCAGGGTCTCGGTCAGCAGTTTGAGCCCCGTGTCCAGGGTGTTGCGGAACCGCTCCTCCTCGTTGCGGGCCACGTTCACGATGAAGGCCGCGGCCTCGGTGAGCTCCGGATAGGCGGGCTTCATGATTTCGAAGACCACCCGCAGGGTCTCGTCCAGGAAGGGGCGGTCGAGCCCGATCTGCCGTCCGTAACGTATGGCGCGCCGCATGATGCGCCGCAGCACGTAGCCGCGGCCCTCGTTGGAGGGCAGGATCCCGTCGCCGATGAGAAAGGCCGCCGCGCGCGAGTGGTCGGCAATGACTTTCATGGCCACGTCGGCGGCGGCTGCGCTGCCGAACGCAAGCCCGGTCATCTGCTCGGTGCGGGCGATGATCGGCCGCAGCAGGTCGGTGTCGAAGTTGGTGTCGACGCCCTGCACGACGGAGGTGATCCGCTCCAGGCCCATGCCGGTGTCGATGCTCGGCTGGGGCAGCCGCGTCATGGTGCCGCCGGCATCGCGGTTGAACTGCATGAAGACCAGGTTCCAGATCTCGAGATACCGGTCGCACTCGCAGCCCACCGTGCACTCCGGCCGGCCGCACCCGTAGGCCGCACCGCGGTCGATGATGATCTCCGAGCAGGGGCCGCAGGGGCCGGTATCGCCCATGGACCAGAAGTTGTCCTTCTCCCCGAAGCGCACGATGCGCTCGGCCGGCAGCCCCACCGTCGTGCGCCAGAGCCCGTAGGCCTCCTCGTCGTCCAGGTAGATCGAGGCCCAGAGCTTGTCGGCCGGCAGACGGTAGCCGTTGGTCAGCAGGTCCCAGGCGAAGGCGATGGCGCGCTCCTTAAAGTAATCGCCGAAGGAAAAGTTGCCCAGCATTTCGAAGAAGGTGTGGTGCCGGGCGGTGTAACCGACGTTTTCCAGGTCGTTGTGCTTGCCGCCGGCGCGCACGCACTTCTGAGAGGTCACGGCGCGGGCGTAGCCGCGCTTTTCCTCGCCCAGGAAGGTGCGTTTGAACTGCACCATACCGGCATTGATGAACAGCAGCGTCGGGTCGTCGTGGGGCACGAGCGAGGAGCTGCGCACCACCTGGTGGTCGTGCCGTTTGAAATAGTCGAGAAACTGCCTGCGCGCCTCGTTGCCGGTCATGCCCTATTCCTCCGCCTGCACATCCTTGTTCCCGGCGCCCAGCCCCAACGCCTCGCGCACCTTGAGGTTGATGGTATCAATCGTCTCCGGGTGGTCGGACAGGAATTTCTTCACGTTCTCTCGGCCCTGCCCGATGCGCTCGCCCCCAAAGGCGTACCAGGCCCCGCTCTTGTCGATAATGTTCTGCTCGACGCCGACGTCGATCAGGTCCCCGATGCGCGAAATACCCTCGCCGTAGACGACGTCGAACTCCGCCTCGGTGAAGGGCGGGGCCAGCTTGTTCTTGACCACGCGCACGCGGGTGCGGTTGCCGACGATCTCCTGGCCTTCCTTGAGGGTGTTCGTGCGGCGGATGTCCAGCCGCACCGAGGCGTAGAATTTCAGGGCGTTGCCGCCGGTGGTGGTTTCCGGGTTGCCGAAGACGACCCCGATTTTCATGCGCATCTGGTTGATGAAAATGAGGCAGGTGTTGGTCTTGCTGATCGTCCCGGTCAGCTTGCGCAGCGCCTGGGACATGAGCCGCGCCTGCAGCCCCATGTGGGCGTCGCCCATCTCGCCCTCGATTTCGGCGCGCGGCACGAGGGCCGCCACCGAGTCGATGACCAGGATGTCGATCGCACCGCTGCGCACGAGCATGTCGGCGATTTCGAGGGCCTGCTCGCCGGTATCGGGCTGGGAGACCAGAAGCTCATCGCAGTTGACCCCGAGCTTCCTCGCGTAAACCGTGTCCAGGGCGTGCTCGGCGTCGATGAACGCGGCGATCCCGTCGCGCTTTTGCGCCTCGGCCACCGCGTGCAGCGCCAGGGTCGTTTTGCCCGAGGCCTCGGGCCCGAAGATCTCAACGATCCGGCCCCGGGGGAGCCCCCCGATGCCCAGCGCCTTGTCGAGGGCCAGCGAGCCGGTCGGGATGACCGGCACGCTCACGATCGGCCGGCTGCCGAGCTTCATGATCGAGCCTTTCCCGAACTGCCGCTCGACCTGAACCATGGCGCTTTCCAAGGCCTTTTGCTTGTCGCTTGACGATGCCATCCTGCCCTCCTCTTGTCGTGACGACTCGGTAGTGAACCCCAACGGTCATTGGGCCGGCCCCAACGGGGCCCTTGCCAGCGCTGTGTAGACCGGACCTTCCGGGTGCAGATCGCTCCGGAAGAGAACGACCTCGCGCACCTCGAGGGTGCCGACCCCCTGGGCCCGAAACTGTTTCAGCGCCTCCGCGACCGGCCCGGGGGAGCCGCGGTCGGCGAAACGGCCGATGGTCACGTGCCCCTGAAACCGCTTCTCCTCGCGCGGGAAACCCAGGGCGGCCAGCCGCGCGTCGATGTCCTGCTGCAGGCGCACGAGGGCCTGGCTCCGGTCCAAGAGGCCCACCCAGATCACCCGCGGCCGCCGCAGCCCCGGGAAAACCCCCATCCCGACCGCCGGGAGGCCGAAGGGGCCGCGGGCCCGAACCGCCTCCGACAGCGCCCGGCCGATGCTGGGCAGGTGGCCGGCCGGGATGTTTCCCAGGAACTTGAGGGTCAGGTGGATGTTCTCCGGTCGCACCCAGCGCGCGCGGATCTTGAACTGCTTCAGGCCGGACTGGATCTCCTGCAGGGCCGCACGAATCGGCTCCGGCATCTCCACCGCCACGAATGCGCGCAGCATGCCGGGCATGAACGCGCCCCCCGCTCACGCCGCCGGCAGCGTGAACTGCGGCTCGCCCAGCAGAAAACGGCCCCCGACGATCCACTGCTTCAAATTTGCGGCGATCGCGCGGGCCTTGACCACGCTCGACAGCGGCACGGTTGGGACCTGCCGGCCTTGAAAGCGGATGGAGCCGCTTTTCAGCTCGGCGTAGCTCACCTGCCCAAGGCTGCGCCCGATTCCCTGAGGGTAGTCATTCCCGTAGTCGACGATCTGCGTGAAGAGATCCTCGTCGGAGACCCCGGTCTGCGCCGCCAGTTCCTCGTCTAAAATGGGAATCGGGACGCCGAGCCCCACCGCCAGGGAACAGCCGTAGCCCTGGATGGCGACCCCGACCAGGAACTCCGGGCTCATCTGCTTGAGGTCGCCCATCACCCAAAGGGTGCCGGCCGGGCGGACGGGAGCGCCCTGCCCCGTGCGTTCCACCGCCGGGTTGTGCTGGCTGCCGTGCCAGGTCACAAAGCCCACGCCGCCGCCCAGGAAAATGCGGGTTCCCAAGCCGATGGTCCGATAGTAAGGGTCGTTGAAGAGTGGGCTCAACTGGCCGGCCGAGCAGTAATTGGCGTTCAGCGCCCTGGGCTTGAGGGTCCCCATGTAGGTGTAGACGGTCTTGTCGGAGAGGTTCACGGCGCAGTTGTAGTTCTGGTAACCGTTGCGCGGGTTACACAGCACCGCCATGGGCAGGCTTTTGAGACTCACCTCTTTTTCCACCCGGCGATTGGGGTAGCAGTCGGTCCCGTAGCCCTCCGCCAGCAGGTGAACCGTCCGGCCCTCCACCAGATCCTGGATGACGTGCCCCCCGCCGTAGTTGAATTCACCCGGGTGGACCTTGTTCAGGGGGTCGTCTTCCGCCGGTTCGGTCGCCCCGATGTAGCAGTCCACCGCCGCCAGCCCCGCGTAGGCCGGGACCCGGTTCAGCCGGACCCGGGAGGCTTTGATCGGGGGGGTGGAGTGGCCGAAATTGATGAAGGCCCCCGAGGAGCACATCGGCGCGAACGTGCCGGTGGTCACCACGTCCACCTGCCGGGCCGCCTCGCGGGGCCCTTCGTTCTTGACGATGTCGATCATCTCCTCGGCCGTCACGACGACGGCCTTGCCGGAACGGATGCGCACGTTGATCTGCTGGATCGTCTTAATTGCCCGATGACGCTTCATGGCAGTTCATTTCCCGGCCGGCGGCGATTTGACCGCATCGAGCTTCAAGGTGACATTGTCCCGGATCCAGTGCGGGTCCCACCACTCCACCGGGTCCACGAAGGTGCCGTGCACGAGAATGCTGAAGTGCAGATGATCCCCCCCGGCCAGGCCCGTCATGCCGGTGAAGCCGATCACCTCGTCCTTGGCCACCCGATCGCCCGGCTTCACCGTGATCTGGCTCAGGTGGGAATACATGCTGAACAACCCGAACCCATGGTCCAAGATGACCGTCTGGCCGTATATCCCGATGAACGCCGCGGCCGCCACCACCCCGGAGTTGGAGGCCGGGACGGGGGAATTGGCGAGGGAGGCCAGGTCGACCCCGAGATGGTCCTGCTGGTCGATCTCCTGGCCGTTGTAGACGTAGGTGCGGCGGTCGGCAAAACCCGCCCGGGGCGCGGCGTTCGGCAGCCGGCCGAACGGCCCCTGCCAGAGCATTGCCGGCTGGGGCAGGCGGGTCGCGGCAACGATGATCTCATAGTTCAGGCGCCGCAGATCGCGGTTGATAAAAAGAAACTTGTCTTTGAGCGCCGCGCCGGCTTCCGGCGGGATCTGGTCCTCCAGCCCGGGCAGGATCTGCTGGATGAAGCCGTCGCTGATCGTGAGCCTGTCCTTCTTGAATCCCTTCTTGCGCACGATGTGGGGAAAACGGGTGCGGGTCGAATTCCCGGCGGCATCGCTTGCCTCCAGCACGATCGGAGCGCCGGTGGGCTGGTCGTGCGCGAGCGCGAAGAAAGCGATGTGGACGCTCCGGTCGGCGTAAAACCCGCTGAAACCCGGGTAAAAGCTCGATCCTACCCGCACCCCGCTGACCGGGCAGGCCTCGGAGAGACGGTAAACGGCAACCCCCGCCCCCCCCTGGTTGACATAGTTCTGCTGGGTGATGGCCTCGATCACCGGGGGACGCGTGTCGACGACAACCTCCAGCTGGGTCTCGGTGAGGTTGCCGCGGCCCCAGTTGCGCCAGGAGCGGTCCCGGGCAGCCAATCGCAGCACCCCCTTGCCGTCGGATAGGCCCAGGACCCGGGGCTCGACCTTGAATCGACAGGTCTCGCGCCGCGCCCCCGTGAGGCCGAGAAACCCGGATGCGGGGAACTCGGCGTCGGCCAGCACCATCTCCTTGCCGTCCTTGCTGAGGGTGGCCGTCAGGCGGCGCAGCCCGCTCTTGGCGTCCTGCACATCCAGGGAGATTTCGGCGGAAGATCCGATGGGAAGCGGCGAGGGCGCAGTCAGGACGATGGAAGGCCCCTGGCCTTCCATCCGCTCGGACAGGAACCAGATCGCAGCCGCCGCCAGGACGGCGGCCGCCGCCACCAGCACGCCGAAGGGTAAACCCGAGCTGATGCGTCGGGGTTTTTCCATCCAGAAGGGTCCTTTCCCCACCCCCTCCGCGGCGGGGTGGTGCACACAGCAAATTTAGTTTGATTATCAATTCGGCCTGTAATAGTCAACTGCTCCGGCGGGCCGAAGCGCTCGCCCGACAGCGCCGGCCCGCACCCGGCCGATCGGGCGCATCACCAAACCCGGCTTGACAAGAACGAGGTCAATCGGTAGTTGACCTTGTCTTCCCGAAGCGGCAGAATGCCGGAAGATTGCAGAGCGCCGGCGGCGAAAACCAAGCGACGCAAACGCGTTCCGGCCCGTGAGGCCTGAACCCGGAAAACCCATTTTGCGGCCCTCATCCGAATGAAACCATCCCCCCCCCCTCAGCAGAACCGCTTCGGACGCCTCCGGAGGATCGGCGCCGTCGCGGCGGTCATCATTCTCGGGACGGCGGTCGCGGTGGCGATCGGCTACCGCCGGCTGTCGCCGGTGGTGGAGCCGACGGCCCCGGCGGCACCGACCGCCGGCGGCAGCGCCATGGTGATCGACGGCATTCAGCAGACCGCCGCCCGCGACGGGGTGACCGAATGGGTGTTGAACGCCCGGTCGGGCACCTTTCTGCAGGCGGAAAAAAAATTTCTGCTGGAAGAACCCCGCGTGACGTTCTTTCGCCCCGGCGGGCAGACTTTTTTCCTTTCGGCCCGGCACGGCTCGGTGGCGACCGACAGCCACGACATGGAGGCCGAGGGCGATGTGGTCGTCTGGAACGACCGCTACCGGGTCCGCACCGAACGCGTCCACTACGTGCATGCCGACCGGCTGATCGAATCCGACCGGCCGGTGGCGATCACGGCCGACCGGAGGGAGATCACGGCCGCGGCCGGCTCCGTCGATTTGCAGGCGAACCGGATGCGGCTCGAGGGAGAGGTGCGGGGGGAGATCCCGGCCGAAAGCGGCGGCAACGGACACGATGCGGTTCGGGTCGCCTCGGACCGGCTGCTCGTCGACCTGGATGCGGATTCGGCCGAATTCAGCGGGCGGGCGCGCTTCACCGAAAAAAACACCGTCACCTCGGCCGACAGCATAACGGTTTACACGGCACCGCGTCAGGGGCGTAGCGGGACGACCGCCGCAGACCTCGAGGCGGTCGCCGTCGACCGGGTCGTGGCGCGCGGGCGCGTGGTCATCCAGGCCGAGAATTCAACCGCCGAGGCCGAAGAGGCCGTTTACGAACCGGATACCGGTGCGCTCACGCTGACCGGCCGCCACGCCGAACTGAGAAGCCCCTCGGTCACCCTGCGCGGGCAGCGGGTCGTTGTTTCCATGCGAACGAACGAGATGACGGCCGAGGGCGGTCCGGCCGGGCGGGTCTCCGTGGTGTGGACGCCATCCGGGTCGCGGCCATAGCGAGCGTCCCTCTTCCCGGTGAAGACGCGCATCCGCCGACACCCTGCGGAGAGCCCGGTGGCGCCGAGGTTGCTTTTTCTCGGCAAACCCCCTACAATTTGCCTGTGAACACTTTGGAACCCGGACGGCACCGCTCATGACGACGCTGCAGGCAGCGGACCTGGCCAAGTCCTACAAGGGCCGCCAGGTGGTCAGGGGGGTCAGCCTGACGGTCGGCGGCGGCGAAGTGGTGGGGCTTCTGGGGCCGAACGGTGCCGGAAAGACCACCACGTTTTACATGATCATCGGCCTGGTCAAGCCGGATGCGGGGCGCATATTTCTTGACGATCGCGATATCACCCGATATCCTATGCATTTGCGCGCCCAGTGCGGGGTCGGCTACCTGCCCCAGGAAACCTCGGTGTTCAGGCGCCTGACGGTCCGCCAGAACGTGATGGCCGTTCTGGAGCTTCTGCCCCTCTCCCGGACGGAGCGGGACCACCAGGCGGACCGACTGCTGGAGGAGCTGGGAATCCGCCACCTGAGCGACCAGAAAGCCAATGTGCTTTCGGGGGGCGAGCGCCGGCGGCTCGAGATCTCCCGGGCGCTGGCGACCCGTCCGGCGTTCATGATGCTGGACGAGCCCTTTGCCGGCATCGACCCGCTGGCCGTGGCCGACATCAAGAACATCATCGGCCACCTGCGCCGGCGAGGCATCGGGATCTTGGTATCCGACCACAACGTCCGGGAAACATTGGGCGTGTGCGACCGGGCATTCATCATGGTGGACGGCCAGGTCATCGAATCCGGCCCGCCGGCATCTATCGTGAGCAGCGAAGCGGTGTGCCGATCCTATCTGGGAGAAGATTTCAAGCTCTGATATGGCCCTGGAACTTCGACAACAACTGAAACTGACCCAGCAGCTGATCATGACGCCGCAGTTGCAGATGGCGATCAAGCTGCTGCAGCTCTCCCGCCTGGAGCTGATGGACACCATCCGCCGGGAACTCGAGGAGAACCCGGTGCTCGAAGAGGTATCCGACACCGGCGCCGATGAGCAGTTGAGCGAAACGCCGGAGCCGCCGCCGGCCGAGGTCTCCCCCACCCAAGAGGTCACCATCCAGGAGAAGATCCATGACGACATCGACTGGACCGGCTTCTTAGAAGACTACAGCACCCCTTCGCGGGTCGCGCACGAATCCGAAGACCGCGAAGCGCCCAAATACGAGGCGTTCGTCGCGCGCAAGGAATCGCTGAACGATCACCTGCTCTGGCAGTTTCTGATGACCAAACCACCGCGCGAGGATGAGGCGGCTGCCAGCCTGATCATCGGCAACCTCAACCGCGACGGTTACCTGGTGCCCCCCCTCGAAGAGATTGCCGCCAACAGCCAGATCCCCCTGGAACACCTCGAGCGGGTGCTGGCGCTGCTGCAGACGTTCGACCCGGTGGGGGTCTGCGCCCGCGACCTGCGCGAGTGCCTGCTCATCCAGGCGCGCTACCTGGGCTTCGACGGCACCATCGTCACCGAGATCATCTCCGACCACCTGCCCAACCTGGAGAAGAAAAACTATAAGGCCATCAGCAAAGCCCTCAAGGCCGGCATGGACGAGGTGGTGTCCGCCATCGGCGTCATCCGGGGCATGGAGCCGCGGCCCGGGCGGCAGTTCAGCGAGGACCCGCCCCAGTACATCATCCCGGACATCTACGTCCACAAGGTGGACAACGAGTTCGTCATCGTTCTCAACGACGACGGCCTGCCCAAGCTTCGGGTGAACTCGCTCTTCAAGCGCCCCAACGGCCGCGGGCGGCGCCTGCCGAACGAGGCGCAGGATTACATCCAGGACAAAATGCGCTCGGCGGCGTGGCTGATCAAGAGCATCCACCAAAGGCAAAAAACCATCTACCGTGTCATGGAGAGCATCCTGCGATACCAGCGGGATTTCTTCGAAAAAGGCATTGCCTATATGAGACCGATGGTGCTGCGGGACGTGGCCCAGGACATCGGGATGCACGAATCCACCATCAGCCGGGTCACCACCAACAAGTACGCCCACACCCCCCAGGGCATCTTCGAGCTGAAGTATTTCTTCAACAGCTCCATCCAGCGCAACGAGGGCGATGCCATCGCCTCGGCCAGCGTGATGGAGAAGATCCGCAGGCTCATCGCGGCCGAGGACCCCAAGCGGCCTTACAGCGACGACAAGATCGCCCGACTGCTAAAGCAGGACAACATCAACATCGCCCGTAGGACCGTGGCCAAATACCGCGAAATGATGCGGGTGCTGCCGTCCAACAAACGCAAAGAACCATAGGGAGGTCGTGTATGCAGACGTCGGTGACATTCAAGAACCTCGAAGCGTCCGACAGTCTAAAATCCTACGTCAGTGAAAAGCTCGACCGGTTCGACAAGCTGCTCGACAACCCGGCCAAGGCCGATGTCGTTTTGCTGGTGGAAAAGCACCGGCACATCGTTGAGGTCAACATCAACGCGGACCGCTTGAACATCAACGGCAAGGAAGAAACCGGGGACATGTATTCGGCCATCGACATGGTGCTCGACAAGCTTGAAAAGCAGCTCAAACGCGGCAAACAGAAGATCCGCGACCGCCGCGCCGGCGCCAAGGGCCAGACCCGCACCATCCGCGACGAGGCCGCGCCGGCGGCGGAGGAGGACCGCCCCCGGCAAATCAAGGTCCAGAGCCTGGAGTACAAGCCCATGGACGTGGAGGAGGCGGTGCTCCAGATGGACCTCTCCGAGGAGAGCTTCATCGTCTTCACCAATGCGCGCTCCGAGAGGATCAACGTGCTCTATCGCCGCAGGGACGGCCATTACGGGCTGATTCAACCGGTCAGCTGACCGCCGTCAGCAGGCCGGCAACCGGGGCAAACGCCCGCAGCGGCCGTGGGGGGGAGATGAAACTGCTCGATGTGCTGGATGCGGAGGCGATCCTGCCGGACCTGAAAGCCGGGACCAAGGCCGAGCTCCTGGAGGAGTTGGTGATCCCGGTCGCCCGCAGCTCCGGCGCGGCGGTGGAAGACCTGGTCCAGGTGCTCCTGGACCGGGAGCGGCTGGGCAGCACCGGGATCGGCGGCGGGATCGGCATCCCCCACGGCAAGATCCCCCGCATCGACCGCCTCTTCCTCGGGTTCGGGTTGAGCCGCCGGGGGGTCGACTTCGAATCCCTGGACGGGCAACCCACGCGGATCTTTTTCCTGCTGGTGACGCCGGAAAATTCCGCGGGCCTGCACCTCAAGGTGCTGGCCCGCATCTCGCGGATCCTCAAAAACGACGCTTTTAAGGAGAGGCTGCTCAAGGCCCGTTCCCGCGAGGAGATCACCGCCATCATCCAGGGCGAGGACGAAGACTTCTGAGCATCGGCCGGTGCACGTGAAAACGCTCCCGATCTTCATCATCACCGGGCTCTCGGGCTCGGGCAAGAGCACCGCCCTGGCCGCGCTGGAGGACGTCGGTTTCTACTGCGTCGACAACATGCCGATCGACCTGCTGCCGAAGTTTCTGGAGCTGCCGGTCGACCGCACGACCAAGGTGGCGGGCTGCGCCTTCGTGATGGACCTGCGCGAAAAGGGGTTCCCGGAAAAGTACGACACGGTCCTGACCGGGCTTCGGCAGAAGGGGTTTGCCTTCCGGATCATCTTTCTCGAAGCGGAGGAGACCGTGCTGGTCCAACGCTTCAGCGCCACCCGCCGTCAGCACCCGTTGGCTCACGACCAGGGCATTGTGGCCGCCATCCAGTCGGAACGAGAACGGCTCAAGCCGCTGCGGGACGCCGCCGAACGCGTCATCGATTCGAGCCGCCTGACCGTGCACGAGCTCAAGGCGGAGATCGTGGAGATCGCCCGGGCGCAGCAGGCGCTGGCGCCCATGCAGATTACCGTCCAGTCCTTCGGGTTCAAATACGGTCTGCCGCCGGAAGCCGACCTGGTGGTGGACGTGCGCTTTCTGCCCAACCCCTATTTCGTAGCGGAGCTCAAGCACCTGGACGGGGAGGCGGCCGAGATCCGCGAGTTCATCTTCGCGGCACCGGAGGCGCGCTCATTCGTGGCGAAATACGCCGTGCTGCTCGACACCCTCATTCCCCTTTACGAGCGCGAGGGCAAAACGAATCTCACGATCGCCGTCGGCTGCACCGGCGGGCGGCACCGTTCGGTGGCGATCGCCCGCAACCTCTTCGACCGGCTGGCCGCAGCCCGCGAGCGAGTCGGGTTGATCCACCGGGATATCCATCAGCCGACGTAAGCGGAAGGAAGATTATGATCGGAATCGTCGTGGTGACACACAGCCGGCTGGGAGAGGCCCTCATCGATGCGGCGGAGTTCATCGTCGGCAGCCGCCCGGAGGGCGTCATGGCCGTTTCCATCGACATCAACCAGAACGTCGACAAGCTGCGGGAGAAAGTCGCCACCGGCATCAAGAAAGCGGGGCGGGACGACGGCGTTCTGCTCCTGACCGACATGTTCGGCGGGACGCCGTCCAATATCAGCTTCTCCTTTCTCGAGGCGGGCCGTATCGAGGTGCTCTCGGGGGTCAACCTGCCGATCCTGGTGCAGGCGTTGAACTCCCGGAGCCGGATGGGACTCAGCGAGCTTGCCGCCAGCCTCGAGGTGTTCGGCCGCAAGAGCATCACGCTCGCCAGCGGCATCTTGAAAGGCAACAAACGGGGAGAGGAATGACGGTATGGCGCTTGGATGCGCTGCGTCCCTCCGACCTCGACCAGGTGCTGGAGATCGAGACAGACTCCTTCGCCTGCCCCTGGGGCCGGCGGTCCCTGGAAGATGAACTGAACGGGCCGGGTGCGGGCAGTTTCGTGATCCGGGAGCCGGGATCCGCGGCGGTGGCCGCCTATATCTTTTTTCGGCGCCTCGCCGAGGAGGTCCACATCTACCGCATCGCAGTGGCCGCCGCGTGGCGCCGCCGCGGGATGGGGGCGCAGCTGGTCCAGGCGTGCCTGCAGACGGCCGGCCGGGATGGGGCGCGGGTGGCGCTGCTCGAGGTGCGGCCGTCGAACACCGAGGCCGTTGCGCTGTACAACCGGTTCGGTTTCCGGGTAATCGCCAAACGGCCGGCCTACTACCCGGATCGTCGTGAAGATGCACTCATTTTACAGAGAGAACTCGAGAAGGAGGAGCTATGACGGTTAGAGTCGGCATCAACGGGTTCGGCAGGATCGGCCGCATTTTCTACCGTGCGGCGCTGAAAAACCCCAACATCCAGGTGGTGGCCATCAACGACCTCATGAACGCGGACACCATGGCGCATCTGCTGAAATACGACAGCGTCCACGGCACGCTCGCGGCCGAGGTGGCGGGCCGCGGCGACGCCATCAGCGTTGCCGGCCAATCCGTGGCGATCCGCTCCGTCAAGGAACCGGACAAGATCGACTGGAAAAGCCTGGGGGCGGACATCGTCGCCGAGTGCACCGGCCTGTTCACCAAGCGCGACGACGCGGCGCGGCACCTCACCGCCGGCGCGCGCAAGGTGGTCATCTCCGCACCGGCCACCAACCCGGACATCACCATCGTCATGGGGGTCAACTCCGACCGCTACGACCCCAAGCAGCACCACATCGTCTCCAACGCCTCCTGCACCACCAACTGCCTGGCGCCGGTGGCCAAGGTGCTGCACGAGGGTTTCAAGATCAAGCGCGGCCTGATGACGACGGTGCACTCCTACACCGGAGACCAGCGGCTGCTCGACTTCCCCCACAAGGACCTGCGGCGGGCGCGCGCCGCGGCCGTGAACATGGTCCCGACGACCACCGGCGCCGCCAAAGCCGTGGGGCTGGTCTTGCCGGAACTGGCGGGAAAGCTCAACGGGCTGGCCGTGCGCGTGCCCACGCCCAACGTCTCCCTGGTCGACCTGGTGGTTGAAATCGAGAAGTCCGGCGTCACCGTCGCCGACGTGAACGCCGCCCTGAAATCGGCCTCCGAGAAGACCCTCTCCGGGATCCTGGGCTACAGCGAGGCCCCGCTGGTCTCCTCCGACTTCAACGGGTGCCCCCTCTCCTCGATCGTCGATGCCCCCAACACCTATGTCATCGACAACCTGGTCAAGGTGCTCTCCTGGTACGACAACGAGACCGGCTACTCCACCCGCATGGCGGACCTCATCGTGATGATGGCCTCCAAGCTCTAACCCGCTGAAGCCCTTCCTCTTCGCCAACCCTGCGGAAGGGGAAGGGCGGGGACGGCCACACCGCCGGACCCCATGCAACCTCAAACCATGCGAACCATGTGAGGAGACGATGACCACGCGCAGGCCCCTGATTGCCGGCAACTGGAAAATGTACAAAACCGGCGCCGACGCCGCCGACTTCGCCCGCAGGTTCGTGCCGCTGGTGTCCGGCGCCGCGAACCGGGACATCGTGATCGCCCCGGCTTTCACCGCGCTGGAGGCCGCCGCCGGGGAACTCAAGGGGACGCCCGTCGCCCTGGGGGCCCAGAACCTGCATTGGGAGGCCGAAGGCGCCCTCACCGGCGAAATTTCGGCCCGCATGCTGGTGGCCGCCGGCTGCCGCTATGTCGTCATCGGCCACTCCGAGCGGCGGCAGTACTTCGGCGAGACCGACGAAAGCGTCAACCGCCGCGTCCGCGCTGCCCTTCAGGCGGGCCTGGTCCCGATCCTGTGCGTGGGCGAGACCGAAAAGGAGCGCGACGCCGGCGAAACCTTTTCCGTTCTTGACAAACATGTGCGAAAAGGGCTAAAGGATTTTGTTGCCAACGAGCTGAAAGCCGTGGTGATCGCCTATGAGCCCGTCTGGGCCATCGGCACCGGCAAGACGGCCACTCGCCACCAGGCCCAGGAGGCCCACGCCTTCATCCGCTCCCTGGTGTCGAACCTGTTCACTGCCGAGCTGGCCGGCGCCATGAGAATCCTGTACGGCGGCAGCGTCAAGCCCGAGAACATCTCGGAGCTCATGGCGATGGCCGACATCGACGGGGCCTTGGTGGGCGGCGCCAGCCTGAACCCGGACTCGTTCGCCAAAATCGTTCAGTACACGTAAGAAAGGCATCGGCATTGACGATACTACTCATCATCGTACACGTCATCGTCTGCGTCGCACTGATCATGATCGTGCTGCTTCAGACCGGCAAGGGGGCCGACATCGGGGCGGTGTTCGGCGGTGGTTCGAGCAGCACCCTGTTCGGCAGCACTGGCGCCTCCACGTTCCTGACCAAGGCCACGACCGTGGCCGCGGTCGTGTTCATGCTCACCTCTCTGAGCCTGGCCTACATTGCCGGCCACAGGCCCACGGCGTCAGTGGTCACGGAGACGGTCCCGGCGGTCGAGAGCAAGGCCCCGGAGACAACCCCGGCACCGGCCGCCGCCGAAGAAAAACCCGAGACCCCGCCCGCGTCCAAATGACGCGCCGGCCGTGCGGATTCTTTGCCGAAGTGGTGGAACTTGGTAGACACGCTATCTTGAGGGGGTAGTGGGGAGACCCGTGCCGGTTCAAGTCCGGCCTTCGGCACCATCTGCTGTGTTTAATGAAGGGTTTCAGTAGGTTACTGGAACCCTTCGTGTTTCATTTGCAGATATTTGCAGTTAGGGTACAGAAAAGGGAACAATTTTGCCCTCCCCCGCACCCTTTTCCACGCCCCCCGCCAGGGCCGCCTCCAACCCCGCCCGGCCCTCCCCCGGAATCCCGCGTTTAAAACTCCCGTTGCACAGATTACCGCTCTAACCTCCCGTCCCCTCACGGGCCACTCTCAGAACGAGGCCGTGGGCTTTTCCGAAAATTTCGTTGGGCTATTTTCAATTCTCGACAAAATGACCCGAGATGTTCTATGGTAGAGCCGAATCCCGGCCTATCGGGAAAGCAAAACGATTTTCGATTTTTTTGTTAAATCCAGTTCGTTCACGAGGAGCTGCCGTATTTAAAAGCGTTTAAAATGATACGATAGTCCGCACACGCTTTCGACAACATGAAAATGGGACAACCCTGAAACGAAAAGGAGGAATGAGATGAAAAAGATCGCCATCGGTTGTGCCGCCCTTGTTGCTCTCGTCGCGCTGGTGTTCGCCGGCGGAGTCGGCGCCCAGGGGTACCCGCAAAAACCGATCAACTACATCATTTCCTTCAACCCCGGCGGGGAGTCGGACGTGACGGCCCGCCTGCAGCAGAGCCACCTGGAAAAGATCCTGGGACAGACGGTCACGGTGACCCACAAGCCCGGCGGCGGCGGGGCGGTGGCATGGAGCGAATTTCAGCGCACGGCCAAGCCCGACGGCTACACGATCATCGGCGTCAACATCCCCCACATCATCGCCCAGCCAATCGAGCGCAAGGACGCCGGCTACACCACCGAAGGGTGGGAACTGATCATTTGGTTTCATTTCACGCCCAACGCCCTGATCGTCCAGCGGGAAGGCAATATCAAGACCCTGGCCGACTTCATCAAGCTGGCCAAGGAGAAACCCAAGGCCGTGACCGTCGCCGGCAGCGGCAGCTACAGCGCCAACCACCTGGAGACCCTGCGATTCGAAAAGCTGGCAGGCCTGCAGCTGACCTATGTGCCCCACACCGGCACCGGTCCGATCGTCCCGGCGCTGATGGGCGGCCACGTCACCAGCACGATGAACTATTCGATGGTCGGGGTCCAGTACAAGGAGCAGATGCGCACGCTGGCCGTGGCCACCGATCAGCGCCTCGCCGTGCTGCCGGACGTGCCGACCTTTAAGGAGCTCGGCTACGACGTGGTGGGCGGCGCCTACCGGGGAGTGGCGGTCCCCAAGGGCACCCCGCCGGAGGTCGTCAAGAAGCTGACCGACGCCTTCGTCAAAACCACCGAACTGATTGCCGACAAGCAGCGCGAGATGGGCTTTGAAGTCACCTACGCGACCGGCAAGGAGGCGATGGACCTGGTGGTGCGCATGAAAGCCAACTACGCAGACATTCTGAAGGACCTCGCCGAGCAGAGGGAGAAGAAGCAGTGAGATCGGACCGATTGTCCACCTGATTTATGGGCTACAACGATCTATTCCGATAAGAGGTCGTTATGGACATATTTCTGCAGGCGCTGGCCGCGCTGGCGGATCCGATCGTAATCCTTTTGATCTTCGGGGGCGTTTCCGCCGGTCTTTTCGTGGGGGCCATGCCGGGTCTGACGGCGACGATGGCCCTGGCCGTTCTCTTGCCCTTTACCTTCACCATGACGCCCTTAAACGGCCTGGTCGGCTTGGGGGCGGTCTACATGGGGGCGATCTACGGCGGGGCCTTTGCGGCCATCCTGGTGAACACCCCGGGGACACCCTCCTCCATCGCGACCGCCTTCGAGGGTTACCCGATGGCCAAGCAGGGGCGGGCGATCGAGGCCATCAGCGTGGCCACGGTCGCATCGGCCGTCGGCGGCATCGCCGGGGTGCTTTTCCTGCTCTTTCTGGCGCCGCCGCTGGCGCTGCTCTCCATCCGCTTCGGGCCTTCGGAGTACTTCTGGGTGGCGATGCTGGGGCTGACCCTCATCGCCAGCCTCTCGGAAGGGTCGCTCCTGAAGGGGCTCCTGGGGGGCACCATCGGGATCATGCTGGGGACGATCGGCGTCTCGCCCATCGGCGGGGAGTCCCGTTTTACGCTCGGGTTTCCGGTGATGCAGGGGGGCATCGAGATGATCGTGGCCCTCATCGGGCTCTTCGTCCTGCCCGAACTCTACAACATGGCGGCACTCGCACAGACCTCTCTCGGGGAGGTGAGCATCTCCGCCAAAGAACGCTCTTCCTTCTGGCGGGTGACAGCCAGAGTTTTTTCTAAGCCCGGCAACCTGATCCGCTCCTGCATCATCGGTGAAATCGTCGCCATCATTCCGGGTGCGGGCGGCAACATCGCCAACCTGGTCGCCTACAACGAGGCCAAGCGCGCCTCGAAACACCCGGAGCGCTTCGGAACCGGAACCACCGAGGGGCTGATCGCCTCCGAGTCGAGCAACAACGTGACGGTCGCCGGAAGCATGGTGCCGCTGCTCACGTTAGGCATTCCGGGCGCACCGCCGGATGCGGTCATTCTCGGCGTGATGCTGCTGCACGGCCTGCGGCCGGGTCTCGAGCTGTTCACGACCAGCGGGGTGCTCACATACGCCTTCATCTTCTCGATGGGACTGGCCGCCATCGCCATGGTCCCGGTGGGGCTGCTGGGGGGGCGGCTCATCTACCGCATCATCTTCCGCACACCTTACTTTTTCCTGGTCCCGACCATCGGGCTTGCGACCATCATCGGCACCTTCGCCCTGCGCAACAGCATCACGGATGTCTTCATCATGCTGATCCTGGGCACCGGCGGGCACCTGCTCAAGCAGATCGGAGTCACCCCCGCACCCATCGTGCTCGGGCTGATTCTGGGCACCATCGGCGAGGTGGGTTACGTGCAGGCGATCCTGGGCGGGGCGACCTATCGCTTCCCGCAGCTGCGCCTGTTCGAAAACCCTCTCTCCTGGATCCTGATCGCCCTGGTGGTCGTGTCGGCCGCCTGGCCGTTTCTCGCGGCCCTCTACCGCCGCATTCGGCCCGTGGATGCAAGCGGGGGAGGTGCCGAATGATCCGCAACGTCAACACGGAATTAGTGGCCGGCACCCTCGGCCTGCTGTTAAGTTTCGCATTCTGGTGGCTGATCGACCCGGAGATCACGCATCTCAGCATCGTCTTCCCGACGGCCATGATCACCATCATGGCCGTCGTCTCCGCTCTGCTGGTGATCAAGGGGTTCAGCCGGGCGGCCGAGCGCGGCAACCTCTTCGAGACGGGAAGCAATGTGCGCGTGTTCGTGACGGGCCTCTTCTTCTTCGGCTGGGCCTTTGCCATCAGCATCCTCGGCTTTTTCGTCGCGAGTGTGCTGGCAATCGCCTTCATCGCGCTTTATCTCGCCCTGGCCCGGCGCCGGGTGAGCGTGCCCACCTTCGCGGCCTGGGTGCTGATTGCCGTCGGCGAGGTGGCCTTCTTCTATCTCATCTTCACCCGGCTTTTACACATTCCCCTGCCGGAGGGTTGGTTCTTCTGATCCGGCCGGCAGGACCGCCGGCCGGAAGCGGCGTTGGGGACGAAACAGCACTGCCCCCCTGGCAGGCGGCGTTGCTGACATTCGGAGATCGTTCTTGACATCCGCAGATATTGCATGATCAATATGTTCAATCCGTTTGTCCAAGTAAGTGGGGCTTTTTCCTGTAGGAGTCCCGCCACGGCGGGACCGCGATCGGATCGCGGCTGGAAGCCGCTACCACAAGATCTGAACTTGCTCGCCGAGGAAGCGTTGCCGCAGGTGGTGTGCAACGCTAAACACCAACACCCCCAATGAGTCCGTTGAGGCTTGAGAGATGATCGAGAACATCGATGCCACTCTCCTGGCGCGAATTCAGTTTGCTTTCACCGTGTCGTTCCACATCGTTTTTCCCGCCTTCACGATCGGGCTGGCCAGCTGGCTGGCGGTGCTCGAGTGGCGCTGGCTGAGGACCGGCAATCCAGTTTACGCCGAAGTCTACCGCATGTGGGTCAAGATCTTTGCGGTCACCTTCGGCATGGGGGTGGTCTCCGGGGTGGTGCTCTCCTTCCAGTTCGGTACCAACTGGTCCGTCTTCTCCGACCGGGTCGGCAGCGTGCTCGGCCCGCTGCTCGGCTACGAGGTCCTGACCGCCTTTTTCCTGGAGGCCTCCTTCCTGGGGGTCATGCTCTTCGGCTGGAACCGGGTCAGCCCGAAAATGCACTTTGCCGCCACCCTGATCGTCGCGGCGGGGACCCTGATATCGGCCTTCTGGATCCTTTCGGCCAATAGCTGGATGCAGACCCCCGCAGGTTTCCGTGTGGCCGAAAACGGATTGATGTTTCCGACCGACTGGATCGCGGTCATCTTCAACCCCTCCTTCCCCTACCGCTTCGTGCACATGGTGACCGCCGCCTACCTGACCACGGCCTTCACGGTCGCCGGGATCGGCGCCTACTATCTCTTCCGGCAGCGCCACGTGAAGCACGCCCGGGTGATGTTCGGGATGGCCATGATCATGGCGGTTTTCGTGGCCCCGTTGCAGCTCCTCTTCGGCGACCTGCACGGCCTGAACACTCTGGAGCACCAGCCCGCCAAGGTCTCGGCCATGGAAGGGCTCTGGCAGACCCAGCGCGGGGCGCCGCTCGTCCTTTTCGGCTGGCCCGACGAGGCGGCGGAGACCACCCGCTATGCGCTGGAAATCCCCAAGCTCAGCAGCCTTATCCTCACCCACGATCTCGACGGCGAAGTCAAGGGGCTGAAGGAGTGGCCACGCGAGGAGCGCCCGCCGGTCGCATGGGTCTTCTGGACATTCCGGATCATGGTGGGCCTGGGGATGCTGATGATCGCAACGGGGGTCCTGGCGATCGTGCTTTACTTTAGAAAGCGGCTGTTCGACACTACCTGGTTCCAATACTGGTGCATGGCCCTGACGCCCGCCGGGTTCGTCTCGGTGCTGGCCGGCTGGTTCGTCACCGAGGTCGGCCGCCAACCCTACCTGGTTTACGGGGTCCTGCGCACGGCCGAGTCCGCCTCGCCGGTTCAGGCCACACCGATCGCCATATCGCTCGCCGCCTTCGTGGTCGTCTATACCTTCGTTTTCGGCGCGGGCAGCTACTACATCCTGAAGCTGATCGGCAAGGGCCCGCAATCCGAGGAAGACCCCTACGGCTCGCACGGCATCCACAATCCACCGATCGTCACCGAACTGGTTTCGGAAAAAGGAGGCCAGCGTGTTTAGCTTCGAGCATTTCCTGGACCTGCCCCTGATTTGGTATCTTCTCATCGCCACGGCCATTTTCCTATACATCCTGCTGGACGGCTTCGACCTGGGGGTGGGAGTGCTCTTTCCCTTCGCCCCCTCGGAACGCTGCCGGGACCGGATGATGAACTCGATCGCCCCCTTCTGGGACGGAAACGAGACCTGGCTCGTGCTGGGGGGCGGCGGGCTGTTCGCCGCCTTTCCGCTGGCCTACGCGATCCTGATGCCGGCCCTGTACATCCCGGTGATCATTATGCTGCTGGGGCTTGTCTTTCGGGGGGTCGCCTTCGAGTTCCGATTCAAAGCCAGCGACTGGACCCGGCGGGTGTGGGACTACGCTTTCCACGCCGGTTCGCTGACGGCCGCCTTCATGCAGGGGGTGGTGATCGGGGCGATCGTGCAGGGGGTGACCGTGGAGGGGCGCACCTTCGTCGGCGGCGCCTTCGACTGGCTCGACGCCTACAGCCTCATGACCGGGGTCGCTGTGGTCTTCGGCTATGCACTGCTGGGCGCAACCTGGCTCGTCATGAAAACCGAGGATGAGACCCAGCAATGGGCGCGCATGTGCGCCGCCTACGCCCTGGGGTATGTGGGGCTGTTTCTGGCGATCGTCAGCATCAGCATGCCGGTGATGAACCCGGACATCCGCGCCCTGTGGTTCAGTCTGCCCAACTTTTTCTTTCTCGCCCCGATCCCGACCGCGAGCCTCGTGCTGATCATCCTAATCTGGCGCGACCTCTACCGCGGGCGGGAAGTCCGCCCGTTTTTGATGAGCATCGGGATTTTTCTGACCGCCTACCTCGGCTTGGGCATCAGTCTGTGGCCGTGGGTGGTGCCCTACGAGGTCACCTTCCGCCAGGCCGCCGCGGCACCCACCTCGCAGTCGCTTTTGCTGATCGGCACCGCCATCCTGCTGCCGCTGGTGCTCGCCTACACCGCCTACTGCTATTACCTCTTCCGCGGTAAAGCCTCGCATGAAGGCGCCTACTGAGCGCCGCAAGCAGTGGATCTGGTTTGTGGCGCTCTGGTGCGGGGGTCTTCTGGCGGCCCTGCTGCTGGCACGCGCCGTGCGATGGTTCATCGCCGCTGGAGCCCCCTCGCCCTGACCCTCACAGGGGCAGAAGGGATGAGGGGGTGTTTGCATTTTCACCCCCCGGTGTTTATACTCGACCTATGACCGAGCACGACGAAAAGATCCCCGACATTAAAGAGATCGAGAAGGAGATCGGCGATATGCTGGCGAAGAAATTCGGCAGCCACGTCAAGCTGATCTCGCCCATGATCCTGCCCCAGGAGGCCGTGACGGCCACGGTCAAGGAGCCTCCGCGCGAGAAGCGGTCGATCCACTTCGACCTCAAGCCGCAGGATCTCATCGCCTACCTGGACCAATATGTCGTCAAGCAGGACCAGGCCAAGGCGATCCTCGCCACCAAAATCTGCACCCACTTCAATCGCATCCGTCGCAGCCAGGAAGTCGGCGATGCGTTGGAGACCCTGGCCGGCGCCATCAAGAGCAACGTCCTGATGATCGGCCCGACCGGGGTGGGCAAAACCTACATGATCAAGCTCATCGCCGGCCGGATCGGGGTCCCCTTCGTGAAGGGCGACGCCACCAAGTTCAGCGAGACCGGCTATGTCGGCGGCGACGTCGAGGACCTGGTGCGCGACCTGGTGCGGGAGGCCAACGACGACATCGAACTGGCCCAGTATGGGATCATCTACATCGACGAGATCGACAAGATCGCCTCGGCACGCAACCTCATCGGCGCCGACGTTTCCCGCACCGGCGTACAGCGGGCCCTGCTCAAACCCATGGAGGAGACCGAGGTCGACCTCAAGGTGCCCCACGATCCGATCGCGATGATGCAGGAGATCGAACGCTTCCGCAAGAGCGGCAAGCGCGACAAGCAGACGGTCAACACCAAGAACGTGCTCTTCATCATGAGCGGGGCCTTCACCGACCTGGTCCCGGTCATTCAACGCCGGCTCACGCGGCAGGGCATCGGCTTCGGGGCGCGCATCGTCGGCGCGGCGGAGCAGGTCGACATGCTGCAGCACGTCAAGGCCGAAGACCTGATCGAGTTCGGGTTCGAAAGCGAGTTTGTCGGGCGCATGCCGGTGAAGGCCGTCTTTGAGCATCTGACCGAGGAGGACCTCTACCAGATCCTCAAAAACCCCAACAACCCGATCATTCTCGGCAAGAAGCTCGACTTCGGCGCTTACGGCATCGCAATTAAGTTCGCGGACGCCTTTCTGAGGCGCATGGCCGCGCTGGCCCACGCGGAGGGAACCGGCGCGCGCGGCCTGGTCAGCGTGATCGAAAAGGCCCTGCTCGAATTCGAAAAGACCCTGCCCTCCTCGGCCGTGACCCACTTCCCGGTGACGACCGAGGTCGTGACCGACCCGCACGCGGTGTTGGCTCAGCTGCTCGCGACCCCGCCCGACCCGCAAGTGCGCGCGAGCTTCGAGCGGCTGGCGGACGAGGAGCGCAGCGCTATCCGCACCTACCTGCAGGCCAACCGCAAGCACCTGACCGAAAAATACAGTCTGACCATGACCCCCGCGCGCATCGACATCACGGCCGGGCACTACATCCGCCGCGTCACGGACACCGGCCGCGCCGTACGGCAGATCAAGTCCTATTACGACGAGATCAAGAACGCCGAACTTTTCTTTTTCAAGCATCACGACATCAACATCGTGCTCGAGGAGGACGCCATCGACCTGGTCCTGGAAATGCTGGTCGAGTCCTCTTTGGACGTCAAGGGGATCGTCGCCATGCTGAACAGCCATTTCGAGCATGGGTTGAAGCTCGTGCGGGAGAAGACCGGAGTCAGCCGCTTCTTCATCCCGCGCAACGGCTTGCTGGATCCCGAGGGATTCGTGCGCGGGCTGATCACCGCCCCGCCGCCGACCTGAACGCCGGCCCCTTATGACCACTTAAGCGGCAGGAACCCTGACCCGATGATCGGAATATCCAAACTCTACTGCGGAACCGTCGAGCCTTCCGACGCCCTGCGCTACGGCCGCCACTCCTCGCAGCTGCCCTCGCACCTGCTGCAGTTCTCGGCCGACAAGAAGCCGGTCGTCGTCTGGAACGTCACCCGGCGCTGCAACCTGCGCTGCATCCACTGCTACGCCCACGCCGGGGAGCAGGCCGACGCCGGCGAGCTCAGCTTCGACCAGGGCCGAGCGCTGCTCGACGACCTGGCGGGGTTCGGCGTGCCCGTGGTGCTTTTTTCCGGCGGCGAGCCCCTGGCCCGGCGCGATTTGCCCGAGCTCGCCGCCTACGCCGTCTCCAAAGGCATGCGCGCGGTCATCTCCACCAACGGCACCCTGATCACCCCGCCGGTGGCCCGCACCCTGAAGGAGATCGGGCTCTCGTACGTCGGCATCAGCCTGGACGGGCTCGAGGCGGTCAACGACCGGTTTCGCGGCGTGCCCGGCGCCTTTCGCGGAGCGCTGGACGGGATCCGCAACTGCCAGGCCGCCGGCATCAAGGTCGGCTTGCGCTTCACCATCAACCGTTTCAACGTCCAGGAGATCCCCGGCATCTTCAAGCTGATCGAGGAGATGGAGATCCCGCGGGTATGCTTCTACCACCTGGTCTACGCCGGCCGCGGCTCGCAGCTCATCCGGGAGGACCTGGACGCCGCAGAAACCCGCCGCACGTTGGATCTGATCATCGATGAGACCCGGCGGCTGCACGCGCAAGGCCGACCCACGGAGGTCCTCACGGTCGACAACCATGCCGACGGCCCCTACCTCTACCTGCGCCTGCTCAAGGAAGACCCAGAGCGCGCCCGCGAGGTGCTCGAGCTGCTGCAGTGGAACGAGGGCAACAGCTCCGGCCGGGGCATCGGCTGCGTAAGCTGGGACGGGCAGGTGCACGCGGATCAGTTCTGGCGCCACACCAGCTTCGGCAACGTGACGGAGCGGCCGTTCTCGGAAATCTGGACGGACACCTCCCACCCCCTGATGGGCCGGCTCAAGGAAAAGAAAAATCACGTGACCGGCCGCTGTGCGCAATGCCGCTGGCTGGACATCTGCGGCGGCAATTTCCGGGTGCGCGCGGAGGCGGCCACGGGAGACCTCTGGGCGCCTGACCCGGCCTGCTATCTCACCGACGAGGAGATCGCGCTCACCCAGGCGCCGGTCGGCTGCGATGGCCGGTGACCCGTCAGCCGACGGACGGACGCCGCGCCGTTTCGAAGACACTCCACATGGAGGGATGATCGTATGCTTTTCCCCGACTACCGCCCCCGGCGGCTGCGCCGGTCCGACGCATTCCGGCGCATGGTGCGCGAGACGACCCTTGCGGTCGACGACCTGATCCTGCCGCTCTTTACCGTCGGCGGCAAGAACGTGCGCAACCCCATACCGTCCATGCCCGGCCACTTTCAACTCTCGCTGGACGAGCTCGTCAAGACCTGCCGTGAGGCCTTCGGGCTGGGCATCCCGGCCGTGATCCTCTTCGGCATCCCCGAGACGAAAGACCCCCTCGGCACCCAGGCCTACGCCGCCGGCGGGATCGTGCAGCGCGCCGTCAAGGCCGTCAAGGATGCCCTGCCGGAGCTGGCGGTGATCACCGCCAGCTCCGGCAGGGCATCCTTGACGGCCTTGACGGCGCGCTGCACGATCCCGCCGGCGGCGTAGGCCTGGGTGCCGAGGGGGTCTTTCG
>JAWOHH010000070.1:0-8684 GCA_046496215.1 Desulfobacterales bacterium
CTGGCTGACAATTTTTATTCGACGAAAGGGGAAATACGGTGATATAGAGATACCGGACATCGCAGGCCTCCTTCTTGGGATATGGTTTTTCTTGGTCGATCAACCTATATCCTCGGAGATACCGGATGTCCATTCTATTTGATATCACACCATATTCCTCGCTTTCGCTTCAACTAACCTGGAGGAGATCCAAATTTTCTGCGTTAACCGATGGTTCAGGTTCGTCCACGCATTCTATCACCAAAAAATATAATTGACCGTTTGGCAATACTGACAGCAACGCTTTACCTATCACCGTCGCCGAAAGCGTTAAAATAGATGAACGATATTCCCTAAGGCCATTCAAGGCGATGAAAGCTCAGCGTCTGGCGTTCAGCTTTGGGGTGTTCGGATTTTCTGGACCGCCAGAAGGGAAACGATGCCCATGGCCGCGCCGGCGAAAAAGGGGATGCGGTAATCGATCATCCAGACCAGGCCCCCGACGGCGGGCAGGAAGACGGCCGCCAGATGGTTGATGGTGAAGCCGACGGCCATGCTGGGGGCGATGTCCTGGGGGTCGCCCACTTTTTGAAAATAGGTGCGGATGGCAATCGCGAAGGTGAAGAAGACCTGGTCCAGAATGTAGATGAAGGCCACCAGGAGCTTCGAGTCGACCGTGGCATAGGCCGTGAAGAGAACGATCACGCTGGCATATTCCAGCGACAGGACTTTTCGTTCGCCGAAGCGGATGATGCTCTTGCCCACGATCGGGCTGAGAAAGAAGTTGATCGAGTTGTTGATCACGAAGAGGATCGTCACCTCCTGCACCGTATACTGGAACTTCTGGACCAGCAGCAGCACAGAAAAGGCAATGAATATCTGACGGCGTGCGCCGGCCATGAAGGTCAGGAAGTAGAAGAGCCAGTATTTCCGGCGCAGGACCATCTGCCGGCGCTGCGGGATGATGTTGACGTCCGTCGGGTCGCGGGTCAACGACCACAGGGCGGCGGCGGCGATCAGGGCCCCGACGACAAGGTAGATTTGGGTGAAGTCGAGAAAGGATGTCATCGCCCAGATGAGCAGCCCGATCCCGATGCTGGTCGCAGCGGCGAGACTGGTGAGCTTGCCGAACACCCAGGGGGACTCGTCCTTTTTAAAGTACTGCAGGGTTAGGGACATGTTGGTGGTTTCGTAGTAGTGAAACCCGAAGCTGCTGATGAGGGTGGTGACGGCGATCCCGGAAAAGGTGGGGAAAAACCCGGTCGCCGCCAACCCCAGCCCCAGGATCAGGATGGACAGGGCCGAGAGCCGATGCTCGCGGATGACTAGCATCACGTACACGGCCAACAGGGCCAGAAAGCCCGGGATTTCGCGAATGGACTGGATCATGCCCACATGGCTGCCCTGCAGGCCGGCCACATCCACTGCAAAATTGTTGAAAAGGGTGCTCCATGTCTGTAGCCCGACGGTGGAGCTGATGGTGAGCACCACGAGATACCAGAACATGGAATTGCGTTTGATGGATTCAGGGTCTATCATCTCAATGTGCCTTTTTACGGCGTATTTCAGGGCCGATCCGAGTGGTCGTTCAGGATCGCGAATTGGATTTATATTCTTTTAATTTAATCTGTTGCATCTGGTTTTGGCGGCATCCGACGAACATGTTCAAAAATTTGAACCTTGGCGCGTAACAAAAAAATCACATTAAAACAATATGTTTTTTAAAAAACCGGTTCGCTTGATCCAGCCTGGTTCATAATTGTGAACAAAACCGCCCCTATTTCCTTGATTTCGGTGCGGTGGAGGGCTCTCGATTGATTCGGGTTTAAATATATAACATACTGTATTTTAATATAGTTTCTAATTTATAGCTTATTTTTGGATAAAGTGCTAAATTTTGGCAAGCAGTTTGCTTATACCATAATCAAGCCTAATAATTTCTTCATCTGTTCTCCTCCTTAACGGCTAGCCGCACCCCGGTTGGCCGTTATAATTTTGTGCCGATGAAAACCCGCCCCCGGCGAGGTTTTACCTCCAGGGTTTTTCCTCGGTATCCGCCCCCGGTTTTCCTGTATATCTCAGGGGTATTTTTTGTGATATAAAGCGCATCCATGATCATCGATTTCCACACCCACCTGTTTCCCGGATCCATATGCTCCGATCGGCAATGTTATTGGGACTCCGAGCCGGCATTCGAGACGCTCTATCGCTCACCCAAATCGCGGCTGGTGGGCGCGCCTGAGCTGCTGGATGCAATGGACGAGAGCGGTGTCGACCGATCCGTCGTTTTCGGGTTCCCCTGGCAAAACCCCGAGCTTTTCACGATGCACAACGACTGCATCCTGGAGGCGGTCCAGAAGCACCGCGGACGGCTGATCGGATTCGGCTGTTTCGACCCGTTGGCCTCGGGTGCGGCCCGAGAGGCGGAACGGTGCCTGGACGGCGGGCTTTACGGGATTGGCGAGCTGGGGTACTACCGCTCCGGGATCGACGAGGAGGCCCTCGATCGCCTGGCGCCCGTCATGGACCTTTGCCGCGAGCGAAACCGGCCGGTATTGATCCATGCCAACGAGCCCATCGGTCATGCCTACCCCGGAA
Source organism: Desulfobacterales bacterium (assembly GCA_046496215.1). Classification (GTDB taxonomy): domain Bacteria; phylum Desulfobacterota; class Desulfobacteria; order Desulfobacterales; family SpSt-501; genus SpSt-501. Next base: position 2,578 of record JAWOHH010000070.1, read on the forward strand.
AGACCGCGGTCACTCTGGCCCAGATTTACCGACTGGTCAAGCGCTTTGCCGGCACCACCATCGTTCTGGCTCACTGGGGCGGCGGACTGTTCTTCTTCCAGCTTCTGAAGAAAGAGGTCAAGGAGTCGCTGCGCAGCGTTTTCTTCGACACGGCCGCCTCCCCCTTTCTTTACGATCCTGCGGTCTACCGCGTCGCGATCGACCTGATCGGAGCGGACAGGATCCTCTTCGGAAGCGACTACCCGCTGCTCTCTCCGAGCCGGTACTTCAAAGAGATGGAGGCGGGCGGCGTGTCCAAACCGGACCGCGCCTCGATCTGCGGCCTGAATGCCGCGCGGGTTTTAGGCCTGACCTGACAACGCACCCCGCCGGGTCCACCCGCCACTGTGGTCCCGGAGCCGGCCATCTGCCGAAAACAAAAGAGGTGTCTGCCATGAGCTTTTCCGTCGCCATCGTGAAATTCGACAAACCCCTCGATTCGGTGCGCCGGGCGGTTGAGTTGAGCTGCGGGCTCGACCGGCTCCCGGCCCGGGCCAGGGTCTTCATCAAGCCCAACATCGTCTTCTGGACCAGGAGCGTTGCCTTCCCGAAGTGGGGGGTGATCACGACTACCCGGGTGCTCGAGGACATGGTCGTGCTCTTGAAGGAGCGCGGCATCGAGGAGATCACCATCGGCGAGGGGATGGTCACCCGGGAACCCGGAGACCGAGAGACGCCGGCCCATGCTTTTAAAAGCCTCGGTTATTCGGCGCTCGCGCGCAGGTTCGGGGTGAAATGCATCAACGTGTTCGAGCGGCCGTTTGCGAAGGTGGATCTCGGAGGCGGCTTTGAGCTGAAGTTCAATGTGGATGCCGTTGAGAGCGATTTTATCGTCAACCTGCCGGTGATCAAGACCCACAACCAGACCATGGTCAGCTTAGGCATCAAGAACCTCAAAGGATTGATCGACATCGCCTCCCGCAAACGCTGCCACAGCATGGAGCCCGGCCGCGACCTGCACGCCTGGGTCGCCCGCTTGGCGGACCGCATGCCGCCCATGTTCACCCTGCTGGACGGCATCTACACCAACGAGCGCGGTCCGGGCTTCGACGGGCGAATGCACCGCAGCAACCTGCTGGTGGCATCGGCCGATGTCCTGTCGGCGGACTTGGTGGGGGCGGCCATCCTGGGCCGCACGGCCGGAAGCGTCCCTCACCTGGTGCATGCCGCGCAGCACCGCGGCCGGGCGTTCGATCTGTCCGACATCGAGATCCGGGGGGAGACGATCGAATCGGTGGCCCGCAGCCACGAATACGATTTTCAATACGAAGAATCCGATACCGGGATCATGCCCGTCCCCCTGGCGCGGGAGGGCCTGCAGGGCATTTACTACCGCAAATACGACCTCTCCCTGTGCACCTATTGTTCGGGGGTGAACGGGGTCGTGCTCGCCGCGATCCGCCATGCCTGGAAGGGCAAGCCCTGGGGCCGGGTGGAGGTGCTGACCGGCAAGTCCATGCAGCCCACCCCGGGGATGGAGAAGACCATCCTGATTGGCCAGTGCATGGTCAAGGCTCAGCGCGGCAACCCGGCCATACGGGAGGCGATCACCGTAAAAGGCTGCCCGCCCAAGCCCGAGGACCTCTTGAACGCGCTGCGGCGGGCGGGGATCGAGGCCGATGCCGCTTTTTTTGAGCAGCTGGACCGGCTGCCGGGGTTTTTCATGGGCCGCTACGCCGGCCGCCCGGAGTTCGAGGAGGGGCATTTCCAGGTGCAGGCGGAATAAATCGGGGAGCTCTCCGCCCCGCGCGCTCCGCCCCCTGCCTTTTCATACCCGTATCTCTCTCAGCTTTCTGAGGAACGGTTCGATTCGAGCCCGGTGCTCGGGGGGCAGCATGAGCACCCTTATCGGCCGGTTGGCGATCAACCCGGCCGCGCTGCAGGTCAGGGCACCTGCGGCGTAGGCCGCCTGCTTCGGCTCATCCGCCATTACCGCCAGCACATCCAGCAGGTTGCCGCTGCACCCATCGGAATCGAGGTGTTCGATGGTTTGCAGGAAAACCGTGTTGAGCGAGAGGACAAACTCGTCCACCTCGGCGGTCCCCTTTTGGGTGCAGGGCAGGCGCGAAATGAAACAGCGGCAGTTGAAGGGCCGCAGGGCGTAGATCGAACAAAGATCCTCGGCCAGCAGCGGGCAGGAAACCGGGGAAGCCTCCTCGTTTTCGGGCGGCGGGTCCCCGCCCTCGGCGCAGAGGGTCGCCAGGGCGTTGGTTGTCAGTCTGGGCCGGAGGCGCTTGATTCCGGCCCGAGCCGATAGGCGCTCGCTGAGGCGGCTCCACTCGCCCGGAAAGAGCGCCGCGCGGATCTTGAATGCCTCGAGGGTCGTCACCGTGACGTGGGTAGTGCAGCAGGTCGTGCAGCGCGGTGAACAGGCCCTGGCCTGGGTGCGCGCGAACTCGTCGTAAACGGCGCAGACGGCCTCGAGGGCCTTTAACTTGCGTCCGACCTCCACGGGTCACCCTCCTCCTGTCGCGCCATGGTTGCACCCGGCGGGGCCCACGGTTCGACGCGCTTGCGTGCCGTTGCAGCCCCTGCCGTCTCGTCTCTACCTGCCGGAGTCGCTCCCTCACCGGCCCACGCGGTCGACCTTCGATGAAACGACCCGGTCGAATGCCTGCAGGACGCTTTCGATCCGGATTCGGTCGAGACAGTCTACGGAAGTGCACCCCCCGTCCTCACGCTCGAAGCAGGGTGCGCAGGCCGGCGCTGCCTGGACGACTTCGACGCAGCGCCCGCGGGGCCGCCAGCGTTCAGGGTCGCTCGGGCCGAAGATCACCACGCTCGGCACCCCTGCCCACCCCGCCAGATGGCTGACGCCCGAGTCGTTGCCGACGTAAGCCCAGGCGGTTCGCAGCCGGGCGATGAGTTCGATGGCATCCATCGGGCGGATGACCCGCTCCCCCCGGCGCTCCAACTCCGGCAGGATGTCTTCCTCGGCCGGGCCGATCAAAAATCCCGACCGCCGGCGGCGGCCTCTCAGGTGCTCGGCGAGTGATAGAAAGCACTCCAGCGGCCAACGCTTGCGCGGGCTGCCGGCGCCGGGGTGCAGCAGCGCCAGGGCCGGCCCGCCCGCCGCCCTGCATGATGCGCCAAGCGGGTCATCGGCCATGTCGCCGGCGTCCGTGTCGGAGAGCCAGCCACAGGATAGGACCCGCTGCCGCGCGTGATCGCTCGCATGCACGCGATCGGATGCCGGCGGACGCGGCGGGATCCTGCAGACCATTGCACCAGAGATGCCCCCCAGGGCGGCGGCGAGGGCCTCGGAGGCGGAAAAGCAGAGGATGTGCGAGAAGGGGGCCAGCCGGCTGCAGGCCTCCGGTCGGGCGCGGGCCGTGAACAGGGACGCCGTCCACGCGGCCTCGATCGGGAACCAAACCTCGACCAGCCCTTCGGCCGCGGCCAGCCGCCCGAGATGCCCCTGGCAGAGAATGCCGACGGGGCGGAAGCGCCGCCGGAGTGCGGCGATGATCGGGAAAATGCAGACGAGGTCTCCCATGGCCCCCTGGTGCACGATGAGCAGTGCCGGAGCGCTCGTCATCGACTATTTTCGCGTCGGCCGCTGGGCCGGGTCGGCAGCGTCGGCCGCTGGGCCGGGTTTGGGTTGCTCTACATGGTTGCGTTCGATCGACAGGGGTTCGGCTTTCCAGATGTCGCGGTTGTATTCGAAAATGGTGCGGTCCGAGGAGAACTTGCCGATGCGGGCAACGTTCAGGATCGATTTTTGGGTCCACGCCTCGGGGTCGCGGTAAAGGGCGTCGATCTGGGTCTGCGCGCGGTGGTAGGCCTCGAAATCGGCCAGCACCATGTAGCGGTCTTCGTTCAGCAGCAGGTCCATGAGGGGGTGGAAGAGCCCATGATCGTCGGGGCTGAAGAACCCATTTCTGATAAAGTCGATCGCCTGCTTGAGCACCGGGTCTGCCTGGTAATAGTCCATCGGGCGGTAGGATGCCCTCTGGGCCGCCACCTCCTCAGCCGTGAGGCCGAAGATATAGATGTTCTCCCGGCCGACCTCCTCCATGATCTCTATGTTGGCGCCGTCGAGCGTGCCGATGGTGAGCGCGCCGTTCAGGGCGAACTTCATATTGCTGGTGCCGGATGCCTCATAGCCGGCAGTGGAGATCTGCTCCGAGACGTCCGTGCCGGGATAGATGATCTCGGCCAGGCTGACGCGGTAGTTGGGCAGGAAAACCACTTTAAGGCTCCGGCGGGTGGAGGTGTCGCGGTTGACCATGTCGGCCACGTGGCAGATCAGGCGGATGATCATTTTGGCGGTGTGGTAGGCGGGAGCCGCCTTGCCGCCGAAGAAGAAGGTGCGCGGGTGCATCTGAAAATTCTGCTCCTCCTTGAGCCTCAGCCAGAGATAGACCACATGCAGGATGTTGAGCATCTGGCGTTTGTACTCGTGGATGCGTTTGACCTGGACGTCGAAAATGGAATCCGGATCCAGCCGCTCGCCGGTCAGCTTTTGGACCTGGGTGGCCAGGCGCTGTTTGTTGGCATGCTTGATCTCGCGCCATTCCCGCCGGCAGTCGGCATCTTCGGTGAACGCCTCTATTTTGCGCAGCTCGTGGAGGTCGGTGACCCAGCGGTCGCCGATGTACTGGCTGATCAGATCGGAGAGTCCCGGGTTGGCCGACAGCAGCCAGCGGCGGGGGGTGATCCCGTTGGTCTTGTTGTTGAAGCGATCCGGGTACATCTCGGCGAAGTCCCGCAGCGCCCGCTCCTGCAGCAGGCGGGTGTGAAGCTCGGCCACTCCGTTGACGGAGTGCGAGCCGACGATCGCCAGGTGGGCCATGCGCACCCGTTTTTCCGCCCCCTCTTCGATCAGGGACATGGCGCGCTGTTTTTCGCCGTTGCGCATGAAGCGGATGGAGACGTCCTTCAGAAAGCGTCGGTTGATTTCGTAGATGATTTCCATGTGCCGGGGCAGCAGTCGCTCGAACATGGGCACCGGCCACTTCTCCATGGCCTCGGCCAGCAAGGTGTGGTTGGTGTAGGCGCAGGTGCGTGTGGTGAGGTCCCAGGCCTTCTCCCAGCTCAGGCCGTGGCTGTCGATCAACAGGCGCATCAGCTCCGGGACGGCCAGGGAGGGGTGGGTGTCGTTCATCTGGATGGCGACTTTGTCAGGGAAGGCCTCGAAGTCCTGGTGGTTAACGAGGTAGCGGCGAATGATGTCCTTGATCGAGCAGGAGACGAAAAAATACTGCTGTTTGAGGCGCAGCTCCCGGCCCTCGTAAAAATCGTCGCTGGGATAGAGGACTTTGGAGATGTTCTCGGAGACGTTTTTCTCCTCCACTGCCTTGAGGTAGTCCCCGTGCTGGAAATAGTTCAGGTCGAATTCCTTGGAAGCGCGGGCCGACCAGAGCCGCAGGGTATTCACGGTGGTGTTGCCGTAGCCGGCGATGGGGATGTCATGGGGGATTCCCACCACGTCGCTGGTGTCGACCCACTCGCTTTTGAGACTGCCGTCCGGAAGCCGGGTCTGTTTGACCCGGCCGTAGAAGTGCACCGTAAAAATGACCTCCGGGTGCGCGATTTCCCATGGCGTGCCATAGCGCAGCCAGTTCTCGGGGAGCTCCACCTGCTGCAGGTTTCGGATTTCCTGGTCGAAGATGCCGAACTCGTATCGGATCCCGTAGCCCATGGCCGGGATCTCCAGGGTAGCGAGCGAATCCATGAAACACGCGGCCAGGCGGCCGAGCCCCCCGTTGCCGAGCCCCATGTCCGGCTCCTCCCCCGACACCGTTTCGAGGTCAACCGAAAGCTCCTCCATGGCGCGGCGGGTTTCATCGTACATGCCCAGATTGATCAGGTTGCTGGTCAGCACCCGGCCCATCAGGTACTCGGCCGAGAGGTAGTAGACCCGTTTGACGTCCTCTTTGTAGTACTTCTGCTGGGTCTTGATCCAGCGTTCGATCAGCCGGTCGCGGGCGGAGAGAGCGAGGGACAGGTACAGGTCGCGGTCGGTGGCGGTGTACTGGTCCTTGCAGAGCGAATATTCCAGGTGGCTGGCGAAGGAGAGTTGGATGCTCTTGGCATCCAATCCCTTGCGGAAGGTCCCCCAGGAT
>JAWOHH010000105.1:0-19493 GCA_046496215.1 Desulfobacterales bacterium
GACAGCTGGTCTCCCGCCAGGAGACCACCCTGGTGCTGGTCAAGTTCATCCGCTTCCTGGGCGCATTGGACCCGGCGGTGCAGGCGCTGCTCTCCCTGATTTCACCCCACCGCCGGCAAGCGACGACAACAATGCCGGTCAACTCGCGCAATCTGAAGCGCCGGGAGGATGTATGCTTCTCGAGAAGAAAAATGCTCTCGTCACCGGCGGCTCCCAGGGAATCGGCGCCGCCATCGCGCTCGAACTGGCCCGCGAGGGCGCCAACATCTGCTTTACCTACCGCAAGCATGAGGCCGAGGCGCGGGACTACGAGGGGAAAATACGCGCCTTGGGGCGCAAGGCCCTGGCCCTGCCCTGCGACATCGCCCTTTTTAAGGACGCCGAGCGCGTGGTGCAAACGGCGCTCGCGGAATTCGGCAGCCTGCACATCCTCGTCAACAACGCCGGCATGAACTGGGACGGGGTGAGCTGGAAGATGAGCGAGGAGCAGTGGGACCGGGTGCTGGAAGTCAACCTCAAGGGCTACTTCAATTTCACCCGGCACACGGCCCCCATCTTCAAGGATCAGAAATACGGCAAGATCATCAACATCACCTCCATCAACGGGCTGCGCGGGAAATTCGGACAGACCAACTACTCCGCTTCCAAAGCCGGGATCATCGGCTTCACCAAGGCCCTGGCCAAGGAGCTCGGGGCCTTCGGCGTGAACGTCAACGCGGTCGCACCCGGCCTGATCGAAACGGCGATGCTCAAGGAGTCCGAGGCCCGAGACAAAATCATCGACCTAGCCATGGGCGAAAGTGCGTTGAAACGGGTCGGGCAGCCGGAGGACCTGGCGCACCTGGTGGTTTTTCTGGCCTCGGACCGGGCCCGTCACATCACCGGCGAGATCATCAAGGTCGACGGGGGGCAGTACATTTAATGACGGGTTGAATGGTGTTTGGTGTTCAGTGTTTGGTGTTTCGTTGCTGATAAAGCGGCGCCACCACGCCCCAAACTAAACACCAAATACTAAACATTAAACATTAAACATCAAACACGCAGGAGAGATCCATGCCACGAGTGGCCATCATCGGCGTCGGTCAAAGCGCGTTCGTATGGGCCTATCCGGGCTCGGTGCGAGAGCTGGCCTTCGAGGGGTTCAAGGAGGCCATGCGCGATGCCGGGCTCGCCGCCAAGGATATCGACGCATCCGTCGTCTGCTCCGCGCCGGAATACGACAAACAGCGCTCACCGGCCGGAGTGTTTGCCGAATACCTCGGGCTGAACCCCCAACCGACCTTCTACGTCGAGAGCCTGTGCTCCTCGAGCAGCATGGGCCTGCGCCTGGCGTACTCGCTGGTGAAGTCCGGCCTGCACGACGTGGTGGCGGTCATCGGCTTCCAGAAAATGTCGGAAATCTCCTCCGCCGAGTCCCAGGAGCGGATGGGGCGCGGGGCCGACATCCAGTGGGAGAGCCCCTTCGGCACCATGATGCCGGCTTACTACGCCATGTACGCCCGGGCCCATATGGCAGCCTACGGGACCACGCTCGAAGACCTGGCCCGGATCCGCGTCAAGGCCGCCACCTACGGCCAGCTGAACGACAAGGCCGTCTACCGCAAGCCGGTCACCCTGGCCAACCTGAGCAACCCGGAAGACCGCATGTCCGGTCCGGTCGCAAGCCCCCTGCGGGTGGGCGACTGCTGCGCGAATGCCGACGGCAGCTCCTGCGTGATCGTCGCCAGCGAGGAGAAGGCCAAGGCGTTCTGCAAGAAACCGGTATGGATTCTGGGGTTGGGGGCCGCCACCACGAGCGTCAACCTGGCCGGCCGGGAGGTCTTCACCGGCCTGACGGCCGCGCGCGAGGCCGCACGCCAGGCCTACGCCATGGCCGGCGTCGGGCCCAAGGATATTCACGTGGCCGAAGTGCACGACTGCTTCACCATCGCCGAGATGATGGCCTACGAAGACCTGGGGTTCGCCGAACCGGGCGAAGGCAAAGAGTTGATCCGGAGCCGGGCGACGTACAAAGAAGGCGAGATCCCGGTCAATGTGGACGGCGGGCTCCTCTCCAAAGGCCACCCCATCGGCGCCACCGGCGGCAGCCAGATCCGCACCATTGTCCTGCAGCTGCGGGAGGAGGCCGGCCCCATCCAGGTCAAGCAGCCGGAGATCGGCCTGGTGCACAACATCGGCGGCGTCGGGCTATACGGCAACGTCAGCATTTTCGGGCGGTGAGAAAACAGGAGACCCATCATGGCGGATAAAAAGGAAAACGACGAGCGCTTCAAAAAATTCGGGACGGTCAGCTTCACCTCCCTGACAAAAACCAACGCTTTCATCAACCATCTCGAAAACGGCAAGGTGACCGGCACCCGCTGCAAGGAGTGCGGCAGGGTTTTCTTCCCGCCGCGCGCGGATTGTTTCCAGTGCCTGGCGGGCAAAATGGAGTGGTTCGAGGTGACGGGCAGCGGCCGGCTGGTCTCTTTCAGCAAGCTGGAATACGGCCCGTCCGGGTTTCAGAACGACGTGCCTTACAGCATCGCCCTGCTCGATTACGGCACCTTCAAAGTCTTCGGCCGCATCGCCCCGGATGTGCCCGAAGGGGCCATCGCGGTCGGCATGCCCATGAAGACGATCGCAAACCGGCTCCCGAACGGGCAGCTGAATTACGTGTTCGTGAAAGCTTAGCTTTTCGGATTCGGGATTGAACCCGAAAAACCAAACCTGCTGAGGATGACAGCAATGCCCGACTTCAAGTTTCTCAAACTCGAGACAACCGACGGAGTCGCCCAGGTGACCCTCTCCCGGCCAAAGCACAACGTCTTCAACATCGAAATGATGCGGGAGTTGATCGGCGCACTCGAAGGGCTCAAGGCCGATCGGGATCTCAAGTGCGTGGTGATTTCGGGTGCAGGCCCGAGCTGGTGCGCGGGGGTGGAGGTCGCCGACCACAAGCCCGATCAGGTCGACGCCATGATCGCCACCTTCAACCGCATGCTGGAGCTGATCGAGGGCCAGGAAGTCCCCACCATCGCAGCGGTCCACGGGGCCTGCCTGGGGGGCGGCATGGAGGCCGCCATTGCCTGCGACATCGTCGTCGCGGACAAGGCCGCGGCCTTCGGGCAGCCGGAGATCAAGCTGGGGTTTCTGCCGCCCTACGCCGCCATCCGGCTGCCGCTGCTGGTCGGCCCCGCCAGGGCGATCGAGATCTGCACCACCGGTCGGCGCTACCTGGCCGAGGACGCGAAGGCCATGGGATTCATCACGCACTGCGTGGAAGAAGGCAAGCTGGCGGAGGCGGTGGATGCCCTGGTCAAGGAGCTCCAATACGCCAGCCCGCTCATCATCCGGTTGAACAAACGGGCGGTCAAGCAGCACATGGGCCTATCTTTCCCGGCGGCCGTCCAGGGGGTGTCCGAGCTTTTTCTGAAAACCCTGATGAAAACGGAGGACACCCTGGAGGGCATCGCCAGCTTCGAGGAAAAGCGTCAACCGGTCTGGAAGAACAAGTAACAAGCTGCGAGCGGGGAGAGGGGCGCATGCCATCGTCTGCCCTCTTACGGCTTAAAACGTTTATCGAGGCACCGAACGCTTCAAACACGGGGCAGGAGGCCAAATGACTCAAATCCGGAAAATCGGCGTCATCGGAGCTGGCAACATGGGCAGCGGGATCGTCCAGAAGATCGCCCAGGAAGGCATCCCGGTGGTGATGGTCGACCTTAAGGAGGAGTTCGTCCAGCGCGGGATGGAGACCATCCGGCGCCTGCTGCAGGAGGGCGTCGAGCGCAAGATCTTCAAGCCCGAGCAGGTGGACCAGACCCTCGCCCGCGTCACGGGCACCACCGACTTCAAGGCGGTGGCCGACGCCGATGTGGTGATCGAGGCCGTCTTCGAAGACAAGCAGGTCAAGTCGGACCTCTTTAAAAAACTGGACCAGATCTGCTCGCCCAAGACCATCCTGGCCACCAACACATCCAGCTTCTATGTGCGGGAGTTCGCGGAGAAAACCTCCCGGCCCGACCGCTTCATCGGTCTGCACTATTTCTATCACCCGGCCAAGAACCGCCTGCTCGAAGTCATCCCACACGGGGGCAGCAGCAAGGAGACCGTGGAGACGTCGCTCCTGGCGGCCAAGCTCCATGGCAAAACCGCCATTCTGGTCAAGGACGCCCCGGGCTTTGCCGTGAACCGCTTCTTCGTTCCGTTTTTAAACGAAGCCGCGCGCATGCTCGAGGAGGGCATGGCCGACATTGCCACCATCGAGGAGGCCGGCAAGCGCGCCTTCAAGATCGGCATGGGCCCCTTCGAGCTGATGAACGTCACCGGGATCCCGATTGCGGTCCACGCGGCCACCACGCTCGGCAACGAACTCGGTCCTTTTTATGCACCGGTGCGCACCCTGAAGGAGCAGATGGAGAAAAAGGAGAACTGGAAGCTGGGGGGCCCGGTGGACGAATCTAAGCTCCCGGCCGTGATCGACCGCTTCCAGGGCGTCTGTTTGGGAGTCGCTGCGGCGCTGGTAGAGGAGAAGGTGGCCACCATCGAGGACACCGACCGCGGGGCCAAGATCGGCCTGCGCTGGATCCAGGGGCCGTTTGAAATCATGAACCGGATCGGGATCGCCAAGACGTTTGAGATCGTTCAGGCGGTCTGCCGCAGACACCCGGATTTCAAACTGCCCGCCATCCTGGAAAAGCAGCATCGTCTGGGCAAGCCGTTCGAATTCAACTTCGTTGACCTCGAGGTCAAAGACGGCATCGCCTTCATCACCCTGAACCGGCCGGAGGCGATGAACGCCTTGAACGAAACCGTCGTGGCCCAGCTCGACCGGCGGTTTACAGAGGCGGAGTCCGACGGCGCCGTCAAGTCCATCGTGTTCCAGGGCGCCGGCAAGGCTTTCGTGGCGGGGGCCGATATCCGCTATTTCGTCGAGAAGATCAAAGCCGGCCGCATCCCGGACATCGTCGCCTTCACCCGCAAGGGCCACGAGCTGTTCCTGCGGATCGAGGAGTCCTCGAAACTCACCGTCGCCCTGCTGGACGGCTTGTCGCTCGGCGGCGGCAGCGAGCTCGCGCTGGCCTGCCAGGCCATCGTCGCCACCCCGGCCGGATCCATGGCCTTCCCGGAGACCGGGATCGGCATCTTCCCGGGACTTGGCGGCATGCTGCGCGCAGCCCGCCACGTGGGGCCGGAACTCGCCAAGTACCTCACTTTCACCGGGGCGTTCCTCAGCGCGGCGGACGCTCAGGCGCTCGGCATCGTGACGCGGCTGGTCGAGCCCGCAGCGGTCGAGGCGGCGATCCGGGACTTGGCCGCCCAGGGCCGGCCCGACACGTACCGCCGGCGAGACCTCCCCGCAAAGTTCAAGCCGTTTGCCGAGCTGTTCGCAAGCGGCAACATCGCAGCCCTGCTCGCCGGCCAGGCCCCGGCGGGCGCAAGCGCCGAGCCGGCCGCAAAAGTGATCAAAACTCTCAGCTACAAGGCACCGGTCGCCCTGCGCATCGCCAACGAGATCATCGACCGCCAGGCCGGGCTGGCCATGCGAGCGGCGATGGAGGTCGAGTTGGGGCGCCTGGCCGAGATTTTTGGGACAGCCGATGCGCTGGAAGGCCTTTCCACGGTCGGCCGCCGCCGTCCGGAATTCAAGGGGCAGTAAGAGCGCATGGCCCGACAGAAACAATCCTCATCAGGAGAATATTGACTATGCACAAGTTATTGACCCTCAAGCCGGGAGAACGGGCACTGTTGCTGGGCAACGAGGCGATTGCCCGCGGAGCCATCGAAGCGGGCGTGGCCTTCACCAGCACCTACCCCGGCACGCCCTCCTCGGAGCTGTCGCTCAATTTTTTTCAGATGTCCCGCGAAAGCGACCTGCACTTCGAGTACTGCACCAACGAGAAGGTGGCGATGGAAGTCTCCGCCGGGGCGGCCGCATGCGGGGTGCGCAGCATGGCCGTGATGAAGCACGTGGGCCTCAACGTCGCGGCCGACGCACTGATGACCTTGGCCTATGTGGGCGTCAAGGGCGGCATGGTAATCCTCACGGCCGACGATCCCGCCATGTTCTCCAGCCAGAACGAGCAGGACAACCGCTACTACGCCAAGATCTCAGGCCTGCCCATGCTCGAGCCCTCTTCCGTTGAGGAAGCCTACCGCATCGTGGCCGATGCGTTCGACATCTCCGAGCAGCTCCAGGAGCCGGTTTTGCTGCGCACGACCACGCGCATCAACCATTCCTCGGGCGTCGTCACCCTGGGCGGAATCCGACCGCGCCGCACCCAGGGAAGCTTTGCCAAGGACCCCCTCAACCTGGTGACGGTGCCGGCGGTATCCCGCAAACTGCACGTCAAATTGCTCCAGAATATCGAAAAGGCGCGGGAGCTTTCCGAGGCCTCCCCATGGAACCGGCTTGAGGGCAAAGGCCCCTGGGGAATCCTGTGCAACGGGGTGAGCTACAACTACGTCAAGGATGCGATAGCGGATCTCGGCATCGCGGAGAAGGCGCGCATTCTCCGAATCGGCTTTGCGCACCCGCTCCCGCCACGCAAGATCGCCGAATTTCTCAAAGGCTGCGAAAAAATCCTGGTGGTGGAGGAGGGCGAGCCCTACCTGGAAGAGAGCGTCAAGGCCATCGCCCAGGAGGCAGGCCTGACGCTTCCCATCCGGGGCAAAGCGCCGGAGCTTTTCTCGCGCCTGTATGAATTCGACCCGGGCATGGTGCGGCGGGTGGTCGGCTCCTATTTCGGCGTGCCATGGACCGCCCGGGCCCCGGTCGATCTGTCGGACCTCCCGCCCATCCCCCAGCGGCCGCCGACGCTCTGCGCGGGCTGCTCCCACCGCGCCACCTACTACGAGGTGCGCAAGGCCGCGGAGGAGCTCGGGATCGAAACCATGTACCCCAGCGACATCGGCTGCTACACCCTCGGCCTTCTGCCGCCGCTTTCGATGGCCGACTATCTGATCTGCATGGGATCCTCGACCGGTACGGCCGGGGGCTTCTCCAAGGTGAGCGGCCGCAAGGTGGTGTCGTTCATAGGAGATTCGACCTTTTTCCACTCCGGCCTCTCCGGTCTCATCAATGCCGTTTTCAACCAGCATGACTTCACCCTCGTCATTTTAGACAACGGCACGACCGCCATGACCGGCCATCAGCCCCATCCGGGCGTGGACATGAGCCAGATGAAGATGGAGGGCTTCGGCCGGATTTCGATCGAGGCGGTCGTCCGGGCGCTGGGGGTCCCGCACGTGACGGTCATCAAGCCCTACAAGGTGAAGAAGAGCATCGAGGCCATCAAGGAGGCGCTGCAGTTCAAGGGGGTGTCGGTCATCATTTCCCAGGAGCTGTGCGTCCTGTATGCCGCCGGGTTGAAACTCCCCCGGCGCAAGCCCTTCCATGTGAGCGAGAAGTGCCAAAACCATCGGGTCTGCATGACCCGGCTCGCCTGCCCGGCGTTTTACGTCTGGAACGACCGGATCAAGATCGACGCGACCCTTTGCACCGGTTGTGCGCTCTGCGCCCAGATCTGCCCGGAAAACGCCATTTTGCCGGTGAAGGAGGAAAAGAAGTAGTGCGTAACGAGCAATGAGTAACGAGTCGGAGCCGGAGTAAGGCGACTGTGGAATAACAAACACTGAACACTAAACACTCACACGCAGGGAATTTATGGATACCAAACGAGTCGTGATGGTAGCAGTCGGCGGGCAGGGGAACCTGCTGGCCTCGAGCGTCCTGGGGGAAGCGGCCCTCCTCTCTGGGGTGCCGATGCGCATGAGCGAGATCCACGGCATGGCCCAGCGCGGCGGTGTGGTGGAATCCGCTCTCATCTTCGGCGATGCTTACAGCACGATCATCTCCGATGGGGATGCCGACGTGCTGGTGGGCTTCGAACCCGCCGAGACCTTGCGCGCGCTGGGCAAGTGCAACGAGCGCACTGTGGTGATCACCAACCTGGCCCCGCTGATGCCGTTCACCGTGAACATCGGCCAGGGCGTTTACCCGGACCTGAAGAGGCTCCAGGAGCTGATCCGGGCGAAAACCGGCCGGCTGGTCGCCTTCAACGCCACCGCGCTGGCGCGCGAGGCCGGCAACGTGTTGTCGGTGAACATGGTGCTGCTCGGGGCGCTCACGCAGACAGGCATCCTGCCCTTCAGCGTCGACAGCGTCAAGACGGCCATGCAGCGCAAGACCAAAGCGGCGTTTCTGGAAGCCAACACCAAGGCGTTCGATCTGGGCTTTGCGGCCGCCCAGGCGGCCTGAGGATGCGGCGGCCCCTGGGGCCGCTGCGCGGACTATCGATGCCCCGCACCGGCTCCGGCGGGCGCGGGGGGACTCAACCGGGGGAGGAATCGGAACATGGCGGCCAAATCGGGCGAGACGAAAAAGGCGAAGCAGAACTACTGGGACGAAAAGTTCGAAACGATGCCGATCGCCGAACTCCAGAAATTCCAACTGCGCAAGCTCAAAGAGACCGTGGAGTGGGCCTACACGCGGGTGCCCTTCTACCGCCGGAAGCTGGACGAGATGGGTGTCGCGCCCAAGGCCATCAAGACGCTCGAAGATATCGCCAAGCTGCCGTTCACCGTGAAGAACGATCTGCGCGACAACTATCCCTTCGGCCTCTGCGCGGTGCCGCTGACGGAGGTCGTGCGGGTGCACGCCTCCTCGGGCACGACCGGCAAGCCGATCACCGGCCCCTACACGGCCGGCGACCTGGAGGATTGGACCGACTGCATGGCCCGCAACCTCTGGGCGGGGGGAGTCCGACCCAATGACATCGCTCAGAACGCCTATGGCCACGGGTTGTTCACCGGGGGCTTGGGGTTCCACCAGGGATTGACGCGTCTGGGCTGCGTGGTGGTGCCTACCAGCTCCGGCCTGACCGAGCGGCAGATCACCCTCATGAAGGATTTCGGGACCACGGCGCTGTTCTGCACCCCGTCGTACGCCCTGACGATCGCCGAGCGCGCCTCCGAGCTCAAGGTCGACATCCGCGCCCTGCCCCTGCGCGTCGGCGTGTTCGGGGCGGAGCCCTGGTCCACCGCCATGCGCCAGGAGATCGAGGAGCGCATGGGCATCAAGGCCCACGAAGCCTACGGCCTGACCGAGATCGGCGGGCCTGGGGTGGGCTTCGACTGCGAAGCCCAGGACGGGATCCACCTCAACGAAGACCATTTTCTGGCGGAGATCGTCGATCCGCAGACATTGGAACCGCTGCCCCTGGGGGAAAAGGGGGAGCTGGTCTTCACCTCCATTCAGCGCCGCGCCATGCCCATGCTGCGCTACCGCACCAAGGACATCACCCGCTTGCGGCGCGAGAAATGCCGCTGCGGGCGCACCTTCATTAAAATGGACAAGATCTTCGGCCGCTCGGACGACATGCTGATCATCAGCGGGGTCAACGTGTTCCCCTCCCAGATCGAATCCCTGTTGTTGGAGATCCCCGAAGTCGAGCCCCAGTACCGACTAGTGGTCCGCAAGAAGGGCTACCTGGACCAGCTTATCGTTCAGGTGGAGGGCAAGAAGGAGATCTACGACGCCGGGCCCGAAAAGCGTTTGGAGGTCGCCGCCAAGGTGATGGGCCACATCAAAGGTAACATGGGCATCGGGGTCGAGGTGGAACTGGTGGAGGCGAAATTCATCAACCGTAGCGAGGGCAAGGCCCTGCGGGTGGTGGACGAGCGCCCCAAGCAACTGCGGTAATGACGGGGGGCGACGGCGTTTCGTTTGGATCCGCAGGTCTCAAAAAGGAGGGCGTCACCATGAAGCAGGCTTCTGAGTTCAACCCCACCCGCTTTGCCGTCGTCGGGGCAGGACCGGTGGGGTGCATCGTGGCGGCGTTTTTGGCCAGAGGCGGCTACGACGTCACGCTGTGCGACGTCGTCCCCGCGCTCCTGGCTCCCGCGCTCGACCCGGGAATCAAGCTGGAGGGGGCCGAGAATTTCACGCAGAAGGTCACCCGCACCTGTCTCGTGGTCGACGAGTTGGCCCGGTACGACCCCGAGGTGATCTTCATCACGGTCAAGGCCAATGCCCTGCCGTTGATCGCATCGGCCCTGGAGACCTTCTTCCGCGAGGGCATGGTGGTCATCAGCTGGCAGAACGGGATCGACACGGAGCTCGAGCTCACCAAGACCCTGGGCCGCAGTGGCGTCATGCGCGCCGTGGTCAATTACGGCTGCGGGCTGGTGGAACCGGGCCATGTGCGGCTGCCGTTTCATCACCCCCCGCACTACCTCCAAGAGCTCGACCCCAAGAGCAAGCCCGCCACGATGGCTGTGGCCCAGGCGCTCACCCGCAGCGGCCTGCCCACCGAAGACACCCAGGAGATCATCTCCATGGTCTGGCGCAAGGGGGTGCTGAACGCCTGCATGAACCCCGTCTGCGCGGTGACCGGCCTCACCATGAACCGGGCCATGAACGACCCCATCGTCTTTCAGATCGTGGATGCCCTGGTTAAGGAGTGCATCCGGGTCGCGCGGGCGAACGAGATCAACCTGGGCTGGGACTTCTACCCGCACGCCATCGAGTACATGGGCAAAGCTGGCGACCACAAGCCCTCCATGCTCATGGATGTCGAGGCCGGCCGGCGCACCGAGGTGGATTTCATCAACGGCAAGTTCGTCGCCTACGGGCAGCGGGTCGGGATGGAGACCCCGTTCAACAAGACCATGCTCTCGCTGGTCAAAGGTCTGGAATCCAGCATCGAGTCGAAAAAGAAGCACTGAAGCATGTCTCCCGGAAAGGACCCCAGCCTGAGCCCCGTCCAGCCGGTCCATGTCGGTGTCGATGTCGGTGCCTCGCGCACCAAGGTGGCCGTTTTGGACGCCTCGAAGCGACTGGTCGGCTTCGCCGTGCAGAAATCGGGCACCGATTTCGCGGAGACGGCCCGGACCTGCCTGGAGGCGTCGCTCCAAATGGCCGGGTGTTCCGAGGCCGCCGTCGCAAACGCCGTTTCAACGGGCTACGGCCGGAACAACGTCGCTTTCGCCCGCGACACCCGCACTGAAATCGGCTGCCACGCCAAGGGGTGCTACCACTACTTCCCAACGGCGCTCACCATCATCGATATCGGCGGCCAGGACAACAAGGTGATCAAGCTGGACGCATCCGGCCGCCGCACCGGCTTCAAGATGAACCGCAAATGCGCCGCCGGGACCGGCGCGTTTCTGGAGGAAATGGCGACGCGGCTGGGCATCCCCCTGGAGCACATGAACGAACTGGCGGTCCGCTCGACGGACATGGTCAAGCTCGGCAGCTTTTGCACGGTTTTTTCGGCGACAGAAGTTCTAGAAAACATTCGCCACGGGAAAAAGATCGAGGACATCGTCAAGGGGGTGTTCTTTTCCGTCATTCGGCGGGTGGTCGAGATGGACGCTTTGACCGAAAATGTGGTCATGACCGGCGGGGTGGTGGCCCACAACCTTTACATCGTGCGCATGATGGAGGAGCTCATCGGACGCCCCATCCTGGTCCCGGAAAAGCCCCAATTGACCGGGGCCATCGGGGCGGCGCTCTACGCAATGAACGGGTCCACCGACTGAAGCAACATCAACCAACGGAGGGGTTTCATGGCTGAAGAAAAAAAGGTCGTTCGAAAAAAAATCGCCGCCGCCGCGGATCTCAACAATTTCATGCGTGACTACTATCTTGAGCTGGACGCCGCCGTGCAAAAAGGCTCCCCCAAAGTCGCCTGGTGCACGAGCGTCGGCCCCGCCGAAATTCTGCGCGCGTTCGGATTCCTCGTATACTTTCCGGAGACGCACTCGGCCATGCTCGGCGCCACCCGCATGGCGACCGAGTTCATTCCCGAGGCGAATGCCATCGGCTACTCCCCCGAAATCTGCTCCTACCTGACGGCCGACATCGGCGCCTTCCTGAAGGGGGTCACCCCGCTCGAGAAGGCCTTCAACATCAAGAGCATCCCGCGGCCGGATGTCCTGGTGTTCAACACCAACCAGTGCCGGGACGTGCAGGACTGGTTCAACTGGTACGGGGAAAAATTCGACGCCCCGGTGCTGGGCGTTCACACCTACCGCGGTGTGGGCGAGGTGACCGACAAGCACATCTTCTCCATCGCGAAACAGCTCGAGGCGCTGGTGCCGCCGCTGGAGCGGATCAGCGGGAAAAAATTCGATTTGGATGACCTGCGGCGAGCGGTCGCTCTTTCTCGGGAATGTTCGGAGCTTTGGAAAAAAATTCTCGACACGGCCGCGGCCAAGCCCGCCCCACTCACTTTTTTCGACGGCACGACCCTGATGGGTCCGGCCGTGGTCGGCCGTGGAACCCAGCGGGCCGTCGATGTCTACAAAATCCTGCTGGCCGAACTGGAGGAGCGCATCCGAAAGAGCGAGGGCGCAGTCGCAAACGAGAAATTCCGCATCTATTGGGACGGCATGCCGGTCTGGGGCCGGCTGAGCACGCATTCCCAGCTCTTTGCGGCTCTCGATGCCAATGTGCTTGCCTCTACCTACTGCAACAGCTGGATCTTTTCGGCCCTGGACCCGAAGGACCCCTTCACCAGCATGGCACGGGCCTACACCGAGCTTTTCATCGTGCGCTCGGACGAGGCCAAAGAGGCCTATATCCGGGACATGCTCGCTTTTTTTAAAGTTGACGGCATCATCTACCACGACGCCAAGACCTGCCCCAACAACTCCAACTGCCGCTATGGCATGCCGCAGCGGCTCGAGAAACAGACCGGCATCCCGAGTTTGACGATCAACGGCGATCTGAACGATCTGCGGCTGCTTTCCGACGAGCAGACCAAGACCAACGTCGAGGCTTTCATC
This sequence comes from Desulfobacterales bacterium, assembly GCA_046496215.1. Taxonomy (GTDB): domain Bacteria; phylum Desulfobacterota; class Desulfobacteria; order Desulfobacterales; family SpSt-501; genus SpSt-501. The sequence goes on from JAWOHH010000105.1 coordinate 12,775, forward strand.
GAGCAGCTTCAGGAGCACCGGGTATAGGGATTTTAGGGTACAGGGTTCAGGGTTCGGCAAGATGAGGGCGTTGGCTGAGGCCGACGAATAGCAAAGGAGGGAGTCATGCTGGAGTCATTGTTTCGGCCCAAGGCCGTGGCCGTCATCGGCGCATCGTCCAAGGAGCTTTCGATCGGCAACCGGGTGATCAAGAACCTGATCGATTTCGGGTTCAAAGGGAGCATCTACCCCATCAACCCCAGTGCGGATGAAATCCGGGGCATCAAGGCCTATAAGTCGATCCTGGACTGCCCGGGGCCGGTCGATGTGGTCCACATGGTCATTCCCGCCAGGTTCGTGCCCCAGGCGGTGGATGACTGCGGCCAGAAGGGGGTCCGGCACATCATCATCAACTCGGGCGGGTTCGGCGAAACCGGGGCGGAAGGCGCGGCGATCGAAAAGGACTTCCTGGAGCGGGCCAAGCGGCATGGCATCCGCATCCTGGGGCCGAATTGCCAAGGGGTGATCAACACCGACCCCGAGATCCGCGCCTACTGCAACTTCACGTTCACCAAGCCGGATCCGGGCTTCATCTCCATCGTCGCCCTGAGCGGCGGGGTGGCCGAGGTCGTCCACCAGGCCTTCGCCCAGATGGGGGTGGGCACGCGCATCTACGCCTCCAACGGCAACGCGGTAGACGTCACCATTCCGGAGATCATGCGCTATCTGGGAGAGGACGAGGGCACCCGCGTCATCGTCACCTACGTCGAAGGGCTGCGGGACCCGGCCAATTTTATGCAGACTGCCGCCGAGGTGGCTGCCCAAAAACCGATTCTGGCGATGAAAGCCGGCCGCACCCGGGAGGGGGCCAAGGCGGCGGCCTCCCACACCGGCGGGCTCGCCAAGGAGGACATCGCCACCGACCTGATTTTCAAGAAGGCGGGGGTACTCTCTTTTCGCGACGAAGGCCACCTGATCCAGGCCGCGGCCGCCTTTGCGACGCAGCCGATCCCCAAAGGCAACCGGGTCGGCATCATCACCAACACCGGCGGTCCGGCGGTCATCGCAACCGACGTCATGGTGGGCGCCGGCTGCACGCTGCCGCCGCTGCAGGAAAAAACAAAAGCCCTCCTCAAGGAGAAGCTCTACCCGGAAGCCTCTGTCGGCAACCCGGTGGACGTGCTGGCCACGGGCACGGCCCAGCACTACCGGGCCTGCATGGATGCCATGATGGAGGACGAGAGCTTCGATTGCGTCTTCGTAAACTTCGTCACCCCGTTCTTCGTGGACAACGAAAGCATCGCGCGCGAAATCGTGGCCGTCAGCCAGCAGCGCCGGAAACCCATCGTCTGCAACCTGATGACGGACAAGCAGCAGTGGGCCGAGGTGGTGAAGATCCTGCGCGAGGGCGGCGTCCCCTGCTACCCCCTCCCCGGAGAGGCGGCGCGCGCCATGGCGGCCCTGGTGCAGTATCATGCCATCCGCAGCCGCGAGAGAACACCGGTTCAACGCTTCGCCGACGCCAAGCCCGAGAAGGCCAGAAAGATCATCGCCGGGGCCCGCTCGGCCGGCCGGACCCAACTGGCTGCCGCCGAGGTCTATGGGGTCCTGGATGCCTACAAAATACCCGTGGCGAAATGGCGCATGGCCGCCAGCCCGGCCGAAGCGGCCCAAGCAGCGGCCAAAATCGGATTTCCCGTGGTGCTCAAGGCGGATGCCGCCTCGGTCGTGCACAAGAGCGACATGGGCGGTGTGGCCTTGAACCTTGCCAGCGCCAGCGCCGTGAAGACCGCGGCCGCACAGATGAAAAAGGCCATTGCCGCAACCGACCTGCGGTTCTTCGTCCAGAAATTCCTGCCCGGCGGGCTTGAACTCATCATGGGCGCCAAGGCCGAGGAGGGACTGGGCCACGCGGTGGTGTTCGGCCTGGGCGGCATTTACGTCGAGGTCATGCAGGACGTGGTCTTCAACCTCACCCCGGTCAGCGCCGCGGAGGCGCGCGACATGCTAGGGGCCATCAAGGCCGCCCCCCTGCTGCAGGGGGTGCGCGGCCAAAAGGGGGTCAACCGGGAGCGGCTCGCCGAGGTCCTGCAGCGGCTTTCCCAACTGCTCACCGACCTGCCGGAAATCGAAGAGATGGACCTGAACCCGGTCACGGCCTTCGCCGACAAGGTGTGGGTGGTAGATGCAAGAATCAGCCTGAAGGAATCAGCTTGAAAAACGGCTGTTTCCTTTAAGGGGAGGGAAAACCATGGCGTGTTGGCTCAACCTTGGGCAGATCTTAAAGGTCAATGCGAAGAAGTTTCCGCAGACCGTGGCCCTCAAGGAACGCGAGCGATCCTTGACATATCCGGAACTCAACCGGCGGGTCAACCGGCTGGCCCACAGCCTGATGGGGCTCGGGCTGCGAAAAGGCGACAAGGTGGCCGTGCTGATGGAGAACAGCATCGAGATCATCGAGGCCTACCTCGCCACCGCCAAGACGGGCATCGTCATCGTCCCGATCAACTTCCGGCTCATCAGCGCCGATGTCGAGTACATCGCCGGCAACGCCGATGCCAAGGCCTTCATCGTCCACGACGAGTTCGTTGAAACGGTGGAACCGATCCGGCCGCGGCTTGCAAACATCCCCCCCGAGAACTACATCGTCGTGGGCCTGCCGTCTGAGGGCTACCGCGCCTACGACGAGCTTATCGCCGGGGCGGCCGAGAGTGAACCCGAGGCCGAGGTGCTGCCGGAGGACGACTGGATCCTGATCTACACCTCCGGCACCACCGGCAGGCCCAAGGGGGTGGTGCGCACCCACGAGTCGCACATCGCTTTTTACCTGATCAACGCGATCGACTTCGGCTTCAACGAGCACGATGTGTGCATGAACGTCATGCCGCTCTGCCACATCAACTCCACCTTTTTCACCTTCACCTTCACCTACATCGGCGGATCGGTCTACATCCACCCCGCCCGCTCCTTCCGCGCGGAAGAGATTCTCGAAATCGTCGCACGCGAAAAGATCACCTTCATCTCCCTGATTCCCACCCACTACAACCTCATCCTCAGCGCCCCGCCGGAGGCCCGCCGCCACGACCGCAGCTCGATCCGCAAGCTGCTCTGCTCCTCGGCGCCGGTGCGCAAGAGCATGAAGCTCGCCATCATGGAGTTCTTCCCCGGCGTCCAGCTCTACGAAGCCTACGGGTCCACGGAGGCCGGCATCGTCACGGTGCTCAAACCCGAGTACCAGATGAAAAAGCTCGGCTCCATCGGCTTCGAGTCGCTCGGGACCGAGTTCGTCAAGATCCTGAATGTCGAAAAGCAAGAGGTGCCCGCGGGCCAGGTGGGCGAGCTTCACTCCCGCGGCCCCATGCTGTTCAAGGAGTACTACAAGCTGCCCGAGAAGACCGCAGCCTCGTTCCACCAGGGTTGGTTTTCGGCCGGCGACATGGCCAAACAGGACGAGGAGGGGTTCTTCCACATTGTCGACCGCAAGGACAATATGATCATCACCGGCGGCGAGCACGTCTACCCCAGCGAAGTGGAGGAAGCGGTCGGCAGCCACGAGTGCGTGTTCGACTGCGCGGTGGTGGGCATCCCGGACGAGAAGTGGGGTGAAAAGGTGGCCGCGGTCATCATCACACGGCCCGGCGTCGACCCCAAAACCATCACCGAGAAGGACATCCTGGAGTGCTGCCGCGAAAAGCTGGCCGGGTACAAACGCCCCAAAGAGGTCATCTTCATCTCCCAGGAGGAGATGCCCCGCACGCCCACCGGAAAAATCCTGCACCGCGTTCTGAGAGAACGACTTGGAGCGCTCAAAAAATGACGACGGTGAATCATCCATCTCGAATCTCGAAACGGAGGTCGGACTTATGTTGAGCAAAGCGTACATCCCCTACAAAGGCTACTACAGCTCCCCCTTCGCCCGCTGGCAGGGCAGCATGGCCAACGAGCACGCCATCATCCTGGCGGCCGAGACCACCAAGCGCTGGCTGGCGGAAAAAAGCATGGACCCGAAGGGGTTCGACTACGTCTACCTCGGGCTCACCGTACACCAGCACCAGGGATTTTACGGCGGCCCTTGGGCCGCCGGACTGATGGGAGCGGGGGGGGTGCCCGGCCTGTGGGTCAGCCAGGCGTGCTCGACCTCCACCGTCGCCATCTATTCCGCCGCCATGGGGGTTGAGACCGGTCTTTTTACGGCCCCCTTCTGCCTGATGACCGACCGTTGTTCGAACGGGCCCCACATCGTGTGGCCCTACCCGCCGGGCCCCGGCGGCCAGGTGATTTCCGAAAACTGGCTCATGGACAACTTCAACAAGGACCCCTGGGCCGGGCACGCCATGATCAAGACCGCCGAGAACGTGGCCAAGGAGGAGGGGATCACCCGCCAGGAGTGCGACGCGGTCACGCTGCAGCGCTACCAGCAGTATCAGGACGCCCTCGCCAACGACCGCGAGTTCCAGAAGCGCTACATGTACCCGGTGATGATCAAGATCTCCAAAAAGCAGACGATCCTGCTCGATGCGGACGAGGGCATCATGAACACCACGGCCGAGGGCCTGGCGGGTCTCAGGCCGGTGCTGCCCGACGGGGTGCTCACCTTCGGCAGCCAGACCCACCCGGCGGACGGAAACTGCGGGATCATCGTCGCCTCGCACGACAAGGCAAAGCAGTTGAGTGCCGACCCCTCCGTTGAAATCCAGGTGGTCTCCTATGGCTATGCCCGGGTCAAACCGGCCTTCATGGCGGCGGCGGTCTACCCGGCCGCCAAGATGGCCCTCGAAAACGCCAAGATCACGGCCAAGGATGCCAAGGCCATCAAGACCCACAACCCGTTTGCCGCCAACGATGTGTTCCTTGCGAAAAAACTGGGCGTCGACGTGATGGGCGGGATGAACAACTACGGCTCGTCGCTGATCTACGGCCACCCCCAGGGCCCGACGGCGGGGCGGCTGATCATCGAAGGGATCGAGGAGGTGGTGATGAAGGGCGGCGGCTATCTGCTGTTCGCGGGCTGCGCCGCCGGCGACACCGCCGCGGCGATGGTTCTCAAGATCGGATAAGAAAAGCGGGCTGGCCGCGGAAGAACGCGGTCGGCCCGCTTTTCTTATAGCAAGGGGGGTGACACGTTTTCCGTGCTATTTTGATACCCCCCCCTACCCATTAAAAGCGCTCAGGATGTCTGACTCGATGGGGCAGGCGAGTCTCCGGGGCTTCCGGCGATGCCGGTGCGGATTCGGGACCGAGGGCCGGTGTTTCCTGCCGGACGCCAGTCCCGGGGAGGGTTTACCTTCTGGAGAAGATCGAGCCGGTTCTGGCTTTTGAGCCGGTAATAGATCATGGCCCAGGCGCAGGGAATCTCCGGGTTCACTTCGCATCGGCCGCCCTGGGAGCCTCCGCAGGGGCCGTTGAACAGGCTCTTGGCGCAGCGGGCCACTGGGCAGATGCTTCCTGTAAAAGAGAGCATGCAGTCACCGCAGCCATGGCACTTCTCCCGCCAGATGCCCGGTTCGTCCAGGGCGCCTAAAAAGGTTGTGTTCAATGCGGGAAAAACAGGAAGCGGTGAGAAGAGGTCCGCCAGGGTTTGGACGCCGGCGCCGCATGCCAGAGAGACGACCGCATCGGTTTCCGGCGGCAGCGTCAGATAGGTTTTTACCAGGTCTTTTTCGCACTGGCGCACGATGCCGTTCACAGCGAATGCGGGCGGCGGGCCACCGGGGTAATAGAGGGGCAGGGACAGTTCGTCGGCAAGCTGCCGGGCCTCCCGGTCTCCCCCGGAAAGACAGACTGAAACACAGGAGCCGCATCCCACCACCTGGACGTTCTTTAGCCCGGCTACCGAAGCGGCGATTTCCTCCACCGGCTTTAGATTTCCTACGATCATTTTGCACCTCCAGGAGAAGGCGGGCTCGCCGGTCTGATACGGAACCAGGCCCTCAGGCCCTTTTCGCGGCGATGCGCCGGGCAGAGGGCTTCCGCCGGCATCCGGAGCTTTTCCGAGACTTTTTTCGCGTAATCGAACGTACACACGGGCTCTCCGCATACCCGGCACTGGGTCAAACCCAGGGCCACCACCTCATGCCAGGGCGATTCCAGCAAGTGCCTGAATTCCACGGCCTGTTCCGGACAAACCCGCCAGCACTGGCCGCATCGGGCGCACAAGCCCATGTTGTGCATCAGAACGCGTTTGCCGGCATGATCCCGGTAATCAAGGGCCCGGTTCGGACAATTCTGGACGCAGGCCAGGCAACCGTTGCACTTCTCGTTCACTATGAAAGAAGCCATTTGGTATCCACCTATGCGGCACACTTGCGTGTGGGTGCCGCCCATCGTCGCGCAGCGGCTCGCATACGGTCCATTTCCATTTTAATGGGTTCGACATAGTCGATGGCTTTTGGCTCGCAGAAACGGGCGCATTGAGGATCTCCGTCGCAATGGTCGCATTTGAAAATCTGCCCGCGCTCTTCGTTGAATTGCATCACACCGAAGGGACAGGCCGCAACGCACATCTTGCAGGCGATGCAGAGACCGTAGTCGACCAGCACGCGGTTCAGCTCTTCGTCCCTGGAGATGGCCTTCCGGGGACATACCGTCATGCAGGGCGGATTCAGGCAGTGCTGGCAGTGCATTGGAAGATGAAAACCCTCCGGATCCCCTTGAATCACCCGGATGCGGGAGAGTGCCGGGTTGCTGATGCCCTGGTGCCTCAGCGAGCATACCATCTCGCATTTTCCGCAGCCGTTGCA
>JAWOHH010000002.1:0-2771 GCA_046496215.1 Desulfobacterales bacterium
CCCTCAACGCCTTCCTCGCCCCGATCCGCGACAGGCGCCGCCACTACCAGGAGCGGCCCGAGCAGGTGGAGCAGATCATCGCCGCGGGCCGCGAAAAAGCCCAGCAGGCCGCCCGTCGGACCATGGAAGAGGTCCGCGCCGCCGTCAAGCTTTAGAGGAAACCGCACCCCGTGGCCGATCCGCAACACGCCGAAGCCTACCGTGTCAGGCTCACGGACATCTTCGAGGGTCCGATGGACCTCCTGGTGCATTTGATCCGTAAAAACCAGATCCAGGTCACAGACATCCCCATTGCCCTGGTGACCGAGCAGTACCTGCAGTACTTGGAGTGGCTCGATTCCATGAACGTGGAGGTCGCCGCCGAGTTCGTCGTCATGGCCTCCACCCTGGCGCAGATCAAGTCCCGCACCCTGCTGCCGGTGCACGCCGAGGAGGGCGATGCGGGCGAGGACCCGCGCCAGGAAATCGCGCGGCCGCTGATGGAGTACCTCAGGCTCAAAGCGGCGGCCGAGCAGTTGTCCGAGCGGCCCCTGCTGGGCGAGGACACCTTCACGCGCGGCGTCAAACCGGCGGAATTCGCACCGCCGGGGGAGGAGGAGGTCGTTAAAATCGGCCTGTTCGAACTGATCGACGCGTTTCAGAAAATCCTGGCCGGCCTGCCGGACGAGGCGCGCATCGAGTTCACCGCCGACACGATTTCGGTCAAGGAGCGCATCTCCCAGATCGCCGACCTGCTCGAGGAGAGGGGCTCGCTGACGTTTTATGAGCTTTTTTCGGATCAGCCCGGCAAGAGCGAGATCGTCGTCACATTTCTGGCGATCCTCGAGATGATGAAACTGGCTTTGATCCGCACGGTGCAGCACCTCAACTCGGGAATTATCCGGATATTCTACGTCTGATGGAAAATCTCAAGAACATCGTCGAAAGCCTGCTCTTCGTAGCCGATGAGGCGCTCAGCCTGGAGCGGCTGAAAAAAATCCTGCCCCAGGCGGACCCCCAGGAGATCCGGACGGCGGTTGCGGCGCTGCAGGCCGACTATGATGCGCGCCAAGGCGGTTTCTACCTCACCGAAGTCGCCGGCGGCTACCAGTTCCGCAGCCGCCCGGAGTACACCGGCTGGGTCCGGCGGCTGATCGACCCCAAACCCCTCAGGCTGAGCAAGGCAGCGATGGAGACCCTGGCGGTCATCGCCTACAAGCAGCCGATCATCCGGGCCGACATCGAGCATTTGCGCGGGGTGGACTGCGGCGGGGTCCTGCGGGTGCTGCTCGAACGCAAGCTGATCCGGGTCCTGGGCCGCAAAGAGATGGCCGGCCGACCACTGATCTACGCCACGACCAAGATATTTTTGGAAACCTTCGATCTCAGGGACCTCAAGGACCTGCCCACGCCCCGGGAGATCGAGGAGTTCGGCAAACCGCCCCTCGAGATGCGGCCCGGGGTCAGCGTCGAACCCGAAGAGGACGCTTCCGCGCCGGTGGAGGCCGACGGCTACGAGGAGACCGCCCCGCCGGAGCGCCCCGACCGGCCGCACGCACCGGGCGCACCGGCCGGCCCCGCCGCCGGCGGGGCCGCATCCGAGCCGGGGGCTTCGGTCGAGAAAACACTTGATTTCGATCCGGAAACGGCCTAATAAAAAGAGCATCGCCCACGGCGAGGCTCTTTCGGGCGCTTAGCTCAGCGGGAGAGCGCTACCCTCACACGGTAGAAGTCACTGGTTCAAATCCAGTAGCGCCTACCATCCAAATTAAGAGTGGGTTGCGGCATCCGCCGCAACCCACTCTTAATTTGGACCGCCCCGCCCTACTCCTCCGCCGCCGCGTTGATCTGCCCGCGGCAGGCGGGGGAGCCGCAGGTGCAGGGGACCCTCTCGCCCTCCGGGCTGAAGCTGTAGTCGATGAAGAGCTCCTCGCCCGCGGCAATCGGCCGTGCGGCGTGGATGAAGACCCGCCGGTCCTCGATGCGGTAGTCGCAGTTCGGCGTGCAGCAGTGGTTGATGAACCGAGCGGCGTTGCCCTCCCGGTATCCGTCGATGGCCCCGTCGTCCCCGGTCCAGAATGTGTAGATGCCCGGGCGGCCGGGGTCGGCCTCCCGGCGATACGCCTCTTCGGCCGAAATCCGCTCGCCGGTGTATTCGATGATGAAGGCCCCGGCCGGGATGGGCTCGCCGGCATAGCAGCCCCGGCCGTGGATGGCCGACACCCCCAGGAGCAGCCGGTAAACGGGTTCGTCTTTCGCCCTCATGGCCCGATCCTCAGCCGCCTCGCCCGGCCGCCGAAACCTGCCCGCCCCCGCCGGTAAGATAGTCCTCACCCAGGCAAACGCTGACCAGCGGCACGCCCTCCGGTGCCGGCGGGCTGAATCCGAAAGCAGCCTGCAGAAAGCTGACGACGATCCGGTAGGTTGCGCCCCACAAGATCTCACTCCCTTTGCCGGGGTCCAAACGGAATGCAGGGTGGATGCGGCCGTGCGACAGCCCCGGGCGCGGCAGCGCCACCCGCATCTCGCAGCGCACATAGCGCCCCGGGTCGAGCAGGTGCCTGAGCGGAACGGTCACGACGCGCTGAACCTCCCGGTTATGCCGGTAGTGCCTCGGGCCGGGCGCCCAGGCCGCCAGCGGGTAGATCAGCCGCCGGAACAATTCCAAGCGCTGCGGCGGCAGGGGCCCGAGGAATTTGACGCGCAAGGGGTTCAGGCGCATCTCCTCGAAGCTCTCCCGCAGCGCGGTGGCCAGACACAGCGCCAGCCAGCGCGCCTCCCGCGGCCGCTCG
>JAWOHH010000043.1:0-15703 GCA_046496215.1 Desulfobacterales bacterium
ACAGCAACCAGGCAAGCGACCACGGGATGACGCGCAACGCAGAGATTGGGTTTTTTACGAACTCGCCCTACTTGACCAGGCGCTTTTTCATAAAGACCAGCGCCAGCAGGATGAAGAGCACCGAGAAGACGGCCAGGTAGAGGACGCTCAGCACCGGCACGGTTTCGTGCAGCCCCAGGCAGATCAGCCGCGAGAGCTGCACCAGGTGGTAGAGCGGGAAGGCCAGGGCCAGGGGCTGGGCCCAGAGGGGCAGGTTTGAGACCGGGAAGAAGGTGCCGCTGAAGAGAAACATCGGCGTCACGAAGAGGAAGATCGGCAGGTTGAACATCTCGATCGTCGGGATGATGCCGGTGAAAAAAAGCCCGACCGCGCCGAAGGCGATGCCCCCGAAGAAGGCGAGCGGGATCATCAGAAGCCCGAGCGGCCACTGCACGTAGCCGAACGCCCCGAGCACGGCCAGCATGATGGTTGCGGCGGCGGCGGCCTTGGTGGCGCTCCACACGATCTCGGCGATGATGATCTCCTCGATGGAGAGCGGGGTGGCCAGCATCCCGTCGAAGGTCTTCTGGTAGTACATGCGAACGAACGAAGCGTAGGTGGTTTCGAAGAAGGCGTTGTTCATCACGGCCGTGGCCACCAGGGCCGGGGCGATGAATGCCGTGTAGGAGATCTCCGCCCCGGCATAGCGGATGGTGCTCAACAGCCCCGCAAAGCCGAGGCTGAAGGCGGCGATGAAGAGCATGGGCTCCAGCAGCGGGGTGATGAAGTTCACCTTCCAGATCCGCTGGAAGGTGACCAGGTTCCGCTTCCACACTTTGACGAAGCGCCAGGAGATGGTCCGCGTGTCGACTATCATGATTCTCTTAGCTCGTTACGTTTGAGTATTAACGGTCTCGAAATTGAATGGGCACGTTCTGTAAAATCTCCCCTGCCCCTCTTTGCCAAAGAGGGAGGTCGGGAGGGATTTTTCGAATCGGTCCGCAACACAGCCCTTGGGTGTCAGACGGCGCCCTAATGCCGATTTTGATCATTCTCTCAGCTCTCGCCCCGTCAGCCTCAAAAAAACGTCCTCCAGCGACCCGCTGCGGAAGGTGCACTGCTCGTGGCAGAAGTTGTCGCGCACGGCGGTGCTGATCTCGTTGCCGCCAGGGGTGTAAAGCAGGATGCGCTGGCCGAGGTCGTCGTGGGAAATCTCGTGCTCCTTGAGGTAGTCTCGCAGGGCCTGGTCCGGCCCCCCGATCTCGATCACGTTGCGGCCGACATGCTTCAGGATGAGCTCCGCCGGGCTGCCCTCGACGATGATCTTGCCGTGGTCGACGATGATCAAGCGGTCGCAGAGCCGGCTGGCCTCTTCCATGTAGTGGGTGGTGAGCACCACGCTCAGGCCGCTGGTCTTCAGCTTCTCCAGCCGGTCCCACACCTGGTGCCGCGACTGCGGGTCGAGCCCCGTGGTCGGCTCGTCCAGGATCAGCAGTTCGGGCCGGTTGATCAGTGCGCGCGCGAGGGTCAGGCGCCGGATCATGCCGCCCGAGAGGTCCATCACCTTGGCGCTGCGGCGATTGGCCAGCGCGAAAAAGTCGAGCAGCTCGGCGGCCCGCACCCGCGCCTCGCGCGCCGGAATGGAGAAATAGCCGGCGAAGACGATGAGGTTCTGCTCCACGGTCAGGTCCGGGTCGAGGGTGTTGTCCTGCTGGCAGACCCCGATCTTGGCCTTGATCCGGCGCCAGTCCCGGGAGATGTCCATCCCGAAGACCCGGATGATGCCGCGGGTGGGCGGCGAAAAGCCGTAGATCGTCCGGATGGTCGTGGTCTTCCCGGCCCCGTTGGGGCCGAGCAGCCCGAAAAACTCACCGGCGCCCACCGTGAAGGAGATTCCGTCGACGGCCGTCAACTCGCCGAAGCGCTTGAAAAGATGCTGAACCTCGATGATGTCAGCCATGAGACAATGCACGCAGCATTAGAGATAGAGGGTTCAAGGATTCAAGGGGCCAAGGGTTCGAGTTAAAAAAACATGGAGCGCGGCTCCGGACACGGCGGCCCCCGGCGCGAAGGAATCTTGCAACGTTCCAGGAGAAAAATCAACCCGCCGTTTTCGGCCGCAGCGAAGGCGGGCCGCAGGGCAACGCCGAGGTCGGGCTTTCAGCCTATCTTTTAGTGGAGGCCGTCATGACGGCAGCGATCAAAGCCTGACATCAAGGCGCACAAGGCCTGCCCGAGTGAGGCGTACTGCAGGTACGCCGCAGCGAAGGCGGGCCGCAGGGCAACGCAGAGGTCGGGCTTTCAGCGCTGCCGTCACTTTAGGGCCGAGAACGGGCCGGCATACCCCGTCATCTCCACATACCCGTGCCCCTCGACCGCGCCACCGCCCTTGGTGCCCTTGACCGCTACGCTGCCCTCCCAGTAGGACACCCCCGTGGTGCCGGAGGTGCGCATCTCCTGGTCGGCCAGGTTGGACGACACCTCGAGATCCACCCCGAGCAGCGGGATCGAGAGGCCCCAGCGCCGGGGGTAGACGGCGCCGGTTTTTGGGCTTTTCCATGTCTCCTTGACGCGGACCTGGAAATAGTTTCGCTCCAGGTGTCGCAGGGCCCCGGTGGCGTCGATGTAAGTGCCGCTCGAGGCCGGGTTCAGCCCCCCGTCCTCCTGGCGCAGGAGGTAGAGCATGATTTCGGTCTTGTCCGCGAGCTGGATGCTGAACCAGTCCCAGCCCAGGGTCCCCGGCTCGAGCGGGGCGGTGCTGAACTCGTGGTCCATCCAGCTCTCCCCCTCCACCTCGAAGCTCTTTCCGCCGGCCGTCACGGTGCCGGTCGTCTTCAGGCGGCTGAAGGAGTAGTAGCAGCTCGCGCGCTCCGGTGCTGCGCCCTTGCGGCTGTAGCCGTTGATCCCGTGGCGCACCGGGGCCTTGGTCGGCTTCATTTCGAGCGTGAAGCCGAACTCGTCGCCCTCCGCGTGCAGCCGCTGGGCATCCGGCAGGATGACCGCATACCAGTTGCGCAGGAAAAGCGTGATGTCCGGGCCCCACCGCACCCAGCCCCCGAGGCCCAGGGCCTGGCGGGCGGCCCGCTCGGCCTGGAAATGGCGCTTTCCGGCCAGGTCGGAAAGCGCGGCGTGCCCCAAATAGATCTGCCGGCTGCGCCAGGCCGATGGCGGGTCCGGCCAGGCGGAGGCGCCGCCGAAGGGCGTCAGCTGGTAGCGGAAGAAGGTCAACTGAAAACCGAAGCGGCGGCCGGTCTCGGACTTGAGGTTGCCGGTCCAGTACCACCACTCGGTGCGAAAGCCCGGGTGGGGCCCGTGGTCCCGCGGAAACTCCAGCCGGCAGGGCCCGGTGACGGATAAATACCCCGAGTCCCCGGCCGCGGCGATGCCGCCCGAGGCAACCATGCACAAAAGCACCAAAAAGGTTTTCCTGAACCCCGCTGTCATCTTGTCAGCAGTCTCGAGATTGAATCGGCATGGTCCGTAAAATCTCCTCTTGCCCCTCCTTGTCGAAAAGGTGGAGCCTCTTTCTTTGACAAATGGGTACCGGGATGCATTCGTACGGAGTATGCCTTCCCGTTTTGCAGCAGCTCCCAGAAAACCTGCGCCTTCGGACGGCGAAGCCCAAAGCCCGAGATCAAGGCGCCCAAGGCTCGCCGAGCGAGGCGTACTACAGGTACGCCGCAGCGCGGACGAGCCGCAGGGCAACGCAGAGATCGGGCTTTCGGCTTCGCCATCACCGTTCTCGGAGCAGCGTCGCCGGCGGCTCCCGCAGCGCCGTGTGCACCGCCGGCAGCGCGGCCGCCAGGGCGGTCAGGATGATCAGCGGCGCCGACAACGCCAGCACGCCCCAGTCCACGGTGTACAGAAACGTCCAGCCGAAGGACTGCCGGTTGATCACGTAAACGAGCAGGTAGGAGAGGACGAACCCGCACAGCAGCCCGGCCAGCTCCCCGGCCGCGACCAGGAACCCCGCCTCCCAGCAGATCATGGCCCGCACCTGCCGGACGCTGGCCCCCACGGAGACCAGCGTGTTGAGCTGCCGGGTGCGCTCCAGGACGAGCACGGTCATCGTGGTCGTTATGCCCAAAGCGGCCACAGCCAGCGCGATCAGCAGCAGCACCGTGGTGATGGCGAAAGTCTCGTCGAAGATCCGCAGCACGGCCTCGCGCAGCTCCCTGCCGCCGATCGTGTCCAGCCGGTCCCCCCAGCGGGCGATGAGAGCGTCCCGCAGGGCTGCGCTCCGCGCGTCCAGGTCCCCGTCCCGGTCGCGAAAGTAAAAGCGCACCCCGCTCCAGCGCGGGTCGTGAAAGCGCTCCTTGAAATGCTCCCATGAGTAGAACACCACCCCGCCGTCCGTGCGGTAGTCGCGGATGACGCCCGCCACCGGCAGCTCGACCCGCGACCCCTCGATCCAAGCGCGAAACGTATCTCCTATCCCAAGCCCCGTTCGGTTGGCGAAGACCTCCGAGACGAGCAGCCCCTTGCCTGCCGTGATCAGCGGACGGACGGCCTCCGGCTCGCCCTTCAGCCAGACGAACCCGCCGTGTTTCAGGAAGCTCTCCATGCCCATCACTTCGAACTCGTAGGGGAAATCACCGTAGGTAAGAGGGTAGCGCCGGCTGGGCACAAGGTCGACACCTGCGTCGAGCGCGGCCAGGCCGGCCGCGATCTCATCGGGGATCGGGAACTGGAAGCGGTTCACCTGCCCCATCTTGGTGGTGACGAACAAATCCCCGCTCACGGTCTGCCGCACCCAGAGCTCGACCGTTTGGCGGAAGCTGTGGATCATGACAACCAGTGCGGTGAAGAGCGCCACGGCCGTAATCAGCGCCCCCACCGAAATGGAGGTGCGGGCGCCGCTGTCGCGCAGGTAGCGGCCGGCCAAAAAGGCCGGCATCCCGGCCAGCCGCTGCAGCACCGGCGATGCGGCCCGGCCCAGATGCTCCAGCAGCCCGGGCGCCATCAGGGCGGCGCCCACGAAGAGAAGCAGGATGGCCAGGTAGCCGGGCAGCGGCACCCCGGCGACGCCGGGCAGCAGCGCCAGCGGCACGCACGCGAGCAGGCAGCCTGCGCCCCAGCCCTCAAGCCGCACCGCCATGCGCCGCCGCGGCCGCCCGGTCTGGGCGATCTCCATCGCCTCCTTGGGCGGCACCATCATGGCTTCCCGCGCCGGGTGGAGCGCGGCGGCCACCGAGACGCAGAGCGTCACGCCGAAGCTGATGGCCACCTCGGCCGGGCTGAGCGTCAGCCCGTCCACATGCACGCGCACGAACAGGGTGGAGATGGTCTGGCTCACGGTGTGCAGCAGGTATTTGACCAGCATCGATCCGAGGGGGATGGCCAGGAGCCAGCCGCAAATTCCGAAAAGGGCGCCTTCGGCCAGGAACAGATTGAACAGCAGGCGCGGTGAGGCCCCCAGCGCCCTTAGGATCGCAAGCTCCCGGCGCCGGGAGGCGGCGTTGAGGGCCACCAGGCTGTAGACCAGGAACATCCCCACGAAGAGCGAGGCGAAGCTCAGCACGGAGAGGTTGAGCTGATAGGCGCGGATCAGCGCGCTGCCGCTGTCCCTTGCGGCCGAGGGAGACCGAAGCTCGAGCTCGCCGGGCAGCTTCCGCGCCAGGTCCTCGACCTCTGCGGCCGTCGTCTTGGGCTTGAAGCGGATGTCGATGCGGTCCACCTGCCCGAGCAGGCCGGTGAACTCCTGAAAGGTGGCGATGTCGGTCAGGGCCACCCGGCCGCCCTCGACCAGCGCCAGCCCTGCGGGCACCATGATGCCCGCCACGCGGAATTCGGCCCGGCTGCGGCTGTGGTCCAGCGTGATGCGCGCACCGGCCACCGAGTCGATCTCGCGCGCGAGCGGTTCGGTCAGGATCAGGGTCTTCGGCTCCCGGATCAGGTCGAGCCAGCGCTCGGCCGCTCTCTCCTTTTCCCCGCCCAACCTCCAGTTGCGAAAAGGCTGGTCCAGCAGCGGGTCGATTCCGACCAGAAGAAAGGCGCCGCCTTTGACCGGGTGGAGGCGCACGTAGGTGGTCAGCAGGGGTGAAAACCCCTTCACGGCGGGGTGGGCGAGCAGGACGGGCAGCACGCTCTCGGGCACATGTCCGCCGGGGCGCACCAGGACCTTTTCGGCCGTCCCGGCGAAGAAGTCCATGCTGCGGGTGAAGGACTGCAGGGAGGCGTTCACCGACAGGCGCACACTGGTGAAAACGGCCGCGCCCAGGGCAATCCCGCAGAGCACCACCAGGGCCCGGCCCAGGTGGCGGCGCAGGTGCCGCACGCTGAACCACAGGAAAATCTTTAGGAAGAAATTCAGCCGTGGCATGGAGGGTCCGCGAGGGCTCCATCCTGCAGGCGGATGCGGACGGTGGCCAGGCCGTCCGCCGCATCGCTGTGGGTCGCGACCACGACCGTCCGCCCCGATTTGCGGTTCAGCTCATAGAGCAGATCGATCACGATGCGGCCGTTGCGGCTGTCGAGGTTGCCCGTGGGCTCGTCGGCCAGGATGAGGGCCGGGTCGTTGATCAGCGCCCGGGCGATGGCGGTGCGCTGCATCTCGCCGCCGGAGAGCTGGGCCGGCGTGTGGCCCAGGCGCTCCTTCAGCCCGAGCCACTCCAGCAGCTCGAGCGCCTTGCGCCGGACGGAGTCGGCCGGCTTCCCGGCGAGGAGCGCCGGCAGACAGACGTTCTCGAGCACGTCCAGGGTGGGCAGCAGGTTGAAGGACTGGAAGACCATCCCCACCACTTCGCGCCGGTAGCGGGTGAGGTCCACCCCTCCCGAGTTGGAAAGGCGGTGGCCCGCCACCACGAGCTCGCCGCCGGTGGGGCGGTCCAGGCCGGCTAGGAGGGAAAGCAGGGTGCTCTTGCCGGAGCCGCTGTTGCCCTTGAGCACCACCATCTCCCCGGCCGCCACCTCCAGGTCGATCGCGTTGATGCCGATCACGTCACCGTCCCCGAGCGGATAGCTCCGGGTCAGGCCGCGGGCCACGATGAGCGGTTGCAGGGGGGAGTCAATTGAGTCTGTTGGGTCCATGGGGTCTATTGCTTCTGTTGGGTCCGTTGGGTCCGTTGAGTCGAGAGCCGGGCGGATAAGGGTAGACGTTATAAGTGCCTAAAGTGAGCTAACGTGCCTAAAGTTAAAAGACCGTGCACAGCGAACCCACAGCGGCAATATTTTAAGTGGATGTATCGAAAAACGCATTCTCCCCGGCCTTGGGCCCAACGGACTCGACAGACCATTCTTTTTAACTTTAGTCACTTTAGTCACTTGTAACTTTAGCTCACTCTTATCCTCTCACCCCTTCAAGTAGCCCTTCGCGACGGCGTCATCGATCAGGGTCTTGACGTACTCCCACAGCACCGGTGCGCCCACGGCCAGCGGCTGCATGCGCGCCAGCACCTGCTCCCGGCGGATGCCGTTGCGCCGCCACACCTCGCCCTCGGTCACGTAGTTGTGCAGAAAGGCCTGAAACCGGTCCATGGCGTGGGCGAAATGGGCCTCGGGCGTGGCCCGCTCCTCGAACTCGTCCCACAGTCCCCGCAGCTCGGCCGCCTGGGACTCCGGTAGCATCCCGAAGATGCGCTCGGCGCCGGATAGCTCCCGCTCCCCCTGGTCCAGGCGGCCCTGCTCGTCGTAGCAGTAGGTGTCGCCGGCATCGATTTCGACTAGATCGTGTATCAGCATCATCCGCAGGGCGCGGCACAGGTCGATTCCCGCATGGCCGGCGTGCTCGGACATCACCAGGGCCGCCGTGGCGATGTGCCAGGAGTGCTCGACGGAGTTCTCCTGCCGCGAGCGGTCGGTCAGGATCGTCCGGCGCAGGGTGTGCTTGAGCCGGTCGATCTCCAGCAAAAACTCCACCTGGCGCTTGAGCCGCTCGCTGCCGCCGGGAATCAACCCGGCGTCCACCCGGATCCGGACCGCCGCTTGCCCGCCGCCGTCCCCCATTCGCATTCGCTGCCCCCACCTTGCGTCTTGCTTTAGCGGAATCGCGGCTGGAAGCCGCTCCCACAGGAAGATCAACAGGATCTATCGTCTGTTTAAGATTCGCTCGGCCCAATAGACTCAGTAGACCCAATAGACCCAACAGACTCAGTCGACTCGGTACCCCCAGACCGCATAGACCGGGTCCGCATCCGGGATCCGGCCGAAGTACTTGTCCTCCTCCGGCCGCGGCAGCCCCCGCAGCGAAAAGGTTTCAAGCCGGGTATATTGGCCCGTTTTGAGGAAATATTCAAGGATCATCCCCATACGCTCGAACTCGTGCAGCAGCGGCCAGACCCGGATGACCTTGGGGGGGAACCAGCGGTTTGAAAACGTCGCCGCCAGCACGCCGCCCGGCTTCAAGACCCGCGCCGCTTCGGCAAACACCTCGAAGGGGCGCACCAGGTATTCGACCGAGGCCGTGCAGATCACGGCATCGTAGCGATCCGCCGGCAGGGGCAGCCGCGGGTCGCGGTTCAGGTCGTGGATCACCCGCTCCGTGGCGCGCGGGTTGACGGCCAACTCCTCGCGGTTCATGCCGAGCACCGTGAGAGAACCGACGGGCAGGGTGTCGGGCAGGTGCGAAACCCAACTGCCCATCAGGTCGAGAACATCGGCCCCCGGCCGCAGCAACTCCGCGTAGAGCCGGCCGATCGCCCCGCGCGCGGCGGCGTCGAGGTGCTGCACCATCCGCGGGCGCTCGTAAAACCGGCCGTCATCGCTGTCATCCTGGCGGGCGAACGCCTCGTCCGCAAAGAAATCCGTGGGCGTGTCCCCGGCGCGCGCCTGCACGCCGGGGCCGTCCGCCGCCAGCTCCAGCCAGTCAACCGTGGTTCCGCCGTACTCCTCGAACTTTGGTCGCAGCGCGTGCAGCCACACCTCGAGGCCCGGTCGCCGCCCGGCCAGGGGGTGGTTCAAATCCGCCGTGAGCACGTCCCGATCCAGGCTTACACAGCGGAACGGCTGTACGCTCTCCCGGAACACCCCCGGCACCCCGCTCAGGATGCCCCGGGGGTAGAACCGCCCCAGCCGGGGCATGATCTCGACCTCGGAAACCCGCCGCG
This sequence comes from Desulfobacterales bacterium, assembly GCA_046496215.1. Classification (GTDB taxonomy): domain Bacteria; phylum Desulfobacterota; class Desulfobacteria; order Desulfobacterales; family SpSt-501; genus SpSt-501. The sequence goes on from JAWOHH010000043.1 coordinate 9,024, forward strand.
TTTCGACGGCATCGAGCGGCACGCGGTGGACATTGGACTCCTTGAATGCCGGCAAAAGAGCGCCCGCATCGAGCTCGATATCGACCTTGCCGGCCCCGGGCCTTCGCGCAGCCGCCTCGCACAAACCCGGGGGCAGGATGTCGCGCCAGAAGTTCACCCGCTGCGCGTACCGGCCGTCGGTGTGCCGTATGCCGTTGTGTTCCCAGCTCAGCCGGAATTCCATGGCCGCCAGCAAGTCGTCCAACGATGTCATAAAAATAGTCCCTTTCATCTTGCCGCTTGATGTCCGCTGCCCGGCAGACGCAATGATACGCTCGGTAGCTCCGAAGTCCCTGCAGCTCCTCTTTGAGCGCCTTGCCGGCTTCGGGGTCGGACTGCATGCGCCCGATAGCGGCCCGCAGCTTGCGCTGGATCTTCGGCTCACAACCGGTCGAGAGTGTCCCGGTAGGCTTTCGCCTGCTTCAGGATGCGCTTGCGCTCGGGTGCGGCCATGCGGTCCCAGGTGCGGATCATCATGCCGATGCGCGGGTTGGACGCAAGCTTTTCCCGGTGGCGGGCGCAGAAGTCCCAGTAGAGCGAGTTGAAGGGGCAGGCGCCCTCGCCGTACTTTTTGCCGGCGTCATAGGCGCAGGACTCGCAGTAGTCGCTCATCCGCCGGATGTAGTTGGCCGAGGAGACGTAAGGTTTGGTGGCCACGAGGCCCCCGTCGGCGAACTGGCTCATGGCGCGGGTGTTCGGCATCTCCACCCACTGGACGGCGTCGATGTAAACGCCAAGATACCAGGCCTCCACCTCGTCCGGGTGCACCCCGGCCAGCAGCGCGAAGTTCCCGGTCACCATCAGCCGCTGGATGTGGTGGGCGTAGGCTTGGCGCAGCGACTGGCCGATCGCCTCGGCCATGCAGCGCATGCGTGTCCGGCCCGTCCAGTAGTACTCCGGCAGCGGCCGGTCGTGGCCGAGATGGTTCATCTCCGCAAAGCCCGGCATCAGCGCCCAGTAAACCCCGCGCATATACTCCCGCCAGCCCAGAATCTGGCGCACGAAGCCCTCGACCTGGTGCAGGGCGATCCGGCGCGGGGTCTTTCGCCTCGCCTGCACAGCCGCCTGGATCACCTCCATCGGGTGCAGCATCTTGGTGTTGAGGGCGAACGAGAGCCGGCAGTGAAAGAGCGACCAGCTGCTGAGGCTCATGGCATCCTGGTACGTCCCGAAATGAGCCAGCCCGTCGCGGATGAAGCGCTCGAGCAGTGCCAGCGCCTGGGCGCGGTCGATGGGCCACGGCAGGCGGGCGGCGTCGATCTCGCCGAAGGTCGCCACCTTCGCCGCCACCGTCATGGCGACAATGGCGCGCACGTCGTTTTCGAACAGAAGCGGCTCGGGGATGGGCACACGGCCGTCATAGGGCGTCCGGTTGTCGGCGTCGAAGTTCCAGGAGCCGCCGGCCGGCTTCTCCCCCTCCATCAGGATCCCGTGGCGCTTGCGCATCCGGCGGTAGAAGGATTCCATCAGGAACCGCTTCTTCCCGGCGAACATCTCGCCAAGCTCGCGGCGCTCGGTCAGGAAGTGTTCGGTGTCCGCGGCGGCGCCCGGCACGGGCAGTGCCGCGGCCATTTCCTTCAACTGGACGTCCAGCCGGTACTCGTCGGGCAGAAGGTACTCGAAACGAACGAATTTTTCTGCGCGCAGAAGATGCCGGATGTTGGCGGGGATGCTTTGTTTGTTCTGCGGGTCGTCGAGCCGCAGATAGGTGACGCGGTGGCCCGCCGCGCTCAGCTGCCTGGCAAAAGCCCGCATGGCGGCAAAGAAGGCGGCCACCTTTTGCACGTGGTGCTTGACGTAGTCGGTCTCCTGGCGAACCTCCATGAGCACGTAGGCGACCCCCGGGTCCGGCCGCCTGAACCAGGAGTGGTTCGAGTTGAGCTGGTCCCCGAGGACCAGGCGCAGGGTGGAGGGCATGTGAGTCGGTCGAGTCCGTTGAGTTTGTTGGGTCTATTGAGTCGGGAGTCGGGCAAACTCACGCAAAAGTTATAAGTGCCTAAAGTGAGCTAACGTGCCTAAAGTTGAACTCAACAGACCCAATGACTCAATAGACCAATTTTTTAAACTTTAGTCATTATAGCGCACTATAGGCACTCTCAATATTGCCTCCTCCCCGCAAACCCTCCCCACCTTCTCCACGTAGCCCCGGATGTCGCACTTGCGTTCGAGTCCGGCGGCCACCATGGTGCGCACCTTGCCGAACACGGCCCGCGAGGGCCAGGCCCGGTCGTGGACCCCGTAGATCCAGGCCACACCGGTGTAGGAGTTGGGGTCGCGGCCGTCGAGGAAGTATTTGTTGTTGAGTGCCAGCGTGGCGGCAAAGGCCTCCTGTGGGGTCTGCGACCACTCCAGGATCTTCTTGCCCCAGTACATGCGCATGTAGGTGTGCATGTAGCCGGTGCAGGCCATCTCGCGCATGGCGGCATTCCAATAGGGGTCGTGGGTTTCGGCGTTCTCGAGCTGCCGGGCGGTGTACAGGTGCGGCCGGCGGTCGCGGCGGTGGTCGGCCAAGCTCTGCCGCGCCCAGCCCGGGATGCAGTCGTAGGCGTCGTAGTCGGCGGTGAAATGGGTGAAGTTGCAGGCCAGCTCGCGGCGCACGATCATCTCCTCCAGGAAGGCGTCCTTGGCCTCCTGCGGGGCGGTTGCCTTCGCGGCCGCCATCGCCATATAGAGCGGCGAGATCTGGCCGAAATGCAGGTAGGGGCTCATCGCCGAGGTGTCGTCGGTCTGGGGTTGGTTGTGATTCAGGGCGTAGCGCTCCAGACGCTGTTTCAAAAAATCCGCGAAGCGGCGGCAGGCCTCGGCCGCCCCCCCTCTGAAACGGCGCACGGCGCCCACGTGCCGGTCGATCTTGAGACCTTTCAGAATTGCGTCCGTGTCGCTGAGGTCCAGCCCGGCCGTGCCGTGCTGCACGTCCCGCACGCGCACCGGCGTCTCCTTCAGCTCCGTCAGATAGTCGGCCAGCCGCCGGTGGATCCTCGGCCGCAGCGTGCGGGCGCCGATCTCGGCCTTCAGTGTGGCCGCCTCGACCGGAACCACCACGTCGCTCTCCACCTGGATGACGCGGCAGGCGGCCCGGCGGGCCACCTGCTCGCGCCAGGCCCGCTGGTGCCTCAGGTAGCCCCGGTCGCAGACGATCAGCGAGGCCTCGCGGCCGAGCTCCAGGGCGACCTCCGGCGGGGAGCCGCGCCGGACAGCCAAGCGAATGCCCCGCCGCTCGAGGGTTTCTGCGGTCTCCTTGAGCCCTTCGAGCATGAAGGTGTAATGGCGCAGGTTGGCCTCGGGGTAGACGTCCGTCAGGCCGAAGGCCACCACCACCCCCTGCCCGCGGGCGTTCGCCTCGTGCACGGCGGCCTCCAGCGCGTGGTTCATCTGCGCGCGCTGGGACTGCTGCATCCAGTAGAGCACGTAGCGTCCCTGAACGACATCGCGTTCGTTCAGCGGCCGTATGCGTGAATCCTGTATCCCCGGATAGGCCATAGGGGGTATTCCAATCGAATATTACGGTTTCCTTGCGGGCTGCACCCGGCGCCTCAGCTCCATCCAGTCGTGCAGGTCCATGACGGCCTTGTTCAGCTCATAGCGGCCGTCGGCGAAGACCCCGTAGTCCCCGCCGCAGCCCATGGCCGAGGCGAAGCGGATCGTGTTGGCGTAAATCAACCAGGTATCCGCCCAGCGCCGCTCGACGGCCTCGTCGAAGGGGCTGCCGCCTTTGGCCGGGCCAACGGCGTAGCCGGCCGCCCAGGCCTCGGACAGGATTCGGGTCGCAGCGAGGGTCTTGGCGTTGGTTTCGCGCAGGGTGTTCTCGAACCGCGCCCACTGCCCGTCCACCCAGGAGGTGCCGTGGCAGGCGAGACACATGGCCTGGAGCGTCCGGCGCCGCTGGTCCATCTCCTGGGCGTCGATCAGATACTGGGTCGCGAAGCCGCTCTCGAAGTCCGTGGGCAGCGGCAAGCCGTCCTTGTTGCGGATGATGGTCGTGTCCGGATCGCGGGGGTGGGGATGCGCGTAGATCAGGCCGAACATCCGCCACGGCAGACGGTCGTTCATCTGATGCGAGCGTTGGGCCACCACATCGCCCTCGGTGTTCACCACCAGGCTGACGTGGCAGGCCGCGCAGGTCGGCGCGGTGAAATCCTTGCCCACGGTCCAGGGCACGGCGTTGAACTCCCACTCCTTGTTGTGGGTCGAAAAAAGGTTGCCGTGCTTGCTGGCCTCGTAGACCTTGGCCACCGGGACATCCGGCCCCACGTGGCACTCCTTGCAGGTGTAGGGCTTGCGGGCCATCTCGATCGAAAACTGGTGCCGGGTGTGGCAGGCGGCGCAGGAGCCCAGGGTCCCGTCCAGGTTCACTCGCCCCACGCCCTGGTTCGGCCACCCCTCGATCTTCGGGAACTCGAGCTCGCCGGCCAGCTCGGTGCTGCGGGTCTCGCGGCCTGCGACCTTGAGCCGGGTGCCGTGGCAGTAGTAGCAGGCCTCGGCCTGAGTCGCGGCGTTGGCGGGCTGAACGGCGATCTTGCCGGCCTTCCGTTCGATCGTGCCCAGGATGCTCTGCTCCAGGTCGTTGTAGACCTTGTTCTCGGCCAGGTTCCGGTAGGCGTGCGACATGATGTTGCGGCTGTATTGCTCCGCCTCCTGGGCGTGGCAGGTGCGGCAGTCCCCCGGGCTGACGACGATGTGGATTTCACGGCCGTTGTGCTCGAAGGTGTCGGCATGCGCCTCGGGCCGCAGCGTGTGGCACTCCGCGCAGCCGACCACGGTGCCCTGAAGCTCCCGGGGCACCTCCTTGCTTGACACTTTGAGCCCGAGTCCCTTGACCGCCAGGGCCTGCTTCGGGGTCACCTTGGAGTGCCGGCTCTTCTGCCAACTGGCGACGATCCCCGGGTGGATGATGGTGTGGCACTCGATGCAGGCCTGGGTGGCCTCGCTTACGGCCACCTCGGCCGCTGCCGCTGCACCCGCTCCGGCGACGATGGCGGCTGCTGCCGCCGCCAAAAGAAAGCCCCGCTGCTGCATGCCCTCTCCTTCCAGGCGAAGTGGTTTGTTCCGGATGGCCCCGCCGCAGCGGGACCGCGATAATCGCGGCTGGAAGCCGCTCCCACAAAGGACCGCCCTGCTTACATAACCCGGACGGTGCGCTGCGACACGGCCGGCATGCGAACATCCGCTGGGGCGGATTATCCCCTCGCTTCTACCCTTTGCCAAGGGAAACAGACTGATTGGCCTAACATGCCGCGAGCCGTCTGATCGCCGCCCCCCCGGTATACGGCGCCGGCAGGATCGGCTTATGCGTAGCACAGATGGAAGCGGCGGTTCAAGAGGCGAGCGGGGCGAGGAAAGAAGATCCAAACAAGGGCGCAAAAAAGGGGCAGCGCGTAATCGTCGCTGCCCCTGGATCGATTCCGAATATAAAACCGGATCAGCCGGGGATGGAAACCGGTGCGTACTTGCCGATGTGCTCCATGGTCTGCTCGTACTTGCCGCGCATGTCGACGCTGCCCTTGTCGATGTCTTTCTTCTGCGGGCTCCACTCCGTGGGGCATTCATTTTTGAGCTGCTCGATGCGTGCGGACAAATCCGTGATGAAGATGTGAAGATCCTGAATGTTCGGCAGAATCTTCTCCCTCTCCTTTGAGCCGAGCGTCTCCACTTTGCGGGTCAGATCGTAGACTTTGGCCTTCCAGGCGGTCAACTCCATCTCCATCCCCTTGCAGTAATCGACGACGTTCATAAGCTCCTCCCTTTGGGTTTTAGGTGAATAGTTGCTTGGCAAAAAGAAGTTAGAATATCTTAATGCAGTGGCCACCGCTGTCAAGTGGCAGACAAGCGGCGAATAGGATTCGGGGCAAAACCGCTTCAACCGATTCCTTTTCCAGGTTTGCTGCTGTCTGCCCTGAACCCTGCGCCGTTTTTCGTATCCGCCCTATTTCACCACCGCCCCGGCGGCCCGGGCAATCCCCGCCAGCATCTCGCGGAACACGTGCACATGGGCGGGGTAGAAGGCGTGCCAGTAGGCCAGCCCTGCCAGGCCGCGCGGAATGAAGGTCGATCGGAGGCGGAGCTCGGAGGAGCTCTCTCCGGCCGGAGTGACCTCGATCTCTAAAAGCGCATCGCCGGGGGCCTTCATTTCCGAGAGCAGGAGCAGGCGCCGGGGCGGTTCGCGCTTGAGCACCCGCCAGAAATCGAACCGCCCGCCCTCTTGCGGCAGCTCGCCGGGCGCCCGTCGGGGGCCGAGCCCTCGGCCGCCCGCCAGCCGATCCACCACCCCGCGCAGCCGCCATAATCCGTCACAGCCGTAGTAGCCCCCCTTGCCGCCGATTCGGCTCACCGGCCGCCACAGCTCCTCGGCCGCGGCGCCGGCCGTCAGGCTGCAGGTGTAGCGGAAGGTGGTGCCGCCGGCATACTCGGCGTCCCCGGGGTGCGGCCATTCGGGAGGAATGGGCCCTTCGCCGACGGGCGCCGCCTCCCCTCTCAGCTCCTGCCGCAGCCGCTGCAGGGCAATGCGGATCGCCTCCCGGCAGGTGAGCAGCTCCTGCGGGATGATGCTGCGGATGCGGTTGTCGCGGCAGACGGCATCGCTGGTCAGCCCTCCGGTCAGCGGCAGGGCGATGGCGGTGGGCACCGGGCTGATCAGGTTGATC
>JAWOHH010000048.1:0-18578 GCA_046496215.1 Desulfobacterales bacterium
ATGACGAGCATGTCGGTGTCGGATGCGGCCGGTTCCAGTGATTTCAGGTGGAGCATGGGTGCGTTTCCTCATTCGGCCGGCCGATGGGCAAGGCCCGGATAGCCGTCTTTGGGTAAAGCGTCCGGCAGCATAACGGCGGCGCCCGGTGCTGTCAAGCGCGAAGCATGGCACCCGCGTATTCGCGATGAAAACAATGGTAATTTTGGGTCCGGTCCAAGATCCCGTAAGCGGCTCAGACAGTCAGCCGTTGTCCGCCACCGCTCATCCGGGCTCTGGCGTGCCATTTTCACGATCCGTGGTGTCCCCAAAAGGGGCAGGACAGGGCGCTGAAACGGAAGAACCCAAAATCTTCACGACCGCAGCACTCGAAGTTCTTGGGCGTTTAACTGACCCAGCGGGCCCAATCGAGGCGACTGACGCGTCCACTGCCCGTTTCAGGCCGGTACTTGGCTGCAGGTAAAGGGTGAGCGCGAGCCGCCGCAGTGCATCCGCGCCGGAGTCGGTTCACGGCGGGCGTCAGGCCGCGGCGAGCGTCTTTAGACGGGTGATCGTCGCCCACGAAAAGGATTCCTTGCGGCAGGGAAGGATGGCGTTGTTGGTGAAGAGCGGGTCGGCGGTGAGATCGTAGCGCGATGCGGCGACGGCGGCGGGCCACAGGTCGGTGTGCGGGATCGGGGAATAATAGGCCGGGATCGGCGTGACGCCGGTGTCCTTGACGATTTGGATCGATGTCGCCACCTCCGCGAAGGACTGTCCGGGCAGTCCCGCCAGAAGGTAGGCCCCGAGCTGGTGCTTCTCGAAGCCCGCCTGCTTCAGGCAGGCGGCCGCGCGGTGGAACTCGGCGGCCGTCACCTTCTGTTCCCGTTCCGGACGTCGGGATGGGCCGGCGGTTTCCAGTCCGAGGCGCACGGTTTCGAACCCGGCGCGTTTCATCAGGCGCGCGACGGTCGGCGCGATCCAGCGGATGTGCAGGGCGTTGGGGGTGTGGAAGCGCAGCTTCGGGCAGCGCCGGATGACCGCTTCGAGAATCGGCAGCGCGTGGTGTTCGGCCTGCATGAGCAGGGCGTCGTCGTAAAACACGAAATCGCGCACGCCGACATCGCGGTGCCAGCGGCTGATCTCATCCACGACCCCCTCGGGGCTGCGGGTCAGGCGCTCGGGATTCAAGAGCTTGGCCGCGCAGTAGGCGCATGCGAACGGGCAGCCCTTGGCGGTCAGCAGCGGGACGTAAGCGATGCGGTGCTGCAGCTCGTGGGCCGGATGCGGATAGGTGTCCAGGTCCTGCGGGTCGAAGCGGGCGGCCGGCCGAAAGCCGGTGACCTCCGCCAGGATGTCGAGGAGCCCGGCCTCGGCGGCGCCGCCGACCACACGGTCGGCGCCGGCGGTCAGGCGGGCGTGGTCGCGGCAGAGCGTGGCGTAGATGCCGCCCAAAATCACGGGCGCATCCGCAAAGACATCCCGCAGGACAGCGATGGTCTCCTGAACCCCCGCATACCAGTAGGTCATCATCGAGGTGACCAGGATCAGGTCGGGTCGGCGGAGCGACTGCAGATCCTGCCGCAGCCATTCGGGTTTAATGCCGTAGCGGGAGAAGCGCCGGGGGATGTCCGGCAGCTGCGCCGGTTTCGGCAGGCGGGTTTTCAGATAAGGCCCGCGGCCGCAGCGCCGCTGCGGGTCGGCCGCCGGTGCGCGCGGATGGAACCGGTCCAGGCAGTCGACGTAGGAGACGCTGCAGCCGTGGCGCCGCAACAGCGCGGCCAGAACCAGCAGGCCCAAGGGCTTGGCCCAGAAGTCGTAGGCGGCGAAGTCGTGGATCCAGGGGTTGACCAGGAGGATGTGGGGAGCGTCTGTCACTCTGTTGGGTCTGTTGGGTCTGTTGGGTCGGTTGAGTCGGTTGAGTCGGTTGCGTCCGTTGGGTCCGTTGAGTCGGTTGAGTCGGTTGGGCCGGCTGGCTCCTGAGCCGGATAAACCGGAAGTTCCAAAACCAACATACCAAATTCCAAAAAGCAATCGCGATAAAGAGCCTAAACTCCGTTGCAAAACGTCAATTTTCAAGATCGTCCGCATCGTGGTTCGGGAAGTATTGCATGGAGGTCTTCTTGAGTTCGCGGCGGCTGAAGAGCAGGGCATAATCGGCGACGCCCGATTTTTCCGCCATTTTGCGGGCCGTCGCGCGGCAGGAGGCCTCGTCGCGGGCATGGATCATGGTGTAGAGATTATACGGCCAGTCACCGGTGGGATTGCGCCGGTAGCAATGCGACACCTGCCGGAAACCGGCCATGATGTTGCCCACGGTTTCGATCCGGTCCTCGGCCACGCGCCACGCGGCCATGGCATTGGCGCTAAAACCGGATTTCTGGTGGCGGATGGTCGCGCCGAGGCGGCGGATGACACCGCGATCGCATAAATCCTGCAGGATCGCCAGCAGGTGCTCCTCGGAGATGTCCAGCTCCGCTGCAATCCGCCGGTAGGGTCTTTCGGTGACCGCGATGTCGCCCTGAATGGCGGCGATGACTTTTTTTTCGATTTCCGTCAGCATGACTCCGTTCTCAGGAACAGTTCCCGCAGCGGCAGTTGCGGCTGCCGCGGCGAGCGTCGCCGGGGACGCCGATCGTGCCGGTCACCCGATCGATCGGGTGGTGCTTTTTATCGCCCGTTCGGGCGGGCCGTGTCAATGGCTTTGTTTCTCCGGAAAAAGCCGCCCGATATCGGCCTCGGTCGCCCGGCAGATGCCGCGCTCGGTGATGAGACCGGTCACCAGGCGGGCGGGGGTCACATCGAAGGCGTAGTTGACCGCCGGGCTGTCGGGCGGCGGCACCAACACGCGGCGGATGGCGCCATCGGCGTGGCCCTGAACGTAGCGGACTTCATCCGGGTCGCGTTCTTCCACGGGGATCTCTGCGATCCCGTTGCGCAGCCGCCAGTCGAAGGTGCTGGAGGGCAGGGCGACATAGAAGGGGACCCCGTTGTCGCGGGCCGCCAGGGCCTTGAGGTAGGTGCCGATTTTGTTGGCCACATCACCGGTGCGGGTGGTGCGGTCGGTGCCGACGATGACGATGTCCACCAGACCGTGCTGCATGAGGTGCCCGCCGGTGTTGTCGGCGACCAGCGTGTGGGGCACGGCGTGTCGGGCCAGTTCCCAGGCGGTCAGGCGCGCGCCCTGGTTGAGGGGACGGGTCTCGTCGACCCAGACGTGGACCGGGATGCCGCGGTCATGGGCGGCGTAAATCGGCGCGGTGGCCGTGCCGTGTTCGACGCAGGCCAGCCAGCCGGCATTGCAGTGGGTCAAAACGTTGACCGGGCGATTCGGTTTGCCGGCGCCGATCGCCGCGATCAGCGTCAGGCCGTGCTCCCCGATGCGGCGGCAGTTTGCGACCTCTTCCGCGGTGATGGCGGCGACTTCGCCGCGGGCGCAGCCGAGCGGATCGGCGTCGGCCGGTTTTTTCGCCAGCGCGGCCAGCATCCGATCCACGGCCCAGGCCAGGTTGACGGCCGTCGGCCGGGCTGCCTTGAGCTGGCGGCCCGCCCGTGCGGCGGCTTCCGGATCACCCGGGTCCCGCCGCACGGCCAGGTAAACCCCGCAGGCGGCCGTGACGCCGATCAACGGCGCCCCCCGGACGGCCATTTCCGTGATGGCCCGCACGGCGTCGGTTACCTCCGCCAGTTCCATGATGACCAGCTCGTGCGGCAGCCGCCGCTGGTCGATGATCCTGACCGCGCCGCTCTTTTCGTCCAGCCAGATCGGCCGCGGCGATTTGCCGTCGAGGGTCATGCGCCCTTCCTTTCTATCCGTTTTCCGTCTGTTTACTATAAGGTGAGACCCAATGTCACTAATTTAAGCCCTAAAATTCCCCACTTTGGAAAAGGGGGGCCAGGGGGGCTTTCAATGGCGCTGGTAATCATCAATTTTTCCGGGAGGCAGATTCATTCGACGAACAGCGGAACGATCTCAAATTTTTCGACGTCCACCAGGCCCCGGTCGGTGAGCTTGAGGGCCGGTATGACCGGCAGGGCCAGGAAAGACAGCGTCATGAAGGGGTCATTCAGCGGGCTGCCGAGCGAGCGGGCCGCCGCGGTCAGCCGATCCAGTTTGCCGGCGACCTCCGCCAGCGGTGACGCCGACATCAGTCCGGCAATCGGCAGCGCCAGTTCGGCCAAGTGGCGGCCGTCGGCCACCACGGCCAGTCCGCCGCCCATTTTAACGACCGTCTCGACGGCCGCTGACATGTCGCGGTCGCTGACGCCGGCGACGATGATGTTGTGGGCGTCGTGCGCCACGCTCGAGGCGACGGCCCCGCGTTTGAGGCCCAGGCCCCTGACGAAGGCCGCGGCGCTGCGGCCGGCGCCGCTGTGCCGCTCTACGACCGCGATCTTGAGCAGATCCCGGCTGGGATCCGACACCGCCCGGCCCGCTTCGATCCGGGCTTCGGCGACACCCGCGCGGGTGACGATCTGATCGGGCACGATCTCGATCACCCGCACCCGTCGGCCGGTTGCCGGAATGGCAAAATCGAGGGCCTCGGCGGGCACCCGCATGGTAAAAGGCGCTCCGATCGAGGGGGGCGGTTCGAGATCGTCGACCACGCGACCGTCGACGGCCACGAGGCGGCCGCGGCTGAAGACCCGATCGACCTTCAGCGCGTGCAGGTCGTCGATCACCAAAAGGTCGGCCCGGCGTCCCGGGGCCACCGCGCCCAGGTGCCGGAGACCGAAGAATTCGGCCGGGTTGAGCGTCGCCATCTGCACGGCGACGACCGGATCCAGGCCCCGATCGACGGCGCTGCGGACGATGAAATCGATGTGTCCCTCGGTCAGCAGGTCGTGGGCGTGCCGGTCGTCGGTGCACCACATCATGCGGCGGCAGGTGCGCGGATTGATCAGCGGCAGCAAGGCCGCCAGGTTTTTGGCCGCCGTGCCCTCGCGCACCATGATGTGCATGCCGGCGCGCAATTTCTCGCGCGCTTCCGGCAGCGTCGTGCATTCATGGTCGCTGGCGATGCCGGCGGCGACATAGGCATTCAAGTCGGCGCCCGTGAGCCCCGGGGCGTGACCGTCGACCGTTTTGCGCGCGCCGCCGGCCAGGGCGAGCTTGCGCATGACCTCCGCATCGCCGCGCAGCACGCCGGGGTAGTTCATCATTTCCGCCAGCCCCAGGATGCGGTCTGCGCCCATGAAGGGCCGCAGGTCCTCGGCCGTCAGCCGGGCCCCCGCGGTTTCCATGTCGGTGGCCGGCACGCAGGCGGGGAGCATGAAAAAGACGTTGACCGGTTGGCCCTCGCCGGCGGCGAGCATGTAGCGGATCCCGGCGCCCCCCAGTACGTTGGCGATCTCGTGCGGATCGGCGATCACGGTCGTGGTGCCGCGGGCCACCACCGCCCGGGCGAATTCCGTGATTCCGGTCATGGCACTTTCGATGTGGACGTGGGCGTCGATGAACCCCGGGGTCACGTAGCGATGGTCGAGTTCAACGGTTTGCCGCGCGCGGTAGGGGCCGATGCCGACGATGGTCCCGTTTTTGACGGCGATGTCGCCCGGTACGATCTCGCCTGAAAAAACATCGACGATGCGGCCGCCTTTCAGCAGCAGATCGGCCGGCGTTTCGCCGCGGGCGCAGCGGATAATCTCGGCGTCACTCATGGGTGGTTGTTCTCCGCAGCGATGGCGGCCGCGAGGGCGTTGACGCGCGCGATGATCCGTTCCACATCGAGGTGCAGCGGCTGCCTGTCGCGCACCACCAGGCGCCCGTCGACGACGACCGCGGTGACGTCGCTGCCCCTGGCGGCATAGACCGCGTGCGAGACCGGGTGGTACATGGGCACCAGGTGCGGCTGCCGGGTGTCGATGACGATCAGGTCGGCTTTCTTGCCGGCCTCGAGCGAACCGATCTCGTTTTCCAGGCCGAGGGCGCGCGCGCCGCCGCGCGTGGCCAGGGTGAGCACGGTGCGTGCGTCGGCCGCCGTGGGCTTAAGGTCGCGCACCTTGTGCAGTTTGGCGGTGATGTCCATGGTCTGGAACAGGTCGAGGGTGTTGTTGCTGGCGCAGCCGTCCGTGCCGAGGCCGACGGGGACGCCGGCGGCCAGAAGAGCGCTGAGCGGGGCGATGCCGGCACCCAGCTGCATATTGCTTTCGGGACAGTGGGCAACGGCCGCTTTCCGGTCGGCCACGCGCGCCAGGTCGTCTGCGTCGATCCACACCGCGTGCACCAGCAGGGTCGCCGCATCGAGCACGCCCAAGCGGTCCAGGTAGCCGACGGGCGTGGTGCCGTGACGCGCGCGGATTTGTTCGCATTCGGAGCGGGTTTCGGCCACATGAATCTGAAAGAGCAGGCCGTGCTTCTCGGCCAGTTTTTTGGCCGCCTTCAGCGTCTCGGCCGAACAACTGTAAGGGGAATGGCAGAAGACCGACGGCCGTATCCGCGCAACCCGGTCGGTCCAGCGTTCGGCGAAACGGCCGGCGACAGCGATGTTGTGCTGCGGGTCGGGAACGCCCGGGGCCGCAAAGTCGATCACGCCCTGTCCCAAAACGGCGCGCAGACCACAGGCGGCGACCGCTTCGGCCACCGCGTCTTCAAAAAAATACCCGTCGCAGCAGGTCGTGGTTCCCGAGAGCAGCATCTCCGCGCAGGCCAGCTCGGTGGCGGCCTTGACGCTGGCGGGTGTCAGATGGGCGGCCTCGGCCGGAAAGATGCGCTCCTCGAGCCACTGCCGCAGGGGCAGATCGTCGGCCAGTCCGCGGAAAAGGACCATGGGCAGGTGGGTGTGGGCGTTGACGAGCCCCGGTAGGATCAGCCCGCCGTCGGCATCGATGACCGTCCGTGCGGCGGGAAGAGCTTCGGCGTCTGACGGCGGCCCCACGCGGACAATCCGGTCGGCTTCGGTGCAGATCACCCCGTTTGCGATGATCTCGAACCGATCGTTGACGGTGACGATGGTGCCGTTGTGGACGACGATGTCGTGGCGCATGGGGCGGCTGTGATCCGAGGATGATTTGTTTTCGATGAGAAATCCGTCACGATTGTAGGTGAGGCGCTACAGGTTGTCAAACCCGCCGTTTCCCGGCGGCCGTCCGCGGGCGGATCCGGGCGGCGAAGCGCGCGACGTCCGCCATTACCCGATGCTCGTCGAGACTGAGCAGGCGGCCGTTCTCCATTACCACGCGGCCGTTGATGACCACCGTGTCGACGTCGCTGCCGCGGACCGCGTAGACCAGGTGCGAGACCGGATTGTACATCGGCGTCAGATGGGGGCTGGCGGTGTCGACGACGATCAGGTCGGCGGCCTTGCCGGCTTCGAGGGATCCGGTCAGCTCCTCGAGCCCCAGGGCGCGGGCGCCGGCGATGGTGCCCATCTTCAACACGGTGGCGGCGTCCAAAACCGTGGGATCGAGCCGGCTGACCTTGTGCAGTTTGGCGGCCGTGTCCATTTCCAGGAAAAGGTCCAGGTTGTTGTTGCTGGCGCAGCCGTCCGTGCCGATCGACACGCAGACCCCGGCCCGCAGCAGGTCGGGTACCGGTGCGATCCCGGAGGCGAGCTTCATGTTGCTCTCGGGATTGTGGACGACCTTGACGTCGTAGCGTTTCAGGAGGGCGATGTCCTCTGCGTTCAGGACCACGCAGTGACAGGCCAGCAGGTCGGGGCCGAGAACGCCCAACTCGGCCAGCCAGGCGACCGGCGTCCGGCCATGGGCCTTGCGGAGCCGCTCGACTTCGCTGCGGGTTTCCGACAGGTGGGTGACCAGCGGCAGCCCGTGTTCCCGGGCCAGGGCCGCGGCGCGCCGCAGCAGCCCGGCGGCGCACAGGTAAGGGGAGTGGGGTTCGACGGCCACGGTGATCAGCGGATCGTGCCGCCAGGCGGCGATCATGCGCTCGACATAGGCAAACCCGTTTTCGATCGGGCCGTAATTGGGGGAGGGAAAATCGTAGAGCACCTCGCCCACGACCGCGCGCATGCCGGCGGCACTGGCGGCGCGCGCGACCGCGTCTTCGAAAAGATACATGTCACAGAAACAGGTGGTGCCCGAACGAATCATTTCGGCGCAGGCCAGCAGCGCGCCGTGGTAGACCGTTTCTTCGTCGAGCTGGGCCTCGGCCGGAAAAATATGATCGTCGAGCCAGCTCATCAGGGGCAGGTCGTCGGCCAGGCCTCTGAAGCAGGTCATGGCGGCGTGCGTGTGGGCGTTGATCAGGCCGGGCATGATGATGCCGCCGCCGGCGTCGATGCGGCGCCCGGCCGACCAGCCGGCAAAGTCCGCGGCCGGGCCGACCGCCAGGATCCGTTCGCCGGTCACGGCCACGGCCCCGCCATCGATCCGCGTGCCGGCGGCATCCATGGTCAGCACGATGCCGTTTGAGATCAACAGGTCAGCCGACCGGGGGATCGACATCGATCTGCTCCACCACGGCGTGCACCAGGGCCGCCACCTGCGGGGCGGCCGCGCGGGCCACCGCGATGATCTCCTCCACGGTGGCCGGCAGCGGTGCGTCCGGATCGCTGATGTTGGTGATGGTCGACAGTCCCAGAACCCGCATGCCGGCGTGTTTGGCGGCAATGACCTCCTGAACGGTCGAAAACCCGACGGCGTCCGCACCGATGGCCCTGAGAAAACGGACCTCGGCCGGGGTTTCCAGCGACGGCCCCAGCAGGCCGGCGTAGACACCGGCCTGAAGACGGACCTGCGCCTTGCGGGCGCCATCGGCGGCCAGTTGCCGCAGGTGCGGGTCGTAGGTCCGGGTCATGTCGGGAAAGCGCACGCCCCAGCGCGCCTCGTTGGGTCCGACCAACGGGTTGGCGCCGGTCAGGTTGATGTGGTCGCTGATGCACATGAGGTCGCCGGCTTGAAACTGCGGATTCAAGCCTCCGGCGGCGTTGGTCAGGATCAGGTAGTCGACGCCGAGCTGCCGCATCACCCGCACCGGGAAGGTGACCGCCTGCGGCGTGTAGCCCTCGTAGAGATGAAAACGGCCCTGCATGATCATCACCGGCCGGTCGGCGATCGTGCCGAAAAGCAGGCGGCCCGGGTGATCGGCGACCGTCGCGGCCGGAAAGTGGGGCAGATCGCCGAAGGCAAAGGCGGTCGTGACCGGGATCGACGCGGTGATCTCCGCCAGACCCGTGCCGGTGAAAAGGCCGACCAGCGGGGCGCGCTCCAGGCGGGCCCGCAGGAAGTCCGTCGTTTCCGTCACCGCGCGTCTGTCATGCGTCATGATCAATTTCTGCGTGAAAACTCGATCTTTAAACGGTTTTATAAAGGATACGTGGGCAACCAGTTAAAATTATAATCTTATTAATTCTGTCAGGCTTGGCGGGGACCCGCGCATTCCGGGCGTCAGGGCGGCCGGGAAACGACGGGCCGGCGCCGGAATCGGAGAGCCGGCGGAAGACCAGGCCCCGTGCGATGTATAGTTCAGCCGAAGGATGCCGTCAACCCTGCAAATTCTGTAAAAACAGGACGATGATGTCATTGACATTGTTTTGTGATTGTGGTGTATAGGCAAATTGAACGCCGCGAGGCCGGGTGCGCCGCCGCACCCGAACAGGAGCGCGCAGGGAGATCTGACCATGATACCGGATACACCGCCCGAACATCCCGACATCACCCCGCAAATGTGGGCCGCTATCAATGCCGTCATCACGGCCAATTACCGCAGGCCCGGTGCGGTGATCACCGTATTGCGGGAGTGCCAGAACGTCGTCGGTTACCTGCCGGTCGGGTTGATCGATTACATCAGCGACGGGCTCGACATTTCGAGCAGCGAGGTGTTCGGCGTCGCGTCTTTTTATGCCCTGTTTTCGATGAAACCCAAAGGACGGCACCTGATCAGGGTCTGTACGGGGACGGCCTGCTACGTCAAGGGTATCAAAGAAGTCCTGGCGCGGATTTCCAACGCATATCATATAAAGGAAGGCGACACGACTGAAGATCGGCGCTTTTCCCTGGAAGCGGTACGATGCCTGGGGGCTTGCGGGTTGGCGCCCGTCATGGTCGTCGACCGTGACACCCACGGCGCGATCTCTTCGGACGCCGTACTCGGCGTACTCCAAGGATACGAGTAGCGGATGGTGAAGGCCGGATGAAAATCTACGAGGTCAGAGACATTCTCAAGGCGACGGTGTGGACCGGTGAGAACCAGTTGGAACGCAGCGTTGTCGGCGCCGG
This sequence comes from Desulfobacterales bacterium, assembly GCA_046496215.1. GTDB lineage: Bacteria > Desulfobacterota > Desulfobacteria > Desulfobacterales > SpSt-501 > SpSt-501. Next base: position 10,156 of record JAWOHH010000048.1, read on the forward strand.
CGGAGCGGATATCATGGAGGCGTTTCTATCCGCCGCCACAAAGGACGCCGTCATTTTGACCGGACTCACCGACGACGCCATGATCCGCACCGCCAAGGTTGCCGATGTGGGGGCCGTGGTCTTCGTCCGGGGCCAAAAACCAAAGGTCAGTGCCATCGAAATGGCACGGTCCTTCGAGCTGGTCACCATGACTACCGACTACTCCCTGTTCGTGGCCAGCGGAAAACTCTACATGAACGGATTGAGGGGACTGGACGGGTCCTGGTAAGCTCAGAGGAGATGCTGAATGGCGAAGTTGTCGGTCAACGACCTGGAAAAGATCAAGTCGGATTCGGCCCCGGCGATCGCATTTGAGGACAGAACCTACTGCCTGATCTGCGGCGGGACCGGTTGTCACGCCACCGGCAGCATTGCCGTCAAGACCGCCCTTGAGCAGGAGATCGCGGCCAAGGGGATCGGGGAGCGGGTCAAGGTCGTGGAGACCGGCTGCAACGGGTTCTGCGCCATGGGCCCGATCATGGTCGTTCATCCGGGCGACATCTTCTACCAGAAGCTGACGGCGGACGATATTCCGGAGCTGGTCGAGAGCCAGCTGGTGAAGGGACAGACGGTCGAAAGGCTGCTCTACAAGGATCCGGTCACCAAGAAACGGATCGCCTCCCAGAAAGAGATCCCCTTCTTCGCCCACCAGATGCCGCGGGCCCTGCGCAACAAGGGTCTGATCGACCCTGAGGACGTCAACGACTACATCGGCCGCGACGGCTATTTCGGCGCCGCCCGGGCGCTTTTCGAGATGACCCCCGAGGAGATCGTCGAGCAGATGAAGATCTCCGGACTCCGCGGCCGGGGCGGGGCCGGTTTTCCCACCGGCGTCAAATGGGATTTCGCGCGCCGGAGCCAGGGGGCGGTCAAGTACGTGCTCTGCAACGCCGACGAGGGCGACCCGGGCGCGTTCATGGACCGCAGCATCCTCGAAGCCGACCCGCATGCCGTCCTGGAGGGAATGGTCGTTGCCGCCAAGGCCATCGCCGCCAACCAGGGCTACATCTACGTGAGGACCGAGTACCCGCTGGCCGTGCGCCGGTTGGGAATCGCCATCGATCAGGCCAAGGAATACGGTCTGCTGGGCAAGGACATTCTTGGTTCGGGCTTTGACTTCGACATCGACATCTACCAGGGCGCCGGCGCCTTTGTCTGCGGCGAGGAAACCGCGCTGATGCGCTCGATCGAAGGCCAGCGCGGCATGCCGCGTCCGCGACCGCCGTTTCCGGCCCACAAGGGCCTCTGGGACAGGCCGACCATCCTCAACAACGTGGAGACCTTCGCCAACGTGCCCCAGATCATGCTGCAGGGCGGGGCCTGGTATGCAAGTGTCGGCACGGAAACCAGCAAGGGGACCAAGGTGTTCGCCCTCTCGGGCGACGTGAACAACATCGGCCTGGTCGAGGTTCCCATGGGGACCCCCCTGCGCAGGATCGTCTACGACATCGGCGGCGGAATCCCGAAGAAAAAGAAGTTCAAGGCGGTGCAACTCGGCGGCCCCTCCGGCGGCTGCATCCCGGAGCAATACCTCGACACGCCGGTCGACTTCGAGGCCATCGTCAAGGTCGGTGCCATCATGGGCTCGGGCGGCGCCATCGTCATGGACGAAAATTCCTGCATGGTCGACATGGCCCGTTTCTTCATGGAGTTCGTGCAGGACGAATCGTGCGGCAAGTGCACGCCCTGCCGGGAGGGAACCCGGCGTCTGCTGCAGGTCCTGGAGAAGATCTGCAAGGGGCACGGACAACACGAGGATATCCAAATCCTGGAAGAGCTCTCCGGGGTGATCCGCGCGGCATCCCTGTGCGGGCTGGGGCAGACCGGTCCCAACCCGGTGCTCTCGACGCTGCGGTATTTCCGGGACGAGTACAATGCCCACATTTACGAGAAGCGCTGCCCGGCCAAACGCTGCGTGGCGCTGCTCAAGTTCGAAGTGGATCCGGAAGTGTGCACCATGTGCGGGGCCTGCTTCAGGGCCTGTCCGGTCGAGGCGATCGCCTGGAAGAAGAAGGAACCGGCCCGTATCGACAAGGAGAAGTGCATCCAGTGCATGACCTGTTTCGAAAAGTGCAAGTTCGATGCAATCTCATGATCTGTCAACCATAACGGGGTAGGAACATGATAGATGCGATCTTTATGATGGGGGGGTTGGGGTTGCTGGTCGGGGCCGGCCTGGCCTTTGCTTCGAAAATTTTCTACGTCTACGTCGACCCCACGATCCTGGCGGTCGAAGCCGCCTTGCCGGGGGCCAACTGCGGCGGTTGCGGCCTGCCGGGGTGCAGCGCCAACGCCGCGGCGATCGTGGCCGGCCGGGCGGCGCCCAACTCCTGCGTAGCGGCCGGCGATGATGTCGCCATGGAAATCGCCGCGATCCTGGGGGTGAGCGTTGAGGCCAAAGAACCCGATATCGCCCGGCCCGGGTGTACCTACGGCGTGGCCAGGGCCGCCACGAAGTTCATTTACGACGGCCTGAGCGACTGCCGGGCCGCCAGCCTTTTTAGCGGCGGGATGAAGGTGTGCACCATCGGTTGCCTCGGACTGGGCTCCTGCGCCAGGGCCTGCCCCTTCGGCGCCATTACCATGGGTCACGACGGGCTCCCGGTGGTCGACGAGGTGCGCTGCACCGGCTGCGGCACCTGCGAGCGGGTCTGCCCCAAACACATCATCACCCTGTCCTCGGTGACCCGGCGCATTCTGAAGGAGTACAAGACCGACGAGTGCACCACCCCCTGCCAGCGGGCTTGCCCGGCCGGGATCGACATCTGCGAATACATCCGTCAGATCACCCTGGGAGAGTATCACCGCGCGGTGCAGGTGATCAAGGAACGCAATCCCTTTCCCGCCGTCATCGGCCGGATCTGCCCGCGACCCTGCGAAAACGAGTGCCGGCGGCAGTTTGTCGATCAACCGGTGGCGATCAACTTCTTGAAACGGTTCGCGGCCGACCACGAAAAACAGACCGGACAGAGGATTCTGCCGTACAAAGCCCCGGCAACGGGTCGGCGGGTCGCGGTGATCGGCGGCGGGGTCGCGGGGTTGTCGGCGGCCTTTTTTCTGGCCCGGCTGGGGCACGGCGCCACGGTTTACGAGGCTACCGCCAAACTCGGTGGACTGCTCAGGAGCGCGATCGCCGCCGATCGCCTGCCGGCCGAGGTCCTCGACTGGGACATCGCCGGCGTTCTGGAGATGGGGGTCAAGGCGCAAACCGGTATGGCCCTCGGTAAAAACCTGACCATCCCCGCGTTGTTCGCCGAAGGCCATCAGGCGGTCCTGCTGACCACCGGCGGCTGGGACAGCCGCCTGGCGCGCGGCGGGCTGCGGGAGGTGGAATCGGCGCTTCCGGGGATCCACCTGATGCTCGATTTTATCCGAAATGTCGGGCAAGACGCACCGGCGGCGGCACTGCGCGGCGACACCGTGATCTGCGGCGGCGGCCGGCTCGCACTCGAGGCGGCCCGGGTGGCCAAGACGAAAGGCCCGGGTGCGGTCACGGTTGTGCTCAGGGAGACCAGGGCCGGTTGCGGAATCGGTGAGGCTGATATCGAGGCGCTGACCGCTGAAAATATAAAGTTTCACTTCAATACCGGCGTCATCCGGATTCACGGTGAAGCCGATCGGCTGACGAGGCTCGACGTGGTCGATCTGGTGAACGGCGAACCGGCGGCGATCGCCGCCGGCACCCTGGTGTTGGCCAGCGGCCGGCTGCCCGAGCTGGTCATCGCTGCGGAGGCCGCCGATGCGGGAAACGATGCCGCAGAAGGCGCTGCATCGGCGCCGGCGACCGGCGCGGCCTTGCGCTGGACCGGTGTCAGCCCTTACAAGGAAGCCGCCTTTCACACCCAAACCGGTCTTTTCTCCAGCGGCGACGCCTTCACCGATTACAGCGCCGCCATCCGGGCGATCGGGGCCGGACGGCGCATCGCCGCCTCCGTTCACGAAGTCATGTACGGCATCCCGCTGGACCTGCCCGCAAACGTGGCAACCCCGGATGCGTATATCCAGAACGTCGATCACGTCGAGAACGTCATGCCGGCGGCACGCCGCATCATGCCGCTCTGTTCTGCGCCGAGCCCGGCCGAATGCACGGAAATCGAACTCGGATTCGATGAGCACTCGGCGCGCTTCGAGGCCGGGCGCTGTCTGCAGTGCGGCCTGATCTGCTACCGCCAGGTCCCCGAACCGGAGCGAAGGGCAGGCGGATAGACCCCATGGCCACCGAGAAAGGCATCGTTACCCGGGTCGGATCGGCAACTGCCTGGGTGAAGACCTCCCGCAGCAGCGCCTGTGAAGGGTGCGCCTCCCGCCACGCGTGTCATATCAAGGGAAACGAAGACGAAGAGATGGAGGTTGAGGCCTACAACGACGCGGGGGCCGTGGTGGGTGACCGGATCCTGATGCGGCTGGCATCCGGCGCTTTGCTCAAAGTCTCTTTCATGCTCTACGTCTTTCCGATCCTGCTCCTGATGCTGGGGGCCATCCTCGGCCAGGCACTGGCTCCGGCGCTGGAGGTTGACCCATCTTCTTTTTCCCCTCTCCTGGGCGGCGTCTGCTTCGTGCTCGCTTTCGTCGTCATACGGGTGCGCAGCGGCCGCATGGCCCGCAAAAACGAATACCGCCCGCGCATCGTCAGAGTCCTCAAGTAAGACTTTAACTTGATAATTCCCTGAAGCTCGCTACCGGGGTACCACCGATTTATAAAAGGGTACCATCGATTTAAAAAGGGGTACCACCGAGTTTCCCCCTTTGAAAAAGGGGGATTGAGGGGGATTTTTAAACGGTTACAAGAATCCCCCCTGGTCTTCCTTTTTCAAAGGGGGTGAATTTGTGAACGCAGCGTCGGCGGTGTTGACTCGGAACACTAGAGGGTGATCGGGCCGCATCCCATGGATGCGGGTTTGTAGTTGACACCGCCTGTTTGTTTCGTTAACTTGAAAAAGTTTATTGGTTGACGAAACGGAAAAACGGCCATGCGCGACACCAAAGGACAAATCCTGCGCCTGTTGCGGGCCGAGGGCGCTACGGTCTCGGGCGAAACCCTCAGCGCCGCCCTGGGTCTTTCCCGGACGGCGGTCTGGAAGCAGATCCGGAAACTGCAGGAACTCGGCTATGCCATCGAGGCCGGCCCCAGGGGCTACCGGCTCGACGGTTCCTCGGACACGCCGCTGCCGTGGGAGTTTCCCGGACGCGAAGAGAGGGTTCACTATTTTCCGGAAGTCGCTTCGACCATGGACATTGCCCGCAAGCTGGCCCGCGACGGGTGCCCGCCTTTTTCGGTAGTGGTCGCCGACCGCCAGACCAAAGGACGCGGGCGCCTGCAGCGCAGTTGGCATTCGGAAGCCGGCGGCCTGTACTTTACGGTGGTCCTGCGTCCCGCGCTCCCGCCGCTGATGAGCCCGCGCGTGAGTTTCAGCGCCGCGCTGGCCCTGGTCCTGACGCTCCGCGAGCGCTTCGATGTGGCCGCGACCCTCAAATGGCCCAACGACATACTGGTCGGGGAACGCAAGCTGGCGGGCATGCTGTCGGAAATGGAGGCCGAAACCGACCGGATCGCCTACGTCAATGTGGGCATCGGTCTCAACCTCAACAACGATCCGAGCGGGGCGGCCCCCGCCGCGACGACCCTCAAGGCGGTTCTGGGCCGGCCGGTCTCGCGCACCCGGCTCCTGCAGGCGTATCTGGATGCCTTGGAGGCACAGCTGGCGGCGATCGAGGATGCGGACGTCATGGCGCAGTGGAAGGCGCACACCGTCACCCTCGGCCGCCGGGTCGACATCGTCACCCAGCGTGAAACAGTGTCCGGTACGGCGGTCGATGTGGATGAAAACGGTTCGCTGATCCTTCAACTCGCCGACGGCTCGCTCAAGACCGTGATCTACGGCGACTGTTTTCACCGGTGACCCGGGCGCCGGCGCTTAGAAGACCGCTGATGGTCTGCCGCCATAAAACCCAAGGGGTTGGACAGGGCCTCGGCCTTGCCCGATCCGTCGCAGCGCAACCGTTTGTGGATCGCCGCCGGCGGTCGCAGGGAGGAAAACGATGCCGAGCCGATCGCCGCCGCTGCGCATGATCGTCTTTGCGGCCCTTTTTGCGGCCCTGACGGCAGTGGGTGCTTACCTGGCCCTGCCGATCGGGCCGGTTCCGATCGTTCTTCAAAACCTGTTCGTTTATCTGGCGGGGCTGCTCCTGGGCGTTCGCTGGGGCCTGGCCGCCGTGGGGATCTACCTGCTCGCGGGGGCCTGCGGCCTGCCGGTTTTTGCCGGCGGCACCGGCGGCATCGGCCGTTTTCTGGGCCCCACCGGCGGATACCTGATCGGCTACCTGCCGGCGGTGTTTCTGATCGCCTGGATCGCTCAAAAAACCGGCCGGCGGCGGTGGGGCGACGTGGCGGCCATGCTGTGCGGCACCGCGGCGCTTTACGCCTGCGGTCTCTTGTGGCTCAAGCTGCTGACCGGCCTTTCTTGGACCAAAGCGCTGGCGGTCGGGATGCTGCCCTTTCTGCCGGGAGACATCTTCAAAATAGCGGTGGCCGTTCCCATCGCCCGCGCCCTGCGCCCGGTCATCGGCCGTGCGGACCCGGCCGGCGACCCGCCACCGGTAACCGGCAAATAGAAACTTGAAACTTGAAACTCGAAACTTGAAACTCGAAACTTGAAACTCGAAACTCGAAACTCAGAATCATGAACCCGCGAACCTGAACCCAAAACCCTATTTTCCATGCCCATCATCGAGATCGATACGCTCTGTTTTCGCTATCCGGACGGCAGCCTCGGCCTCGACCGGATCAGCCTGGGAATCGAAACGGGCACTCTCGTGGTCCTTACCGGCCCCAACGGCTCGGGCAAGACGACCCTCTTGAAACACCTCAACGGCTTGCTGCGGCCGCAATCGGGCACCGTCAGGATCGACGGCCTGGCAGTGGCGCGGGACCTGCGCCGGGCGCGCCGGCTGGTGGGGATGATCTTTCAGGATGCCGACAGCCAGATCGTCGGTGAGACCGTGGCCGCGGACGTGGCCTTCGGGCCCGAGAACCTGGGCCTGCCTGCGGCCGAGGTCGATGCGCGTGTCGCGGCGGCTCTCGCGGCGGTGAGCCTGACGGCCCTGGCCGATCAGCCGCCGCAGGCCCTTTCCGGCGGTGAGAAGCGCCGGCTGTCGATTGCCGGCGTCCTGGCCATGCACCCGCGGATCGTCGTCTTCGACGAACCCTTTTCCGGACTCGACTATCCGGGCACCCGGCAGGTGCTGGGCGAAATGCTGCGGCTGCAGCAGGCCGGGCACACCCTGGTGGTGGCCACCCATGATCTGGAAAAAATCATCTATCACGCCGACCGGCTCATCGTGATGAACGCCGGGCGCATCGTCAGGGACGGCCCGCCGGCCGGCATCCTCGCAGAGGTCGAGTCCTTCGGCGTGCGGGCGCCGTGCGTCTACCGGCACGGGCTGGAGGCGCAATCTTGGCTCAGTTGAACCCGGTCGGGTACCGTCCCGGAGGTTCCGCTCTTCACGGACTGGATGTGCGCTTCAAATTCGGCGTCCTGTTCATGCTCATGCTGACGGTGATGAACGGCGGGGTTCTGCCGCTGATGGTGATATCGCTGCTCGCGGTCGCGGCGGCGCGCCGCCTTGGCCTTGCGCCGCTCGGAATTCTCGTCGAGCTGCGCTATTTCCTGCTCCTGCTCCTGCTGGTCTTTACCGCGCGGGTCTTGTCGACCCCCGGGCCCCCGCTGCCGGATTTGCCGTGGCTGCCGGTTTCCCGTCAAGGGCTGCAGGTCGGCGCGGTGACCGTCTGGCGCCTCTTCCTGGTTGTTTTTTTCGGGCTCCTGTTCGTGGCGACGACACGCCCGGCGGCCATCAAGGCGGCGGTGGTGTGGTTTTTGCGGCCGTTTCCGCGGCTTCCCGCCCAACGGATCGGCACCATGTTGGGGCTCGTGCTGCGCTTGATTCCGCTGGTCTTCCTGCAGGCCGGCGCGACCCTGGAGGCCCAACGCGCCCGCGGCGTCGAATCGCGCCGAAACCCATGCTATCGCCTCACCAGCTTTACGATCCCCTTCCTGCGGCGCCTGTTCCTGTCGGCCGACCGGTTGTCCGAAGCCATGGAAGCCCGGTGCTATACGGAGAGGCGAACCGACCCCCAGCTCTCGGCCCACCCGCGTGACTGGTGGACCCTCTGCGCCACGGCCGTGGCGGCCGGTCTGCTGTGGCTGGTGTAAAGCCGCAGCTTGCCGTATAAGAGTTCCTGCGGGCGGTTTGCCGATTACGCGCTCATGCCCCAGACGAAGTGAAGGGCCGTCGATCCCCTGCGCCGGGCGGGTTTCGAAACGGGGCTTCGATCTGCCGCGGCGATCCGGGTTTGACACACGCGGCTTGCTGGTGTAAATCTGAGC
>JAWOHH010000094.1:0-11642 GCA_046496215.1 Desulfobacterales bacterium
CGCATTTCGCACACCTTTGGTACAAAATCAAACCAAGCCTCAGCTAAGGTTCCATTTTTAAGGTCATATGTTGTGCAATCAGCACAGAGAGATGAGCAAAGACGAAACCGGCCATCATAACCCACATTAAAACTGTCATTTCCAGCACCGCAGAGGAAAAGGCGATCGCTGTTGTATTTGGTAAATTTTTCGTTGATCAGGGTTTCGCAATTCTTACGCATTGCATTTATACGCTTGTCATCGGCTTCTTCCAAGAAAAATGTCATCGGCGTCTTCGGCCTGCTGCAACGCCGCTCGCTGATCGGCATGCTGATCGCCATCGAACTCATGCTCAATGCCGCCAGCCTGAACTTCATGGCCTTCAACCGCTTCCTGGGGCCGGACCCGGTCATCGGCCAAGTCTACACCCTTTTCATCATGGGGTTCGCCGCGGCCGAGACCGCCATCGCCCTCAGCATCATCATTGCCTTCTTCCGCCGAATCCGCAGCATCAATATCGAGCAGGCGCGGGAGCTCAGGGGGTGACCGTGAACGCAGCCTTGATCCAGGATGCAAATCTCCTTGCCGCCGCCTTGAGCGCCGGAGCCCCGTTTTTCGCCTTTGCGCTCATCATGCTCTTTGCGCGGTTGCACCCCAGGCTCTCCGCGGGGATCTCCATCGCCGCCATCGCGCTGTCGCTCGCCGGCGCCCTCTTTCTCCTCGCCCGCAACTGGTCCATGACGGCGCCGCTCCAGATCACGGGCCGCTGGTTGATATCGGGGGAGCTCTACATTCCCTTCGGTTTTTTGCTTGACCCGTTGAGCCTGCTCATGCTCACCATCGTGGCGATGATCAGCTTCCTGGTGCAGGTCTACTCCCTCGGTTACATGGCCGGGGACCCCGGATTCTCGCGCTACTACGGCTGCCAGTCGCTCTTCGCCTGGGCCATGCTCACCCTGAGCATTTCACCCACCATGATCCAGCTCTACATCTTCTGGGAGCTGGTCGGGCTCGCCTCCTATCTGCTGATCGGCTTCTGGTACGAAAAATTCAGCGCCAGCGAAGCCGGGAAGAAGGCCTTCGTCATGACAAGGCTGGGTGATATCGCCTTCTTCCTGGGGCTGCTCATCGTGCTGCTGCAGTTTGGAAACCTGAACATCCTCGACCTGAACGGCCCGGAGATCGCAAAGCGCCTCTCGCCCGGGCTCCTCACGCTTTCCGCCCTCCTCATTTTCGGCGGGGTGGTCGGCAAGAGCGCGCAGTTCCCGCTGCTCACCTGGCTGCCCGACGCCATGGAGGGCCCCACCCCGGTGAGCGCGCTGCTGCACTCGGCCACCATGGTGGCGGCCGGCGTCTACATGTTCGCCCGCATCTTCCCCTTCTTCAGTCTCTCGCCCGAGGCCATGAGCCTCTTTCTATCGATCGGCACCATCACCATGCTGCTCGCCTCCACCATGGCCATGGTCACCCGGGACATCAAGCAGGTCTGGGCCTATTCGACCATCAGCCAACTCGGCTTCATGGTGATGGGGCTGGCCGCCGGAGGCTACGCCGCGGGGGCCTTTCATCTGACCACCCATGCTGGCTTCAAAGCCCTGCTCTTTCTTTGCTCCGGGGTTTTCATCCACCACTACGAGACCAACGACATGTTCGTGATCGGACGCCGGGGCGGCCGGGGGCTGCTCGTCCCCATGGTCTGCATGACCCTAGCCGCGGCCGCCCTGAGCGGCCTGCCCCCGCTTTCCGGGTTTTTCAGCAAAGAGGCGATCATGGGGGTCCTGGCGGACCACCCCAACCCGCTGTGGCTCGCAGCCGGCCTGCTCGGGGCCTTCCTGACGGCCTACTACACCTTCCGGTTGATTTTCATCATCCTGCGGCCGAGCGGCCGCGAGGCGTCCCATGGGGGCGGGCACGACGCCCATGCCGGCCGCCATGGGTCCGGCCTCTACGGGGTGATGGCCGCCCCCTTGATCGTCCTGGCCGCCGTGACGCTGGGGGTGGGCTTTTTCGAAAAACCCCTGACGGGTTTCCTGATGCGAGCGGCGGCCGGAACGGCCGGGCAGGCGGCCGGCCACCATGCCTGGCTTCTTTTTGCCGCCGTGGGCCTGGCCCTCGCCGGAACCGGCCTGGCGTGGCTGGAGTTCGGCCGCCGGGGTGCGACGCAGGTGGGGTTCGTGGAGCGGGTGCCGGCGGTGCGGACACTCTTCGCCAACCGCTGGTACCTGGACCATGCGTACCGGCTTTTCCTGGATCATGTGATCTACGGGCTCTTCTCGAACCTGTTCACGCGCAACGACCGCCGGGTGATCGACGGTGCCATCGACGGCCTGTGCAAGGCCACGATCGGCGGCGGGCGCCTGCTCGCCTTCATGCAGTCGGGCATGCTGCAGTACAACCTGATGGTGATCTTCGGCGTCTTGGCGCTGGTGGGGCTGGGCTTTCTTTTCTTCGGGTGAACGACCCATGGGCATGGAATTCGCGACGTTTCCGTACCTGACGGCCATCCTGGCGAGCTGCATCATCGGGCTGCTGGTGATCCTCTTCATTCCGGAGGAGCGCCCGCTGCTGATCAAGCAGGTGAGCCTCGTCTTCTCCGGGATCGCGATGGGGCTCTCGGTCTACCTCTTTTTCGCCTACGATCAGGGCCGCGGGGGACTGCAGTTCGTCGAGAAGGTCCCCTGGGTGGATGCGATCGGGATCACCTATTTCAATGCGGTCGACGGGTTCAGCCTGCCCATGCTGGCCTTGACCGGGGTGGTGCTCTTCACCGGGGTCCTCACCATGTGGGAGCTCACCCACCGGGTCAAGGAGTTTTTCGCCTTCACCTTTCTGCTGGTCGCCGGGGTGTTCGGGGTTTTCATGGCGATGGACCTCTTCTTCCTGTTCATCTGGTACGACGTCTCGCTCTTTCCCATGTACCCGCTCATCGCCATCTGGGGCAGCACCCGCAAGGAGTACGGGGCCATGAAACTGACCCTCTATCTCCTGGCGGGCAGCGCCCTCATTCTGCCGGGCCTTATCTACCTGTTCGTGGCCTCCGGGTTGAACACCTTCGACCTGACGGCTCTCATGCGGCCCGGGATTTTCACCCCCTTCCAGCAGAAGTTCGCCTTCCTTCTCTTCTACCTCGGCTTCGGCATCCTGGCCGGTGTATGGCCGTTTCACACCTGGTCGCCGGTCGGCCACGTGGCCGCCCCCACGGCGGTCAGCATGATCCACGCCGGGGTGCTGATGAAGCTGGGGGCCTTCGGCGTGCTGCGGGTCGGCATCTTCCTTTGCCCGGAGGGCTGGCAGTACTGGGCCGAGCTCATGGCCCTGCTTGCGACCTGCGGGATCGTCTACGGCACCTTCGTGGGGCTGGCCCAGACCGACCTCAAATACGTCATCGGCTACTCGAGCGTCTCCCATATGGGCATCGTCGGCCTGGGGCTGGCCACGGTCACCGTCGACGGGCTGAACGGGGCGGTGTTCCAGATGTTCGCCCACGGGGTCATGACGGCGCTCTTCTTCTCCTCCGTGGGCTACATTTACGACAAGACCCACACCAAGCTGATCCCGGAGCTGGGCGGCCTGAGCAAGATCATGCCTCGGGCCTCCGCCTTTTTCATCATCGCCGCGCTCGCCGGCATCGGCGTCCCCTGCCTGGCGAGCTTCTGGGCGGAGCTTTTGGTGTTCATCGCCTCCTTCAGGGTCTACCCGGTGCGGGGGGCGCTCGCCATCTGCGCCCTGGTGGTGAGCGCCCTTTTCATGCTGCGGGTCGTGCAGCGCACGTTCTACGGTCAAAAGAACGAGCGCTTTGCCCATCTCCCGGACATGAGCCTCGGCTTGGGGATCCCCCGCATGATCCTGGCGGGGGTGATCGTGCTGTTCGGGCTCTTTCCCTGGGTGATGGTGGACATGGTGCAGACCGCCTCCATCCCTCTCATTCAGGGGTTAGCGCGATGAGCTGGACGCTGTTCATCCCCGAGCTTTATTTCGCCTTCACGGCCGTCGTCTTTTTCGCGCTCTCCCTATCGGCCCGGCCGAACCTGCGCCGGGACTACCTGACGGCCCTCTTTCTGGCCGCCGGCGGCTTGGTGATCGCCCTGGCCTCGGTGCGCCTGGACGGGACCCTCTTTTTCGGCACCTATCGCGTCGATCTCTTTTCGCAGGTCTTCAAGGTGCTCGTGGCCAGCGGGTTCTTTCTAGTGGTCTGCCTCTGCAGCGAGCTAAACGGCATCGACGAGCGCCACCACCCCGAGTTCTTTCTCTTCCTCACCACCTGCACCTTGGCGATGATGCTGCTGGTCAGCAGCGTCGAGCTGCTCATGATCTACATCGCGCTCGAGCTCTCCAGCTACTCGCTCTACATCCTGGTCCCGCTGCGCAAGGGGGACGGGGTCGATGTGGAGGCGGGGATCAAATATTTCATGGTGGGCGCCGCGGCGTCGGCCGTGATGCTCTTCGGCCTCTCCTATATCTACGGCGTGACCCACACCACTTACGTCGCGGATCTCGTGCGGATCATGCCCGGGGTCGTCGCCACACCGGCGGCCCTGCTCGGCCTGGTCCTGACCCTGTGCGGCTTCTTCTTCAAGCTGGCCGTCTTCCCCTTCCATTACTGGGCCCCGGATGTCTACCAGGGAGCCGCCAACCAAGTGACCGCCTATATCGCCACGGCCTCCAAGGTGGCGGCGGTGGCGATCATCCTGCGCATGGCCACCCTGGGCACGGACGCCCTTTTTCTCGTGCAGGCCTTGGTGGTGCTCTCGATCTGCTCGATGACCCTCGGCAACCTGGCGGCCATCGTCCAGCGGGACCTGAAACGCCTGCTCGCCTACTCCAGCATCTCGCATGCCGGCTATGTCCTGATCGGCGTCCTCAGCATGAGCGCAAACGGGTTCGCGAGCGCCATTTTTTATGCGCTCGCCTACCTGGTGATGAACCTCTCCTGCTTCCTGGTGGTCGTCAAGGTAGCCTCCGACGGCAGTGATCTCAAGATCGCGCAGCTCGCCGGCCTGCACCGGCGCTCCCCGCTGCTGGCCATGGTGCTGATGCTGGCCGTTTTCGGGTTGGCGGGAATTCCGCCCACCGTCGGGTTTACAGGCAAGTTTCTGGTTTTCGTGGCGGCGGTGGAGCAGGGCTACCTGTGGCTGGTGATCGTGGCCATGGTCAACGCCACGATCTCCCTCTATTACTATATCATGGTGGTCAAGGCCGCCTACCTGACCGAGCCGGAAAGTCCCCCTGCGCAGCTGGCGGTTTCCGGCGCCACGCGGGTGTTGGCGGGGGTGTTGGTGACGGTCATGGTGGCGGCCGGCGTTTTTCCCAATCCGATTTTGGAGGTGGCCCGGGCCGCTGCCCGCTCCCTGATGTAAACGAGGTGGGTCTGTGGGACTCTTCAAGCGCAGGCAGAAACACGACACGCGAGCGGCCTCCGGCGCGCCGGCACCACGGCCGCCGTTTGGGTGCGGAGTCGACGCCGCCGGCGCGTTCATCACCGCCTGCGCCGCCAACGGCGCCTGCCGTTGCGGCGCGGACGCCGTGCGCCGAGCGATCGAGGAGGAGATCCGCGCCTGCGGACTGAGCGTGCGGATCGCCCCGATGAAGGTGGGCTGCAGCGGGGCCTGCCCTTATGGCCCTTTAGCGGGGTTTCCCGGCGGCGGGTTCTTCTACCATCGGCTCACACCCGACCGGGCACGCGAGGCGGTGTTTGAGACCCTCGCCAAGGGCCACATCCTGTTCGACCTGATCCACCTGGACCCGCTGCAAACGACTTCGGGGCGTTTTCTCTACGACCATGGGTCACGGTGCATCGCCCTTTTGGATGAAAACCGGTGCATGGTGCAGGTGGCGAAATACTTTCTCGATTTCGATCGCGGCGTTTCCTGCGGCAAGTGCACCCCCTGCCGCGCCGGCTTTCCGTACCTGCGCGAGCTCATCGAGGCGATCGCCGCCGGGGAGGGCCAGCCCGAGGATCTGCAGACCATGGAGGCGGTCATGGCCGCGATGCGCGCGGCCGCCTATTGCGAATACGCGGGCCGCGGCGCGGGCCCGGTGGCGACCATCCTTGAGTACTTTCGGCCGGAATTCGAGCGGCACATCCACCAAAAGGAATGCCCGGCGGGAGAGTGCCGCCGCCTGGGGGGGCAGATCCCAGGGATGAACGCTGAGTGTCTCCCCTAAATGTGCTGACCCCGGCCGGCGCTGCCGCGCGGCCGGCGGGCGATAGGACCTTTCATGACCGAACGAGTCCATCTGACGATCGACGGGCGACCGGTGGCGGCGGCGCCGGGGAGCACCCTGCTCCAGGCGGCCCGGGAAAACGGCATCTTGATCCCGACCCTCTGCCACAGTGAGCTGCTGCGCCCCCTCGAAGGGTGCCGGATCTGCATCGTCCGCGTGGAGGGCGAGCCGAAATTCGTCTCCTCTTGCAGCACGCCCGTGCGCAGCGGCATGGTGGTCACGACCGACTCCCCGGAGATCCGCGATACGCGCAAGCTTCTCGTCGAGCTTCTCCTGCGTGAGCACTACGGTGACTGTGTGGCCCCCTGCCAGCTGACCTGTCCGGCCGGCATCGACATTCAGGGCTATCTTGCTCTCATCAGCCGCGGAGACTACATCGAGGCGCTGAAGCTCATCCGCGAGCGGCTCCCCATGCCGGCCACCATCGGCCGGGTCTGCCCCCATTTTTGCGAGACCCAGTGCCGGCGCACCCTGGTGGAGGAGCCGATCAACATCAACCATCTCAAGCGTTTCGTGGCCGACTTTGAGATGGATCGCGGAGAGCGCCATTACCCCGCCAAAGCCCCCCCCTCGGGTCGAAAAGTCGCCATCGTGGGCGGCGGTCCCGCCGGCTTGAGCGCCGCCTATTATTTGTGCCTTCTCGGCCATTCGCCGATCCTCTTCGATGCCATGCCGGAGCTGGGGGGCATGCTCCGCTACGGAATCCCGGAGTACCGGCTCCCCAAAAAGGTGCTGGATTGGGAGATCGAGGGCATCTTGCAGTTGGGCGTTAGCGTGCACAAAAACACCCGCTGGGGGCGGGACTTCACGCTGGGATCCCTGCGCCAGGATGGCTGCGAGGCCGTCTTCCTCGCCATCGGGGCCTGGTCGGCGCATACACTGGGGATTCCTGGTGAAGCCTTGGCCGGCGTGCACTCCGGGGTGGAGTTTCTGGCCGATGTCGGCCTGGGAAAACCCGTCGTTATGGGGCAGCGGGTCGCCGTCATCGGCGGCGGCAACGTCGCCATGGACGCGGCCCGCACAGGCGTGCGGCTCGGCGCTAAGAAGATGACCATCATCTATCGCCGCTCGCGCGAGGAGATGCCCGCGAGCCACGAGGAGATCGAGGGCGCCATGGCCGAAGGCATCGTCTTTCATTTCCTGGCCGCCCCGGTCAGACTTCTGAGCGCAAACGGCCGCGTCGAACGGATCGAGATTATCCGCATGCAACTGGGGGCGCCGGATGCGAGCGGCCGTCGCCGGCCGGTCCCGGTGGAGGGCTCGCAGAGCACCCTTGCGGTGGACATGGTCATCACCGCCATCGGGCAGGTCGCCGACCTCTCTCCGCTGGAAAAGGACCCGGCGGCGGCCAAGGCCCCGGTGACGCGCTGGAAAACCCTGCAGGCCGACGCGGAGACCCTTTACACCGGCCTCGACGGCATCTTCACCGGGGGCGACGCCTACCGCGGGCCGGACACGGTGGTACGGGCGCTCGCGGACGGGCGCCGGGCCGCCTTCGCGATCCACCGGTATCTCACGGAAGGAAAGGTCGCACCGGTGCCAAAGAGCTTCAACATCGTCAAGGGAGACCTGAAGAGCGTCGCCAGAGAGCCCTTCGGCGCCTTGCCCCGCCGTGCACGGGCCCGCATGCCGGAGCTCGAACCCGCCGAGCGGATCACCCATTTCGAGCAGATCGACCTCGGCCTGCCGGAGGAAACAGCACGGCAGGAGGCGGAGCGCTGTCTCTCCTGCGGCTGCATGGATGTGTTCGCATGCCGCCTGCGCCGGCTGGCGGAAGAAATGCACCTTCCGACGGCCACCCGGACCCAGCCCCAGATCGCCTTCGACGGCGCCCGCCGGCAGGACCTGCACCCCTTCATCACCCATGACCCCAACAAGTGTGTACGCTGCCGGCAGTGCCTGGAGGCCTGCACCACCTCCCAGTGCTCGGATGCGATCGATTTCACCGAAACCCCGTCCTTCAACGAGCGCTGCGTCTCCTGCGGCCTCTGCCTCGATGTGTGTCCGACCGGGGCACTGGGCGACCGCATCGCCGGCAAGCCCGGCCCCTTTAAGTGTCAGCCGGTGGAAACGGTCTGTGCCCACTGCGGGTGTGGCTGCCAGCTCGTGTTCCACCGCAAGGGCAAGCGTTTCTTCACCATCTCCACCCGCAGCGAAGCCCCGCCCGCCTATGGTCATACCTGCCGTCGTGGGCGCTTCGACAGCTTCGACTACCTCAGTGGCCCGGATCGGCTGAAAACGCCACTCGTGCGCCAGGAGGGCCGCCTTGTCGAGAGCTCCTGGCCGGAGGCGTTGGAGCGGATCGCACGCGAATTCACCCGCCTGCGCGAGCAGCATGGCGGGCGAACCTTGGCCGCCCTGGGCTCGCCCCGCGCCACCAATGAGGCCAACTACCTCCTGCAGAGAATCTTTCGCACGCACTTTGAAACGAACCACCTGGATTTCCCCGGAAGCCGGCCCCTCGCCACCTCCATGGCCGCCCTTGATCGGGTCATCGGGGAGCGGGTGATCCCGATCGCCCTGCATGCGATCGAAGAGGTCGAGGTCATCATCGCCGTGGGCGATCGCATCGAAGAGGACAACCCGATCGTGGCGGCGGCCCTGCGGCGCGCGAGCCGCGCCCGCGGCCGCCGGCTCATCTGCATCGCCCCCGGCCCGCCGGCGCTGGGGAAGTTCGCCGCACCGGCGCTATCTGTTCCCCGGGGGCAGGAGGGGGATTTACTGGCGCTACTCGCCCGGCGCGTGCTGCAGCGGGGGCTCATCGATCCTGCCTTCGCCGGCCAGCACCCCCAGCGGCTCGCCGCCCTGAAGGAATCGCTCGCCGCGCAAGCGCCCGATTCGACGGCGGGCTCCCTTGGAATCCCCGATACGGTCCTGGAGGAGGCGGCCGCCGCCTGCGCCGCCGCCGGATCTCTGGCGGTGGTCTATTCCGAGGAGGTGGCCGACGGCCCGCGGGGCGATTTCAACGTAGAGGCCCTCGCTACCCTCGCCCTCCTCACCGGGAGAATCGGACAAGCCAAGAGCGGCATCCACCCCCTGTGCCGGCACATCAACACGCGGGGAGCAACGGACATGGGCATGCGGCCGGGCCGGCTTCCCGGCGACCTCCCGCTGTCGGATGGCCCCGGGCGTGCGCAGTTGGCCGCCATGTGGGGCAGGCCGATACCGGCCGAGCCCGGCTCGGGGCTGACCCAATTAAAAGAGATGGTTAGGGCAGGAGTGCTGAAAGGTCTTTACCTGCTAAGCGGAGAATGCCTGCCGGGTGAGGAGATCCGAGCGCTTTCTGCCGGTGTGGAATTTTTCGTGTTTCAGGATTTTCTCCTACGCGACGGTGCCGAAGACGCTCATGTGGTCCTGCCCGCCGCTACGTTTTTGGAGCAGGAAGGCAGCTTCACGAACTCCGAAGGCCGGGTGCGGCGGCTCTACCCGGTGAAGGAGTGCCCGGGTCATGCCAAACCGGACTGGAGGATTACCTCCGATTTACTCGCCCGGCTGCAGCCCGGGAGCGCCTATGATGAGGCCCGCTCGGTCGCCCGTGACATCGCAAGAGTGCTGCCTTTTTACACCGAGACGGATTAGCCACATTCAGCAAAGGCCCTGGCGCATGGCGAAGCAAATTCTTTTTGCCTTGGACGATTCGGAAACGGCTGGCGGGGCGCTCCGCAACCTGGGTGCATTGCTGGCACCGGCCGATGTTCACCTGCATCTCTTTCATGCGGCGCTGGATACGTCCTACTTTTACCCGGGGGAGCTTTCCACGCTCAGCGGCAAGCCCGGCCCGTGGGAAAAGGCGCAGGAAGAGCAGGCGGAGGCGATCCTGAGGCGGGCTTTTGATCTGTTGCAGCAGATGGGTGTCCCCCCCACCCGAATCGAACGGGAGTTCGTGAGGAGAGGCGCAAATGCTGCCCAGGAGATCCTCGCCGCCGGCGAACGGCTGGCGCCGAGCGCCATCGCAGTCGCCCGGAAAGGCCGATCCGGCATCAAACTCTTTTTCCTGGGAAGCACCACCACCCAGGTATGTCAATACGCCGAAAGGGTGTCGGTCTGGGTGGTGGGCAACCGGCACCTCGAGCCTCCACGGGTGCTGGCGGCCTTGGACGAATCGCCGTATGCCGACCGCGTGGTGGCCCATGTCGGTGAGCATTTTGGAAGACTTCCGGGGACCCGTGTCACTCTGTTTCACGTCATTGCGGCCAAACCGCCCGGGTTGTGGGACGACGGCCACATTCTCGATGAAACGGAGCGTTCTGAGCGCAATAGAACCCTGGCGCACTGGCGCAACGAGCAGGCGCGACAAACCGCTGATCGATTCAGCAGGGCCAAAGATGAGCTGACCGCCACGGGCCTGCCGGAAGAGAACATCGCCGTCTTGCACCAGGCCATGGCCGCTGGCATCGCCCGTGACATCCTGGCCGAGGCGTCGCGGGGGGAGTACAACATCCTGGTTTTCGGCCGTCGAGGCACTTCGGCCATCAAGGAGTTCGCTTTGGGAAACCGCGCCGCCAAACTTCTCCACAGCCCCTCAGACCTCACCCTCATTTTAGTGGGCTGAAATAAGAGGGAGGGTGCGCGGCGGCTGTATTGCGAAAGGAAGGCCACGTGAGCACGCACGCCGGCAGAACAAACGATGCGCCCAGGGACCCGTATGCACTTTACGCCTCCTCTGTCGGCCCGCGGATCCTGGAGCGTGCCAACACGATTTTCGAGGACTTCCCGGTTTGGAAGTATGTCTTGTACGGGGTTATTTTCGCGGTCGAGGTGGCGGCGGTTTTCTATATCGGTGTTTCGCTGGTGAAGTGATCGGGCGACTGCCAAGCGGCATGAATCGCTGTTTCAACGGGAGAGGAAAAATCATGGCAGGAAAACGCTCTACCACCCAAATGAAAGCAAGAAAGGCAAAATCTCAGATACCGATCGTTTACAAACACCAGCCGAGATGGGGTGTCCTCGTTAAGCAGCGCATAGCGCTGGCCAGGGCAAACTCAAAAATCATTACCACCGGAAACGGGGCAAAAGGCAAGAGCCGAGACAGCATCGCGAAAGAGATTCAGGGCCGAAAGCTCATGGACCTGGCTTTAAAAATCAAGGCTCTTGAGTGCTGCAGTGATGAACCATTTATGAAGTCCGCACGAAATCTCAGGCGTGCGCTTCCGTTACGACGGTTGACACAGGCGGTGGACCCCGTTGTTTGGACAGCCTGATGGGTGGGCTAAGCTCTGAATCGGTTTTTGGGTTTTTGTAGTTTTTATGGGAAGCATCAGGCTGCCTCCGCGAACGGATGAGGCAGGCCGTAATAAACCTCATCCGGGGTGCGGTCGTCAAGAGAGGAGTGGCCGCGTTCGTGGTTGTAAAAGCCTATCCAGTCCTCCAGGCCCTGACGCAGCTCGGAGCCGGTGCTGAACGAATGCAGGTAAAGGTAGTGGTGTTTGATGGTCCAC
>JAWOHH010000023.1:0-3797 GCA_046496215.1 Desulfobacterales bacterium
CTCCGACAGGTCCCGGTGGGTGGCTGCGATGACCCGCACGTCCACCTTGATGGTCTTGGAGCCGCCGACCTGTTCGAACTCCCCCTCCTCCAGCACCTTTAAGACCTTGACCTGGAGGTCGGGGCTCATGTCGCCGATCTCGTCCAAAAACACCGTGCCGCCGTCCGCCAGCTCGAACTTGCCGGGCTTGGAGGCAGTGGCCCCGGTGAAAGCCCCCTTTAGGTGCCCGAAGAGCTCGCTTTCGAGCAGGTTTTCCGGGATGGCCCCGCAGTTGATGGAGATGAAGGGCTTGGACCGGCGCCGGGACTTGTTGTGGATCGCTCGCGCGACCAGCCCCTTGCCGGTGCCGGTTTCCCCGTTGATCAATATGGTGCTGTCGCAGTCGGCCACCTTCTCGATCAGGTCGAAGATCTCGAGCATGCGCTGGCTGCGGCCGATGATGTTGTCGATCCGGGGGGGGGTGGGCGAGGGGTCCGGCTCGCCGGCGCGTGGGGAAAACAGGTCCATTTGTTCGGAACTCGGTTTGCGGGCGACGGCGTTTGCCACGGCATTCTCCTTTTGCAAGGCGTTCCAGCACTCCACCCCGTAGGCTTGAGGCTTGGCCTGATGGGTCGGGGGTCCGGCCAAGACCCGAGACGCACGGCAGTTTTAGCAATAAGCATGCCGCTCATCTTAAACCGGAGAAGAGAGAAAGGGGGCGGCGCCCGGCGTGCAAGGGGGCTACAACACGAATGTCAACCAAAAGGGGGGAGGGAAACGAAGGCTACCATATTTTGCGACCGGCTTTCACCGTTCAGGATCGCAGCCTGATCATTTTCGACCCCGGAGCGGGGAAAGGCGCTTCCGAGTGTCGAATCACGCTCTCGAGTGATCTTTGCATTATGCCGATAAGCCTGCGGCAGACAACAGTCCTCAAAGCACTGCAATTCTGGAAGGGGGCGTTTTTTCCGTTTCACGCCGGTCCGCCGCACACGCAGCTAATTAGCTATAACTATATGAAATAAAGAAAGAGAAGGCTCCCCCGATTCAAACTGAAGGGAAACCGGTGCCTCGAAAAAACCATCTCAAACAGATTGAAATCGCATGAAACAATATCGTCGCATTTTGCAAAATGGTTTTTTCTTTTTGCAAATCATCAATCCGCTTCCATTTATATCAATCAGTTGCGGCTGATACCCAATCTGCACCTCACAAGGCGGCTTTGGCCAAGGCGATCGAAGGGGCAACCTCGATCTGGCTGGTCTCCTGGAACCCCTTCAGTTCTTCCCCCTGTTTGGGGTTGGCGACAAGCTTAACGGCCACACTTGCATTCTGACATTGCTGCAGCGCGGTTATGATAAGCTTGATCAGAGACACGTTGGTTTCCGTAACTCCGTTCATGTCCAGAATCATTTTCTTCAGTTGAGCCCCGGACATGTCTTTGATCTTCACCTGAAGGCTCGTCTCAACCTCCACCGTCACCGGGCGGGTGACCTTGGACGGCAGGGTCAGCACCACGATGTCCTCGATTTGGGTGAAGTATTTTTCCGGCCTCTTCTGCTCGGCCACCTCTTCCGCCTTGGGTTCGAGGGCCACTATTTTTTTCACCCGGTCGATGAGATCCTCGCCCTTGAAGGGTTTTACCATGTAGTCTTTGACGCCCTTCTTGACGATGTTGAGCACGTTGTCCTTGCCGGACTCGGCCGTGAGCATGATCACCGGGATGTTTTTGAGATTCTCGTCGGCCCTCATCCGATCGAGCATCTCCACGCCGTTCATGACCGGCATGGTGATGTCGAGGATGATCAGCCCCGGTTTGACCTTCGCAGCGGCGGCCAAACCTTCGACCCCGTTCTCCGCCTCGAAGATTTCACAGTTGAAGGGCTGAAACGCCTTCCTGACGATCAGGCGAATCGTTTTGCTGTCGTCAACGGTCAACACTCTTAATGCCATGGTACCCTCCTGCGGTAACGACGGCTTTCGCCGAAGCCGTCATGATGGATTGGCCGCCTTGATGTACACTTCCAGCAGGGCCGAATGATGGCTGTTGCACACGCCGTAGCGCTCGTGCCGATCCCACCCCTTGGAGGCGATTTGGAAGCTGTCCCCATAGGTGATGGACGGGATGGAGAGCGAGCAAGTGAACCCGGCATCACACAGCCGCGACTTGAGGTCCCCGCCCACCATGTTGCACACCTCGCCGATCACGTCGTGGACCTCTTCGTCGCCGCCGACGTCGCCCACCTCCATGCCCAGCATGGCCGCGGTGATTTCACGCGCGAAGTCGCGGCTGACGAAGAGGCTGACGTTGCCCATGGCCGCGCCCGCGAACCCGACCGTGCCGATGATGTGCTTGCCGGTCGTGACGCTGGCGATGTTGGGCGGTTCCTCCAACTCGAGCGGCATCAAGAGCATGGTCTTAAATACGCCCCGGACGGCGTTGGTCACAAAACTCTTCAGGTCGATCGCACCCATCCCACTCATCATCTCGGCAATCCCTTTCCATGCAGGAATAGCGCCAACGGGCGCAAGCGCCGGCGGGCTCAGGCCCCATATCGGCAGATCGCCCTCAAACCTGAAGGAGTTTATACCGGCATCTCGAGTTGGCTCGATGATGCACCCGATGGGGTTGCTTTCGCGACTCGCGCTGGACGCTCGGCGGCCTCTGGAAGCGGCGCGGCATCCACCTTGAAATGCCCGGCGGATGCAGCCAGCTCTTCGGCGGTGGCGGCGAAGTCCTGCGTGGCCTTGTCCATCTCGGCAACCGCCTTGTTGATCTGCTCGATCCCGATCGCCTGTTCTTTGGAGGCGGCAGCGATGGCACTGACAAGCTCTGCCGAGCGGTTGATGTTCTGCTCCACTTCGGTAAACGCGGCGCTGGTGTCGGAGACAACGTTCTTGCCCTCATCGATGCTTCGGACGGTGCCGGCGATCAGGTCGGAGGTGGTGCGGGCCGCCTCGGCCGAGCGGCGCGCGAGGGAGCGCACCTCGTCGGCCACCACCGCAAACCCGGCGCCCGCGCTCCCCGCCCTCGCCGCCTCGACCGCTGCGTTAAGCGCGAGCAGATTGGTTTGAAACGCGATTTCGTCAATCGTTTTGACGATCTTGGAGGTCTCCTCGCTGGCGTGGGAGATTTTGCTCATGGATTGCATGAGGTTCTTCATGGATTGGTCGGCCGCAGCCGTGTGCTGCTTCGCGGCAAGCATGAGCCGGTCGGCCGACTCGGCATTGCCCGCGTTCTGGCGGGTCATGGAGGACATCTCCTCCAGCGATGCGCTGGTCTCCTCCAATGCGGAGGCCTGCTCACTGGCTGCGGAGGAGACATTCTGAGACGCGGAGGCGATCTCTGAGATCATTTCGCGCAGATTCAGGTTGGCGATGTTCATGCGCGCGCTCATGTGGCTGATTTCGTTTCGGCCGACGACTTCGATCGACCGGCTCAGGTCCCCCTGCCGCATGCTGCCGGCGAGTTCCAGCAGCCGGTTGAGCGGACGGTTGACCATGCTCCGGAACAGGAGAAACACTGCCAGAATCATGCTCAGGCAGCCGGCGGCTCCGATCAGGATGCCGTTGCGCCCCGCGGCGCGCGACATCTGAACCGCCTTTTCAGCCGACGTGCGCACGTGCAGCCCCCCCAGCACCTTGCGCGAGCTTCCATGGCAGTGGTGGCAGCTGGCATCGTTCAGTATCGGCTTGACGCTGCTCAAATACGCAGCGCCGTTGATGTGCTCCTCGAAGACCTCTTCGGGCTCGAGGCCGTCGGAGAGCATGCGGGCGAGAGCCGCACCGGCCGCCGGGCTGTTCAGGTGAGCCGTGAG